>CALKRW010000020.1 GCA_937989585.1 uncultured Porphyromonadaceae bacterium | reverse complement strand
TCGGCAACATCATCAACTGCTCGTACAAACTGATGGTCGACATCAAGCCCGACGCTCTGCTCATCCTCGGCGACACCAACTCATGCCTCTCGGCTATCGCTGCAAAGCGCCTTCATATCCCCATTTTCCACATGGAGGCCGGCAATCGCTGCAAGGACGAGTGCCTGCCCGAGGAGACCAACCGCCGCATAGTCGACATCATTTCCGACGTCAACCTCTGCTACTCCGAGCACGCACGCCGCTATCTTGCCGAGTGCGGACTGCCCAAAGAGCGCACCTACGTCACCGGCTCGCCTATGGCAGAAGTTCTGCATCAGAACCTCGCCGACATCGAAGCCAGCGACATCCACAAGCGCCTCGGTCTCGAAAAAGGCGAATACCTCCTACTAAGTGCCCACCGCGAGGAAAACATCGACACCGAGAAGAACTTCCTGAGCCTGCTCAACGCCATCAACGCCATAGCCGAGCGCTACGACATGCCCATCCTCTACAGTTGCCACCCCCGCTCTCGCAAGCGCCTCGAGCAGTCCGGCTTCAAACTCGATCCTCGAGTTATTCAGCACGAACCTCTGGGATTCCACGACTACAACTGCCTGCAGATGAACGCCGCCGCCGTCATCTCCGACTCCGGCACTCTCCCCGAGGAATCCTCGTTCTTCACCTCGGTCGGCCATCCCTTCCCCGCCGTCTGCATCCGCACCTCCACCGAGCGCCCCGAATCACTCGACAACGCAGGCTTCATCCTAGCGGGCATTGACGAAAAGAGTCTCCTTCAGGCCGTCGAGACCGCCATCGCCATGAACCGCAACCACGACGACGGCACCCCAGTCGACGTCTACGTTGGCGAAAACGTCAGCAACATCGTAGTCAAAATCATCCAGTCCTACGTCACCGTCGTCAACAAAATGATCTGGAGAAAATAACATGAAAGTTCTTCTTATCAATGTAAATGCTGTGTCTGGCAGTACCGGTAAAATAGTAACCGACATAAAAACTTCACTTGAGCGTGAAGGTCACCGGTGTCTGATTGCTTACGGCAATGGGGTATCAGTTAAAAGTGAAAGTTATTTCCGTTATTGCCACAGGCTTGAACAATTGACAAACAACACCATATCTCGCATTACAGGCAAACGTTTCGGATCTTTCCTGTTATTTTCTTTTAATAGGCTAAGAACATATATTGAACAGCAGACTCCGGACGTCGTTCATGTTCATTGCCCTAACGGATTTACCGTTGACTTGTATAAACTGCTTGAGTATCTTGCAATATCGAATATCAAGACAGTCTTAACAAATCATGCTGAATTTTGGTACACGGCCAACTGCGAGCATGCATATGACTGCGATAAGTGGAAGACGGGGTGTGGCAGTTGTCCGCAATACAAATTCGGACATAGGTTCTTTCATGACGGGACTGCACAAAGCTGGCATTTAATGAAACGCGCATTCGAAAGATTCGGGGCTGACAATCTGCTTGTTGCCTCGGTTTCCCCCTGGGTGTGTTCTCGTTCAAAACAATCACCATACTTGGGGCGGTTCGAAAATATTACTGTTGAGAATGGTGTCGATACAAGGGTATTCTTTCCGCACCATTCAATAAATAAACTAAAGGAATACAAAAAGCCGGTCATATTCCATGCTTCCGCATATTTCAAGCCCAAAATCGATAGTGTTAAGGGAAGCCGATACATTGTTGAGATTGCGAAACAAATGCCCGAAGCCATTTTTGTAATTGCGGCATTAACCTATGATATTAAGGATTTGACATTTCCTGCCAACATAATTCTATTGCCCCCGTGTAATAATCAGGAAAAACTGGCCGAATTATATTCCAGTGCCGACTGTACAGTCATAACATCAAAAAGAGAAACATTCTCAATGATAGTTGCCGAAAGCCTTTGTTGTGGGACTCCCGTAGTAGGTTTTTGCGCTGGTGGGCCGGAAAGTATTGCAATTGAAGAATACAGTAAATTTGTTCCGTTCGGTAATCTTGAACTTCTTAAAAAGGCAATTCGAGAATTCATTTATACTACTCCTGAACGAGAAAAGATAGTTTCTGAAGCACATGCCAGATACTGCAAAGAGCGAATGACGACAAAATATCTTGAATCATATAAAAAACTTTTGTCCAAGTAATGTTACCTTATATAGGTTTACTGATAATAACACTGATACTAAGCATAGCGACCGACGGAAAAGGGAAAAGAAATATCACTTTGGCCGAATATTTCGTATGCCTATTCTTGATTTTATCACTGCGCTCGACCAATATCGGGTGCGATCTTGCAGCATATGAACCAAAATTTGAGGCTCTAATTGATTGTAATTGGGGAAGTGTAGACATTTATGTCAGAGAGGCAGGCTACGGCTACCTAAATAAACTTATTGGCTTATTTACTGATGATTTTCAATATTTCTTAGCCGTAAATGCTTTGATAGTAACTGTTCCGCTGTATTTCTTATACAGAGAACCAAACAAGGATAACTACCTAAAGATTGCCATATTTATGAATATGGCTGTTTTCCCGATGTTTTTTTCCGGTTTGCGACAGTCTATCGCAATTGCACTGGGCATATTAGCATTCTTTTTAATATTAAGAAAAAAGCTAATATATTTCTGTCTTACAGTTCTTGCAGCATATTACTTTCACCATTCGTCTGTCATCTTATTGCTATTATTACCAATTAGATATATAAATATATCAAAAAAAGCGCTATTACTCATTATACCTGTATTTATCATTTTTTTTGTTTTCAAGACACAAATAGCGGCGCTTGTTGTATCATTCCTTGCTTCAAGTGACGATTTATCTATTTACTCTGAGCGATATGGTGATTTCGGCGATACAGGAGCTTACGGAACACTTTTCTTATTTATTATTTTTACAACTCTTTCCTACTTGTTTTTTGATGAGAAGAAAGGAGACGAAAGAGCCGTTTTTTTGAGGAATATACTCGTATTGGCAACATTCTTCCAGATGGTTGCTTTGATTAATCCGGTTTTGATGAGGATAAACTATTACTTCATAGTCTTTGTACCTATTGCGCTACCTATATGCTTAGAACATTGCAAGATAAAAGATGGTCAAATAGTGACATTAATCAAATTGGGCCTCTCGGTAATACTCACAGTTTACTATATAAACAGAGCCTTTTTTGGAATTGATACTCTTCAAATCTATCCATATGAATTTTTCTGGGAATAAATATTTATCATGAACTCCATATCTCCAAAAATCTCATTAATAATACCGGTGTTCAACACCGCGACTTATCTTGAAGAATGTCTTAAAAGCATCACAAGCCAATCGTATAGCAACATCGAAATCATCGTAATAAATGATGGTAGTACCGACAATTCGAAGCAGATTTGTCAGAGATTCGCCGATTCTGATTCAAGAATCAGATTTATTGACAAAGAGAACGAGGGGCTTTCGGAAACTCGTAATTGCGGGATTGAACATTCTTCGGGCGATTATTTAATGTTTGTCGACAGCGATGATTATATAGAACAAAATGCAATAGAGCGGCTTGTCAATGCAACTGATGGCGGTTCAGTTGATTATGTAATTTGTGGAAACTATAATTTGTCAACGATAAAATGTTCTGTCAGACACATATTCAATGATGACAAATATTTCAAAGGAGAGGAATATTTAAGCCAGATTTTAATACCTACATTGGGGCCTACTCAAGATAAGTTCAGGCCGGAGATACTTGACAGATTGACCCCTGTATGGGCAAGGCTTTATAAGCGTTCAATCGTCGTGAGTCATAATATTCGTTTCATAACGCTAAACGACATCCCATCCGAAGCCCTTCAATTTAATTTTGAGTTTTGCTTTTTTGCAAATACTGCAAAATATATAGACTTTCCTCTCTACTATTATAGAAGGAATACATCAACGTCTGTTACAAAGCCTTTTAGACGAGATTTAGTTAGGAAATGGAGTTATTGGAATGAATATATAAACAATTTCCTGAATAAAAATAACGCTGCAATTAGTTTACGTGAGGCGGCTAAAGGCAGACTTGTTTGTGCATTAATTCCCTTGGGGGGGAATGCTTTAAAAATAAAGAATCCGTTCGAAAGGTATTGTAAATTTAAAGAGATCCTTAATACACCGTTTATTATTGAAGCCTTAGACTCATTAGATACAAGTAAATCGAAGTTGCATTGGCGGTATTTCTTCTATTGTGCCCGAAAGAAATATGTCGCTCCATATTTAGCTCTCACATGGCTAATGAGGCAAATCTTAAAATTCAGAAAATCATAATTATGGAATACAATCCTCTTGTTTCAATTATAATTCCGGTATATAAAGGAGACCCATACTTGCGCGAGGCAATAGAATCATGCCTGAATCAAACCTACCGGAATATTGAAATTATAGTTGTTAATGACGGTTCTCCGGACAACGGTAAGACCCGGAAAATAGTGCAAAGTTACGGCGATAAAATAAGATACTTTGAAAAGGAAAACGGAGGTGTTTCTACCGCGCTCAATTATGGCATTGCTAAAATGAAGGGAGAATGGTTCTCTTGGCTGAGTCATGACGATTTATATCTTCCTGACAAAATAAAACATCAAATAGAGGCCGTCCGAGAACTTGAAAACAAAGTATGCGTCGTCAGGTGCTCGACTTGCTCGATTAATGAATCAGGGGAACCGATTTTTAGGCCGCAGCGTAAAGTTCGGGGAGTATATTCCGGACAACAAATGCTTAAAATGCATTCGTTAAATGAAGTCGGTCTATATGGTTGTACCCTGCTGATTAACAAAGTTATTCTAAATCATATTGGTGATTTTTCGCTTGACTTGAAAACCATACAAGATGAAGAGTATTGGACCAAAATTATGTTGGAAGGTTATACTTTTGTCAGCATCCCCGAAACATTAGTCAAAATTCGTATACATAGCGGGCAAACCACAAACTTATTATCCGATAGGTTTGAAATTGAACGAAAAGTGTTCGTAAAACGGATGATCAGTTTATACCGAACCAATCCTCAAAAATACTTTAATGGATTAATGATTCTGCTCTATAAACAGGTTCAGTCTCAAAGAAAAGAAGAAGCAAAGATGTTGAAAGATGAATTGAAAGCCGATTTGCAGTTTACGCCGGCACATCATATCTCGTGTTTTTTCTATAATATGTACGGCATGTGCTATTGCCTGTTAAAGAAAGCATATAGAATAATAGTGATAAAGAAACACCGTCAATAATGTACAAATATATTAAAAGAGCGATAGATTTAATTCTATCATTGATACTGATATGCTGCTTGTCACCAATTTTGGTATTAGTAGCCATTGCAATTAAGGCTGATAGCAAAGGTCCCGTCATTTTTAAGCAAAAAAGGCTGGGCCTAAATGAAGTGACCCCAAAAAGTTGGACAGATTATTAACTATCTTGATTGAGAAAGA
>CALKRW010000019.1 GCA_937989585.1 uncultured Porphyromonadaceae bacterium | reverse complement strand
AAATACTACCCGCAGGGCTGGAGATTTTTACCGAAAACAGGAGGCTTGACCTTGCTTTCCCGTCCAATCCCGGAATTACCTTTGCGCCCAGAACGAAAATGACTGACTGATGCGGCTTACTGAAAGGCGCAAAATGGAGGTAAACGAAAACAGAGGCAGATTGTGTAGAAAAAAACTTCAGGGGAAAATCCGTAAAAAAAAGAATCACCAAAAGGAAAAAGACATCACCGGAAGCGTGAAAAGGGCAAACCACAACAAAGGAAGTATGATTGTTTCCGATCCGACGGAACTTGTTCAGCCGGGTGGCAACAATCATTCTTCCCGGTTTGTCCGGCTGTGTGTGGGCGCCTGTTTCATTCATGGGGCAGGCTGACACACTCTGCATTCACTTTCCGCTTCCGGCAAAAGAGACAGCGAAAAAAGAAAAATCATTTGAAAACCCGTAAAAGCACCTCTTGGCATAGGCGCAAAAGAAAGGGGCATTGCTTCATCTGTCTAAACATCGTTTAGGCGTGAGGCAATGCCCTTTTCTCCAGCTATGCGGTAGTCGGCACACGTTTGTTCCAAACTCGTTTTGGGCAATGGTGTGCCGACGGACAATACCGCTTTTACGGAAAATTCTTATGAATGAGGGGATAAAAAACGGGAGTTTATATCAAAATCTCGAATTAAATAGCTACTTTTGCATACGAAGAGTTCTTTGAAGGTTACGCAACGCGCAGAAGGATAATGCAGTAGATAACTAACTAAATCGTAACCTATTACTATCAAGAGCAATTAACCTACGCTCATTTCCAATAAATTACACTCTTTTCGTAACTTCCGTTAGCAAAGATACACATTTTATTGTGATTTCGGACAATCGCGCTTTTTTATTAACTTTGTGAGACTTTTTGGCACGGATTTTGTTCTCTATTAAGCGGCTCCGTGTCCGAGCCATGACAGACAAACGTGAATATCATAATACTAACATAAAAATACCAACAAAATTATGGAAAATAACGAGAAACAATTCGACCGCATCAGTTACGCCCTCGGTCTGAGCATGGGCAACAATTTCCGTGCCTCGGGCATCGAGAAGATTGACGTGCAGGACTTTGCAGACGGTGTTGCCGCCGTATTCGACGGTCTGGCCCCCAAGATGAGTTACGACGAGGCCAAGGCCGAAATCCAGAAGTACTTCCAGGCCATGGAGGAGAAACAGCGTGAGGCCGCCGCCAAGATGGGCGAGGTGAATGCCAAGGCCGGCGAGGCATTCCTGGCCGAGAACGGCAAGCGCGTAGAGGTGAAGACCACTCCCTCGGGCCTGCAGTACGAGGTGCTGACCGAAGGCGACGGCCCCATGCCCACAGCCGAAGACCAGGTCGAGGTACACTACACCGGAAAACTAATCGACGGCACCGTGTTCGACTCGTCGGTAGACCGCGGCCAGCCCGCAACCTTCGGCGTGACACAGGTCATTCCCGGATGGGTCGAGGCCCTGCAACTGATGAAGGCCGGCTCGAAATGGCGCCTGTTCATCCCCTCGCAACTGGCATACGGTCCCAACGGCGCAGGCGGCGTGATCGGCCCCAACCAGACCCTGATCTTCGACGTCGAACTCCTGAAGGTCATCGGCAAGTAAGTCCCGCGCACGGCTAGAGGACCGAGGCACGAATAGATTCTGCGGCGGGGAGTTGCGGGTTTGCACTATAATCTGTATCTTTGCGCGAACATCCGTCACACCCAAACTTCCCCGTACCGTCACAAATGAAGCGAATACCTCTCGTCACAGTCACGACATGCATACTGCTGTGCTGCAGCCATGCCCTGGCCCTTGACATCGCCAGCACCATGGCCGGAACCCTCTCGCAAAAGAACATCAGCGCCACGGAAAGCAGCCTGAAGGTGTCAGGCCCCGTCAATGCCGCCGACATATATTATATCGGCGACAGACTCGGCGGACTTGATGTCCTTGACCTGTCCGAGGCCGTAATCGAGGCCTACGCCGGCCCCATGCTGCACCGCAGCGAGACTTACGCCGAGGGAGTCATTCCCCCGCTCGCGTTCAGCGGGCTCAGTGCAGGACGCGTGGTCCTCCCCGCCGGGCAGCGCCTGACCATTGCGGACGGCGCCTTCGCCGGCTCAGGGATACGGTCGATCGACCTCACGCAGGTAGACTCGATAGGCTACGGTGCTTTCGCCACATGCACGTCACTGACCGAAGTGACCCTCACGACAGCCCGCGTGGGCAAGGATGCCTTCAAGGGCTGCACGGCACTCGCCCGGGCTGACGTATCGGGCCTGCGGTCAATCCCCGCCGGAGCCTTCGCCGGCTGCACGAGCCTCTCCGAGGTCAGCGGGACTGCCGGCATCGGTGCGGTAGGCGACGCCGCGTTCCAGGGATGCACGAGCCTGCGGGAATACGACTTCGGAGATGCAGTAAGCGAAATCGGCGCACGTGCCTTCGAGTTTTCCGGACTGAGTTCGGCAGACCTCTCGGGGGCTAAGTCGCTCAGGAGCATCGGGGAGCGCGCTTTCGCATCGTGTCCCGCGCTCGCGTCGGTACGTCTTCCGCATTCCGTCACAGCCATAGGCGACGGAGCGTTCTTCGAGGACGCGGCCCTGACGGACATTAATCTTCCGTCACGGATCACCGCCCTGCCCGAACGCGTGTTCAAGGGCGCCCGGAACCTTGTGGAGATACACCTGACGGAGGACATCGCAACCATCGGAAAGTTCGCAATGAAGGACGTCACGAAGGTGCGCACGCTGAGAATGCCTGCGGCGCTCGACTCGGTGGGCGATTTCGCCATGGAGGGCATGACAGGCCTGGAGGCAATCAACGCTCACGCGCTTACGGCAGTCCCGGCGACCGGCACCGATGTGTGGCGCGGCGTCGACCAGCCGGCCGTCACACTGCATGTGGCACCGGGCTACGCCGAGATGTTCCGCAATGCCGGACAGTGGGCCGACTTCACCTTCGACGAGTCGGGGGCCGACAAGGTCCTCGCCGACAGTGACGCAACGCTGGACGCGCGTTTCGAGGGAAACGACCTGATTGTGGAATGCACGGGCCACGACATCGAGTCGCTGAGCCTGTACGACCTCAGCGGCAGGCTGCTCGCCGCCCTCAGGCCCGCGGCACAGACCGTGACCATACCCACGGGCGACTTCGACGGCAGCATCTTCGTGCTTACGGCAGGCCTCACCGACGGACGACGCGCAAGCCTGAAAACCGTACGGAAATAAACGCGCCAATCCTATAGATATACATGAGCAAGAACAAACTCAAGAAGTTCGCAGAAATGGAGGACATCCCCTTTGTCTTCCAGTATCCCTTCGCCGTCCTCTCGGAGAAGGATTTCCCCCACAGGGGCAAGTGGCACAGCGAGGTCTTCGGCAACGACAGGCCCATCACCCTCGAACTGGGATGCGGCAAGGGAGAATATGCCACCGGACTGGCACGCCGCCACCCGGAGGGCAACTACATAGGCGTCGACATCAAGGGCGCACGAATGCACACCGGAGCCACCGCCGCACTGCGCGAGGGCCTCGGCAACGTGGCGTTCCTGCGCACTTCCATAGAACTCATCGACCGCTTCTTCACACCCGGCGAGGTCGCCGAGATATGGATAACCTTCCCCGACCCGCAGATGAAGAAAACGTCGAAGCGCCTGACGTCGACCCGCTTCCTCGACCTGTACCGCCGCATACTGGGCGACGGCGGCGTCATCAACCTCAAGACCGACTCGCCGTTCCTGTTCACATACACGAAACTGCTCGCCGAGGCCAATCCCGGCGCCATCACCGTCGAGGCCATAAGCGACAACCTGTACAAGGACTACCGTCCTGGCGAGGAAGGGAAGGCCTGCCATGACCTGCCGCTCGACCTGGACATCCGCACCCACTACGAACAGCAGTGGCTGGACCGAGGACTCACCATAAAGTACATACGCATGCGGCTGGACGCCTCGACTCCACTTGTCGAGCCGGAGGTCGAGATAGAGCATGACACCTACCGCTCGTACTCACGCGGACAGGTGCAGTGTCCCGAGCTCTGCGCACCCGCCGTCAGATTCAAGAAACAGTAATCAACATCAAACGCCAACGACGTGGAAACACTATATCCCGCACTCATAACCGAAGCACTCAGGACCGTCCGCTATCCCGGCAACGGCCGTGACATCGTAGACCTCGACATGGTCGAGGACGACATACGCATCGACGGGCGCACCGTCTCGTTCTCACTGAAATTCGACCGACCGACCGACCCGTTCATCCGCTCGCTGGTCAAGGCCGCCGAAGCCGCCGTGAAACTTCACGCGGGCAAGGATGTGGCCGTGACCGTCAACACCAAGATAGTCCAGGCTCCCGCCGCCGAAAAGGCTCCCGTCCTGCCCGGCGTGAAGAATATCGTCGCCGTGGCCTCGGGCAAGGGCGGCGTAGGCAAATCGACTGTCGCCGCCAACCTGGCCGTGTCGCTGGCCCGCGAGGGTTATCGCGTGGGGCTGCTTGACGCCGACATATTCGGTCCGTCGGTACCCAAGATGTTCGGCGTGGAGAACGCCGAGATATACATGCACAAGAGCGAGGACGGACGCGACCTCATCATCCCTGCCGAGGCCTTCGGCGTGAAGATGCTCTCGATAGGATTCCTGGTCGACCGCGACTCGGCGGTGCTGTGGCGCGGCTCAATGGCCTCGAACGCTCTCAAGCAACTCATAGAGCAGGCCGACTGGGGTGAACTCGACTATTTCGTCATCGACATGCCCCCGGGGACCTCGGACATCCACCTCACCCTAGTCCAGACTCTGGGCATCACCGGCGCGGTGGTCGTGTCGACACCCCAGGAAATCGCACTCGCCGACGCACGCAAGGCCATATCAATGTTCACCGGCGACAAGGTGAACGTACCCATCCTGGGCATCGTCGAGAACATGGCGTGGTTCACGCCGGCACCCCACCCCGAGGAGCGCTATTTCATCTTCGGCAACGGGGGCGCAGTGCGCCTTGCCGAGGAACGCGGCCTGCGTCTTCTGGCACAGATTCCGCTTGTCGCCGCAGTCGGCGAGCATAACGATTCGGGCAGTCCCATCGCCGCCGCCGACACCATCGCGGCCGAGTCGTTCCGCCACCTTGCCCGCGAGGTCGTCGACGCCGTGGCCGAGCGCAACGAGACCCTGCCGCCGACAAAGGCCGTGTCGCTCAACCACAAATAAAGCCCCATGACAAAATACATCCTCATACTAAACGGCCCCAACCTGAACCTGCTGGGACTGCGCGAGCCGGAAATCTACGGCCGCGAGACCCTCGACTCAATCCTTCAGAACCTGCGCACGCTCTACCAGAGCCAGGTAGAACTCCGCGACCTGCAGTCGAACTGCGAGGGCACGCTCATCGACGCGCTGCAGAAAGCGGGCTACGACGACAACTGCATCGGCGTGGTCCTCAACGCCGGGGCATACACGCACACCTCGCTGGCGATCGCCGACGCCATACGCTCGATAGTGACGCCCGTGATCGAGGTACACCTGTCGAACACCGCGGCCCGCGAGGCCATACGCCACACGTCGCTCATAGGCCCCGCCTGCCTCGGGTCGATAGCGGGTTTCGGCGCGGACTCCTACCGACTGGCCGTCGAGGCGCTGCTGCACCGCGATGTCTGACACGACACACGATATGACTATACAAGGTGGGACACCGGATTTCCTTTCCGTGCCCCACCTTGACGTACACACCCACAACCCATGCCCCGAAGGTCCGGCGATAGTTCACGTAGAGGCCGTTCCCGGGATGACGGCACTTCCCGACGCTCCGCGCGCTGACGTGCGCTACTCGCTCGGCGTGCATCCGTGGAACGCCGGACGGTCCGATGTCGCCGAAGCGCTCGAGTCCCAGCGTCATCTGGCCGAGTCGGCGCCAACGCAACTCGCGGCTATCGGCGAATGCGGGCTCGACAGATTGCGCGGACCTGGACTCGACGTCCAGAAGGATGTTTTCATGACACAGGCACGGCTTGCGGCACGGCTGGGACTGCCGCTGATAGTCCACTGCGTGCGCGCATGGGGCGAGTTGCTTGCGGCGCGACGACGTCTGCTTGCCGAGACCGGGACTGCCGGGACCGCAGAGGAACCGGTCTGGATTGTCCACGGTTTCCGCGGAAAACCCGCGCTCGCACGGCAGTTGCTCGACGCCGGAATGCACCTGAGTTTCGGTCCGCGGCATAATCCGGCGAGTCTTGCCTTAACGCCGCCAAACCGCTGTCACCGCGAGAGCGACGAGGATTTTTAGCCGCGCCTTTCGTGCCGCCTCCGTCCTGCTATTTTAAAGTTCGCAAGCCGGGCTGAAACGGCCGAACCAAAGACACCGCGAAAAGGTTATAGATATTAGGTCTATAAAAAACTATGCGGCATCTTATCCTGATACTCACACTCGCCCTGTCTCTGTCCCTGTCGGCGGCAGAATCCGAATCCACCGTACAGGCCGGTTCGGACACACCCGCCCCACCCTCGCTGAGACAGTGGACTTTCGCCATGCGCACCAATCTGCTGCATGACGCCCTGCTGACACCCGACATCGGGCTCGAGGCCGGACGCGGACGCCTGGCGCTCGTCGCCGACGGTAGTTTCGCCCGATGGGGTGGAATGCGGCGCTGCTGGCACATCAAGCGCGGCGAGATCGAGGCACGCTACCGATTCCGCGACCATCCCTCACGCCAGGCGCTGACAGGCCAGACCATCGGCGTTTTCGTCTCGGTCTTCGACTACAACATCAAGTTCGGCAACGTAGGCCGTCAGAGCGAGCATGTATCGTGGACCACAGGCATTTCCTACTCATACTCTCTGCCGTTGAACCGTCACCTGAACCTCGAGATCGGCGGCGGCATCGGCCTTATGCGCACGAAATACACGCGCTACAGCCTCAAGGACGGCATTCGCGTGTACGACGGTAACCGCAGCCGCATATTTTTCGGACCCGTCAAGGCAGAAGTCAGCCTTGTCTGGCTGTTGCCGCTGTGACTCATGCACCCGTGGTCCCCAATCCCTCCCTCCGGCACCCCGCGCCATGACCAACACTCTGAATGCCACCATCGTAGCAGAGTCCTTGCGCCGGAAAGAGACATGGATGCAAGCGAAAAAACACTAAAAATAATACCCTGAAAAAAAATCTATGTGCGAAAAAATTCCCGAAAAATTTGTGAAATTCAAAAAAAGGCACTAATTTTGCATCGCTTTTGCAGAGAAAGGGTCAACCTTCGAGGCATCAAGCAAGACTCCGTAGCTCAGTTGGCTAGAGCAGCTGACTCTTAATCAGCGGGTCGTGGGTTCGAGCCCCACCGGGGTCACTTATAAAGACCACAAAAAGTGGAAAATCACTGAAAATCAAGCATTTTCAGTGATTTTTATTTTGTCCGAAACTCCAGAAATCGGCAAAATATAGCAGTCTGCGGTGTACAAATCGGGAACAGTCCGAGAAAAATTAATTTTGTTCCCGATTGAAGAGGCAAGTATTTGATATATGGAATGATACGGTATCGTAACTTGCCTGAAAACAGGCTGTTTTTCGGTGATTTTCCGGAAAATGGGTTCAGACCCACCTTCATAATTAGGTAAATCATTGAAATCTATACTGATAAAAGTACAGCCCCCTAATGCAAGATGAATAATCCCGAGGAATCGTAAGCGACACATTCTTTGCCGCCGTGGGCCGTAACAAACGGAGAGTGGCGCGGCGGCTCAAATTCCTTATCAAAGAGCAGGCGTTACGAACACGGACTGTCTAGAAGTCTTGTGTGTGCGGCATCCCTGTCGCAATCTCACAAGGCGTATGAGGCAGTCGGTGTTCAGCCGGCTCCCATAGTCGGCGTACGGTCGGAGGATGTCAGTGAAGCCTGCTTCGCCGTCACCCTATGACGGCAAAACCGACGACGACACCTTGAGCCGCCACGCCTCTCGCAGTTTTCGCAGTGCCTGACAAACGACAAAGTTTTTTTCATGGCAGAATAACTAAAATCCGAATTAAAGTGTTATATTTGCAAAATAATTACAAATACAGCATTTGAAATGGTATTAGAAATCGCTCTCACCAACTTTTTCTCGATTAACGAGAAAATAACGCTTGACTTGCAGGCCGCCAATATACAGACAAAGGAAGCCCGCGCGCTTGACGGCAATACTTTCAGTGTCGGCAATGAACGGCTTTTGAAAACAGTTGCCATATACGGCGCAAACGCTTCCGGTAAGAGCAACATAATCAAGGCCGTAAAGGCCGCTGTTGATATGATTCTTGACTCCCACAACTATAACGAGGGGGACTGTTTTGGTTTTAAGCCTTTCAAATTTGGCGGGAATGATGCACCGAGTGAGTTCTACATACGTTTTATCGTCAACGAGATAGAACATGAATATTCTTTTTCCTGCACCCGTGAGGAAATCATTACCGAAAGCCTGTATTACTATCCCAAAGGGCGCAAGGCTCTGATATTCTCCCGTGATGAGCGTAAATCCGGGGGGAAGAAGGAGAAATATGAGTTTACGACTGTAATACGCCGTCCGATGGATGTTGCGTCGAATACTTCACGCAAAACGCTTTTCCTGTCGCGCGCAAGCCAGATGGATCGTGACAAGGCAAAGGAGATTTACCGATGGTTCAACGAGCAGCTTGTATTCAGTTATCGCGGCAACACATCGATGGTGACAGACAGATTTCTCGGAGACAACAAGGATGCGGTTCTTCGCGTTCTTAAAGCCGCAGACAGCGACATTGTGGAGTTTTCGTATAAGGATGGAGAGCTGACAACTTTCCACCGTCGCAATCCTTCTCTTCCGTTTGACTTCAATACTGAAGAATCCGAGGGTACAAAAATACTGTTCAGGATAATGCTTACGGTAATGGATGTTGTCCGCAACAATAAAGTGATGTTTCTTGATGAGGTGGAAACGAGCCTGCACACCCGGCTTGTCGAATATCTCATCAACCTGTTCCACAACAGCCGGTCGGCACAGCTTGTGTTCACCACCCACAACACACATCTGCTTGACATGAGCCGTTTCCGTAAAGACCAGATTTTCTTTGTGAATAAGCGCGATGACAGTTCCAGTGACCTTTATTCACTTTTCGACTACAAGGACTTCCGTGAGAAGATGGATCTGGAAAAAGCCTATCTTCAGGGGCGTTTTGACGCCGTGCCGTATGTCAACGAATTTGAGAATATCTGATTATGGCACGAAAAGCGAAACAGCCGAAAGGCAAGAGAATGAATCCGACCTTCTTCGTATTCTGCGAGGGAAAGACCGAAGCTGCGTATGTGGATCTCCTGCGCCGCAATTTCCGGGTTCCCGTTGAAATCATAGCGAGAGTAAGCGATTCCAATATATCCCAGCCGTATATCAACAGATGCAAGCGCGACAGGTTCACCACACCGGAGGATAAGACTTTCCTGATGTTCGACCTTGATGTGCCGGGGATGCTTGACCGTCTTAAGAAGATTAAAGATGCCACCCTTCTGCTTTCCAACCCCTGCATCGAATATTGGTTCCTGCTGCACTATGTCGATGTCAACCGTGAAATATCATCATCGGAGTGTCTTGCACTTTTGAGAAGTAAAGACCCTGCTTATTCCAAAGGGGAATACTCAACAGCGATGAAAAGAATACTGATTGAGAAAATAGAAGTTGCAGCGGCACGCGCCAATGGGAAAGAGGCCTATTCAAATCCTTCCTCAACTGTTCATCTGTTGACAAAGGAGATAGCCAGTATTTGAAACTGACCGAAAAATCTGTCGATTTTATCCTCAAATAGTCCGTGAGTCGTGCAAGCGGAGAGATAGCGGTTATCCTGACAATCTGGCATTTTGAACCGTGAGTCTGGAAAATTCTCTTAGTGTGAGTAAAAGGCATTTTTAACGCTTTGGCTCACATGGACTGGAGAAAGACTGCCTCCGTCGGCGTTGCTATATATGATGACCGAATAGAGATTGAGAACGCAGGTATGCTTCCCGAAGAAATACCTGCGAATCAACTTACATACGGCTCCCGGATACTCGCCACACACATCGGAACCGCCAAATGAGACTATTGCCCGCGTAATGTATTACAGTGGAGTAATCGAGCATTGGGGCAGAGGCCTGTCAATGATATTCGAGGAGTGCAAGCGCGCAGGACTTCCCCAGCCGAGAGTAACCGATGAAAGAGGCGTGGTCAAAGTGATATTTATGCGCCCGGATTTATCGGGTCAAAATCATGACCCGATAAATGACCCGATAAATGACCCGATAAAATTGCTTTCGGAAGTTGAAAATAATATACTTGACATTGTTAAAGCGCATCCGGGTATAAGTCGGATAAATATTGTTCCGATTATCGGGAAAAGCGAGGCAACAGTGAAAAGGGCTTTGAAAGCATTGGGAGAAATGGGTTTTGTGGAGTATCGAGGCTCAAACAAGACGGGAGGCTATTATAGTCTGTGAGTCCATCTCGCTCATATTGATTTTTTAACACTGAAAACAGCCTGAAATCAGACTATTATAGCTACTTTTGCGTTGTAGATATACGAAGAACATTGAAATGTCCGGGTGTGCAAAAAGGGAACATCCATGATTTTCAAGAGATCTAAAGTCTTGATAGACAATATAGTTGACCCCGTTTCGGGTAAATCCCATCGGGGTAACCAAAAACCAAGCCAAATTGCCGTCACCGGCAGTTTGGCTTATTTTTTTCCTCAAAATCACCTGCTTTAGAAGGGTCTATGTAAAACTTTCTGCTTGAGAGATTTGTTTTGCAACTAAAATTTAGTTACTTTTGTACCAAGATTATAAATGAATGGGAACAAAAGAAAAACTGATAGCCCGTTTCTCGGTGCTCCCCACCGACTTCACCTGGGAGGAAATGAGGCGTCTGCTTGTTGCTTTGGGATATGTTCCTGGCAACAAGGGCAAGACATCCGGCTCTCGCGTGATATTCAAGGGAGAAGGTAAGAAGCCGATAATGCTTCACAAACCGCATCCTGGAAATATCATCAAAGGGTACGTTATGAAACAGGTTTATGATTATCTTAAAAACGAAGGACTGATATGAATACATTGAAATACAAGGATTTTATCGGCTCGGTTGCATTCAGCGAGCCCGACGGCGTATTTTTCGGCAAAATCGAAGGCATTGACGGACTTGTGAATTTTGAGGGCGAAAGCGTAGCCGAACTCACCAACGCCTTTCATGAGGCGGTAGACGATTACCTTGCCTATTGCGCCGAAGAAGGCATCGAACCCCACAAAAGCTATTCCGGCTCACTTAACGTGCGTCTTACCCCCGACATCCACACTCGCGTGGCATACCTCGCCAAACAGACCGGTGTGTCAATCAACTCCTTCATCCGCACCGCTGTCGAAAAACAGATTGCCGCCATGCTCTGAAAGTATGATATTTTAACGTCATACATGTTTGGTAATCGACAGAAAAGCACTAATCCCACGTTAATCTCATAAAACATTATCGCCTCGGGGCCAAAGGGTTCCGGGGCGTTTTCGTATTGCCGTCATCCAAATCTCTTGGCAAGAGAGCATTGATAATGCAAAAATAGGCATTCTTTCCGTTACAGCCAAACGTATAGATGTGTTTTTGGGTCGATTTTATTACAAAAATACCCCCCGAAATGAAGGAATGTTGAGCAAAAAGAAACAATCGTTGACGCTAAAATCAATTCCACAGCAGGTTAATCCGGGTAATGCTCTCTTGCCAAGAGAAGAGACCTAAAAATCAATCACATTCTATAATTTTCATTGGAATTTTTGAATTTTTTGCCTTAAGATACCATATTATTATTTCGCCCGAGAAAAAACGAGAATCAATTAAGATATTACTCAAGGGTACAGAATTATCAATCATAAAAAATCAATACAATGAGTGAACGGATCTCAACCAAGGCCGGCGTCTTCGAATCAGGCGAGAAGGACGCGCAGGGCGTACAGTACAAGGACGGTCGCCTCATAGCCTGCCGCAACAACAGACTCGAGGACTACACCGTGGCCGACGGTACGGAGGTGATCTGCGACCGTGCCTTCATGAACATGAGGGACCTCAGGAGCGTGACTCTGCCCGGTTCGCTGAAAGCGATCGGCGAGTCGGCGTTCTCAGGTTGCAAGGCGCTTGCCGACATAACCATTCCCGAAGGCGTGACCGAAATCCGTCAGGCAACCTTCCGCGACTGCGACTCGCTCGCCGCCATCGAACTGCCTGCTTCGGTAAGCGAAATCGAAAAGTTCGCCTTCGGTCGCGGTCTGACAACCCTTGTGGTCAACGCTCCCGAGATGAAGATTGACCGATACGCCTTCATGAACGCCCGCGACCTCTCGACACTGATGGTTCCCGCAGGAAGCGCCGCCTACTACCGCTCCCTGCTGGCCGACATGCGCGTCAAGGCCTCAGTCGAGGAGATTGAAGAACCAAAAGAAATTTTCAATTCAAATAATATGGAAGAAGAGAAGAAAAATAAAACCGTTACTGTCGAATTTTTTGGCAAAGAACTTTTTCTTGAACCAAAAGATGCCGACAACGAAGAGGTCTATGATGCCTATTCTCGTTACGCTCTTTCAGGCTTCAAAATCGCAGTAAATGGTAAAGAATATATTCCCATTGATTTAGGCATAGAATATAATGTGCTGAGTCAGGAGCAACTCGAAGAATGTAAAAAATTCGATGTGGCTAAGTTCTTCGAAGATAGCGGAGCCGAGGAAGGGTGGCTCTACACGAACAAGGCTTGCTCGTCAATAGAGATTGAAATACCGGAAGATGGGGAATTCTGTCCCAATAAGGCCACTGCAGTTGTCAGAAAGTTTGACTATCCCGACGGTTCTTATGATATGGTAATATGTATCTTTGGATATGACGGTAAGGTCTATGACTGTTCACCCGAAGATTCCAATGGCATATCGGGGAAGAAGATTTGGTCGAAAAATGTCGTTGAGGAGGAAGATAAGAATGAGGAAGATAAGAATAATGAAATTGATGAATTAAAACGCCTACCCCTTATCGACATAAGACTCAAGGAAGCACCTGTAGACATTATTGTCAATGATGGTCCTTTCCCCGGTCATGAAGATGACACGGAGTATGGTATGATAGATTATGTCCATGACAATTTTAAGTATCCTCCTGTCATCTTGATTTATCATGGTCCTTCCGGTGGAGACATAAGCGCATTTGTCCTTTCGGATAATACTGATTCCGATGATGCGACATATAATGCTCAAAGTTTTATCACTGATGAAATTGACCGTGAGGAAGAGGATGAAATCACATATTATCAGTCATCATCAGTAAAGACCTATGGCTTTGATCAAGATGCGGACGAACTGATGGGGACAATCGGAGTCGCGCTTAACGAATATGCGGATGGCGGTAATAAGCATGCCTACGATTATGAATGGGATACGGATGTGGATGAAATCCTCGTTAGAGTCAAGTTCGATGATGGCGATGGACAAATATTCAAAGCGTATTCCAACGGAGGTATTGACATGGTAGATATCAACGATGAACAATTCGACAATCTCATTAAAAGTGTTAATTGAAATTTGACACGACTCTAATTAACAATTGACAATGACAGAACGATGTAATAAATGCGGCAAGGAGTTGCCGGCAGACTGGGCGTTTCCCTGCTGTCCCTTCTGCGGCTCGCCGCTTGCGGCCGAGGCCGCCGGTGTGAGCCTCGGTGATGCCAACGCCTTTGCGGGCGATGTGAGCATCTCCGTCAGCAACACCAATATTGAGCGGCAGAAGGGTGCCGAGGAAGTGAAAGCCGAGGCTCTCGGCCAATATCGCCAGCTCTGCAAGCAGGCCCTCTCCGACGGCATAGTGACCAACGATGAGCGTTCCCTCCTTGAGGATGCCCGGGTCCGCCTGGGCATATCGGCTGAGGAGGCCCGGCAGACTTTCGAGTCAGCCAAAGCCGGAATGACCCGCAGCAGCAAGAACGCCCTCGGAAAAATTCAGCAGGTGACACTCAACCAGGTCCTCAAACTCCGCGACACAGGCAAGATTGACAATCTGCGCTCGTCGCTCGGACGCCTGGAAACCATGGCTCAGAAATACGATGCCGACGAGGTGCAGTGCAACTATTGGATGATACTCGCCGGCCTTGACCCCGAGCGCTGCAAAGCCGAATACGAAAAGCGTGATACCGACAGTTACTGGCAGAGTTTCTGGGCTGCAATGGCATACATCAACACCGGCGACTCGGCCTCAGCCGAGGGACTTATCAGCGACCTCGAGGCATGGGACGACATGCCGTTCGGCAACATCGCCCTGCTTGCGGCGGCAAACTCGCTCTGCGAATACTGGAAAGACCCGACGGTCACCGACTTCAAGGAACAGGCCGAGGCCTTCGCCGAAGAGGGTGCCTCGGGCAACACCGACCTCATCGATTCCTTCGCCCAGGCTCTGATGCTGCTTCTCGGAGCCAACGATGCCTCGGCCATCGAGGAGTTCCACGACGATTTCCTCTTCCAGCTCGACTATGTGCTGAAGGGCATCACCGACCGCATACGCTCTGCAAGCGCCCGGGACGAACTGCCGCCGCTACCTAAAATCGACCTCTTACCGGAATAAGCCATGGATATATTCGCAGGACGCGGAGGCAACCAGAAAGTTCCTCTGACCAGTAAAGAAATTGCGCCACTTCACTGTATGATAGAATGTGAGGATGACAATGTGTATAAAGTAACGCCCACGAGCGTGATGCCGACATTCATTGACGGAGAACGGATATTCGGGGCCACATACGTTGACGGCGACACTACCGTATCGCTTGGCAAAGGCAACGATTATCGGATAGCCGATCTGAGAAAACATATCGACGCCTCCGATTTTTCAGACTGGGGCTTCGTGTCGCGCCATATTCCGGATACCGTCTCAGCGGAGGCTTTCAACAGTGTGGCAGTATGGGAATATCCCGTCAATGACGGAGAACTTAACGAATTCCTCTGGAACAACGTCACCGCCTGCCAGGCCAATTACCTGATAGACGAAGGCAGACTCCGCAAGGCTCAGGAATTGCTCTACGAGGCCGGCGACAGCCTGTATGCCATGCAGGACGGAACTCCGGGACTGAAGGCTGCCTACGCGGCACTCCTGGTGGTGCTCGGCAAGTTGTATAAGGCCGCAGGGCGCGGGGATGTGGCCGCACAGGCCCTGGACAGCGCACGGCGTGTCCTCGCCTCGGCACCGGAATGTTCTACGGAAGTAACTGAATTGTTGAACTCTTTAAGCCAGAATTGATATGAGCAACGACACCATGATATTGCCCGACGGGCTTAAGGAGATCAAGGACTTCGAATTTGCCGGAAAGACAGAACTTCGCCATCTGGTCATACCCGACAGTGTGGAACGTATCGGAGCCGGAGCATTCAACGAGAGCGGAATCGAAAGTCTTACACTTCCCGCCTCATTAAGGGAGATTGAGGATCTTGGCGACCTGAAATTTGTGGATATGTCGCGGTGCATACATATCCGTGAGATAATGACTCCCGGTTTCTATCGCGGAGGAAGCGATGGTGTAGTCTATCTTCCGCCATTTCTGGAGAGAATAGGCGACAGATGCTTCAACAGCCTCGACTACCTTTATGCCCCGGCCACACTCCGGGAAGTCGGCGAGATGAGCATGACCGGCCTGTTCTGCCTGTCGCCGCGCCTGAAATCCCTGAGAGGACTGAGCAAATGTATCCTCCATCCCCTCCAGGAGCACGAGGAGAAATATAAAGAGCAGATGCGTCGCGAAGGAATCACCGAAAGGACGCTGATAATAGATACCATGCCATATTACATGGCGTTCATGTACGAAAAATAAAAACGATTACACGATATGCGTTGCCCGAAATGTAACTTCCCGGTTTTACCGAAATTCGACAAATGTCCCAAATGCGGAACTCCCCTGAAAGAGGCTCCCGCCACAAAACCTACAGCAGATTTTGATTTTGACGCACCCGCACCCAAAGCCGCTCCCAAGCCCGCTGCCGGCGGTTTTGACTTCGATGCACCGGCGCCGGAACCCGTAGCATCCAAAGTACCTCAGCCGGTCGACGGCGTGAGCATCATCAGCGGAAAGGCTGTATGGAGCCTTGGCCCGGGCCAGATTGCCCGTCGCGTCACCGAGCGCGAGATGGCCGACTGTGGCGCCGTGAAAGGCGTTGTCGTACAGGATGGCGTGACCGCCGCCGTTTTCTCCGACGGCAAACTGGTGCAGACGCTTGACGGCGGCATCTACCGCTTCTCAAACGAGATTGTACGCGTACCAGGAAAACCGGCAGTCATGAAAACCCCGCAGGGCGGGGAAAAACCCGTGGCCGCTGAGGTGAGGCCCGTTGCCGAAGAAAAGAAACAGGGATTCCTGAAACGTCTCTTCGGCGCAAAAAAGGAAACGAAAGATACAAAAGAGACAAAGCCCGGGGCGCCGTCCACAACCACGGTGTTAAAGTCAAAGCCGTCTGTAAGCGAGCAGCGCAACACCTCCGTAGTGGTGATATATCTGATCTCGAACCGGGTGTTCGAGGAATCGTTCGGCAGTGCCGGTTCAGTCACCTACGAGCCTTTTGAGGTGACAGCCGCCGGAACGCCGCTCAAGGTCGGAGCCTCGATGCAGATGCGCGTCACCGATTTCGAGACATTCCGTCGCCAGTATCTGGTCCACAGCAACGAGGTCAGCGTCGAGACCATACGCCGGATGATGACCCCTTGGGTGAAGCAGATTCTCGAGCACGCCTTCGCCCCGATGCAGGTGACAGACGGGCGTCTGACCCCTCAGCAGCAGGAGAGCCTTAAGCAGACTCTCGGCACAATGCTGCAGAACCGTCTGTTCGGCATGTCCATAATCAACATATTCGACCTTGTCACACGCGATGAGGATTTCGAGAAGTTGAGGGAGCAACAGCGCGAGTTTGCACGGGCCGAGAAAGAAAACGAAGCCTATGTCCGCGAGACAGAGTTCCGCAACCGCCTTGCCGACTTCGAGGCGCGGCAGGAGGCCGAGAGGCTGACAAAGGACAACGACGCCAGCCTTAGCCGCGAGAAAGAATATGCCCGCTTCGAGACAGCCCTCGCCGAACTCAACCGCGACAGACTGCTCACCGAAGACGAACTCAAGCAGTTCATGGCCCAGCACGAGATGGAGATCCGTCTGGCCGACGCGGCGCGCAATGCCGACGAGCAGACACGCCGTTACGAGAGCGAGAAGATTCTCAACGACCTAGCCTACAGGAAACTGATTGATGACGACGAGCGCAAGATGATTGAGGAGCGAGTCGCCAACGGACAGTTCGAGCGCGGACAACTCAACGACCTCCTGCGCCACAAGACACTGGTGAGCAACACTCTCGAGAAACTGCGCCTCGACACCGACCTTGCCCTGCAGCAGGCAAAGGCAAGCCACGAACTCGATGTCAACGCGATGCGGCAGGAAACCGAGCGCACCGACCTGGAGAGCATCCTCTACGGCAAACAATATGCCATCGACCGGCAGAAGGCCGTCGATGAACTCGAACTCAACTCCATCCGGCTTGACGCCGACATCGAGACACGCCGCAAGGAAGACGCATACGCCGAAGAGAAATACCAGCTTGACAGGAAACACGAGCATGACGAGTGGGCCGAGAAGTTCATGCGCGAGGGCAGGGAAATGGACCGCAGCCGCGAGAACCGCCGCGCCGACGCCGACCTTGACTTCGACATCCGCTCGCGCAACGAGGAGCATGACTTCGAGATGGGCCGCAGACGCGACGAGCATGACTTCGACATGACGGCGCGCAAGGCCGAATTCGACTTCGACCTCGACGACCGCCGCCAGAACCGGGACATCGACCGCACCATACGTCTCGACGAGCATGGACAGAACATCGCCGACCGCGAACTCGACCGCGAACTCAGCGCACAGGCCCGTCGCCAGGAACTGGAACATCAGCACAGCGCCCATGAATTTGACCTTGAGGCTAAAAAGGCACAACTCGATTTCGACCTCGACGACCGCCGCCAGGACAAGGATGTCGAGAGGACGTCGAGACTCAGCGCGGTTGAGCAGGAGGCCGCCGACCGCCAGCATGCGCGCGACATGGAAATGCGCCGCCAGCAACAGGAGGAACTACGCCTGAAGGGCAATATCGCCATGGAGAACATGAAGGCCATGATGGAGGCGAAGCGCGCCGCGAAGAAGGATGAACTCGATGCGGCCACCGACCGGCTCAACATCAAGAGCCAGATGACGGCCGAGCAGATTGCCGCCGAACAGTTGCGCGATCTCGACGCTTCGGCACAGGCAGGCTTCATGGATGCGCTCAAAGAGAAATCGTCATCGGCCAAGGAGGCCGAACTGGCACGCCGTGAGGCGGAGATGACCCGCCGGATGCACGAGCAGATGATGGGCCGCGCCGACTCGATGCATGAGCAGAACCGCAACGACCTCAAGGAGATGATGGCCCAGATGATGCAGATGCAGCAGATGAGCCAGCAGCAGGCCATGGACCTCGCGCGCCACAGCATGGACACCTCCGCAAGCATCGCATCCTCCCAGGCCGCCGCCAATGCCTCGGCGGCCGAGCGCCGGGCCGCCGACCTCGAGCGCGACAACCAGCGCTACCGCGAGGATGCCCGCCACGCCCAGGAGCGCGTCGACAGCAACCAGGCACAGAGCCTTGACTACGCCACCCGCGTGACCCAGACGGCCATGGAGAATGATGTTCCCGTACCCGAAGTTCCCACTGCCGCCCGGACACAGTCCATGCGCGAGGAAATCTCGACAGTGCCCCTCAATACGGCGTGGCTCCGCGACCACGGCTTCGCCGGCAGTTTCAACGAACTTGCCGGACAGTTGTCGTCGCTCGGAGCCTCGATCTCCAAGGATTTCGACGCCGACGGCAACCCTGTGATCGTAGTCGACGGTCTCCCCGAGGGCCAGATATTCGATACGCTACGCCGCTTCGGTGTGGAATTCTGAACCGGTCCGGATTATATTTGTATGAGAATGACAGTCAGAACAAGACTTTGTATAACACTAAAATGAGAAACATGATCTCAACCAAGGCCGGCGTCTTCGAATCAGGCGAGAAGGACGTGCAGGGCGTACAGTACAAGGACGGACGCCTGATAGCCTGCCGCAACAACAGACTCGAGGACTACACCGTGGCCGACGGTACGGAGGTGATCTGCGACCGTGCCTTCATGAACATGAGGGACCTCAGGAGCGTGACTCTTCCCGGTTCGCTGAAAGCAATCGGCGAGTCGGCGTTCTCCGGCTGCAAGGCGCTTGCCGACATAGACATTCCCGAAGGTGTGACGGAAATCCGTCAGGCAACCTTCCGCGACTGCGACTCGCTCGCGGCCATCGAGTTGCCGGCTTCGGTAAGCGAAATCGAAAAGTTCGCTTTCGGTCGCGGCCTGACAACCCTTGTCGTCAATGCTCCCGAAATGAAAATCGACAAATACGCCTTCATGAACGCCCGCGACCTCTTGACACTGATGGTTCCCGCCGGAAGCGCCGACTACTACCGCTCCCTGCTGGCAGACATGCGCGTCAAGGCCGAGGTCGAGGAGATGGAGGGAAAGACCGCGGAACCCGCATCGCTGCTCGAAGCGTTTATGGCAGACCCTGAAAAAGTAACAGAAGAAACAAAAGACATTTTCAAACCTAATGACATGGAAGATAAAAAGAAAATGAAAACCGTTACAGTCGAAGTTTTCGGCAAAGAACTTTTTCTTGAGCCCAAGGATCCCGACGAAGAGGAAGTCTATGACGCCTATTCACGCTTTAAGCGCAATGGCATGGTCTTCACCGTCGACGGCAGCGAATACGGTCCTATTGATCTTGGAATAGACTATAATGTGCTGACGCAGGAACAGATTGACGAATTCAAGGATTTCGATGTCGCAAAGTTCTTTGAGGAAAGCGGCGCCAAGGAAGGCATGCTCTATACCAACAAGGCATGGACCACCATTGAAATCGAGATGCCCGAGGATGAGGAGTTCAAGGCCAATAAAGCCTGTCTTGTAACCAAGAAGTTCCTTTATCCCGATGGGAATTCCGATGTAACGGTCTGCGCCTTCGGCTACGACGGCAAACTTTATGACTGTGCTCCCGGCGATTCTGACGGCATTTCCGGTGAAAAAATTTGGCAGTTAAAAGAATCCACATCAAAGCCCAACAGAGATATAAACTACATTAAAGGGCTGAGAATTTATTATCAGGAAACTGATCCCGATGATGAAGATTCTTACTATGAGAATGATTTCAAAATTGGAGATAACTATTCTGATACTCAAATCCAATCAGCCGTTGACTCAATTGATGAAGATGAGACAGCAGATTATTTCTGGTATCAGTTAATCGTAAACTTAGGCGAAACCGATTGGGATGGTCTTTTTAATTATCTAAAATATGCTGAAATTCACGACTCAAATGATAAAGTAATATTTGAGGACGATTTTGATTTTAGTTAATTTATTCCCAAAGGCAGCACTTTGATCTCCGCACTCTGGAAAGATGGAAGATGTATTGCAAATATGGCATTCATCACTCGCACCTCAAGTAATGAGATATACAACTGACGACTTCAGAGAAAGACTGGCTTAAGTCAAAAAATAATTAGATTTAACTATCATGAACGAATTTTTGAAATATTGGGACGAGGTATTTGCCTACTGGGTTGAGCATGGCGAGGTTCCCGCTTCGGAATCCTATTGGGATTTCGAGAAAATTGGCTTGTATCCGGAACTGATGCCGGAGCCTTACATCGGCAACCCGGCAGACTGCAGCGTGGTAATCCTCAATTACAATCCCGGGGCGTCAGACTATGACCTCCGCACTCCGGAAGGGATTGAGAAGTACCGGAAAGACACCGTGCATCACTCGCGCCTCGACGACCCGGAGGCGATGTGCCATCATTACGCCCGCAATTACCGCGAGCGCGTCTTCGCGGGCTATTATCTCGGTCGCGACGTCGACCCGCTGTATGACTCTTCCTGTCTTAGCGACGCCGGCAAAAAGTGGTGGAGCAAGCGCCTCGACTGGTTCAGGGAACTTGTACCCGAGTCAGAGAAACTGCCTTTTGCCCTCGAACTCTGCGGCTGGCACTCACACTCCTGGGAGAACATCAAGTATAATGACAAACTTCTCGGTCGCCTGAATGAGCGGCTAGCGCCGGTGATCGACGGGGCCATCAGGGCCTCGGACCTCGGCATCGGCCTTTGTGTCGGCGCACAGTGGAGCGCCAAGGTCCTGCCGGCATTCGGCTACAGGGACGTTACCGCCGAGGTGATGGGACTGCCCGACTACCGCCGCGGATGGAAACCGCTCGGCGGACAGCGCAACTACTGCATCATGCGCAACGACAACGGCAGCTACATCATCAACACATGGCTGTCGCAGGGCTTCAACATGATGCGCGTCCCCTCCGGCGAGTTCCGCCCCGTCGAAAAGGATATCATTGACCACATCAGGCGCCATAAGGCCGGGGCGAATTGACGCAATTTTCCTGACCGGATTTTGAATTTTTTCGGGCATGTTTCTATATTGGAGCCATGATAACACCGGAAAGACATAGAATACTGATTGTTCCCGGTTCCGGCACCTGTGCCGGAACCGGGAACATCCTTGCCAGTTATAGACGGAGATTCCGTCTGCATTAGATTGAGCAATCATTCAGGCCTGAGCATATCTGCCAACTGAACGAAATAATCATTTGACCAAATATCGATTTCATGAGGATTTTTGACAAAAGGCAACACGTCGCTCTTTACCTGATTCATATTTGTCGACATCAGTTTATCCTTGAGTCGAATAATAAATGAATCCCACTCAAGAACCTCATTGTTGAATTGCAGGACCCGCTCGGCAAGATGTGTAAAACTCAATGGCACGTTGTGCCTTACATACCACTCAAAATCATACCAATCACGCCCTTTCACACGGTTTTTCCATCCCCGATAGACCAAAGCATGCATTTTGCCGGCAAACAAATCCGGCAGAGTAAAGCAACGTGTCATAAAAGAATGAGGTTGCAACAGGAGTTTCTGTTCTGTCCTGAAATTCAAAGGTGGCTGAGTGTCAACCTCAATCTTTATCTTGACTGATTTATCCGTCTGAAACGATACGTCATACACATCCGTATTGTCTTTCAGAAATGCTGATTCCACTTTCCCGAAATTCTTCTTGTTCTTCTTTGCTATTGTCACCTCCCTGCCGACAATAGCAAATTCATCAATAATCGGCTGGAAGTACTTCGTGAAATCAAAATTGTCGTCAGGAGCCAGGAGGGAAAAATCCATATCTTCAGAGAAACGTTGCAGCCCGTGGAATATTCTCAGGCAAGTGCCTCCATAAAACGCCGCGACATCAAAGAATCCGCCATTATGCAGTCCTGCAAGTATAATCTGCTGGTTGACCTCGAAAATCGCATTCCTCATTTGTTGTTCTGTTGACAAATCGTATGCCGAAAGCATACTGTCATATATCTCATTCATAATTGCCTCAGTAATTTTAATAACGTCCGGATTGAATCCGCCTTTTTGCCGATTATCGCATATGCTTCCAGAATTGCAGTATTCATTTGCCGGAAATCACTCATATCCATCCTGATATCTTCCTCCAAAAATACAGCAGCATCCTTTGGATAACGCAGGATCACGCCGGGAGAGTTTGCAATAAGGTCGCACAACGCCTTTTCCGGTGTCGCTATCACAAAGGCATACTTCGTTTTCCTGATACTTGCCAATCCAACGGAGAACGCATTCTTGGATATACGGGTATATTCATACCTGCCAACGGGTGTGTCAAAATTGCGGGAATGCTTGATTGTCATGGATTGCATGACATGTACCTGCTCCGGAATCAATCCGTAAAAACGCAGGGCCGATGACATTGAGACATAAGAAGGTGTGTACAGATGATTGGCAATTAACTCTGTCGACAAGGGCTGGCCCGTGACCTCGGGGCTACACACATAGAGCCCCTTCTTGAGCCTGATAATCTGCTTATCGCGCTCAAGCAACCTTATTTTCTGGTTGCCGCCCTTAATATCTGGATAAAGAGATTCCAGAGCGCCGGCAGTGACGGGTATGTTGCCTATTTGTTGCAAAGGATTTTTCACAACGCAAAAATAGTAAATATTTGAACACCAAACAATATCTGATATATTTTTCTATTCAAAATTTTACCATCCGATAAAAGAGAACAGACACTGCTCTGTCGTTAACATTTAGATCCGGTCAGCCTCTATGCGCCGCATAGTAGTCTGCGCCTCTATTTCTCAGTCATTGAACTTCATGCGAATGCAACGTCTCAGGGCCAAGGAGTTCTGAGGCGTTTTCGCCTTTCTGCCATCCATATCTCTAAACAATAGACACTTAACTTCAACAAAGTAAATAAAATCTCGGCTAAGGCCGGGGCGGATTGACGCAATTTTCCTGACGGATTATTTGAATTTTTTCGGGCATGTTTCTATATTTGAGCCATGATAACACCGGAAAGACATAGAATACTGATTGTTCCCGATTTCGGCACAGGTGCCGGAACCGGGAACATCCTTGCCCTCAAGGAGGCCATCGAGGCGCAGGGCGAGGCGAAAGTTATTGTGGCCGAACTCAGACAGATGGTGCTCGACGAGCATCAGGGCGAGGAACTGCAGGAGGCAAGGGTTATTGAACTTGCGGCCCGAAAACTCGAGGCACTCGCCGCCGACCGCGGTCTCAATTGGGGTCCGCTTGTCGACGACTGTCCCGGCGACCCCGTACACGAGTTCGGACTTGAAAATGAAACCGAGTCCGGACATGATGACGGGCATGACGAGACCCTGAAGGCCCCGGAGGTTCCCCGGACGGTCATTCATAAATTCGGCAAGCGCACCCTGACCATCCATGTGAGCCGGACTTCTGACGACGAGACCGGCGCACCGCATACCATCGTCGTGTTCGGTCGTTCGGCAATGCTCGCCGACGGCGTCGGGAAAACCGATGTGCTGTTCATCAATCCGGAATATGACTCCGAATGGCCCTGGAAAAAGCAGTATTACGCCGGTCGCAAGGCGGCAGAGAATTATTATTCCGACAAACTGTTTCCCCAAGAACGGTTTGAGACCGCCTACAGTTTCGGCACCGTAGGCTACGGACGCTTCCCCCAGCCGAGCCGTTACGGCATATTCACATCCGACGAGGCTTTCCGCAGCGACTGGGACTTCGGAGAGCGGTATCCCAGACTCTCGATGGTCAACACGGCTGCCAATGATAATGTCCCGGCAATGGCTGAACTGATTTGCAGTTTTGACGCCCGAAAGATGGACATTCCGCTTCAGGAGATCGACAGGATGTCGATGGACCTTCCCCGCCAGCGGCTTCTCAGTCAGCCAGAATACTGCTGCTTCGCCGAGCCGGTCCAAGTGGGCGGAGTGACAGCCGTTGCATTCGGCTTTGAATTCAGGACGCCGATGGGCAACGGGAATTCCGGGCTGAGAGTGAAAATAGAAGGGCGCGACGAATCCGTCCCAATCGAAGCCTTCACACATTATGCCAACCTCGCGGCACTGCGCGACGCCATGGTCAAGGCATGCGAAGCGGCCAAGGAACTCGAAAAGAGCATGAGGCGAATAATGATCGTGCCAGACTATTTCACGCCCCACGACAGCCCGGCAGTGCTCGAACTGCGCCACAGGCTTGAAGAAAAAGGCTATCAAGTGACAATATTCTGCGCAGGGGGCACGTTAGAAAAGTCGAGGCACGGACTTGAGCGCATCTGCAAACGCCGCCGCTACGACCTGATTCTTACCATCGAGACCGGATGCCTTCTCGCCGCACGGCTCTCCGCGAGCCACCGCATCTATGTCAATCCCGACTGGACGGCATGGGAGTGGATGGAACGCCGTCTTGGCGGGGAGAAGGCGCTGTTCGAGCATCGCGGCGACCACGAGGGGCCAATGTTCAGTTACCGCATTGACCCGGACGAAATCGACATGGCCCGCGACATGGGGCGCCGCTATAACATCAGGAAGGGCGACAGGATGTCACTCGGATGGTTCACCGCCGACCAGATCGACACCCAGATTCCACGCGAACACATGGACCGTTTCGGAAGCGCTGCATACCCGCCCCTGATCGGCCTTGACACCGAGGCCGGAATCGCGGCCCTCGCCAACGAAACCGACAAAATACTTAAAACCGATGAAGACTAAATTTCTGTACTCTCGAACCTATATTTTTGAAAGCCCGTCCGGAAAGCGGCGGCATTGGTTCTTCAACCTTGTGGAGCGCTTAGGCGAAGGGGCTTCGTTCCGCCTGACCGACAAGGATAATGATGACGTGATTCCGACGGCGATAGAAATGGACGGCGAAGTCGAGACCGCCAGATTCTTTTACTACGGCAAAGAATATCTGCTCCGCGCCGACCGTTATCAGCCCAAGGGCTACCCGCAGACCATCGACGGGCGACTGGAAAAGAAAGATGACGCACTGCTCGACGCACACCTGCATACGGCGGACAACCGCGAGGAGGTGGAAGCCTCGCAGGTGTGTTACTGCATCTGCTGCCAGACGTTCTTCAAGCCGACGGAGATAGACGAATACACCGACGGAGGCGCAACGGCCATCTGTCCCTACTGCGACTGCGACGCCGTCATAGGCGACGCCTGCGGCATCCCGATGACGGACAAACTGCTGGAGCGACTGCACAAAAAATATTTCAGTTACGACGATATAGACTGATACACGGGCGGCCCCGAATGAACATAATTTTTTAAGGACATGAGAGAGAAAGAAAAAATGAGCATTGACGGGTTTGAGTTTGAGCGCGAATCCTCAATCGCCTCCGACCTGGAGAACTTCAACTACTTCCTGAGCGACAAGTTCAACGAATTCGGAATCAAGGACTACATCTCGAGGCGTCATCCTGAAATTTACCCGAACCACCTCGAACTCCACAGCGACAAAGAGTTTAATCTGATGATTGTGGAATCCGAATTCAGCCACTACAGTTCGGGCGACGGAAGTTTCGAGCAGGGATGGTATTCGGACAAACTGAATCATCCGGAGAAAATCGAGGCATACAAGGCCGACATCCTCGACTACTACCGTCAGAATGAGCCGGACTTCTACGACTTCATCAAAAACAGAATAAAATGACAGGACCTGCCATGATAGACCTCTGTCTCGAAATCGCCATGAAGGCCCACAGGGGCCAGAAAGACCTTGACGGCAAGCCTGTGATACTCCATCCCCTGACCGTAGGACTAGCCGGCAAGACTCCCGAGGAGCAGTGCGCCGGATTCCTGCATGACGTTGTCGAGGACACCGACTGGACATTCGACGACCTTCTGCAGGCCGGTGTCCCGTCCGGGATTGTCGACGCGCTGCGCCTGCTCACCCATGACGAGAGCGAACCCTATCTCGACTATGTCCGCCGCATCGCCGGGTCCGGAAACGAAATCGCCATCGCCGTAAAACTCAACGACCTGCGCCACAACCTCGAGCGGGGGCGACGTGCCGGTTACCAACGGCTCGTAGAGAAACACGAGGCCGCCATGGCCATATTCAACCGCAGGGACAAGGGTTCCTGCGTTGAAACAAAGCCCTGACACTTAGATATGCACCCAAACATTATGCCGCCGGACGTGTCTTTCAGTTTAAAACCGCTGTAGGGGCGATGCCGAACTCACGCTTGAAGGCGGTCGAGAAATGCGACGGGTTGCGGAAACCGACTTCGGCGTAGACCTCGACGACTTTCTTCTTGCCGCTCTTCATAAGCTCGTATGCCTTCTCGAGCCGCTTCCTGATAAGCCATTTCTCAGGCGTCAGAGTGCTTATCTTCCTGAAATCGCGCTTGAATGTGGCGAGGCTGCGCCCGGTGTAATGCGCTATCTCCTCGAGGTTCAGGTCGCACATGTAATTCTCCTCCATGAAATCAAGGATGTCTATCTTCCACGGCTCGTTAAAGTCGAACATCGTCGGCACGAACCTCTCGTCGATGGCAAGCAGTGCCATCAGTCCCTCCTGCAGTTTCAGTTCCATGAAGTTGTCCTTCGGCCTCACCTCCGGGTCGAAATATGGTGTCATCGAGGCGAACAGGCTGGCGAGTTCCACCGTCTTTGGCAACTTGATCACTCCGTCGGGGAGTCTGTCGGCTTTGGCCTTGATCTTGTTCAGGGACAGTCTGGTGTACATCTCCCGGAGAAAACTGCGGGTGAACATCAGGAAGATGCCGCAGTAGCGCTCCCCGTCGTAAGTCTTCTTGTACATGGTGATGTGATGGTCGCGCGGTATGAACACGCACTCCCCCTTGCGCACATGAATCTTCTCCGTCCCGTTGTCGAGAATCATCTCGCCAGAGTAGACATAATTGAGCGCATACTCCCGCGAGCGGTGTATGCAGCCGCTGAGGTCATCATAGAAGAAACTGTAGAACACATTGTTGTAGTTGAAAATCAGTTTCATCGGACCGAGATTCTCTTCCTGATCTATCGCCATAATTCCATTGGTTTAGACAACATTATTCACACCGCAAATTTAGCAATAAAACCACACGGAGCAATTACCCTGCGGCTCAAAATCCATTCCCCACACGCTCAAAATCCATACGATGCCCCACGACGATACCCGATTGTCAAAGCATTCCTTGGCAATTGGGATGTCAGTCCATGAATATCGTCTCTTACTTCTTATCGACAGTGTATCTGAGCCATACGGTATTACCCATTCGCTCGACACTGTCAAGGGTCAGAAGTGTCGGGGGATAGTCGCTCTGCCGGATACCGTCGAACACGGCGGCCATTCCTGCCCGGCCATCGATACCTCCGCCTATCATGAGGCTGACCTCATCAAGCAGTCCGGCCTGAAGAAACGCGCCGTTGATATGTCCGCCGCCTACGACGCCGAGACGCTTCACTCCGAACCTGTCGCCAAGTATTTCCATAGCCCTTGGCAGGTCGATGCCTTTCTTGCCGCAGGCAATCCATGAAATGCCGTTGGCAGTGAGATAGTCGTGATATTCCCGTGGACACGCCTCGTCAGTGATTACCAGCAGATTGTCTTCAGACGCTTCCTCGGGCCACATCAGCGAGCCATGTGTATCCACGGCAATGTCATAATGGTCAGCCGTATGGGCGATGTGATATTTTTCCTCGCCGATTGGCGTAAGGTCACCGGCCTTGAAAGGCTCCGGAAGGGCATAGTGCATCTGACGGCTGACACGCCCCTCAAGCGTTGCGTCAAAATTCAGGCTGTCAAGCGCATGGTAATAAGCGTCGGTATTGTCGATTCTCTCGGTCATGGCACAGTCTATGCGACCGTCAACCGACGACATCATGTGGCAAACTATATACGGCTTCATCTGATTAAAGTATTTGAGGTCTATGATTTTAAAATATCGGAGGTGTATGATTTTTGCAAAGGTAACAAGATTCCGGCAGACAACCCTTACCCATATCGCGTGCAAATTTATCAAATTTCCTCATCCCGACAAATAGACCTCAAACATCATGCGGCCACATACGCTCAAAACATCCTATTTTTAATTGTGTCGAACAGTAAAATTGGTTGATTTAACCGCGATACTGGTATGATTTTATGGGCGCGAAATATTAACTTTGCATTCTGATATGCGTTTAACTACCGAACTAACCAAAAATCAATATAGAACCATGATTGGAAAAATATCGAAAATAGTGCTCCTGGCGGTACTCGCTTTGCTCGGAATGGGCAAGGCCACAGCACAGCAGGTCGCTCCGACTACATCCGATTCCGTAGCGACTGTCTATTTCATCAAAAACATCTCGCCCGAAAATCTTCTGAAAATCTACGACGCCCTCGACCGCAAGGCCACAGGCCGCGTCTGCGTCAAACTCTCCTCGGGCGAGAAAGGCAACCCCAACCACCTCGCACCTACCCTTATCGCTCCTCTCGTTCAGGGTCTCCACGCCGACATCGTGGAGTGCAACACCGCCTACCCCGGCGCCCGCACCAACGACAAGGACCACATGGAGGTGGCCCGCGAGCACGGCTTCACTGCCATCGCGCCCTTCCACCTTCTCGACAGCGTCGCCTCGACCGCACTGCCCGTTGTCGGCGCAAAACACATCAACTACGCCCTCATAGGCAAGGACTGGCTCAACTACAATTTCACCATCGTCCTCTCGCACTTCAAGGGTCACCCGATGGCCGGATTCGGCGGCGCGCTTAAGAACATGGGCATCGGCCTCCAGTCCCGTGAGGGCAAGGCCTGGGTACACTCCGCCGGCAAGCACGACGACCCCAACAAACTCTGGGGCGACGGCATGCCCGCGCAGGATGATTTCCTCGAGACAATGGCCGAGGCCGCCAAAGCCGTCACCGACCATGCCGGCGACCACATCCTGTACATAAACGTCGCCAACAACCTGTCCGTCGACTGCGACTGCGTAGCCCATCCCGCCCCCGTCCGGATGGCCGACATAGGCATATTCGCCTCGCTCGACCCCGTTGCCGTCGACCGCGCCTGCGTCGACGCAGTCAAGGCCTCCCCCGACCACGGCAAAATCCACCTCGAGGAGCGTATGGCATCCCGTAACGCAACCCACGTCCTCGACTATGCCGAACAACTCGGCATGGGCACCCAGAAATACGTCCTCATCACCATCGAGTAAGCCTTCCAGCGACATAACACTACTCCGCCAGCCGATGCTGGCAGGATAGTCCCTAACAACCCCGGAATTGTTCATTCCGGGGTTTCTGCATTTGATTTTATAGGCGACCCGCGATAAGCGGCGCCCTGTCGCATAAAGCCGATGTCTCCCTAAGAAAAGATCTTTTTATAGTTGCCATAAGGAGAACAATTAGTTTATTCAAGACACTCAGACTAACCGAGACCACTAATTTTACGTCAACATTTTGTCAACCGAAATCAAATATACTAATTATATCGTAAAATATTAATTATAGGTGATTCAATGGAATAACACTGCAATTATATAAAAATATACCTATGCATTACATTCAATTAATTTTCTACCCTGCGTTTCTATAAATGGTTTAGGTTTGGTCGGACATATAACCCGGACCAAACCTAATTTACTTTTATAGAGGAAAACGATACTTATCTTTTACCAAAGATAGTTTTTATTATAAATGATCCAACTTTCCGTTCAAGCCCAGCTTTTGAAGTTGGAATGCCAGTTTTGCGAGTTAACTGCCGCTTGACCTGTGTCAAGCCCATAGCCCTTTTCCATGAAAATGATAGCCCTGGGATTTTCATGCTTGTCCACTTTTGTCTTTGGTAGAATCCGTCGCATCGGACGTTGTAGATTCAGAATTTGCCAACCCTTCGGTAGTTGCGCCCTCTGATGTATTATTGGCATTGTCAATAATATCATCTTCGGACATATTAGGAGTAACTGCCGCTGCTTCTTCAATAATGGACGTAGAGACTGTAGCCATAGAGCCTAAATCTGACTGAGAAAACTCTGATAGGTTACCTTCTTCATCAGCCACGACTTGCATCTCTTGCTTCGGAGGAACTATTGAAACGACATAAGCAGATGGATTTTGACGGATCTTTTCGAGTTCAATCTCCTTCCAGCCCGCAATAGCGGTTTCAAGAAGTTCAGCCTGAGTACGTGCAATTTTAGCCATTATTTCCTCATTGGCTATAGTCTCAGCCTCTAACCGTTTTTCATTCTTCATCGTAGATATGCGCACACAAGTGTTCACTGCATCGTTAACATCTGAAATACTCTTATCGGCTAAAACTTTAGTTTTATATTTTTGCGCTCTGAGTAAATCATCATAGGGACCATCCTCCATCATCATCTTTAGGAATGTCGGTGCAGTTTCTATAATAACAAATAGAAGCGTAATCATAAGAGCGACCAAGGCAAGAGCCGGATGGTCGTGCCAACTGGTTACATTCTCAAAGGCTTCGTAACGAACAGCAAAACCATTTTGGGTTGCGTCTTTATCTATTTGTTTTTCGTGTCTACGAATTTCTTCCTTAACGCGAACAATTTCTTTGTCTAAACGCTCTATATCCGGTCTTTTTAGAACTTCCCATCGGGCAAGTGAAGATTTAAGTTGTTCGATATATCGGGCCTTACCTGAATAAACAGGGCCTTTGCCAGGTTTCCCATTGAGACTTACACCTTCAATTTCATCTTTGAGGTCTTTTTCTGCTTGGTCAATTGTTCTTTGAATGGTGTCACCCTCGACTTGAATATCATGTTTTTGCACCTCGTATCTATCTAACTCATCGTAAAGGTTCTTATAGGCAAGCTTTGCCTGCTCAATGCGTTTGCCATTGTCTTGTAATAATTGTGAGTCGATTTGGTCGCTAAAAATCTTCATCTCCAAAGGAGTTGAAATAACAAGGCCAAGGAATATAGCCATGATGATACGCGGTAGCCCAGAACGGATTTCTGCCCAAGAAATGGTATGTTTACCATCAGAATACATAGTGTTGACGATGAATCGATCAAGATTGAAGATAAGCAATCCCCAAAACAGACCGAATAAACCTGCAATAGCGTAACTATTAAATACAAAGTATAGTGCGTAACCACCAGAGATAGCCGCCATGATTGCGGTAAAAAGAATCATTCCGCCAATTCCAGCATACTTTGAGTAGTCTGAAGGACACTGACGAAGCACAACTTTGTTTACTCCGGCACATGACCAGAGAAATTCGTTGATTCGACCGAGGTGTTCAGTCGAGATTTCTCTTGTTGTTGAGGTAGAATTAGTTTTTGCCATATGTGATGTGTTTATTTGCGAAAAAATATGCGTAAAGAGATTTGAACGGATTCTTTATTCGTTTTTTCTTCTCGAAAGAAATAGGTTTTACGAAGAAAGAATTCTTTAACTGAGGAACGTTCGGTAAATCAAGTTTAACTAATGATGACTCAAATGTCGGAACTGATATAGTAGCATTAAACTGGGGAGTTGAATAGGATATATCATAGGTTTCATCTACTTTGGGAGAAGGAACTAAGATTTGCTTAATAACAGGTAGCGGCAACATTCGCACTGTTATAGTTCTTCGTTCCTCTCCAAAAGCGTCTTGAACTCTTATGACATATGTTGTGTCAACGCCGGGGGATACCTCTAATTGACCTTGTGTCGGTTGCTCTCCAAAGTCATCTATAGTAACTGCGAAACCGTTCTCAACGTTCCACGAAAGAATTAATGGAAGGTTTGGATAAGAGAATTGACGATTTATCTTAAAGTCAATGCGAGACGCTTCTCTAATCTTTATCAGAATAATGTGACGAAATACACGGTTCCCTTCCAGTCCTTTCGCCTCAAAAGTAAACTGTGTATCATCAATCGGCGAGAAAGTGGCTTCCCCCGATTCCGTAATTTCGGTTGTTTCGTTTTCGTTGATGAGTTTAATGTCTCTTGCATTTTCAATAGACCAATGGAAAACAACATTTTCATTACGCCCCTTATGAAGAACGGTCGCAGACGGAAGTATCTCAAATTTAGGGCAAGGAAGGACTTCAAGCGTCACAACGCGCTCTGCAATTCCATCAGAATTAGTCGCTCTGACTTTGAATTGTTTTGTGCCAACGGAGTCAAGCGTAAATTCAAAAGAATTGTCCCGCTGCTCTTCTTCATCAATGAAGATATGATTGGCCCCGTCAATCTGCCAAGTGAGTGTTACACTATCTCCCTGGAAAAATGGAACTGACTCCTGAATTCGACAATACCTAATTATCGGAGGCGCTTGTATGTCATCAAAATTACCAGTTTCTTCGTTATATACTAAAGCCATATGAATTACTCATTAGTAAATGTTAGTTCGTTATTACATACGCGAATGAATATAGGCAATGATTTGACTAAATCACCAATAAGGATTCTGTCAATAATACCATCGATTATTTCATGGTCAACGATACGCTTTATCGGACGAGCACCCATAGACGAATCTAAATTACGAACTATATGAGTTGCAACGTTTTCACTAAGTTGTATATAATATCCGGAAGATTGAAGTTTTTGCACCGTATTGTATACAATCTTCATAGCAATGGATTTAATCACGATGTCATTAAGCGGATTAAATACAATTATGTCGTCAATCCTATTTACAAACTCTGGCGATGTTCTTTGCTTTAGCAGTTGGATCATCGACTCTCTGACAAGAGGCAAACAATCATCTTCTTGTTGTTCTATCAATTCAGCACCAAGATTAGACGTCATAATTATGACCGTATTCTTGAAATTGATGGTTCGCCCCTTGCCGTCAGTCATGCGACCGTCATCCAAAACCTGGAGAAGCGTATCGCAAATTTTGGGATGCGCTTTCTCTATTTCATCTAAAAGAATAACAGAATATGGTTTACGGCGTACAGCTTCGGTAAGTTGGCCCCCCTGATCATAACCCACATATCCGGGAGGCGCACCAAATAAGCGGGATACGCTATGCTCTTGTTGATATTCACTCATATCAATACGGATCAACATATCTCGGCTTCCGAAAAGGAATTGAGCCAATGCTTTGGCTAATTCGCTCTTGCCAACGCCTGTGGTTCCCATAAATAAGAACGAGCCAAACGGTGCGTTTTCGTTACCTAAACCAAGCCGGGAGCGTTTTATTAACGTGAGTTCGGGATAAATACATGCTTCGATTCGACATCGGAAGGGCATATG
>CALKRW010000018.1 GCA_937989585.1 uncultured Porphyromonadaceae bacterium | reverse complement strand
AAAAGTGTCCCAGTCTGCTCCGGCGCACTGTCCCAGTCTGCTCCGGTTTTTCCATTGTATTCTCGCATTTAATGCCGCATCTATTATATGTAGTTCTGCGGCATAAGCACAAGCTTTGAGAATAGGGGTCAGAGCATGGTTGATGGTGTGATCGCTATTCTGTTTTATTTCACGACGCCATTCTATATATTCTTCAAGCAGCTCAATAGAAATCTCTCCAAGATAGATTCCATCGGATTTATATGTTCCACGTTCTTTTGAACGCAGGAACTCCTTAAACATATTCATGCCGCTTTTCCCGTTTTCATAGCGACTACGGCCGATACGGTTTCGGGAATATTCGGAATCCAGCCTGTCAGTAACGAACTCAACAAACTCCTTACCGTTATCTTTCCTTACGGCAACAGGCTTTTCAAGAAGGAAGCCATCTATGACTTCTTCCGTTATTTGGTGCGGATTGTTTTGGGCAAATTCGGCAAGTAAAGAATCTGTCCTTTCTACTCTGGCAAGTAATACACTGTTGATGCGCTTGGACTCCGAACCGTAGGATGGGCGGACACCACCGCGCCCGGCGTGAAGATTCTGGTTCCAGTCTGCAATCTTCACGAAGATATTGGTAGTGCGTCGGATCACCTTACGGTTCCAAGTATATTCTATGTCCACCGGATAAGCCTTGTTCTTATCCGGATTTTTTGGTGTCCTGAGACGGTATTTCCCTAATGGGTATAATCTCTTTGTCCTTCCCATAGGCCGTTATTTGTTTGTATTTTTACGATATTCCCACATGTCTGCAAAGGTAGTGAATTATATACAAATAAAAACGGAAAAATCGGGGCAAATGTTGTATTTTACACAAACAAATTCGGCTATTTAAGACCATAAAACACCAGCCATACAAACAAATTCTAATTGCTTATATGGCTGGTAATCAGTATGTTGCGTGTAAATTTAAGTCTCAATACTCATCCTCGTTGAAGAAGATCGAGTGAATTGTATATCAAACAGTTAGCTTGACCTCACAGAAATTGGACAAGCAAACTTTGCTATAAAAGGCGATAAAATGCTATTGAGGGTCTTAATTTATTTCATCTTTATTGATTGGCTGTAGCTGTATTAATTGATAACGGTCTTTAATCCTCCAATGATTAAGTACAAATTTTTCGATTCTTTGTTTATCTTGTTCAGAGAACCAACTGAACTCCCATTTACAATCTTCAGGTGTATTTTCCTCTATCCAATCTAGGTAGTTTTCATCGACAGGAGAAAGCGATAGCCCATAAACATGAATAAATTCTACATCTGAAAGTATATCAGGCAATCCTTTATGCTTAAATATATGCTCATACGGATTCTTTTGATATCGGGAAAGTTCCAAACAGGTTTGATCGACATCAACTCCATCATACATTCCTCCATGAAGATACTTGTTGTGGCCAAATATCAACTTATCATGTTTAGATGCTCTGCCATGAATATGTAATACCCTATCATCCGGGATCTGATAAAGCCATTCAACAGTATCAGTATAATTGAAATTGATAAAGTAGGAATCATTCTTCTCAATATAGGTATATTGAGGGTCGGTAATCATGCTCTGACAATCAGCAACCCACCGCTCAAAACAGTATTGTAAAATATCAAGCAAACCTCGAAGCCGATTTGCGCATTTAGATTCTACATGTAGGTCAGGGAGTAAACTTGTGGAATTTAGATTATTTTTTCGTTCTTCAATTTGTTTAATGACTTCTTCCGCAGATTTCTCTGGATGTGTAAAATTGCGAACAAATTGATGGATGTCAAGTTCTCCGAGATTTACTTCAAAATCATTCCACCATTTACCATCCATATTATAAGCTGCTTTCATATTTTCATAAACAAAAATATATTTGTGTTCAAGCCAATGCTTAAAATCCGAATAGCTTGTATGGAGCCCTGTAAAAAGGTCAAATCCATTTCCAATAATATAAAGATGTTTCATTTTAATAATCCACAATCTAAATTCAAAACTTAATAGAGTAATTTACCAATGCAAGTGTTAGTGCAGTTTATAGTGTTCGCATTTCGGATAGATTCGTAATTTACGGAGGTTTATCAATCAGTATTCCATCTGTTGCCTTCGTCTCCATCATAAGCATCCAATGCATCTGGTAAATTCCCGTAAGGATAGTAACCAGTACCAAGATTATGCTCTGATTGAACTTCATTGTAATATTCAATACATTCCGATTCGACTATTAAACCATAATGATCTATTTTAAATCGATATTCACTATTTTTAAAGTCTTTGAGCACAGTGGCATATCCATTGACAAACAGATTATATCCTTTTTTATCTTGATACTCAGGGTTTATAACAACTTCTCCGTTTTGATTCAAAAATCCGATGAGGCCATTATGTTTAAATCCATAGGTGTTTTCTCCCGCTTCAAATATTCTCTCATATCTGGTGCCTTTAATTTCGGTTCCGTCAAGATGAAAGAGAGTGCAATAGTCTTTCCTACAAGCTATGAGACGATTGCCGTTGCATAATGTCAACTCATTATAATTGTTTTCAATTAGTATATCACCTTTTGTGTTCAATAAACCTTTATATTGGCAACTTGAGCCATATAGTTTTAATTTATCAAATATTGTATTTGATGGAGCTGCTTTAATTTTGTCAGGTTGTATTGTTTGACCAAAAATGATAAACGAACCCTTGTCAAATCCATGTGCATCATGAAGAACGCCATAAATCCTACGACCTTCTATTTTTAGAAAGTCAGATGCAACTGGATTACCAACAAAATCCAGATGTTCAATTTGATAACATAACTCATCAAATTCTTTTTTGGAACGGATAGGTGTATATTTCATATTCAAAGAATATCTTTACAAATGTGATAATAGAACTTATGGCTTTGCATACAGTTCATCTCTTCTGATGACAGAGATTGTGCAATTGGAACCATGTTTTGTAAGCCCCCAAAATCTTCTCTGTAATGGGGACAAGATAAAGCACAATATGGAGAAGGTTTGCGAGGCAAGTTATGTTTCTTGTACAAAACACATAGCCTTTCACCCCATGAGTCCTGCTTGCTGAATTTGCATAAGAAACAATTGCGAATTTTTACTCCTCGTTTAGAAAATTCTTGAAAAATCTCTTTGAATGGAGTCGCTATCTCGGTTATGTAATAATGGACATTAGATGGCAACTTCTTACTTACTTCATAGCAATGGCAATCAAATGAACGGAATTGACCTTGGCTATTTAACCAAAATACTATAGTGTTTTTTCTACTAAAGCAGTCTTCATACTCATCGAAGCTGCCGATTGGGTCAAATGATTCTACTTTATTAAAATTATATAAAATGATATTTCTGTCGTTAGAATAGCTATAATTGTAATGCTTATCCCTTACAGCCATTAACTTACAGTTGCTGACTATATTGTCAATTTGTTCTTCTGATTGAATTGGTATTTCAATAATACGAACACCATCCTTGATTTTGTCCTCTGTACATTTATGAGTAACCATAATTTCAATTAGCACAGGAGGTGTCTTTGGATTTGTAGATGATGTTAACAGCAAGTCTGCTCTGTATTGGTGGTAGGTAGCTTCTATCTCGCAGGTATCATAATATCTACGCAAATCGAATACAACAGGTTTTTCACCTTCACACTTGGGAAAACCAATGAACGGACATTCTACAGAGCAAATTGCTTTAGCATTGTAGGAAAGCAGGAAATACTCGGAAGAAAGAAATGCTTCTCTTATCTTAATTTTCGCTAACTTATGAAGATATGATTCATAAGAACAGTTCCCCGCATTTTTATGAACGAAATGCCATCTACGCACTTTGCCCATATGCGGATTCATTATTTCTCCACATATAGGGCAAAAATATTTTTCGTTACGTTGAGCAGTTGAAACATTTATAAGATCACCGCTTGAATTATTAGCGTAGCTATAATTTTGAGAGAGGATTTTTGCCATACTATTCTTTTTTGCCGAAAATAGTTTGTAGTTTTTTCCGAATAGCCCCCAAAGCTAATTTTTGGTCTTGTGATATTGACAATCCAATACCACTACTTTTAACAACGGCAACGCTTTGGTCTGTGTAAAGGTCATAAAAAGTTATGGTAATGTAGGTATGTCCACCATCCCACTTTTCTGACTTAACATTTATATGAGGTGTAAGGGTATAGCCTAAATAATCATCAGGAGCATACGCTAAGGATATTGGTTGCAATTTAGTATTTGCAATTTCATTTTGGACTAATAGCATAACATCATCCAATTCCCTATCTCCGGTTTGTTCTTTGCCGAAACTCACATACTTGTATTTAGATATGTTAGCTCCATTTGAAACGACCAATTTAGCCGATGACGAACAAGAAGAAATCATCATCGGAAATACTGACAACAACAGTACGAGCGAAAATATGGAGAATCGAGTACGCATAAAATAATGGGTCGAAGATTATTGTTTTCGATTGCAAAATTAGCTAAATTTTGCGTGATTTAAGCTGTATGCGATGAAATATTTTTAACATTAGCGACGGATACCGTGCTTTTGCTGAGACGGTTTCAGCATCTTGTGGGCCTGCATCATGCAGCGGTAGGCGAAGCGTCGATCGTCCTCATCTTCCTTGCGACCCCAAGGGAGCGATGTGTCACCGCCTCCACCGCCGCATGACTGGGCGAATTGGGTTGCGCCGTCGAGATAGCCGAGAAACAGATACATCGCACACTTAAGAATCTCATTTGGCTGTTCGGCGATTGCTGTGAGAAAGTCGCCGTCAATATAGGCTTTCTGTTCCGGAGGCATAGTGTCCAGCAGTGAACGGACATCGACAATCATTCTGGCAAAGACGGCATCGGTCAGCCTCATACGAACCTGCTCCTGATTCTTTTCAGTGAATTCGTGGAAATTCTTTTGAGCATTATCGCATTTCTCACTGAGGGCATCAAGTTTATCCTGAAGCCCGGCAAGTTGTCGGTCGGCGAGCTTGAGTTTATCGCGTTTGTCGGCGAGTTTCTGTCCGGTAGATTCAAGTCGGGCTTCAAAGGACGCGATGCGACAACGCAATTCGGAAACATCACCGGCACCATTCTCTATGTCTGACTTCAACTGAGCGATCTCGTCATTCAGCTCTGCCTCTTGTCTTTCGAGATTCGCAATCATGGTCGTAAGTCCTTTGACGCGCGTTTCAGCCTTCTTGATTTGGTCTTCGAGTTGGCCCAACAGCCCGGACTTGTCGCTTATAAGAGTTTCGAGCCTGGCGTTCTCACGGTGAAGGTCGCGGTTGTATTCAGCAGTCGAGCGATGCCGTGCGCCGGTCTCGTGGATGTCATCGCCACGGTCGAACCCGTATTTGCGGTTCACTTCGGCAAGCCGGGTGTGCAGGTCTCTCATGTGCTGCCGCGCCTCAATCTTGTTCTTACCTCCAAGCACTTCCTTTGAGCAGAGGCGTCCGTCGGCGGTCAACGGCACGAAAACACAATGCGCATGTGGTCCCGTCTCGTCAAGATGGACAATGAACGAGGCTACGTTTTCTTCTCCGAATTCACGGCATACAAAACCGTACACATCCTTTGCCCATCGCTCGATTTCGGGTTGCCGGATAAGATGACCGTTGGTTTCCTCATACTCGTTCAGCTCCTGAGAGCCGAAAGCCATCTCACGCATCCGCTCACGGTTGCCGCCGAATACGACCATGACAGCACGGTTGGATATGGCGGTAACACGGGCATCGGGTCGGAGATGTTCTTTGATTATCTCCTCGACTCTGTCGCCGATACGCCGCGATTTGTTGACTGCGGTTATCCTGCCTCCGGGTCCGACTTGAAAATTCAAGGCGGTTCGGGAGCGGTCGTAATTGTGGTCTGGATTCTTGGCCTTTCGCTCGAAGAGTTCATTGCTCCAGTTGCGCTGATGTTCATTGCTGACATTGGCATCGACTGATTTGACAGGCTTGAAGTCCATCATCTGTTTAGGTGAAGACATAAAGTTATTGGTGTAATTGGTTAGGTTGATTAAAAGCGGTTCATAGTTGCGCTTGCGCCGCCTCCTCTTTCCGCACAGAAAGCCGCCAACCTTCGCATGAAGGTATATTAGGCTATACCTTGAAGGTTATTATTGCGAGCAATCTCGCTCCGTCTTTCCGGATGCTACGAAACCGTGTATTCCCGGTTTACAAGAGGCAACTGTCTAAACGTAAATGTGGCTGATTTTTGATGAAATGATGAAAGTGTGTGTAACTTGCAGTATTACAGGTCAATTCAATTCATCATCAAATAATATTGAATGAAAGGGGAAGAATGGGAGGCTTTTCAACATCCACGAATCCATTTGATGAGGGCCTACACCACTGTAACTTGCTGACTTTCTTTCCCTTCATTTATTCTTTCATCATTTCATCAGAATAATGATAAATTCAGAATAAAATCTTTGGTAACGGTATAGTATCTGCCGACGGCGTTCTTAGCGGTGTACTTCGCCGGGAACATGCCGACTGCGTAAGCTCGATAGGTGAGTGAGTTTGATGCAGGCTTGAGGTGCCAATATATCTGTAACAGGCGGCGTATCTCGCTTGTGTCGGCACGGACATTCCGGTATGTGAGCAAAGTAGCGATGTCGTTAACAACGAAAGATATCGATGATTCGCCGGTACTGTCCATTATATCCATGAGCAGTTCGGCAACCTCAAACTCTATCTTCGAGCGGTTGGAGATTACGATACGGTTGAGGGCTGCGGTGCGAAGTCTTTCCGGACTGAACCACATTCGGTTTTCGCATTGCACCGACAGTTCTCTCTGCATAAGGAAATGGAGAAACGCCGGAATCTGTGCCACAAGTTTCTTCATGAAGAACGGGTCGTCAGTTTCCAAAGAGTTGACCTTACGAACCCAGTATCGCACTTCCTCGCGGTCAATTACAATAGGAAAATGTTCGTTGTTGGAACAGAGGACGAACTTGCCGAAGAAGGCAATCTCGTTTCGGTCTTTGCCTTTGGACTCCATCTTGTAGGATGTTGCCGTACTGAGATTCTTCAGTCGCTCTGAGTCCTCGCGGCGCGACAGCAGAACTTCATCGACCATGATAAGCAGCTTACCCGCCCAGTCGGAATTGAACTTGCTGCGGAAGTCCTCGTTGGTGTTGAAGGTCGCGTTGTCCTGAAAGATCACCTTGAGAAGATTGAGGAAAGTGGTCTTGCCGGTGTTACGCTGCTCCGACACCAATATCAGTATCGGCAACTTTTGAAGCGGCATCTGATACAGCAACTGTATATAGTCAAGACCATACTCGTAATGCTCCCCGAAGATGTGGCGAAGCAAGCCGTCAATCGCGCTCCAGTCTCCCGGCATCGGCTTATGGGTGATTGGCTCATAAAGGTTGTAGGCGTTGCCGATTATCTTGTTATAGTCGGTATGGCTCGGAACGGTGCAAAAGCAGTCATACTTCGGCACATCGTTCAGATAGTCCTTCCCGTGGTCACCCTTGATAGTCGAAGCCTTCCAATAGACAAGACACTTGCAAGTGGTGCCGTTCGCCTGCGGACGCAACACCTCCCGGTAATAATCCGTGCCTACTCGGATATAGGGACATTCGCTTTCAATTTGATTTGACAGGTCATTTTGCTCATGTCAGCATACCCTACATCCTTTGCCTGCATCTCATCATTTGATGCCGCATTGCAGTGAACGGGTTGATCGACATAAGCTGGAAGCAGCTTAATAGGGTCAGATGGCGTCAACATCCTGCACCCCCTCCACTGGCAAATGCTTCATACTTGATGCGTTGAAGAAAGGTGTCAACATCATTCTGTGTGTACCAGAACTTATCCCCGTGTCTTGAATAGGAGAGGTAGCCATTATCACGTAGGTTTTTGAGATAACGGCTTTCCACACCGAGCAGCTTCATCAGCTCTTTGTTGGTGTAGATGCGGCACTCGTTTGAAGTGCCATTGCCCAAGGTGCTTCGTTCCTGCGATTCCTCAAGCAGATAGAGGATCCTTTTGAGCATGTCCTCCGCTGTGGTAATTGTGTTACTTGATTTTGGCATTTATGTTTTCGTTATTCTTTTTGCGCTGCGGATTTATCCGCCATCATTTTCAAATCGGTTGCAAAAGTATCTCATTAGCCATGGATTTAGAAATAATGCACACGAAATGCCCTGATTTTTAGCTTGGTATAACCAAATCACAAAATCGGCACTATATTCCGGCACTCTGACTCTATGATTCCGGCTCCAAAATTTGATACGGACATAAAAAAGGAGGCTCGTCACCTCCTTTAAATCTTATGAATGTGTTTAGTCCTCTAATCGTAGAGATTTACAGTTTAGACAATAGCTCTGTGCCGGTCATCGCTGTCATCTCAGAGAAAGCAAAAAGTTTCTTGCCAAGATCTTTGAGCGATGCACCGATGTGATACACCGTCTCGTCGATTATCAGAAAACGGTCATGGGCTCCATGATATACATGGATTGTGATTTCGGGATATTGCTGATTATGTCGCCGTAGATCCTGACGGAGTATGGGCTTGATTTCCTGCGTGTAAATGGTGGCTTTGACTCCCGGCTTTCTTTTATCAAGCTGTGTCAAAACAGTCGCGTCTACATAATTATCAATCAGAACTATGCGCGTATTGGCAGATTCAACGAGCTTTGATACTATCACATGGGCATCGAATATCTGACCTTGAAACAGAATTCCTTCCTTGGGTGGTAATGAAGTCCTTACGAAGAAATCTACCTTTTCATCCAACATCAACAGATGCCTGTCATGCTCAGATAATCGTCTGTCAATCCTATCTTCTATCTGCATCAGTCGCTGATTCACAGAATATCCGCGAAGAAGGTATTCTTTTAAGACTTGATTCGCCCATCGCCGGAACATTGTGGCATTGACGCTATTGACTCGATAACCAACTGAAAGAATTACGTCTAGGTTGTAATACTTTGTAGAATATGTTCTTGAGCCGTCAGCAGCCATATGTTCCAAAATGGAACATGTGCTTTCTTCTTCCAATTCTCCTGACTTGAAGATATTGGAAAGATGCTTGGTAATCGCTGGTCGTTTAGTGCCGAATAAATCGGCTATTTGCTGTTGTGTGAGCCAAACAGTCTCATTCTCGAGGCGAACCTCAAGTTTCATCGTTTCATTTGGCTGGTATAGGACTATTTCGTTGGTTTCCATATGCGAAAGTAATAAATATTTACGGCATTTCTTAAATTATTGACAATGAGTTGATGTCTCCTGCAAGGCGTGCGACTTCGGTGGAGAGGGTCTCTGGGAGGAAGCGTGCATATACTTTTTCGGTAATGTCGGTGCTTCCGTGCCCTAACAGGCGGCTGACAACTGACATTGAAAGCCCCTTATTGAGAGCGAAGACTGCGAATGTATGGCGCGCGACATGCATGGTCAGTGGGAATTTAAGACTGAGAGCTTCGCCGACTACCGTCAGTGATTGGTTAATGCACTTGGTGGCATTGTTCCTTGCCTTATACAATGCTTCGTCATTGTCTATATCAAGATTATCCTTGACCAAATCAAAAACATAGCGGCTGTCGCCTCTCTTCTCTTTCCAGATATTGAGAATACCGATGGCTGGATCCGTCAGGGGAATGATGTGCCGCTTACCAGTCTTAATCATTATCTTCCGCAACTCCTTACGATTGAAGTCAATATTTGACCATTGCAATGTCATTACATCCACGACACGGAGACCGCAGGCATGGAACGCGAACAAGAACATTTCGATAAATTCCCTGCGTCGAGGCTCGCGACACTCATTATAATAGGTGATGAGCTTTCCCATCTCTTCATGTGAAAGGCTCTTGCCGTCGAATTCTGCATCGTCCGATGAAAGCTGTATCTTTGGAACTATGCGCATATCTTGTATCCTGGCATTGATGGAAGCCGGAATAAGGTTGATGTCGGCGGCGTATGCACAAGCCTTCATTATAGGTGTCAGCGCATGGTTGATAGTGGCGTCCGAATTCTGTTTTACGAGTCTTCGCCATTTGATATAGTCCTCAATAAGCTCGACTGTGATTTCGCTTACATACAGGCCATCCTGTTTATATGTACCTTTACCCTCCGCCCGCAGAAACGACTTGAAAATATTCATGCCACTGACACCATTTTGGTAACGGCTTCGGCCTATTCGATTTCGGCTGTAGTCTGATTCAAGTCTTTCCAATGCAAGATCAATGAAGTCCTTACCATTATCCTTGCGGGTGATGGGTTTGTCTGCCAGAATATCGTTGATTACTTGTGCTGTAATCTGATTGGGATGATTTTGGTTGTACTCGGCGAGCAGGTTGTCTATCTTGGTCACACGGGCAAGGAGTAACGCATTGGTGCGTGCTGATTCCGATCCGTATGAAACACGGACACCGCCTCTGCCTTGATGAAGAGATTGATTCCAGTCACATTCCCGGACAAGAATATTGGTGGTCTTCCTGAATATTTGCCGATTCCACGTGTATTCCAATACAACGGTACATGGTTTTGATTTGTCAGGATGTTTGCCCGCCCGCAGGCGATATTTTCCCAAAGGGTATTGTCTTTTCGGTCTGCCCATAATTGAGGAGGTTAAGTGAATACTCACAAACGACTACAAAGATAATGAATTTGAGACAAACAAACTAATATTTCAACCGAAAATTCCGCATTTGAGGCAAACAAACTATGCTATAAAAGGCTATAAAAAGCAGCGAGACAAACAAATTATATTTGCTTATCTCGCTGATTATAAGGATAATAAATGTTTATATGCTTATCAATACTCGTCCTCGTTGAAGAAGAAGTCTTCTTTGGAGGGGTAGTCGGGCCAGATGTCTTCGATGCTTTCGTAGGTGTCGCCTTCGTCTTCGATTTCCTGTAGGTTCTCGATGACTTCGAGGGGGGCGCCGGAACGCTGGGCGTAGTCGATGAGTTCGTCTTTGGTTGCGGGCCAGGGTGCGTCTTCGAGTTTAGATGCTAATTCAAGTGTCCAGTACATGATGTATGCTTAGTTTGGTGTTTATTAATCTGATTGTTATTGCCTTGTGTGAACTTGCCTTTTCTGTCGGGGCTTTTTCGGGGAGAGGTGCGGCGTTATGTATTGTCGGACCTTACCGAAAAGTCGCGCAAAATTAGTAAATACTATTATAACAAACAACATCCCGCGTGATTTTATTGTGTGTCACGGTCGTTTTTTACTTCATTTAAATGTCCGAATCGCATGAAATTTCGAAAGAGGTGAAAAATTTCCGTTTCGGCAGTGAAAAACTTGTGAATTTATTTGAAATATTTGACAGGGAAACGGAATTTTTTATATTTTTGCAACAACTATTGCGGGGTTCCGCATTGTTATTTTCGTGAACAAAGTTTTTTAACAAAAAATTAGCATAGAACAATGAATTTTCTGACTAACGACAAACTTGTCATCGTCGGCGCTGCCGGCATGATTGGCTCGAACATGGCCCAGACAGCCATGATGATGAACCTCACCCCCAACATCTGCCTCTATGATCCCTATGCACCCGGTCTGGAAGGTGTCGCCGAGGAACTCCTCCAGTGCGGCATGGAAGGCTTCAACCTGACTTTCACCTCTGACGTGAAAGAGGCTCTTACAGGCGCCAAGTATATCGTCAACTCGGGTGGTGCTCCCCGCAAGGCAGGCATGACCCGCGAGGACCTGCTGAAGGGCAATGCAGGCATCGCCGAGGAATTCGGCAAGAACGTCAAGGAATACTGCCCCGACGTAAAGCACATCACCGTAATCTTCAACCCCGCTGACATCACCGGCCTGATCACTCTGCTCTACGCAGGTGTCAAGCCCGAGTGCGTGACCACTCTCGCAGCCCTCGACTCCACCCGTCTGCGCTCCGAACTCGCCAAGTACTTCAAAATCGCTCCGGACAAGGTCGTCAACGCCCGCACATACGGCGGCCACGGCGAGCAGATGGCTGTATTCGCCTCGACATGCACTGTCAACGGCAAGCCCCTCAGTGAAATCATCGGCACCGCCGAAATGCCTGAGAAAGACTGGGAAGAAATCCAGCAGCGTGTTATCCAGGGCGGCAAGAATATCATTAACCTGCGCGGCCGCTCCTCGTTCCAGAGCCCCTCTTACCTCTCGATCGAGATGATTGCGGCAGCCATGGGTGGCAAGCCCTTCCGCTGGCCCGCAGGACGCTATGTCAACAACGACCGTTTCAGCCACATCATGATGGCCACCGAGACCACCATCGACAAGAACGGCGTACATTGCGTACCCGTCAAGGGGACTCCCGCCGAGATGGCCGAACTCGAGCAGAGTTACAAGCACCTCTGCGCACTCCGCGACGAGGTCATCGCCATGGGTGTCATGCCTCCCATCGACGAGTGGAAGAAACTCAATCCCTATCTCGACGAGAAGACAGTCTGATATACCTCTTTGCGCCTGAACTTTCAGGCATGGTCCAATAAGCCAGGCGGGAAATCCGGATTCCGGATTTCCCGCCTGATTGCGTTATGGGGCAAGGGATCAGTCAGCGTTTCACTTGTTGAGGAAAGCCTTGACGTTGGCGAGCACGGCATTGGGTGTGTAGCCGAATTTCTCGTCGAGAACCTTGTAGGGGGCAGATGCGCCGAAACGCTCCATGCCCTGGATGTGGCCGTTGCAGCCGACCAGGGGCAGCAGCGATGCAGGCAGACCTGCGGTGAGGCCGTAGACGGGTACGGATGCGGGCAGCACTGAGTCGCGGTATTCGGCGCTCTGGTGCTTGAACAGGCCTACCGAGGGAACCGACACCACGCGTGCGCGGATGCCTTCGGCCATGAGCAGTTCGGCTACGTCGCAGAGCAGGCTGACCTCCGAGCCGTTGGCCAGCAGGGTGACATCGGGATTCTCGGCCTCGACGACAACGTATGCGCCCATCTTGCAGCCGAGAGCCTTTTCGTAGCATGTGCCGGGCAGGTCGGGAAGATCCTGGCGCGAGAAGATGAGCGCGGTGGGAGTGTCCGTATTGTCCATGGCCATCTCCCAGCAGACGATGGTCTCGAAACGGTCGGCGGGACGCAGTGCCAGAAGGGCCATCTTGCCCGAGAAGTTTGTGATCTGCTCCATCAGGCGTATCTGTGCCTCCTGCTCGATTGGCTCGTGGGTCGGACCGTCCTCGCCTACGCGGAATGCATCGTGTGTCCAGATGTACTTCACGGGAAGTTCCATTAGCGCGGCCATGCGGACAGCGGGCTTCATGTAGTCTGAGAACACGAAGAATGTGCCGCAGGCGCCGATTACGCCGCCGTGGGCGGCGATGCCGTTCATGATTACGGCCATGGTGAGTTCGCTGACGCCGGCCTGGAGGAATGCTCCGCTGAAGTCACCGGGTGCGAGTGCGTGGGTCTGCTTGAGGAAGCCGTCGGTCTTGTCCGAGTTCGCGAGGTCGGCGCTTGCCACGAGCATGTTGCCGACGTTCTTGGCCAGAACCGATAGGACTGCTGCCGATGCGGCGCGCGAGGCGCTGTTGGGCTTGATCTCAATCGAGGCATAGTCGACCTTGGGAGCCTTCCCCGACAGGTATTCGCGAAGCAGGGCTGCCTTCTCGGGATTTGCCTCGGCCCATGCCTTTTCGGCGGCGTGGCGTTCTGCAACCTCCTTGCGTAGGGCCTCGGCGCGGTCGGCGTAGAGTTTCTTGACCTCATCGCGGATGACGAAGGGGTTCTCGGGGTCGCCTCCGAGGTGACGTATTGTTGCGGCGTAGTCGGCGCCCGACTTGCTCAGCGGGTTGCCGTGGGTGTCGCACTTGCCTTCATAACTTTCGCCATCGGCTGTCACGGCGCCGCGGCCCATCACGGTGTGGCCGATGATGATGGTCGGGCGCGATTTCTCCTCGTTGGCCAGGTCGAGAGCATTGGCTATGGCCTCGGGGTCGGTGCCGTCCACTTCGAGCACGTTCCAGTTCCATGCGCGGTACTTGGCGGCTACATCCTCGCGGTCGACGGCGTCGACCATGGTCGAGAGCTGCACCTTGTTCGAGTCATAGAACATGATGAGGTTGTTCAGTCCGAGATAGCCTGCTATGCGGCCTGCGCCCTGCGAGATTTCCTCCTGTACACCGCCGTCCGAGATGAAGGTGTAGGTCTTGTGTGCGCAGACATCGCCGAAGCGGGCTACGAGAAAGCGTTCGGCGATTGCCGAGCCGAGGGCCATCACGTGGCCCTGGCCGAGGGGACCGGAGGTGTTCTCTATGCCGCGGGCGACCTCGAGTTCGGGGTGACCGGGAGTGGGGCTGCCCCACTGGCGGAACTGTGCGAGTTCGTCGGTGGTAAAGTGGCCCTGCAGCGCGAGCACCGAGTAGAGCATTGGCGACATGTGGCCCGGATCGAGGAAGAAGCGGTCGCGGGCGAACCACTCGGGATTGTCGGGATCGGTGACGAGGAACTGTGAGTAGAGCACGTTGACGAAGTCAGCGCCGCCCATTGCACCGCCGGGATGGCCCGACTTGGCCTTCTCGACCATAGCGGCTGCCAGCACGCGGATGTTGTCGGCTGCCGAATTCATTAGTTTTTTATCCATGGTGTTTTATGGTGTAGCGGATATTAAGCGACAAAGCCGCCACAGCGAGCTGAATCCCTGTGACGGCTATAGTCTGTGTTTATTACTTCTTGCAGTACGAGAGGGCTTCGCGGCACTTGTCGGTGACATACTGCCAGTCCTGGGCTGCTACCTTGTCCTTGGGGAAGAGTTTGGATCCCATGCCTACATAGTCGGCGCCTGCGCCGAACCATCCGGCGAGGTTTTCGGATGTGGGCTCTACGCCGCCGGTGACCATGATTTTGGTCCAGGGCATCGGAGCCTTGAGGCCCTTGACGAATTTCGGGCCGAGGACATCGCCGGGGAACACCTTGCAGACCTCGCAGCCAACCTCCTGGGCGGCGCCGATCTCGCTGACTGTGCCGCAGCCGGGGATATAGGGAACCTGACGGCGGTTGCATACGCGGGCGACCTCGGGGTTGAACAGCGGGCCTACGACGAAGCAGGCGCCGAGCTGCATGTACAGTGATGCTGTGCCGGGTTCGACTACCGAGCCTACGCCGACAGCCATGTCGGGACATTCCTTGGCGGCGAATTTAACGACCTCCTCGAACACCTCGTGGGCGAAGTCGCCGCGGTTGGTGAACTCGAAGCAGCGGACACCACCCTCGTAGCAGGCCTTGACTACTGCGCAGGCAACGGCGGCATCCTTGTGGTAGAAGACGGGAACCATGGGAGCGGCCTCCATCTTGTTTGATACTTGAAGTTTATTGAATTTTGCCATTTTTTTCGTTGAAATTATATTCGGAGATGTTGCACGACGAACATCTCCGAATGGTTCTGTGTCTGTGGTTAGCGCTGTACGCGGCCGTTTGCCGAGCCGCCGGCAAGAGCCTTGACCTCGGCTGCCGAGACAAGGTTGAAGTCGCCGTTGATGGTCTGCTTCAGGGCAGATGCTGCAACTGCGAACTCGAGGGCCTCGCCTTGGGTGGGCATTGTCAGAAGGCCGTGGATGAGGCCGCCTGAGAACGAGTCGCCGCCGCCTACGCGGTCGATGATGGGGTTGATGTCGTAGCGTTTGCTCTCGTAGAACTCCTCGCCGTTGTATATCATGGCCTTCCAGCCGTTGTGGGTGGCGGAGAACGACTCGCGCAGGGTCGATGCTACATATTTGAAGCCGAATTCCTTGGCCATGGCCTTGAAGATGCCCTTGTAGCCTTCGGCGTTGGTCTCGCCGGCCTCCACGTCAGCCTCGGGCTTGAAGCCAAGGCAGAGTTCGGCGTCTTCCTCGTTGCCGATGCAGACGTCTACATATTTCATGAGGGGGCGCATGATCGACTGGGCCTTCTCGGATGTCCAGAGTTTCTTGCGGAAGTTGAGGTCGCACGATACGGTCACGCCGTGACGCTTTGCTGCCTCGCAGGCAAGGCGGGTCAGTTCGGCAGCCTTGTCCGAGATAGCGGGGGTGATGCCCGACCAGTGGAACCAGTCGGCGCCTTCCATGATTGCGTCGAAGTCGAAGTCCTCGGGGTTGGCTTCGGCGATTGCCGAGTGGGCGCGGTCATAGATGACCTTCGAGGGACGCATCGATGCGCCGGTCTCGCAGTAGTATATGCCTACACGGTCACCGCCGCGGGCGATGGCGCCGGTGTGCACGCCGTAGCGGCGCAGGGCGTTCACTGCGGCCTGGCCGATTTCGTGGGTGGGAAGTTTGGATACGAACCATGCGTCATGGCCGTAGTTTGCGCACGATACGGCGACATTGGCCTCACCGCCGCCCCAGATGACGTCGAACGAGTCGACCTGGACGAAACGTTTGGATCCTTCGGGAGAAAGGCGGAGCATAATCTCGCCGAGAGTAACAACTTTGCTCATAATTGGTTTGGTGATAGATTTATTTTTGTATTTTGGTTTGATATAGTGCGATTAAGGTTCTCGCAAAGGTAGCACTTATTTTTGGATTTCCTGCATGAGTTTCACGGCATCCACATATTTCGCGATGCCTTCGGCTACCTTTTTGGCGTCCTCCATGGCGTGGACTACCGTAGCGGGACGTGCGGTCACGTCGCCGCCGGCGAACACGCCGTTGCGCGTTGTCATGCCGTAGGGGTTCTCGCGTACCGTCACATAGCCGCGCGAGTCTGTCTCGATGCCATCGGTGGTCGACACGATGCGCGATGCCGGCGCGCTGCCTACGGCCTGGATCACATGCTGTGCGGGCACACGGCTTATCTTGCCCTCGGTGTCGATGGTTATGGCGGTGAGTTTGGGCGAGCCTTCCTCTCCCTCGATTTCTTTTATCGATGTGTTCCACAGGAATTTGACGCCTTCGGCCACAGCCTCGTCATATTCGCTGCGCAGTGCCTTCATGGTGTCTATCGAGCGGTGGTAGATGACGGTCACCTCGTCGGCGCCCATGCGCAGCGCGGTGCGGGCGGCGTCCATGGCGGTGTTGCCGCCGCCGACCACGAATACATGGTCGCCGGGTCCTACCACAACCTCGTCGCGGCTCATCAGGCCGTTCTCATAGAGGCTGACGCGGCGCAGGAAGCGTATCGCCTGGCGGACGCCCGGATGTGTGATTCCAGGGATGTCCAGGCGCTTGGGAACACCGGTGCCTGTACCCATGAATATGGCGTCGAAGCCGCGGGCGAACAGATCGTCGACTGTCAGTTCCTCGCCCACGGTCGTCGACATGTGGAATACGACGCCGAGATTCTCGATTTTCTTGATTTCGTGGCGCACGACATCTTTCGGAAGCCTGTATTCGGGGATGCCGAACATCAGTACGCCGCCCGGCTCTGGCTCCATCTCGAAGATTTCCACGGCAAAGCCCCTGCGGGACAGGTCGCCTGCGATGGTGAGTCCGGCCGGTCCGCTGCCGATGACGGCCACGCGGCCGCGCGACTTCTCGGGCAGACCCTCGTGCGAGAACGCGGCCTCGGTGTCGAAGTCTGAGATGAATCGTTCCAGACGGCCTATGTGGATGGCCTGCCCTTTCTTGGCCAGGACGCAGTTGCCCTCGCATTGTTTCTCGTGCGCGCACACTCGGCTGCACACTGCGGGCAGATTGCTGCGGCTGTTGATTATGGATACGGCGTTGCCGAAGTTGCCTTTGGCCAGTTCGGCGATCCAGTCGGGAATCTCGTTGCTTATGGGACAGCCCTTCTTGCATCCTGGGACCTTGCAGTGGAGGCAGCGCTGTGCCTCCTTGATGGCCTCGGGAAGAGTATATCGTTCGTTTACTTCTTTAAAATCCATCTTTCAATGTCTTATTGGATTATTGTTATGTGGCTTTTAAAAGTATGTTCTTTGGTTGTGCTCCTCGGTCTCATTTTGTGATGCGGAACCAGTCGATGTCCAGCCATCCGCTGTCGTTCGAGGTCCAGGGACGGGTGCAGAACATGCCTATCTTCGCGCCTATCCAGTGGCCCTCGCGGACGTTGAGCACGGGGCCGAACTTGGTGTACTTCTTGCCGTCGAGGCTGTAGTAGAATGTGGCCTCGCACTTGTAGTCGGGTTTCTGTGTGGGTTTCTTCACGCCCTTGCGCTCGATTTTGGCACGCAGGTAGACTGTGCCCGATGTGGGGCCGTCACTGATTTTCACGGCTTCGCCTGATACTTTCTCCTCGCCGCCCTTGTTGGCCTTGGCGCACTCGATCGAGACTAGGTATATGCCGTCGGCGCGGGCCTCGAGCGCCAGGGCCTCGTAGTCATAGCCCATGACGGTGATGCCTGCGCGCTCGCCGGCCTGCATCTTGTCGTCCTTCATGCGGGGGGCGAACTCTACCTTGGCGGTGGCGGTGAAGTCTGGTGCGGGGAATTTCTGCAGGAGCAGGTTGGGCATGTCGTACAGGCGTTTGGCGTTCTCGGTGTTGTGCGAGAACAGTTTCAGGCGCGAGTTGGCGGCGTCGGCGAAGTACCACAGTGCCGATGGGTTGCCCTTCCACTGCCACTGCAGGCCGAGGGTCGTGGAGTCGAACTCGTCGCTGTCAGCCGGTGTGGCCTTCGGGTAGTTCTTGCCGACCTTAGGCTTGGCGTACTGGTTGACGGGAACGCCGCGGCCGTCGCCGTCGGGGTCCACGCCTATCACGGGCCATCCGTCATTGTTCCACTTCATGGGCTCGAGTAGTACGACGCGGCCGTAGGGACCTTTGTCCTGGAAGTGGATGAACCAGTCCTGGCTGCCGTCAGGAGTGTCGATCCATGCGCCCTGATGGGGGCCGTTGATGTCGGTCTTGCCCTGTTCCATGACGTTGCGGGTCTCGTAGGGGCCCCATATGTCTTTCGAGCGTAGCACTTCCTGCCAGCCTGTGGCTACACCGCCGGCCGGAGAGAAGATATAGTAGTAGTCGCCGCGCTTGTACATCTTGGCGCCCTCGATGGTTGGATTCTCGAGGTGGCCGTCATAAATCATGCGGTCCTGACCGATTGTCTTTGTGCCGTCGGGAGTCATCTCTATCATGCCGAGTATGCTCTTGACGCCGGCGCGAGAGCCTGCGTAGCCGTGGGCTATGTATGCCTTGCCGTTCTCGTCCCAGTAAGGGCAGGTGTCTATAATGCCCTTGGCCTTGTGTACCAGGACGGGTGCCTCCCACGGTCCGGCGGGATTCTTGGTCTTGACCATGAAGATGCCCAGGTCGGGGTCACCCCAGTAGATGTAGTACTCGCCGTTGTGGAAACGTATCGCCGGGGCCCATACCGCGCCGCCGTGGTTAGGGTCGGGCACGAACTGGGCGTACTCGGGCATTTCCGCGATGGCATGGCCTATGAGGGTCCAGTTTACAAGATCTTTCGAATGGAGGATGGGAAGTCCGGGAATGTCGCAGAAACTCGACGCTGTCATGTAATAGTCGTCGCCCACTCTGACTACATCTGGGTCAGAATAGTCGGCATTGATCACGGGATTGAGGTACTTGCCGTTGCCCAGGTCCGGGACCCAGACTTCGGACACTTTTTCGGCTGCCAATACGCTGCAGCACGATGTCAGAAGAGCACTTGCGAGAATAAGTGAAGTTTTATTCATCGGATTATTGCATTAAGGTATTTTGGTAATGATATTCTGAGGTGATTACGGATAATCCGGCATAACGGATGTTGGGAATGACAGGCCGGAAAATTATGCCTCTGCGGCAATGCCCTCCGGCACACCGCTGTTGTCGCTTGTGTATACACGGTGCAAAGTTAATCATTACAGCCGAGAATTTCAAAAAAAATCGTCAACGACTCGTTGACGATTTTTTATCTTCTTTATTTTAGCAGGCAGTTCTTCGCTATGATTACTTCACGCTGAATTTCTTCACGTTCTTGCCCTGGCGGACAATATAGAGGCCGGGGGTGAGGTCCTCGACGCTTTTCGACACGAGCGCGCCTTCCATATTGTAGACTTCCACGGGGGCGCCGAAGTCTATGTCTTCGTTGTCCGGGGCGACTTTATCGACGCCGGTAAAGACTCTTTCCTGTACGTTTTTAAACAGATACCATGGCCTGGTGGTACGGACTTTGTCAAGTGCGCCTTTCCCGATGTAGAGGGTTGCGTTCTCGTATACTTCCTTCGTAAAGATATTTTCTAATGCTATGGTGGGATTTACTGTCTCATAGTACACCTCGCGAATATTAGGGCAATCGTCGAAAGCGTTGGATTCAATCGAATACAGGGCATCCGGAAGGTCTACTGAGGTCAGGCTGGTACATCTGCTGAAAGCATAGACGCCGATATAGGCGACGGAAGGCGGTAGTTCTATCGATTGCAGTCGGCTGCAGCTATTGAAAGCACTCCCCCTAATCTTTTTTATTGAATTGCCCATCGTGACCGTGGTCAGGCCCGTGCAACCTTCAAAAGCAGAGCCTTCGATTTCTGTTACGGAATCTGGAAGGTCTATCGTTGTCAGGCGTTTGCACCCCTCGAAAGCAGACATGGATATTTCAGTTACCGATTTTCCTATATTCACCGAAGACAGGTTGGCGCTTCCACGGAATGCACCGTAGCCGAGATAGATAACGGAATCGGGAATGTCCAGCGATGTCAGTCCGGGGCAGTTTGAGAAAGCGTAGGAACCGATATATTCCACGGAATTGGGGATGCTGACGGAGGTCAGCATCTCGCAGTTCCTGAATGCTTCGTCAATATAAAAGACTTTATAGACAGTGTCGTTCAGGGTGACCGACGATGGAATCACGACATCGGTTTTCTCGGTCAGATACTGGCCGACGAGTTCGGCTCTAGGCATACCTTCTTTAACTGTTTTGTAAACTTCAAAGATTAGGCCGTCCTGACGGACTTCTGTTCTTACGAGGGCGGATGCGGAGAACGTCAGAAACATTCCGAGCAGCAGTAATAAGGTTCTTCTCATAGTCTTGATGCTTTTAGTTATCGTTTATTTCATTATTATCATTATGCGATTTCTGGCACAGGATGATTCTGGGGATATTTCAGGAAATAAGGAATCGGCGCCATGCACTTTTAGGTTTATTTAAGGTTTTGCGTGCTCGGCCCACGGCCATGCTGTCTCGGATGGATTTGGAACGGATATGTAACTTCCATATCCCCAGTTGCAAAGATATGTATAATATTTTG
>CALKRW010000017.1 GCA_937989585.1 uncultured Porphyromonadaceae bacterium | reverse complement strand
CCGATATGCTTGATTTCGCGCTTGTTCTGCTTGTGGATTGACTTCATAATCAGCTTTACAAGCATAGGACTTTCACTGCCGAGGCGTTCAAGATAGATTTCCTGTGCGTTGTTGGGACGGTTCACCGATTCGCCGTCGTGGAGAAAGTCAGTCATTTCGATACTGAGCAACAGCGGCTCTTTGGCAAACTTGACATTGAAGACATAATAGGAGCCGTCATCGGTAATTACCGACAGGTTTGTTTCCTGCTTGAACGACTTGAAGGCAGATTTGACACGCAGCACGTTTTTCGCGCCGTCGGCAAGTCCGGCGACAAGGTTTTCATTACCGAGATCAACGTATGTAATCTCTGCCGGGAAGATGATGTGCGTCGTCTTGTTGTAGCATACCTCCAGAGCATGGGGCGGTATCATGCGGTCGAAGCCTACTTTTCGGGTAAGACCGCTGAACTTATCGCCGTCGGTGTAGTTATCACCGTACACGTTCAGGTCGTGTTCAGCAACCTGTTCAGTGTCAGGCGACACGTTGTTATCGGCACTATTGACCGTCTTTTTGCCTTTTGCAAAGGCGGGGGTTGCCATGCCGAGAACGGCAATGGCTGAGAGAATAATTGTTTTCAGTTTCATTTTTACGTTGGATTTAAGTGGTTTAATTGTTTTCGGGCTGGTAAAGCATTACACGGTACCCGGATTTGAGATGCACCTTGACGGTACGCATCTTCTTTGTGAGATACTGGCTGACACCGTTTATTAGACCTCTCCCTACATCAGAGGCAATCTGCGCCCCGGCATCGGTGGAGATGTTGATAGAGCTGCCCATCGTACTGCCCATGTTGGCACCGATTTCATGGAGTGCGTCAGATTCCATAGAGTTGGGGATGTTTATTCCCTCCTGACCGTCGGAATCATACACTTTCAGCTCCACCTCATAGATTGAGCCTCCCGTTTCCACCGAGGTAATCTCAATCTCCAGACGCTCGTCCTGCAACCTTGCCAATCCCGTCAGAGTTGTCTGGCGAGGGATAAGCCTGTTGCCTATCCACATCGGTTCGGTTGTCCGCAGTTTTACAGATTGACCGTTGGTTACCGACTGGTCTCCGGCTATGACAGCGGCGATTGTGTTCCTTCCTGCCGAGCGTTTTATGCCGACCGAGGTGTTGAAGCCACGGTCATTTGTGGTGGCACTCAAAGTCGATACGACATTGTGGGTCACGTTCTGCACCGGCTGCACGTTGCGTTTTCCTTTCTCATCGGATTGTGCCGGAGGTGCCTGACCGTCGGCATTGCTGCCGTTGCCCATATACTGCGCCGCCAACTGATACGACCTCTCAAGCAGCTCCATCTCGTTGGGTTGCTGAGACTGTTGTGTCATGGCGTTCTGCATCTCCAGCTCATCAATCCGTGCCTGCAATTCGGCTACCTGCGCCGATTCATTATAGTCAGGCACATAAAAATCCTGTAACGATGCCTGCGCCTGCTGGTATGCTGCCGCAGAGTTCTGGATTTCGTCAGGGATTGTCGGCGTTGCCGGGGCAGTAACCGTGTCGAGCTGGAGCGATACGGCATTGATTGTGCTGTCATTGCGCGACTTGTTTTTCTGCGCCGCCTCCTGTTCGTAAGCCTTCAGTTTCGTGTCGGGCATACCGGCGGAAGTCTGGTCGGGCAGTTCCATGTTCGCCTTTCCCTTTGCCGCCTCATCCTCGCCGCTTGGGGCGAAGATGATCCACAGGCATACGAGAAAGGACAATATAAGTAGTGTATAGACCGTGAGACGTTTGAGCCGCTCCCGTTCAGCCACAGTCTTGGGCGTGAACTTCGCTTTGAGGTTATTGAGCATTTTCATATTCAATCATTTTAGATGGAATATCAGAATTGTTCTCAGTCGGAAGCTCCAGTTGCCTGATATGCTCAATCTCGACCGCCTGCCGAGCGTGGCCGGCACCCATCTTGTAGCAGGCGTGTCCGAACACGAAGAAAGCTACAAGAATAAATGCCGATAGAAGAATGGTAACGACCATAAGGCGTTGCTTGTGGGGCATATCGTCACAGGCTTTTCTCACCCGTTCTTTGATTTTCCCTTTCGGACCGTGCCACACCTTATTATATAAATTATATAAGGGTGCCACGAGGTTGCGTATTTTCTGTTTTATACTCATTGGGACAATGTTCGTTTTGTGGTTATCAAATCTTTGTTTTCAAGGATTGTCAGACCCTCGATCATGAAGCCGTTGGGATTGTCGTCGGAGCGCGACACATTGGAAAGTCTGCATTGTGTTATGAGCGACCTTTCGGTCACGTTGCTCTGTCGGATGATCATCTGCCGGGCGTAGGTTCTCACCTGATAGGGATAGTCGTTGAAATCGGCGACTATGCTGTCCACCTGCAACACCTGTGTGATGTTTCCGGCGATGATTCGGTTATAATATCCCTTCTCCACATAATCGGAGTAGTAATTGTAGGCACTCCTGTCGGCCAGTGACATGGCGCGGTTGATGTTGTGTTCAATCGCCGACTTGTCGGGCGACAGTGTGAAGAACAGCTCGTGAAAGCGTCGGACGTGTTCACGCGCCTCCGCCGGGCGGTTCTGCTCCATGTCCTGAGACAAGGCAAGCATAAGCGACTTGCCGTTGTCAAGGACATAGATTTTCTCACGCTGCTTTTCGGCGAAGTTCAGGGAGAGTATCACGGCACCGATGGCGACACAGGCGCATAACGATACCATGATTATGCCGAACAGCCTTATCTGCCGAAAAGAGGTCTCGATGTTTTTTAATGACTTAAATTCCATAATTTTAATTGTTGATTCTAAATTGACAGGTATCGGAAGATATGGCTGATGACATCGACCGTCCAACCGTTGCCGAGCAACCTGTATATCTGAGGTTCACTGCAATTCCACTCATACCATTGGGGTATGGTCTGTATTCGGCAGCACTCCGCAGGAGTGAGATAACGGATAACCATGTCATCGCCATTTACAATCAGCATCGCGGCGAACTTGCTTGATGATGCCACAAGACAGGAGGCTTTGCCGGATACAATCGGACGGAAGCCGCCTCCGAACTGGGGTTTTACGACAGAACCTGGAATTACCAGAGTCGAGGATGATTCATTACGGCAGTCTCTAATCAGATGATTCTTCTGGATCGCCTGTATCGGAACTCTCGCAATATCTGGTGCAGGATAAAGCGGATTCCGGCTTGAGACCTTATCCGGATCAATCCTTTCAAAATCATGTCTTGATGATGGAGTGTCGCGGTCATAGGGGTCAAACCATAAGTCAAGGATATTCTCATCCGGAATATTGCCTTGCTCCTGAACGCCATATTCACGTTGCCTTACAAGTTTGTCAATCTCGTCGGGCTTAAGATAGAATCTACTGTCAACATCACTGTCAAGAATATCACGGAGATAAATACCCCTATCTTCCGGTTGAGGAATGTCGGTATGGAGAGTAGAGCCAAACAGGTCAGGGACAGACTTGATGCGGATATTTGTCCAGTACAATCTGTAACGGTTCTGCGCGGACACCAGTGCGGAATTTATTGCAACAGGGAAAATACCGAGATGACTGCTGATTATATTCTCATATTCAGAAAGCATCCTGACATTCTCCAACAGGAACTTTACATCGGGATTATATGCCTGTATTTCACGCAAAATCCTGACATACTCAAAAAATAGTTTGCTTCGCGGGTCACTGAAATTCAACTGTTTCCCTGCAAAACTGAATCCCTGACATGGAGAACCACCTATTAGAAGGTCTATGGGTGGAAGATCCGTGGCCTTCACATCCGTCACGTTCCCCAGTTGTATTGTATCGGGAAAGTTATGTTGAGTCTGCCTTATTGCCTGTCTGTCAATCTCGGATGCGAAATATTGTTTCACCGAAATGCCGGCTTCGCGTAATGCTATGGCCCCGCACGACATGCCGTCAAACAATGACAGCACGGTAAGTCCGTCTTTAGGCATAGACAGGATTGAGCCATACTATTTAAGGAGTTTGCCTATTCGTCCTGCCGCATTTCCCGCCACACCTCCGGCAATACTTCCGGCCCATGAGCCTCCTGTCATAGCAGTGTTGTTGATGGAGCGGTTGTAGCTGCCCATGCCTCCAGCCTGAATAATCCAGCCCGCGACAGTCGGAATCGTGAAGTAGCCGATAATGCCGATAATCATGAACACCGTGTAAGCGGTGTTGCTCCCGTCAAGGTCAACATTCGGATTATTAGTCAGTTCCGAAATGTCGTTCTGCAACATCAGCACCTGTATTTTCGCCAAAATAGTCGAAAAGAGGTCTGCAACCGGTAGCCATAGATAGGTCTGAATGTATCGGCATATCCATTGGACGAGGGTGTGCTGGAATCCGTCCCAGACCGATATGGCAAAGGAAATCGGGCCGAGTATCGCCAGCACTATCAGGAAGAATGTCCTTATGGTGTCTATCGTGAGCGAGGCAGCCTGAAAGAGCATCTCCAGCAGCTCACGAAAGAAATTCTGGATTGCCTTTTTAACTTTATACATACCTCTCTCGATATACATCCCGGCGGCTGTTCCTATCTCAGTCACACCCAACTCATCAATCTGCCTGTCAAACTCGGCGTCATCCACGAGGTAGGCGGTTGACGGGTCATTCATCATAGCCTCATATTCCAGCCGATCCTTTTCCTCCCGGTACTTTTTCATGTCAAGGGTCTGGCCTTCGAGCATCGAGGCGGTTCCTTGCACAATCGGCGACATCACGGAATTGATTGTGCCGAGTACGACCGTGGGAAAGAACATTATGCAGAATCCGATTACGAAAGGGCGCAGCAGCGGAAAAACATCTATCGGTTCAGCTCTTGCCAGTGCCTGCCATATACGGTAGGCGACGAAGAACAACGCGCCTAATCCGGCTATGCCCTGTGCCACTCCTGCCATGTCGCCGCACAATGGCATCATCTCATCATAGAGCGACCGGAGTATGGAGTGGAGGTTTGAGAAATCTATCGCGCAAAGCATAGGCATCACCAGTATTTTTCAGAGCCGTCGCCGTATAGGTTCACAACTCTTTGTGTATCGGCTTTCTTTTTGGCGCGGAGATATGAAACGCTTATGTTCTTGTTGGTGAAATACGCCGTCAGGTTCTTCAAACGCTTCATTTCTTTGTGGCAATTATCAACGACGTCCATGCGGTCTTTGTCCGTCATGCTAAGCGTTGTTATATTGACTACCTGCTTCAAATCGCCGAGGACGCCGTTGGCTTCTTCAAGAATCCGGGTGTAGCCGGAGGCGATTGCCGAGAGTTCGGCACTCGTGAAATTGGGGTCAGTCAACATCTTTTTGAAGTTGTTGACATAGTAGCCTGATATATCGCCCAGCATCAGGACTGCCTGCTGCACTTTGCGGGCATCGCGGACGAGGTTATTCACCGATTGCAGGGCATCGTAATACTTTTTCGCCTGCTGATAGATCTTGACCGTCTCCTTGAAGTTGTTAATCATGTTTTGAGCGGTCGTTGATTCCTGCACGAGTGATTTTGAGGAATTTACGATGGATTGGGCGATGTTTGACGGGTCTATGACCGTCCATTGGGCGTTTGCCTTGCCAGTACCTAATAGTAGGCACAGGGCGATAAAGGGAAATAGAAATTTCAGTTGTCTCATTTTTTTACGTTGGATTTTTGGGGTTATCTGATTTTGGAGACCATGCCTCCGATTATTCTCACTCCGATGTAAAGCAGGAGCAAGGGGAAGGTAACAGCGGCGATGAAGGCGACTGCCATACTCGCCAGTATCACCCACAGCACATAAAGGACTTTCATAACGGCATCCATTGTGAGAGGTAATTGACTAAGTTTGAAAAGGTCTCCACGACATACGGTCTGGCATATAGCACCAGCTTATATGTCGCCACGAATACTGCGGACAGCACCGCTATTCCGGCGAGAAAGAGGATTGTGCCTGTCAGCACTCCGAGTATCGGGTGGAACACTTTGGGTATCTTCATGTGGCACCCTCCCTTCTCTCGTTGGCGAGCATCTTAATGGCAGCCTCAACACTGCCACCGAGTTGGGCGGCTTTGTTCAACACCTGAATCTTCTCCGTTTCCTCGGTAGTGTAGCAGAGATATTCCTCGGTAGATACCTCCGTGGCATATACGGCTGACTGTGTTCCGCCAAGTCCAATCCACACCTCTTTATACAGGCGGTTTGGATTATTCGCCATATTGATACTGAGTATCTGCGCTTTCTCCTTGTCGGTCAGGCCCAACAGCTCCTGTATCTGGTCAAAGCGGTTCATATACTTGCGCTGATCCAGAAGAATCTTGCAGTCGGAGTTATTGATAATGGTCTCCTTGACAATCGGTGATGATATTATGTCGTCAACCTCCTGTGTAACTACCACAGCCTCACCGAAATACTTGCGGACGGTCTTGAACATATATCTCAGATATTCAGCCATGTTCGCCGAAGAAAGAGCCTTCCACGCTTCTTCCACCACCATCATCTTACGGATACCCTTTAACCGCCTCATTTTGTTGATAAAAGCCTCCATTATGATGATAGTGACTACCGGGAATAATTCTTTGTTATCCTTCACGGCATCAATTTCAAAGACCACAAACCGCTTGTTGAGCAGGTCAATGTTTTCTTTGGAATTGAGCAGGAAGTCATACCGGCCACCGTGGTAATACTGGCGCAGGGTTGTCAGGAAGTTATCTATATCAAAATCCTGTTTGTATATCGGGATAGGACGCTGTGCCATTTCTGCACGGTATTCATCGCGCATAAACTCGTAAAACGAGTTGAAACACGGTACTATATCCTTATCAGCCCTCATCCTGTCAAGGAACATAGACAATGCCGAGCCAAGCTCACCCGATTCAGTTTTTGTAACCCTGTCATCTTCCGATTTCCAGAGCGTCAGTAGTAAGGTCTTGATTGAATCCTTCTTTTCGACATCGAAAACGCCGTCATCCGTATAGAAAGGGTTGAAAGATATGGGGTTATCCTCCGTATAAGTGTAATAGATGCCGTCCTCGCCGTGGGTACGGTTGTGGATCAGGTTGCATAGACCTTCATAGGAGTTGCCGGTGTCAATCAGCAGCACATGGGTTCCTTGCTCATAATACTGTCGCACCAGATGGTTGGTGAAGAATGATTTGCCGCTACCTGACGGGCCGAGAATGAACTTGTTGCGGTTGGTGGTTATACCGCGTTTCATAGGTTCGTCCGATATGTCAAGGTGGAGAGGTTTACCGGTCAGTCTATCGACCATCTTTATTCCGAATGGAGAAAGGCTACTCCGGTAGTTTGTCTCGGCCGTGAAGAAACACGCCGCAGGTTCGATGAAAGTGTAGAACGATTCTTCGGCAGGGAAATCAGCCTCGTTACCCGGCATTGCCGACCAATACAGCGTCGGGCAGTCTATTGTATTGTGCCTCGGCATACACCCCATTGTCGCAAGCTGACCGCCGACATCGTTCTTTATCCGGCGCAGTTCCTCGGTGTCGTCGCTCCATGCCATTATGTTGCAGTGGCAGCGCACCGAGGTTAGACCGTAGCTGTGAGCCTCGTTGAGATAGCGGTCTATCCACTCCTTGTTAATGGCGTTTGAGCGTGAGTAGCGGCTCAACGAGTTCATGTTGCGGGCAGTCTTTTCAAACTTTGCCAGATTCTCGTCATGGTCGTCTATGAACACATACTGGTTATAGATATGGTTGCAGGGTAACAGCAACCCGACGGGACTTGCAAACGAAAGACGGCAGTCGCTCCTGTCTGTCGATAACCGTTCATATCGGTTGTCGGTGCTGACCTTTGCCGGAAGATCATCCGTGTCTGACAGCGTGTGCAGGCACAGCATCTTGTCTCCGATACGCATCTGTCGCGCCGACAGGTCTATGTCCTCCAGACAGTTCACATCCTCCATCGTCAGCGACATATACCGCTCGATAATCCCGGATTTGTCGTCAGTGCCGACAATCTCATCATCTGACAGGCGGCGCAGTCTGATATAGCCGGTGTCGTTGACGATTCTTTCAAACTGCTCGACACTCTCCATGAACTTCACCACCATTTCGTGATTCAGTTCTTTCGGTGTCAACCTTCCTCGGCACAGCGTCGAGAAATTGCTCTGCTGACGCGCACGTTCTTTTGTCGTTTTTGTCAGGAACAGATAGCATCTGTGTGAAAGGTACGGACGCTCATTGAAATGGCGTTCAAAACTCCTGTCAAGAAAAGACAGGTCATCTTTCTGTAACTCCGGCTTGTAGCGTTCACTGATGAACCAGTCCTGTTTATGCACCACAGAGTAATGTGGCAGAACCTTTATCGCCTTGCACCATGCGGCGTGCATGGCCTCGTATTCAGCCGATGTTACAGTGAACAGTTCCGGCAGTGCCACCTCGAAAGCGACGGTAATGTCGGCGTCCTTGCTGATGATGCAGCCGTGTTCCACGGCGAGAATCGGCAGCTTTGTCTCCAGTGTAGTGGCTTTAAGTGTATTTCTCATTTCTTTCCTCCTTTTATCAGTCGTTTGAGGCGCAGACGGTTGATGATATAGCGCGGATGATATTTCACAGCCGAGAGTTTCATCAGACCGTGTTCGCCATATTTGGCGTTAAGATGGAAGGTGAGCCAGACAAGGGCTGAGGCGGCAGTAACGCCGAACCCGATACAGATCCATTGCGATATGCCCGCGATATACATGATGACGAACACCACGAACAGGGCGAGCAACCCGCCTGCGAAGATGAACAGGTACTGCGCCTTCAGGCCCTTGTATTCCACCGACCGTCCTATGCCCTTGTTGACAGCATATTCGGCCATTGGCTCGGATGATTAGAGGAAGAACGAGCGGAGGATTGTGGCGGCGACAATCAGGAAGATGCACGCGCCGAACCACGACGCGGCGGTCTTGCTTGTGTCAGGGTCTCCGCTCGACCACTTGGAATAGACCTTGATGCCTCCGATGAGACCCACCACCGCACCGATGGCATAGATGAGCTTGGTGCCGGGGTCAAAATACGAGGTTACCATTGATGTCGCCTCGTTGATACCCGCCATGCCGTTACCGGCGGCGGCAGCCCTCAGTCCGCCGAGAAATCCGGCGAGAATCGCCACCATGAGGCGGCATTTGAAAATCAGATACCTGTTTTTAAGATTCTTGATTGTTTCTTTCATGCTTTTTGTTTCATTTTTTGAAGCACAGGCAGCCCCCGGCCACTCCACGCACGGGAGCCGCCAACACTTCGGGTTGATAAATTGGGGTTGGATTTTTGTCCTTGCGGACGCGGATTAGTGGTTTTTGCCGGTTATCTCAATAAGTCGGCAGGGTCAAAATCATCTATGTTTGCAGCGATTTTGAAAGTGGAGGTGTGTTTCTCCGGGGCTGGATTTTTAACGGATTGTGCTTTCTTTCCCTTTCCGTCAGGCTTCCGGGTCTGTTTGTCAGCGATATTCTCCCGTAGCAACTCAGTCATACAGGACTGTATGCCCTTGTAGATTTCCTCGTATGACATAAGACCTTCCATAAGGTTGGTGTCCATGAGAGGTTCAAGTACCTTTCCGGCGTTTGCCTTATCTTCGGGAGTGGCATCGGGATTGACTGCGGTACTGATGGATTCCTCAATATCCTCCATCGTCGCCCCTGTCGCTGAAGGAGCCGAAACGGTGTCAGGCTCCACATCCTCGATGCGGACATCCTCAAACGCCGACATTTCCTGTTCCGGTGTCATGCGTGCATTTTTCACGGGCTGTTCCGGCATCGGAGGATTGTCCTTCCGAATTTCATTCACGCTTGGGGCGGCTGTCGTTGCCGAGCTTTCATCGCCAAACTCAACATCGTTCAGATGCACATCGCCCAGCATTGTCAGTTTTATACGGCGTATGTTGCGGTCAAAAGCATTGTCAACCAGACGGTCTATGCGCGATTCAAGCTCATCGTCTATATTGAACTTGCTTTTGCCGACCAGCGACCGTGGTGCCGGTGTATCAGGTGCAGGAGGGGGCGGTTCCTCTGCGGGAGCATCTTCAGGCGTTTTGTCAGCCGGAGGACGCATCTTCCTGTTGCGGTCAAGCAGGAGGTATGTCAGAAAACCGATGTTTGAGAGAGCCACCACACCGAGCAGGAAAAGTGATGTGCCTGTCATAGCTCCACGGTTTTCTCGCCCAGCGAGGACAGTTCGTTGATTACATCCCGGTTCTCCACAAGGTGTCTGACAAGAATATTGGTAACGTAGGCACCGATTGTCAGACCCTCGACATCGTAAAGGGATACCAGTTTGGAGAGTTTGTTTACCAGCTCACGGGGAACGAATATCCCCTTGCGCGCCCCGACATTCGACGGAGCCAGATAGTTGTCCGAATACGCCCTGACCTTCTTGTTGTCCGGGGCTATGGTCGGTTCCGCACCCTTCATCTTGTTGCAGGTACGGAGGTCACAGAATTTTGTATGTACCATTTATTATAGAATTTTTGAGGGGCATTTCTTGGATATGCCCTGAATGATGGGATAGTATTTCCTGAAATGTTCGGTAAGCACCTTATCTATATAGGTAGAGATATTGGCTTCCTCGTCCAGCATACCGAGCAGCCTGAGAATCATGGAGAGGTGTCGCTCCCTGATGAAAACCTGCCTGCCGTTGCGTGATACCCTGCGGAATCTGCCGTCGGCTATGAATTTCTTGATGAAGTCGATCTCATCGGCGGTCATGTTGAGTTCGGAATACCTCGCCTCCCGTTCTGAATCGTAATCATCATACGTTTCCGTGCTTGCGCTTATGTCCTCCTTTATAGGAGGAGCATTGGGAGCCTGACTGTCCGCAGCGGTGTGATATGTCGGCACGGACGAAGCCCTTACAGATTCGATGAAGCCGTCGGCGTCAAATCCATCGTTCTTTTTCTTTGCCATACGCCTAAACCTTGATTATTGAACGGATTTCCTTCACCAGTTCTTCAAGGTTGGAGCCTTTCATAAGACGCTTGTCGGGAGGGAGCATCGTGGAACGGAATATCGCCCCGTTGCCTGTTTCCGTACCGTCCTTCTCGAACTTGTTGCTTTTGACAAGCACGGTGTCGAGGGAGCTTAGTCCGAGTTTCTCCATGTAGTTGTCGATAATCTCGCACAGACGGGATTTGTCGCGGGAGTTGACCTTGTTCCAGACAAGACGCATCTCACGGATACTTGACTGGCCGGTTGTGATCATTCGATTATAGACATTATTGGCGAATGATATTGAACTCGCCATTTCCCCGGTCTCGGTCGTGATCGGCACGAAGATGTAGTGCATCTTGGCGATGAGGCTTACAATATCACGGTTGTTTATGGTTCCCGTGATGTCGAAGAATACCACCTTCGGATTGTTACCCGCCTTTACAAAATCCTCCGCCACTTTCACCGCGTCGCCCGGTGAGGTCATAAGAATCTGGTAAGGCTTGATTTTGTGAGTAAGGTAGAACTTGTGCATGATGCGCTTGAGACGGGGATTCTCATTGGTCACCAGCAGGTCATGTTCCCGATAGACATTCATCGAGTGCTGTGTGTTGTCGCAGTCTATGACCGCGACTTCCACCCCTTCGACGTAGCGGAGATAACTCGCCACAAGAGCGGTCAGGGTGGACTTGCCCGCGCCACCCTTCTGGGTAGCGAAGGCGACATAGATTGTGTCGCTCATAATTGGATGGGATTAAATTGGGAATTGAATTGATATGGTGTCGCCACCATTTTCTGCCCGGCTTGATAACCGTGTCCGGGTCAGGCTGCCACGTTTCAGTGAATCGGCTTGTTTACAGACGGGGCATTAGAATGTTTGTTTGAATGTTTGTTCAAATGATTGTTAGAACGTATGCTCAAACGAACATTTGATTGATTGTTTGATTGATTGCTCAAACAAGCGTTAGAACGTATGCTCAAACGAGCATTTGATTGATTGTTTGATTGATTGTTCAAACAAGTGTTAGAACGTATGCTCAAACGAACATTTGATTGATTGTTCGATTGATTGTTCAAACGAGCGTTAGAACGTATATTCAAACAAACATTTGATTGATTGCTCAAACAAACAAGCAAACAAGGATTCATATACACCTACAACCATTTGATTGAACCTTTGAACGGTCATTTGTCTGAACGCCCGAATGTCTCGGCATTTGAGCCTCCGGCATTTGAGCCTTTGTGCAAGTAGAACGACGGCTGTGTCTGAAAAGATTTCTGATTGTCAGGCACTTCCCGACCTTTCCGCAAAGTTGCCCAACATTTCCCCACTTTTTTCTCGTTGAAAACTCAACGACCGTACCCGATTGTTATATCTGCGGGAGCCGACACACGCGGTTGTTCTCTCATTGACCGCCGTTTCAAGGACTGCGCACCATTATAATATCGGTATGAATCGGCACCGATATTATGAATCGCCCACTGTTGCGTACAACTTTCGTACAATATTCAAGGCGGGTTCCGATTACAATATTCTCATTATCAGTTCGGATGCACAAACGTGCATGGCAAGGTATGTTCCGAGGCACTTGTAACCAAGATTGTGCCCCGAAACCCTTGCCATTGCATGGAGCCGGTATTGCTCCAAAGTCGAAATACCCACGATGAAACCTGCGGTTGGCAATCCCACATCACCCACTAAATTTTATCCCAGAAATGAAACAGAACTTTAATCAGGGCGGACGGCCTCACAAGATAAATCCGTCTGTCCACCGCTACGTCGTGAGATTCGACGCGGCGGAGAACACGGTATTCCTCTCCCTATTCGATAAATCGGGAGCCGTCAACAAGGCGGCATTTATAAAAAGTGTTCTACTCGGAAAGCCTTTCAAGGTTTTTGTGGTCGATGAAAACACACGGATTTTCATTGACAAACTATCCTCTCTCAATTCCCACTACCGCACGTTGGTGGTGGATTACGACACTCTTGTAAGGACATTACGGGAGAACTTCACCGAAAAGCAAGCCATGAGCGTACTCTACCGATTGGAACAGGTTACCATTGACCTTGTGAAAACTAACCGCGAGATTGTCGCACTCGCCAAAGAGTTCGATGCCCGATGGTTGCAAAAATCTCTTTAGGAAAGTCCATTTACGGAGCGTTGTCCTATAATGCCGAAAAGATAAACAAGGAGAAAGGGCGTGTGCTTGACACCAACAAAATCTATAATGACGGTTCCGGCAACATAGACATACACCGGGCTTTCGAGGATTTCAAGCGGTGGATGCCCCAGCATACGAGAGCCGAGAAAACTATGATGCACATTTCCCTAAATCCCCATCCCGACGACCGTCTGAGTGAGATGCAGTACACGCAGCTTGCCCATGAGTATATGGATAAGATGGGATTTGCCGAGATGCCCTACATAATAGTGAAACACGAAGACATCGACCGCCACCATATACATATCGTGGCTCTCCGTGTCCGTCCCGACGGTTCCTGTATCTCCGACAAAAACAATTTCTACCGCAGCAAGGAGATAACACGGGAGCTGGAGAAAAAGTACGGGCTGCATACCGCCGAGCGTCAGAAAATCACTCCCGATATGCCCATCAAGAAGATTGATCCGTCAGGCGACATCAAGCGACAGGTTGCCAACACGGTCAAAATGGTCGGTATGCGCTACAAGTTCCAGACTATCGGCGAGTATAACGCCATACTCGGTCTTTATAATATAAGGTGTGAGCAGACCGACGGCAGGGTCAACGGGAGGGAGTATCACGGGCTGGTGTATTTCGCCACTGACGACGACGGCAAGACCATCGCATCGCCGTTCAAGGCGTCGCGCCTCGGTAAGTTCGCCAGTCGCACGGCGATAGACGGAAGAATGGAGAGGGCGAAAGACAAAATCGACATCCGTCAGACCAAACAAACTGTATCGGAGGCAATGGCGGAATCTTCGGGCAAGGACGATTTCATCGCCAAGCTCAAGGAGCGGAATATCGGCCTTATCCTGCGCTATACCGATACCGGGCGCATATACGGCGCGACATTCATAGACCACAAAACAGGTACGGTTCTCAACGGTTCGCGTCTGGGTAAGGAGTTCTCCGCCAACTCACTTGAAAAGTGGTTCACCGCCGGAGAAAAACCTTCGGTCATACCCGTTGCACCCGATGTTCAGCAGCCACAGCAGAATATGCGACCAACACCTGATACCAGACAGCCACCGCAGGACAACAGTCAATCCGGCAATTCACAGTCCAGCATAACAAACGGAGGACAAAGTGCAACAAGTGGCAGCGGTTCCGGAACATCCCCAAGCCAGCCTCAATCCCAGACACGGCAGAACAATTCTTCCACTTACGATGATGCGCCCACGCTCCCCGGTCTTGACCTGTTCCAGACAGGACCCGGATTCGACCCGCAGGAGGAAGCCTTCTACCGCGAGATGCAGCGGCGCAGGAAGAAAAAACGCCGTGGCCCAAAACTATAATTTGTCAAACTCCAAACACAAGATTTATTATGTCACAACAGGAAGATGACCTCAGGGCGTTGTCTAAAATCATGGATCTTCTCCGTGGTGTCAGCATCGCCGTGATGGTTGCAAACATTTACTGGTTCTGCCAGCCCCTCGTGTCGGGCTGGGAGTTCCACCCGCAGACCATGAAGGTTCTTCGCGGTCTTGATGAAGCCGGGAGCCTGTTCCACAATCCGTGGAACGCAAAATGGTGGACGCTCCTTCTGCTTGCCCTCTCGTGTTTCGGCACAAAAGGGGTCAAGAACGAAAAAATAAAATGGGGTCAGATATGGCTCATAATCTCCATTGGTGCAGTGCTGTTTTTCCTCGATTGGTGGATGGTGTCTCTCGGCTGGTATTACACCTATATATTCACCACCATATCGGGTTATGTGTGCCTGCTGCTTGGAGGGGTATGGATGAGCCGTCTGCTGAAGAACAACATGATGGACGACCGTTTCAACGAGGAAAACGAATCGTTCATGCAGGAGACGAAGCTCATGGAAAATGAATATTCCGTCAACCTCCCCACACGCTTTTACTATAAAAAGCGATGGAACCGGGGCTGGATAAACGTGGTAAATCCGTTCCGGGCCTCGATAGTCCTCGGCACTCCCGGTTCCGGCAAGTCATTCGCGGTGGTCAACAATTTCATCAAACAGCAGATAGAAAAGGGCTTCGGGCTTTATGTGTATGACTACAAATTCCCTGATTTATCGCTGATTGCGTATAACCATATGCTTAACCATGCCGACAGTTACGGCAAGAATCCGCCCACGTTCTGCGTCATAAATTTCGATGATCCTGAACACTCCCACAGGTGCAATCCGATACATCCTGATTTTATGTCGGATATTGCTGACGCATACGAATCGGCATATACCATTATGATGAACCTTAACCGCACATGGATACAGAAACAGGGTGATTTCTTCGTGGAATCCCCGATAGTGCTGTTCGCCGCAATCATCTGGTATCTTAAAATATACGAGAACGGCAAATACTGCACCTTCCCCCATGCCATTGAGTTCCTTTGCCGCCGGTATGAGGATATATTTCCTATCCTCACATCATACACGGAGCTGGAAAACTATCTCTCCCCATTTATCGACGCTTGGCAGGGAGGCGCAGCCGAACAGCTTGCCGGACAGATAGCCTCGGCGAAGATACCTTTGTCAAGGATGATTTCCCCGCAGCTTTACTGGATTATGACGGGCGATGATTTCACGCTCGACATCAACAATCCGAAAGAGCCTAAGATACTCTGTGTCGGCAATAATCCCGACCGACAGAACATCTACGGCGCGGCACTCGGTCTATACAATTCCAGAATCGTTAAGCTGATAAACAAGAAAGGGATGTTGAAATCCGGCGTCATCATAGATGAATTGCCGACCATCTATTTCAAGGGGCTGGACAATCTTATTGCCACAGCCCGAAGTAACAAAGTTGCTGTCTGCCTCGGCTTTCAGGACTTTTCACAGCTCAAGCGAGATTACGGCGACAAGGAGGCGGCGGTGGTGATGAATACCGTGGGCAACATCTTTTCCGGGCAGGTTGTCGGTGAAACTGCCAAGACACTTTCAGAGAGGTTCGGCAAGGTTCTCCAGCAACGCCAGTCCATGAGCATCAACCGTCAGGATGTAAGCCACTCGATCAACACGCAGATGGATTCTCTTATTCCGGCGAGTAAGATTTCCACTCTGACGCAGGGAATGTTTGTCGGTGCCGTCAGCGACAACTTCGACGAGCGCATCGACCAGAAGATTTTTCATGCCGAGATTGTGGTGGACACCAAGAAAGTGGCAGCGGAGACAGCCGCCTATCAGCCTATTCCGCTGATAACCGATTTCAAGGACGACACACCTGACAAGTCGAAGATGAAGGCCGCCATACAGCGCAACTACGACAAAGTGAAACAGGATGTCAAGGATATTGTCAGGCTGGAGCTTGAACGCATCGCCGCCGACCCAAATCTCCGCCATCTGTTGCACATGAAACCGGCGTAGGCATATAAAGGCAATCCCGACCATTCATCACGAGTGGCCGGGATTTGTTGTGAAATATTAACCCGTAGAATCAATTTTCATAAACGCCGCTGTCGCAGTGGCAGTAATGATGGATTCACTGTTTATTTATGAAAGAGATAAAATATTTCTGGATGGATTAGTGGTTGGACATCGGTCTGAGGCGGTCAGTCCTCTTGGTCCTGTTTTGACATAAAACTGTTTAGTCCGTCAATCAGGGTGTCCATGAAGTAGGTACGGCTGTTGCGCCCTCTCATCCTCATTTCCGAATATTTCTTGTAGATGTAGCTTTCGGTCATATCTACCTTGAAGATACGGGCGAGCCTGCCGATTATATCTTTCGCGCTGAGTTTGGTGCCGAAGCAGTTGGCGACCTTGAAGGCATAGCCTAACTCTATAAGGTCGGTCTTGTTGGCTTTCCAGTCAAGTCCGAGACGGTCAAGCATATTTTCCTCGCCGACGGTTCGGAAATCTATTTCCTTGTAGTGGGATAAGGTCTGACGCACAAAGCACAGGGCTTTGTTGATGAACGACACGAGGGCGTCATTGACCTCTTTGCGTTGTGCCGCCGTCTGTAAGTGGCTTATCTCCACCTCCACAAAGAGTAATGCGCTTATCACGCAGCCTTTGTGTGGCTCCTTGTTGCACAACTCGCTGACCTGAAGCACAAAATCCTTATAGGCTATGTGCAGATTCTCTTTCTTCCCTTCGGTCAGCTTTCGGAAGAACTCGGTCTCGGTAAGTGAAAAGATATTCATTTATCGGGCTGGTTTTAAGGGTTCAACATTATGTTTCTTGTTTCGTCCTTATAAACCGCTGGCCGTTACAAATGGATTACAACCGAAACTGTTAAAATGCGAATCGGCTGAATATCAGTAGAAATGTAAGGTGGAACAGGTATCAAAATTAAGAAGGTTAAAATCTTACGGTGTATGAACTTGGGAAATGTGTGTCAGATTGGTAAATAATTCCAGAACATAAAAAAGCGCACATCCCCATAGTGATCGCCTTTGTCGGTTCTGGAATACCGTGAGAAGTAATCAGGGATGTACGCTATGCAAGTGCATAGCGCAAGCATCACTTCGTTCTTCTCAATGTCAATTTTCCAGATTCACAAAGGAACTCGGTGCTGTCTTACGTTATGTATCAGTCTAATGCGATTGGCTCTCCAATCGCTGATTTTTCTAATTTCACTACAAAATTAGGAATTTTTTGCGAATTATCAGGCGTTCACACGCCTTTTTATTTGATTCCGTACTGCCGGAGCTTGTAGTCAAGCGTTGAACGGCCTATGCCTAACAGCCTTGTCGCTTGGGATTTATTTCCTTCTGCCTGCCGCAATGCGGCGATGATTTTGGCTTTCTCCCTTTCCGGCTCCTGCAATCGCAGACTCGTGTCAGGTTCCGGCTCCGACTGACTGAAATTCAAGTCAGATGTGGTTATGACATCATCTGATGTGTGGAAAGCGGCGAACAAGATTACATCTTTCAGCTCCCTAACGTTGCCGGGCCACTGATGAAGTTTGAGGGCTTTTGTCGCAGAGACATCAAGCCGTTTTTTATCCTGTTCCGTTTTATGGGCGTAGAGGATCAGAAAGTAATCCGACAGAGATTCTATATCCTCGGTTACCTCTCTCAGCGGCGGTACGGAAATATCTACCTGACGGAGAATGTAAAAGAGGTTGGGGCGAAAAGTCTTTTCAGATACCATCTTCAGCAACTCCGGCTCTGCGGTGCATATCACCCGGACATTGGGATGCTCGTTTTCAAGAATGTGCAGCAGCACCGATTGCTTGTCAAACGACAGCAACTGCACGTTTTTGATGACAATTGTCCCGCCGTCGGCTTTCTTGAAATATCCTTCCATGCGGTTGTATATCTCACTGCGGAGCGTTGTCGGGTCATGCTGACCCACAAGTGCCGCGCCTCCCGCCTCGATAACCGTGCATGGCTTCTGTGCGCGGGAACTGTGGAGGTAGATCTGCTTTGCAATCTGCTCCTTGCCTGTGCCACATTCTCCGAAAATGATAGCGTTGGCGTTGGTGGCGGCAATAGTCCTTATGGACTTTTCTATATGCCTGAACGCCTCGCTTTGCCGTGGGATAAGGTCATCGGTAAGCGTCAGCACCACCTTTTCCGGTCTGGCATATCTGCCTACAATCTCGACAAGCTGTTTGTCTATTGCCGGACGCTGCACCACATCCACGGCTCCGCCATCGCGCATCACAGAGAGAAGATCCACGGCATTCATGTTATCCACTATGGCAATCACGGGGAATTTGTAACCCTCGCGCTTTTGCCAGTTAACTAACTCTTGCGCAGTGCCGTGGGCGAATTTCATCGCCGTTACCACGACCGCGCCGGGTGGCAGCTGTGCTACCGCTTCTTTTGCCGCCTCCATGTTCTCGACAGCAATCGGGTCATAGCCGTGCTTGACAAGCAAGCCCGACATAAGCCGACGGTCGGAGTCGGAGGCATCAACAATCAAAACTCTATTCATCAGTATATTGATAATTAAACGGAATAAGGCCGTCAGGCAACCCGACGACCTTTATTACTGTTGTTCATGCGTAAAATTTAATCAGTTTTCGGGCTGGAAATCCTTGATGATGTTCAATGCCTTCAGTGCGGCTGGGAAGCCGATATAAGGCATACATTGGATGACAGCTGCCGTCACTCTCTCCTTGCTGTTGCCGGCCTTCAGATTGGCGCGGAGATGGGCGTGGAGTTGCGGCTCCGCTCCGATGACGGTCAGGACGCAGTAGGTCAGCAGTTCACGGGTCTGCGTATCAAGGCCGCTTCTTGTCTGAAAGTCACCGAAGTGGACTTCCGTCAGAAAACGCGCAACCTTTTCACCCATACCTCCGGGCACATCCTTCAACGCCTCTTTCATCCGGTCTCCGTAAAGCGGATATTGGATTTCATGCCCTTTCTCGTAACGGTTCTCTTCCGTGACGGTTGCCTGAGTTTCCAGCGGAACTTTGATTCCACGCTCCGTGAAGGCTTCGTTGACGGCACCCATTGCATTGAGGACTTTGGGAAATCCGATAATGGGAGCGCACTGGTAAACGGCCTCTCGCAACTCTATGGGCGTGACCCCGACATTGAGCGCAGCTCCTGTATGTCCTTTCAGCTGGGGAAGTTGCTGCATGGTGGCGAGACATACGCAGGTTATCATCTCGCGTGTCTTGATGTCCAGATCGCCAGTGCGGAACACTTCACCAAAAATGTATTTCTGGAGTATGTCCATGATTTCCGGGTCTGTGCCGCCACCGTTAAGCGCATCGCCCCCGAACAGGGCGGTATAGTTTTCCTTACATAATTCTATTCTGTCCATATCGTCTGCTTTTTCTGATGTCCGGGCGATTGCCGGGAGTGAAACTGCAATCAGCAACAGACCAAAAATTACTTTTTTCATTGTATTTAATTTTTATCTGTTGAATAACTTACTGGCATTCTCCGAGAAGAACAGTTCCGTGTATGGAGCCAGTTCCTTGTCGGCAGCGAACTGTTCACGCATCCGTCTCAAATTCCCTTGCAATACGCTGTCCGGCATATATGGATAATCCGAGCCGTAGAGAATATGTTCCGGCGTGGTGATTGTCAGCATCATCTTTACGATTTCAGGGCTTGCGCCTCCGGCGAGATCGTAATACAGGCGCGACAGATTGTTATCCCAATCAATCGGTTTCATGTATCCTTTTGCCAGCATCGCCGGATGGACGGCTTTCATGCGGGGTATCGCCATCGGCAGGAAAGATCCGCAATGCGGTACGACGACCTTGACATTGGGATTCCGGGCCAGCACGTTGCGTGAAATCATATTGACGACCGCACGGGTCGTTTCGGCCGGATATTCATAGACCGCAAGCGGGGCGGTGGCAATGATACTGTCATTTACCGGCGTGGGCTTGTGCGGATGAATGATAATGACGGCATTCCTGTCGTTCAGCACTTTCATCAACGGGTCGAGTGCCTCATCCCCGATATATTGTCCCCGGCTGTTTGTAGCTAACTTTATTCCGTCCGCGCCAAGTGTGTCGAGTGCGTAAACGGTTTCCTCAATGGCGGCATCAACATCAGGGAGAGGCAACGCCGCACAGAATTTGAATTTACCCGGATGCTCCTTTTTCAGACGGGCACAATACTCATTGTATTCACGGATGACCCGTCTGCTTTCCTCCGCATCACCGAACCACGGTTGCGGGGCAGGCATCGTCAGTACCGAACATTCTATTCCGGCTTTCTGCATGAAAGCGATATGCGATTCCACATTCCAAGCCGGCAGCGGAAAGGTCTCTTCCATAGTGGCATTGTGCTTTTCCAGCACTGCCATGTATTCAGGCAGGATGTTGTGGCAATGCACGTCAATGGTCTGCCCGAATACCGGACGGTTGATGAAGAGTGTGGACATAGCCATCAGCAAAATCAGTTTTCTTACCATATCGAGTTATTTTCCACGAGTTATAGCTCCAAGCCACTCCGTGAACTGTTTTTCAGCCAAAGGTCTGTTGAGCAGTTTTCCGGAACGCCAGCCTATTTCGGGATAGGCTTTGCGCAGGTTCTTCTCGCAGTTGGCAATACCGCTGCCTCCCGAAGTGGCAAACGGTACCACCTTCTTGCCTGCAAGGTCGTGACTTTCAATGAACGTGTTCACGATGGTCGGCGCAATGTACCACCATACGGGGAAACCGATGAACACCACATCGTATTTCTCCATGTCTGGCACCCGCCCCGCAATGGCAGGACGGGATGTCGCATCGCGCATCTCCACGGGACTGCGGCTTTGCCGGTCGTTCCAGTTCAAGTCGGCATCCGTGTAAGGTTGCTCCGGTACTATTTCATGCAAATCGGCGTTGGCTACGCCCGCCAGTTCACGGGCAGCTTCTCTTGTCGTACCGCTGCAAGAGAAATAGGCGACCAATATATTCGGGCTACTCATGTCATTTAATTTTGTAATTACACCATAGGCATTTCCCACGAGCCTCTTGTATCGACTCCGGTACTTTCAGCCGCTTCCTCCAGAATATTCATATCCTCGTCGGTCAGCTTTACCTTTATGGCTTCCAGTGCATCCTGCACCTGAGCAGATTTCGTCACGCCAATGATAGGCGTCGTTCCTTTGCCAATCGCCCAAGCTAAGGCTACCTGTGCCGGAGTAACTCCATATTTGTCACCGACAGTACGCATCACGGCAACGAGCTTTTCGATTTGCGGCAGCAGCGGGTTGTAGGTTTCACCGCGCTGGCTCCCGGCAGGCAATGGGTGCGCGGTGTCATATTTTCCGCTTAACGCGCCCTGTTCCAGTACCATGTATGCCCAGAAGTCGATGCCGTTCTCCTTGCAATAGTCAAGGATGCCTGCTTTTTCCGATGAACGGTAAAGGAGGCTGAAATGGTTCTGCACTGCGGAGATATGCACTCCCTCTTTGGAAAGAATATCTTCCGCGCGCTTGATTTGTGCGAGGTTGTGGTTGGAGACACCAACACGCTTCACTTTGCCGCTTTTCACGAGGTCGGCGAGGAACGGAGTCCACTTTTCCACATCCGCAGGATTGTGGATCCAATAGATGTCGATATAGTCCGTGCCGAATCGTTCGAGGCTGCTGTTGAGCATATCCTCTACGGGATTGGCGGAATCCCCGGCAATCTGGGGCGTAAACTTAGTGGAGATGAGTACATCCTCACGGTTGCGCTCTTTGGTGAAGGTGGCGAGTACGCTTTCCGAAGCACCCATGCCATACACCACGGCGGAATCCCAGAGGTTCAGACCACCGGCCATTGCCGCGTCGAATACAGGCTTCAGTTCATTCACTCCGAGGTGGTTTCCAAATACCTGGTCGCCGCCGGCGAAGCCTGCGCCCCACGACCATGTGCCTAACGCTATTGACGGTTGATTTTTCATATTTGTTTCTCCTTATCTATTTTTGATTGTTATTGTTGAATCTGATTGTTTAACGTATGAAGTTTGTCATTGTATGCTGTTCATGTGCCGGGAACTCGATACCGTTTTCTCGCCCTGTTGCGATGCACTTCAACAGCCATGCCATGTTTCTTGCGAGGGTGCGCATGGTTTGCAACCCTTCGGTATCACGGCGGATTTCGTCAGGTGTATTCCCATGTACTACATTCCAGTATTGCGACGGTACGATGGGCATATTGCAGTCTGCCATATACTTGTTCATCTGGTCGAGTGCTGCCGTAGCCCCGCTGCGGCGGCAGGTGGCAACGGCTGCGGCAGGCTTCCCGGCAAAGTGGTCGCCATTGTACTCGTCAATCATGAACACCCGGTCGAGAAACGAGGTCATCGCACCGCTTGCAGCGGCATAGTGGACAGGAGTACCGAATACAAAGCCGTCGTATTCGTCCATTATCTTCACGAACTCGTTGACTTTGTCGTCTCGGAAACAGCTGCGTTTTCCCACGCACGCTCCGCAACCGATACATCCGGCTACGGGCTGGTTGCCCACCCAAAATATGTTGGATTCGATGCCTTCGCTTTTCAACGTATCGGCGATTTCTGACAAGGCGGTGTGAACACACCCGTCCTTGTGGGGGCTTCCGTTTACCAGCAACACTTTCAATGTATCCATATTCTGCGCGTCGTCATTTGTTCATATCCGGCAGAAGGACACCTCCTACACCCACGTTCTCCGGCTCGTTTTCCTTTATGAAAACGAATATTACCTGTTCGGGCAGTCCGGTGATGCGGGATGTGGATTCGGTGACTTCCTTGACCAACTGAGCTTTCTTTTCTTTGCTCATCTTTACCAGTTCCATTGTTATTGAAGGCATGATATTTCTGTTTTAATCTGGTTATACGATTCGTGTTAAAGATTCTCTTCACGGAATTTCTTGCCGAAAGTAGTGCATTTGCCTATCATCTCGCCGGTACGAAGATAAGAATAGGTGGGCATCTCGAAGAGGACAGGCTTCAGCTTGTTGTAGTCCACTTTGCCGTCCTCGTTTAGCATATCTTCCTCGATGTATGTGTTGGCGATTTTGCAGATGAAATTGTCGAATGTCTCAGTTTTATAATTATCGGTGACTTCACATTCCATTACCAGCGGGCTGTCCTCGATAACAGGTGTGCCGGCTTCTCCGGGATGCCATGCGAAAACCTGCGACTTGTCTGTTTTCGCGCCGCTCGTAATCCCAACATAGTCCGCACGGGGAAGCAGGGTCTCGTCAACAATGTTTATGGAAAGACGCCCTGAGTTTATGATGCCTTGATTGGTATGGTGCTTATTGAACAGGCTTACCATAATGCGGTCGTGGCCTATTATCCCTACATGTCCTGCCAGCAACCATGTCGGTTTGTTCTCTATCATCGTACCCACAACGACTGTCGGCGTGGGATAAAGGGCTAATACTGAACCTATATTCTTCTTCATATTTAGCATGATTATTTTATTTGTGTTTTAACTCCGTTGATAATATATATGCCCGGTGCCAATGAATCAATATTGTCAGCGTTAGATAATATCTTCACTCCATCGAGACCATATACATTGTATTTTTGAATGCCGTTTACAGAAATCGGCTCAACTGCGGATGAGTTCGTGATGTCAATCAGTTCGTATGACAATGAGCCTAATCCTATTTCAGCGGCATAGTCAACGATGTGCGCTCCGTGGCGTCCGTTGATTCGCTGCACTAATGGTGCGCTGTTGTCGCCGGTCGTTGACTGATGATTGAATATCAGATCCAGACAAGCCTTGTCCAATGCCACCGGATCAAGAGATGCCAAAATCCCGATATCTTTCATCTGTGGAGTTGACGGATGTCCGTCACAATCACAATCGACTGAAAGATTGTTCATGACATTGATATAAATCGTATTCCCTTTGAAGTAATCGTGAACAGACTGTGCCGCAGCTGCCATTGACTCAAGGAAAGCGTCCTGTCCTGATGGATTTTGAAATACATATCTCGGATCATCATACCTTCCTGCGGTATGTATGAGCGTTTTCCCTTCAGGAGTTGCGATGCCGATGCTTTGGTTTTTAAGCACACCTCCGAATCCGCCCATTGCATGACCCTTGAAATGGGCGAGATTTATGAGGAAATCATAATTGGACAGATGACTGCCCACACGATTATATTTGAGATATTTTGTATCCGTTACAGGCAGGTCGATATATCCTTCTTCATCCATTATGTCAACTTCGGCAATGTCTCCATAGCCGCGTTGTTCTATCGCACGACGATGGGCCGCAGTGTTGGAACGGTTGCCGCCGTATGCGGTGTTGCACTCTACAATGGCTCCGTTTACTTCATGAACAAAGGAGCCTATCAGTTCAGGACGAAGATGATTGCTCTGTGCCGATTCCCCTGTGCTGATTTTTACCGCGACTTTACCGGTAGCCTCTTTGCCAAGAGCCTTATATATCTTGACAAGGCTTTCGGGAGTGATTTCACTGGTAAAATATACGGTTGCCTTTGTCACCGGAGTCTGCGCATTTGTTGAGAACGCAGACAGCATCATTAAGACAACTGATATGGATGCGGGGAAAAGAGTTCTTGCTTTCATAATTATACGCATTTTGAAATAGTTGCTGATACCCGTTCTCTGACATTTATTGGATCTGAGGCTTTACCGCTTCGGCATATTCTTCGTCCGTTACAGGGTTGAGCCATGTATTCTTGTTGGTCTGCGGATTGCATTCGACAGCCAGATGGGAGAACCAGCTGTCAGGAGCCGCCCCGTGCCAATGCACTACGTCAGGTGCTATTTCGACCACATCACCTGCTTTAAGCCTACGTGCCGGTTTGCCTTTCTCCTGATAATAGCCCTCGCCACCGACACAGATAAGGAGTTGTCCACCGGTATGGCTGTGCCAGTTGTTGCGGCATCCCGGCTCGAATGTCACGTTAGATACAGGTACATTCAGTTCCTTCATGGAGGTCAGCGGAGCCAGCCAAGAGCGGCCGCTGAAATATTGCTCGTATGCGACATTCGATTTGCCCGTAGGAAATGCACTGGTTTCCGGTACTGTTGTTTCCATATTCTGAGCGTTGATGTAACCGGATGACAAAAAAATCGCCGTCATGGTTACGAATATTTGAAATATATTCATCGGTAATGGTATATTATTCCGAAACTCGGATTAACGGTTTATCATTATTTTCTTGGCGACCATCTGCTTGCCGGAGTTTATCTGCGCCAGATATAAGCCGGAAGATAGTGAGGATGTGGCGATGGTATTGTCGGATGTTTCCAACACCTTCATCCCCGACAGATTGAATAGCGAAAGTGAATCAACCTCTCCGTTGACAATGATTCCGCCGGCGACATAGCTGATGCTTACATCTGCGTCTGATACCACGGATTCGATGCCGCTCAGATTATTGTAGTCAATCTGTTCAAGCCACGATGAAATCATTGAGTTGCAGTTTGAGGTCTGGGATGAACGAATCCACAGGCTTGGACTTACAAAATCTCCGTCAGGTATCAGACGGTGTGCGTCAGCCTCGACACCGCTTATACCGCTGCTTGCGCTTGAAACTATGAGACCGATCTTCTTCCCCTGCATCTGCGCTCCGTTGTGGAAAAGAAATGTCTGCATCGGGGCGGCCATATTGCTCCACCACAGCGGGGCGGCTACAATGACCATATCGTATTCGCTGAGATTTACATTTACGGGCTTTATGTCGGGATATGAAGCCGCATCATCGGGTTTTTCGCGGATTGCCGAGATAAGAGCGCTACCGATGGCATAGTTGTTGGCTGCGTAATCCAGACCCTCTTCCGCAGGCTCTATCTCCACCATGTCCGCCCCGGTCTGCAACTTTAGTTCCGTGGCGATTGTACGGACATTGTTTGTGAAGCTATAATACACAATCAATGTCTTTGCATTGATGCCGATTGCCGAAAGCGCAATGGCCAGAGTGATTATCAGTTTTTTCATGTCTGTAATTTTTTGAATTGTTTTCACGATGCAAAATTAGCATCTTCCTTAGAGCCGGGCTGTATCCCTATTACGGATAAGAGTAACTATCTTACGGATTATGAATATGAGGTATAATGCCCTTATTGACAAGGCTGTAATAAACAGTGCGGTTTTGTGCCTATCTTACCTGATTTTGTGATTTTATTACTGATAATGCCTCGGAGCTGTCTCTCCGTTGCTCGATTTTCGTTATCTTTGCACTCAAAAACAGAACCGTCATGGATGAAGTGATAAAGGTTGATACGATTGACCAATACAACAAACTTTTCGGACTGGAAACCCTGCATCCGCTTGTAGCGGTTGTGGATTTGTCCAAGGCTCCCGTCTGGCCCGACCATTTCCGTTTTAATTACGGAGTTTACTGCATATACCTGAAGGATGCAAAATGCGGCGAGATACGTTATGGCCGTCAGAATTACGATTATCAGGAAGGGAGTGTGATTGCTTTCGCTCCCGGACAGATCGCCAATGTTGATTTGGAAAGAGGCTCCAAACCATCCGGACTCGGAGTCCTGTTCCATCCAGACCTTTTACACGGCACTCCGCTTGGCAGGGAGATTGACCGTTATTCATTCTTTTCATACGAGTCAAACGAGGCTCTGCATGTCTCGGAACGTGAGCGCAAAATATTGGTTGACTGCATCGACAAGATAGGCTATGAAATGGAACATGCTATCGACAAACACAGCAAACGGTTGATTGCTACCAATATCGAGCTGTTCCTTGACTACTGTATGCGTTTTTACGACCGTCAGTTCATAACTCGCTCTGAAGTGAATCATGATGTCATTGTAAAATTCGAGCGACTTCTGGACGAATACTTCAAGAACGAGAATTTGCGCAGAAGCGGATTGCCTCAAGTCCGGTACTTCGCCGACAAAGTATGCCTCTCGCCAAACTATTTCGGCGACCTTGTGAAAAGGGAAACAGGCATGACCGCACAGGAATATATCCAGAACAAACTTATCCGTATCTCAAAAGAATGGGTATTGAACACTCAACTGACAATCAGCCAGATTGCCTACGAATTAGGGTTTCAGTACTCCCAGCATTTCAGCCGTACTTTCAAGAAAAACGTAGGATGTACCCCTCTTGAATACCGACGGATGCAGGCATAATCCTGATAAGCAATGACGCTCCCCATGAACATAGTGCTATTCAAACCTGTTAATCCAGCGTACTAAAATAAAGATCTATGAATCTAGAAGATTTCAGAAAATACTGTCTCTCTTTCCCATGTGCAAAAGAAAATTCGCCGTGGACAGACCCGCACTATGAGGACTTGGTGACATTCACGGTTGCAGACAAATGGTTTTGTCTGCTTGATATGGATAAAAAAGCCTGCAACCTGAAATGTCCGGTAGATTCAGTAACAGAACTTCAGGACAAATACCAGGGAGTGCAACCTGCATGGCACATGAACAAGACACACTGGATTACGGTGCTGCTTGATTCCGATGTATCTGACACGGAAATAAAAGCCCTTGTGAAACAGGCATACGACTTAATAGTGGCAAGTTTGTCAAAATCTAAACGCGAAGAACTGGGCTTGTCATAATTATACTCCTATCATACGTTTACATTCTAAGAACAACAATATATCATAAATAAATCAAGCAGGCAACCCCGACATTTATGTCAGAGTTGCCTGCTTTGAATTAAAGTCCAGTTGGACGATATACTGGACGAGTAGTCGGTGGTGGCGATTGATAGTGATGTCTTGGTTCAGCTACCATAGATTCTTTAGCATCTACGGGTTGTGACGGAGATTCCACTTTATGAGATTGTTGGGATTGTTCGTGTCGTTTGACTTCCTCGCCGTCCTTTTCATCATGTTTTGGAGCAAGTTCGGCAGTAATCTTGCGGTCGAGGACGGCAAGTTCGGATTTCAACGCTTTCAGCTCATCCTCCTTGCCCCACGGCTTTGCGATGATGGCTTC
>CALKRW010000016.1 GCA_937989585.1 uncultured Porphyromonadaceae bacterium | reverse complement strand
ACATATGCCCTTCCGATGTCGAATCGAAGCATGTATTTATCCCGAACTCACGTTACGAGTATCTGCCTGAGGTATTTGTTTCCGTGCGTTATGCGGTTGCTCTTTATTCTTCGGTTGCTCTCATCGTTGCGTGGCTTCAATCCGCACCATCCCACAAGGTTTGTGGCCTTTTCGAACATCGACATGTCGGCCCCGGTTTCCGCAATTATCGCTGTGGCGGCGCGTTCTTTCACTCCGGGGATGGTCTGTAGACGTTTGAATTGTTCGGGGAAGATTTCCGTGCACATGGCCGTCAGCTTCGCCTGGCATTCGTCAATCTGAGCTTTTATCAAGTCGATCATAGAGAGGTACTGCCTGATGACCGCTATGTCTGTTTCTGAGAAGTTCCCTGTGACCGCTCCGACGATGGCTTCTCTGCCGTGCTTGTTGACAGTGCGCGAATGCACCATCTTTGCCAGCGCTTCCGCATCGGTCTGGCCCTGCGAAATGGCCCTGACAACGTTTTGGTAGCTCTTTCCTCCAGTGTTGGAAACGTAATTGCTCAGGCGGAAGCCGCAGCGCTGCATGGCTGCGTCAAGCTTGTTCTTGTTGTATGTCAGGTCTTCGTTAAGGTCGAAGATGCGGCGGTTGAGCTTGCGCATGTCCTGCACTGCAGGATTCGGCACGAAGCTCTGGCGTATGAGGTTTTTCAGCTGGCACTCCGCTATCCACTGCGCATCCTTGGTGTCGCTCTTTCGGCCGGGCAGCTGCTTGATGAAGTGGGGATTGGCAAGCCGCAGCTGCATGTGGTCGCACAGTTCGTTCCAAACCGGCACCCAATACACTGAAGTGCTTTCCATTGCGCACTCGGTAACGCCGCGCTCGAGCATGTCTTCCCGCATCTGGCGAAGCTGGGTGGTCAGCGTTCCATACGTTTTTTCGAAAATAATGGCCTCGTCATAGCGCATAATACACAAAAACACGCTATCTTTGTGAACATCAAGGCCCGCTACAATTCTAATCCTTTCCATTGCTAGAGGCATTTTTGATTTCGCCCTAAATTTACGAATAATGTGCGTAAAGCACGGTATCAATGGCGGATAATTTGCGGCGGCCTTGATCTTTTTATTCTGTCGGTGTAGAAATGTCCCGATTTATATGTAAATTTGCATATGAAAATAAGAATGAATTATGAATTTGGTCGAGATTAACAATAGGATTAATGATTATATTAAAGATCCATCATTGGTGGGAAATATCTCAGAGCTGGATTCTTTATTGGTTCAAAAAAAAATCTTGGAAGCAAAAAGCCCGGTTTTTCATTTTACCGAGCCGATGACGGTTGGTGAGATTCAATTTTCCGCTAAAGTTATCAAAGCAATCTTGACTAAAGACCCTTATAGCGGAAATACAGATTCGTTCAATTGCCCTATGCCAGTCGAAGCTGATAATGACTGGAATAATCTCAAGACTAAATATCAGGACTTTAATAAATACTTTTTCGGAATTGAATGCCCCAATTTTGACCGAATATATTATAACTCAGAAAGGAGTGTCCAGATTAGCGATGTAGAACTGAATATTTCCCTACAAATTGCACAAAACACATTTAAAGAGTTAAGTGAAGGGACGCTTAATTTCGATATAAAGGCCGCAGATAGCTTTGTTGATTCATTCATAATCATCAATAGTGCAATAACAAACTATTTTCTCAAAAAAGATATGAACGCGGATTGTTTTGACTGGAACGCCAAATACAATCCTTGTTATTTTGACCGTCAGCGGATATTGCAGTTCCGCGGGCTGATGATGCTTGGGAGTGAACTCGGTATTAACGATAAAAAGCTGGCAGTATACAAAAAATATGTTTTAAGAGACTTCGGGATGCAACTGAAATATCTTACCTTTTGGGTGGGTTTGTTGGATACTGCCACATTCCCCGGTATAGATGCTAAATATTCAGAAGTTTTCAATAATTTGGTTGATTATCTTTTGGCGCATTACTCCAATATCTACATCTATGACATTGTGACCGAGAGCAATCCAATTGTGAACTCAGCCATCTCCAATGCACGAGGTTCGGAAAGCAACACCACACGGATTAAAATATTCTTCACCGAATATGACGACATTCCTCGTCTGATGCGACTTGACCTGCCTCATGTCGACACGCCATATGTACATTTAAACATTGAAAATCTAAGCACAGGTGAAAATGTTCATGAAAGATTATCTTCCGATGAATCCTTTTCTGGAGAATATGATGGTTTGTTTGAACCTCTTATTGAGACTTTGAGAAGCTATAACTTCTACACAATCTCTTCTCGGCATTCCGGGGTGGCAGAAGATAGGTTGGTCAGGCAGGAAATGAAGATCAGGATCGCTCTATACAACTACTCAATAAAGGCCTACTATTATTGCGTATTGCAAGAGAAGACACCGAATATGTATGATATTTGGTTTGAGAAAAGCAAAAATACTATAATTGAATTACTCGTTGGTGAAGGATTTAACTGGGACGAGTTAAAGGGACTTGACCCTTATTCACTTTTTACGCTAGCAGATGAAGCAATGAATAAAAAAGGTCTGTTGCCATGAATGAAGCCAAAACTGTTTTTTCTGACATTTTTGCTGTCTTCGACTATCTGAAGTCTAAGGGATGGACAATCCCATGGGGATTTCACAGGTATTTCGAAGTCATGCAATATGATGACGATGAAGTGTATGGAGTTCCGATGCCCATGAATCCACTGTATCGCGGGCAGAACACTTTTTATCAAGAAAGCTATCCATCTCTATATCGACGCAAAAGAAGCGAAGAAGAAATTTTGGAGATTGAATTGCAAGTCGAAGAGCTGAAACTTATTCTGCAAGACAATCCCGAGATTAAAGACCACATCAGCGGAGGGCTCAAGATTAATTATACTGGATTGGCTCAGCATTACGGAATACCGACAAATCTGTTTGACCTTACAAACTCTCCGATAGTGGCCGCATTCTTCGCCACTACCGAATATGACTATCTCAAGGATGAATATCACCCTGTTCTTTCAATGGTGAACAAAGGAGTTTTGTATTTTTGGCCTCATGGTGGCATTGAACTTACTAACGCTCGAAAGCCATCAATTATGCCTGTCGGGATGGAAGCTCTCCCACGTCCTGGAGAACAGGCGGCCTATAGCATAGAACTAAAAGAAGGCGAGAATCTAAATCACCGAGTACCGATAGCATTTGAATTCTGGCATAACCCGAAGGCCTCCATCCAGATCTTTGAGCAATGCGGCAGAGGAAAGGCTCTTTTCCCATACGACCCTATGGCCAATAAGATAAGGATGATTCAAATGACGCGGACTTATTCCGAACAATCTTTGAAAACTCTTTGTTCTAGACTCAATCGCAACATTGAGCGAACAAGGACTTTGTTGGAAAAGAGTGGATGCTATTTTACCGAAAGATGCATCTTCCGGTATACCTCTGCAGAATTGAGATTTATCACAGAAAGATATCATAAGAAATATTCCGACTCATTCCCTAAATCAAATCAAGCATGATACAATTCCTACAAGCACAGCATGGCGATGCGTTCTTCCTCAAATTACATCGAGGAGAGAACTATGGAACTGTCGTGGTGGATGGAGGGCCTGGAATAAACGCAAGACTAAATCCTTTCATCAAAGAGGTGGAAGCATTAGAACATATCGATTTGATGGTGCTTACCCATCACGATGATGACCATATTGCCGGCATCAAAAGATATTTTGAAAAGCATAGAAATGACGAGTCTCTTAAAGTTTCCAATGTTTGGGCTAATTGCGCTCCGAATATTCAGATTAATAATTCTCCGAATGTTTCAGCACAACAAGCCTACACTCTTTCTGAGGTATTAAACGATTTGTTCGAAAAGGAATTATTAGTCTGGCGGGCAGATATTGTCGCAGGGGAAGTAATTGAATTCCCGTTCTGTGAAATAGAAATCATTAGTCCCAAGGACAATGTATTTAACGAATTTCAGGCACAATATAAGACTATGGTTGGTAATGCCATAGAAGAGACGCTTGGCGTTAATGTTGCTAATGAATTAGTCAATGATGATATCAATACTTCCCTGCATGAACTAGCTAAAACTGAGCCAAAGCCGCCGACATTGAACAAATATAATGAAGCTGCTAATATGAGTTCGATAGCGTTCATTGTAAGGAGTGACGACATGTCTGCCTTAATGCTTGGAGATGCTTATCCGCAGCAAATTTGTGAATATCTTTATTCAAAAGGATATTCAAAAGCGATGAAGCTTAAGGTAGATTTTGTCAAAATCTCTCACCATGGAAGTGAAAGGAATACGAGTTCCGAGCTCCTTGATTTGATAGATTGCAATAAGTTTATTATTTCCACGAACGGAGGTATTGGGAACTCGAAGCATCCGAGCAGAAAAACTATAGCTAGGATTTTATGCCATCCAGAAAGGGATTATTCTTCGACTATTCACCTTTATTTTAACTATCCAAGGGAACGGATTGAAATAATAGGCAAAACCGTTTTCAATGATCAGATGGATTGTGATTCCAATTTTGAATGTCATTTCTTTGATAATCCGATGAATACACTTAATTAATTGTAGCAGTATGGAAATTCATAAATTTCAAACTCCACATTTCAAGCAACTCAAATCCGTAGCTGTGCGAATTGATTATGCTCGTGAGGGAGAAGCATTCGCCGTAAAAGGCTCGGGGATTCTTTATAAACCCCAAGGTGAGTTTTATGTTATTACTGCAGCACATGTGTTGATAGATGACAAAAATAATGTCTTACCCATAGAGGATTTTAGATTGTCTCTACCAATTTTAGAAGAAAATGGCTATTTCAAAATCATAGAATTGAAGAGAATAGATGTAGCTGAAGACATTGATTTTGCTCTCTTAAAGGTCAATTATAAACCCTCCTCGTTAAATTCTTTCGATTATGATGCGGGGTTATGCTTTGTTGGGGAAGATATTGAACAATCTGGGTATGTGGGTATTGTAGGTTTCCGCGCCCATGAGGAAAAGGGTGAAATACAAAAAGCAGAGTGTACTGCGCATAGAATATACCAATTCGACAAATCTTACACTGCCGAATCCAAAACACCTGAACTATTAAAGGGGTACTCAGGTGCAGGTCTCTATTTGAATGATAATGGTCGGCTTTATTGTATGGGATACGTCGTTAAAATAGCGCCTGAATACTCACATCTTGACAGCTTTGAGATAAGATATATTCCAGATTTAGGAGATCCTATAATATGGCATCAATCCGTTGATGAATTTATCCTTCTTCCAAATAAGTCCTATGGCAATAATTCTGCGCAACGTGAGTATTATAAGGTATGGCGTGAACTTCTTAACTGTATCTCTGATAAAGAGATTGATCAACAAAAATATTCTGAGCTCATTCAAAAAATCAAGGAAGCAAAGATAAGATACCCATATCCAAAGAGCATTGACATACAAGAATATGTAATCCAACGTTTATTCAGAAATCATATAAATTTCCCCAGTTCTCTTGATGAACAAAAGAAAGATGTCTCATGGACAGAATATGACAAAGAAACGTTATTACTAGCCTTGGAAGACTTAGGCCAATGGCCCCAACTTTATGGACAATTGCCAGATGGTCTGAATGATTTATCCAAGAATCCTAATGCGCAGAAAGTATTAAATCGGACAACAACGCTCACGGGTCATAAAAAATTTGAGGCAATTCTGCCCGATTCCAACACAGACCACGGGTGCTATGAGTTAATAATGAGAGCAGCCTTCCAATTGGATTTTACTGAGATGAAGAAACTTACATTCAGTTGGAATCCAAAGGATGATGCATATGTAGCAAAAAGAGCCATATTGGGAAGCTTGTGGAATGAAAATAGAGATTACAGGGAGAAATATGGAAAAGAAAGTCCGATAATGAAGCGATTGAAAAATCTAATTCAATCGAACGGTATATGTGTCGAAGAGAAATTTATCGCTACAGTTATCTATAACATTTGCAACTCCGTTTATCCCAATGAGTTTTCCTATGAGCAATTCCAGAAGGATGGCCTGGATTCGCCAAGTGAGGTTATCCAGTATATCACTGATAAGATTGACAAAGCCAAAGAAGATTGTGTTCCATATGGAATCCATGTCACTCATATTTTGGGTGGGGAAGATACAACTTCTTTCCCAGCCTCTCTCAAACTGGTTCAGTATCTCATTAACACCGGACTATTGACTTCAAACCCCTGGCGCGAGATTGTATCAGCTCCTATATGGTATAAAGTTTTTCGGCATTTGTATCGAGATTTGCCTCCTGCATGCTTTTTCTATACACTTCTTTATCACAATGAGAAGCTGGTAGTAAAATGCGGCCAGGATATTGCCTATACGGATGATGAATATGTTGTAAAGCAGCGTCCTCTTTATTTGAGATTAATCAATCGAGCTCTTTTAAATCCTGATACTCCGCAAAGAATAATTGAATCAGCTTTGCTCATAGCTACTCAATTGTTCCAAGCCGTCTACGAAGCAGAGTGGTTTGAGGACTTCTCAAAGGTGGCTGTATATATGCTTGAAACAATTCCTTTTGAAAATGTCAGTTATAGAGACTCTGTATTCAAGTATCTGGAAGAGGGAATTTCTCATGTAAACGACGTTGCTCATAAAATTATAATCTTCAAAGAAGTTTCGGCAAGATTATCTAAAAATCCTTTGTTGCTTTCATATCTTTTAGGTGGCAGTTTGGATTTTGATGAAACGATGATGGAAGATAAAGAGGTTTCTTTTCAACTTGATTCTTTAAGTCAACAATATAAACTACAGATACTTCATCCTGTTTATCAGGCTTTGAATAATAAAGAATTGATACCCCAATCAATTAGAGATTTCATTGAAAACAAAGCCAAAGAAGAGGGCCTTGAATTTGCTAAAGGAGACAGCAATGCTATGAGGCTACTGAGTTATCTTTTGATTAGTCCTGAGAATGTAACGAAGTTAAAAGATATAATTCTACAATCCGATATTTGGAATTGTGGGGTAAACGAAGCAGCAACTTCCTTTACAGACCCCTCGGCAATAGAACTTGAACGGTTCAATGACTTAAACTGGGCTACAGAAGAGAAAGTCGCAATAGCTGAGAATATGGCGAAGAATCTTGGCTTAATGGAAAGTGTGGATCCCAATCGTCCTTATAGAACTCATTTCATAGGTCAATATGTCAACTTGTTGGGAGGAATGAGACATTTCTTGACAAAGCAGTCTAATACGGACTTCCCAAATAAGGAAAGTTTAATGGAGCGTATAGAGAATCTTCTTTGCAAGTGGTCGGATGCTTCTAACTTGAAAGAAATGCTTATATCGAAAGACTATAATACGTTATCTCAAGGAATAAGTCTTTTAGTTTCACATATAGAGCATGGAAATCCGGAAGACTATCTGGAAGAGATACGGATTATAATCGATAGCGTTATCTTGCAAACAGATACGGCTCTCAGTTCAAGCATGGCTTTTGTCGGATATATGGTAAAAAAATATCCGGTCATTATGAGAGATACATTCACAGCAAGTTTGAAATTGATTCAGAAAAGTTATCAAGAATGGGACTATGAACAGACAAACGTGAAAGTCATCGAGTTCCGGCAACATCTCGCGAATATCTGTAATTTTAACAGGACGATTGCGTCTAAAGAGACTGAATAGGCTCGCTAATCAGGCTCCAAAAGCTGGCATTATTTTAAACTGATGTAACTGATGGCAAAGATTCATATAATTTTATATTCCAAAACAAAACGAGATCAAACATTTCTTTCCGGGTTTAACGAATCCGAAGAGGCACTCTTATGGGATGAATTAGCAAGAAAAAGCGATGTCGTTAATGGGTGGTCTGATGGTGCAATAAGACTCAGGAACACTGATAAAACTAGATTCAACTTTAAAGAAATTGAGAAGAAATATAGTTCACGGACAAAAAACATTCTAAGAGTAACTAATTTTTTCAATTTCACAGGTGAAGGGGATTTCTTTTATATAATTAACGCCAGTCGTGCAACACTCGCAGAACTCGTTGTGCCAATTGAAGTCTTAAAGAGTGATACATCCAATTATTGGGAATGGGTAAATATTCATAACCGCTACTTTGATTTGTGGTCTCGCATTTCCTTTGAGTTTGCCATTGAGACATTTGGTCTTATGGGAATCCAACAAAAAGTAGGAGAAGTTGACAAGTCTAAACGTATATGTCGATTTTGTGGGGCGGATGGACCTTTTAAATATGTCGCTCATGCCATTCCAGAAGCTTTAGGAAATACATTGCTTATATGCAATGAGGAATGTGATGTTTGTAACCAGCGTCTTAAGGAAATCGAGGATAATTTTATTCATCTGATGGACTTCAGAAGAGCAATGTATAAAATCAAGAGTAAGAAATCTTCTGATTGTCGAACTATATATGGGAATAATTATACCATAGCCCCCGATTCATATGGTGAGCCAATTCTGTATATAAAATCTTCTCAAAATCTCACAAGAACCACATTGGATGGCTATCGTGAAATGAAATTCGACCATTATGAGCCTGTTGTTGATCAGGATATATATCGAGCATTAGTCAAGATGGCGATTGATCTTATGCCTTCGAGCAGATTGGTTCATTTTCAAAAAACGATTGAGTGGCTGACTAAAAGGAACGATGATATAATTCCGGATGCACTTCCCTCTGTCGGATATGGAACTTTGCCTGATGGTAATATGTATGAACAACCAGTCCTTTTCCTGTTTTTTAGGCCTGAAAAAGTAATAGATATCCCATATTGTACTGCAATTCTTTTCATTACCGATATCGCGTATAAATTTGTCATTCCTTATGTTGATGCAGACAATGGTCTATTTAAATACGATGAAGAACTGACTACTCTAAATCAAAGGCTTGATAAATACCTGAATGTAAAATGGGAATATCAGCAGTATTTCAGTTGGTGGGAATCCAATATCTGGAACTATTGGCCTTTGAATGATTCTGAGACCAATATCCAAATACTCCCAGAAAACAATCCTATATTTAAACCAGAGAAATCATATACTACTCAAGAACTTAATGCCTTTGATGCAAACATATTTGTCAAAGATGATATAACCAATGTAGGAGTGTCCATTCTCGGCCTCAGCAAGACAAAAAGCAAAAGCATAGAGATTCTTTTTAAAGACTCCCCTTTGCTTATCCTCGATTTTACAAATGGAACAGGACGTTTATTATTTAAGAGTGTTATAGATAAATTGGAGAAAACTTTAAATTTTAGAATCGATTGTTCGATAAGGAGACTTCAACGTATCAATTGCCGTGACAAGTACATAACTGGTGCGACATTTGATTCTTTGATTAAATCGATTTGGAATAAATCAATACAACCTTTGCGTCGTAAGTTGAGTTTGTCCCTAAAGATTGAATTATCAAACATAGCGATTTCAACTGTAAATCAAGCCATGTTAGAATCAAGTATATTTGAATTTCATCTCCCCAATCAACGAATAATAAAGTCATCATACAAATCACTTGTATTATAACATCAGTCCATTATGCCGAACTGTGTCATTAGAATAGCTGTGTCTAGAGCTCGGCCATTTATTTTTAGTGTTATATGTAGGTGAGGACTAGTCGAACGGCCAGTAGAACCGACAAGACCGACATGGGTGCCAGGAAAAATCTTGGTACCCTTTTTTATTTTTGGGCGTGAAAGGAGGTGGCAATAGCTCACGGTGAAGTTGCCGTGTTTGAGCTTTATGAAGTTGCCGGAGCGTGTGTCGTAGCCGATAGCAAGGACTTCGCCCGGGAGCATCGCGTATATGGGTGTTCCAGCCTTGGCTGAGAGGTCGAGGCCGGAATGATGCTCATGACCTCCTTTGCCAAAGGGATTTCGGCGAGAGCCGAAGCGGGAGGATATTTTCAACGCACCTTTGAGTGGTGGGTGATACCAAGCAATCTTCGATGCCTCGGTTGTAAATTCTTTCTCCGCTGCGCACTGAAAGTGCTTCGCGATAACTCCCCGATCTTTTGATACAGTGAGATTGTCAATCGCTGTTGAGTCGGTAGCCACTATGGTAGCCGGCTTTTCTTTTATGCGATGGCGCGTGTCAACGTGCTCGATTGTATGGAACTGGGCAGACGCAGTAATCGATAATGATAGGAAAAGTGTGAGAAGTATTGATTTCATTGGGGCGCAAAGATACAACGTCTCATTGGTGGAAAAACCGGAGCAGACTGGGACAGTGCGCCGGAGCAGACTGGGACACTTTT
>CALKRW010000015.1 GCA_937989585.1 uncultured Porphyromonadaceae bacterium | reverse complement strand
AAATAATCAAAAGACCAATGAATTAGGCGATGTTCAAAGTTTTTTGTAATTTTGCCACAAACAAGGTCAGATTTCATCCCTTAAACAAGCACAACTACCCCAAACCACTTATTATCATGGAAAAAATCGACAACCTCGACCGCAAAATTCTCCGCATCATCATGCGCAACGCACGTATTGCCTCCAAGGACGTCGCCGTTGAATGCCGTGTCTCACGCGCATCCATCCACCAGCGTATCCAGCGCCTCATCGACATGAAGGTCATCACCGGCTCCGGATATACCGTCAACCCCAAGACTCTCGGATACTCTACCTGCACATATGTCGGCGTCAACCTCGAGCGCGGAGCAATGTACCGTACAGTTGTCCCCGAACTCGATAAAATTCCCGAAATCGTCGAGTGCCACTTCACCACAGGTCCGTACACGATGCTCATCAAACTCTACGCACGCGACAACGAGCACCTGATGGAACTGCTCAACGACCGCATACAGAACATCCCCGGCGTCGTAGGCACCGAGACACTCATCTCCCTCGACAACTCGATTGACCGCGTCATCCCCCTGCAGGTGGACTGAGCGGTACCCACAAGTTCAAAAAACCGGACTGAGCGTCAGCCACACGGGTTCAAAAAAACCAACAATTTCAATGTACTCTTCCAAGGGCAGCCAATGCGGCTGTCCTTAATTGTTTTGTTTACACAGGTTTAGCAAGGTGGAGGGCGTCCGGGCAAATCCGCTGACGCCGTGTCGCAGGTATCGCCACGACATGACGGCCGGGCGATGCGCCATGTCGCGAGACAACGCGCGAGCAGCCGACCGGGGGTGCGTTTGGAATTCCGATTGGAGGGCTGTTCGCAGGGCATCGCACGGCTGGAGGCAATACGCTGACGGGCAGCGACATTGTCGTCGAAAAAGACAAAGGGCGGTTCGCTGACGAGTATTTGGCAGTCAGATTCGCTGACGGCTATTTGGGCGTCAGGTTCACTAGCGGCTGTTTGGTCGCCAGATTCAGTCTGTTCGGAGTCGGACACGGGAATGTCCTGCACAATTTTCTCGGCAAGTTGGGCCTTCAGTTCGTCGTACATCCGCACGATTCCCGCACAGGAAGCCTTCAGCGCAGAACACTCTTCGAGCGCGCGCGCTTTTTCAGCCGAAATCCGCTTGACCGTAGCGTTCAGTTGGTAAATCTTTCCAAGAAGAACAGCATTGGAATTTCCATAAGCATTGTTTTCCATAGCAACGTGAGTTTTTAGTGTAATTGATTAATGATAAAACGATTAATGATAAAATGTTTAAGACAAGTAACTCTTAGAATGTCTAAGACAGTGCAAAGATAAGGTCGTAAGTATGCGCTTTCAAAATGCAAAACCGAATAGATTGGCAAAATTAGCAAAGTTTAACAATAAAGATAAGGTGACGGCGATAATGAGGGTTTCCGGCGGCAAGATGCCGCCACTCCATTATGCCCTGCCGACGCCTCGCCTACCGCTGCTTGATGCAAGCCCATAGATGCCGAAACCCTTCAGCCTCAAAGGGGCATCCGCGTGAAAACGTCAAAATTATTTTATGATTAACGGTCAGACTCTCATGGAAATTGATTAACTTTGTGATTGGAGAAATTATATAGAATGATTATGGAAAGAAATCAAATTGACGATACAGCGTATTTCATTGCGTTTTGCGTCGAGACATATAAAAACGCACACAATATGTCTGGCGCTGAAGCATCGGCTGTTTTTTCAGACCATGGCGTTATGGAATATCTGTCGGAAAATTTTGAGGTGCTGCATACCCAAAGCCCCGGATGGATTTTAGAGGAAATAGAAGATTTGATAAAAGCCGACTCAAAATGATAACGTTATACCACGGAAGCCTTGAAATAGTATCTACGCCCGAAATCCGTAAGCCTAACCGCACACTCGATTATGGCGAGGGATTTTATCTTACATCGTCTGTCGAGCAGGCCGAAGCATGGGTGCGCCGTAAACTCAAAGACAACAAGGCGTTGGGATATGTCAATATATACGATTATGACGAGACGCTGGAAGCAACGTTTGAAACGCTTGCTTTTGAGCGTCCCGATGAGGCTTGGCTTGATTTTGTTATGGCCAACAGGGTGAATCCTAACTTTAGGCATGGATATGACATAGTGAAAGGTCCTGTGGCAAATGACCGAGTTTATGCATCGTTTGCATTATATGAGGCAGGGCTTATTGACAAGCAGGAATTAATAAACGAGCTTCGCGCTTATAAACTCGTAAACCAAATATTGATACATACCGACCGTGCTCTTGCAAGCGTGAAATGGTTAGAAGCAAAGGAGGTGAAGAGATGAAGGACAGACAGATTACACAAAAAAATCTATATCTGATACTTCCGGGCAAAGTCAGCAGAATAGCAACTATGTATGCCTCAGACTTTGGTTTAACGATTATAGAGGCTATGCGACGTATCTATAATTCTGCAACTTACCGCGAACTTGAGGACGAAAACAGCAAACTATGGCATTATGGTCCGGTGGCCCTTTATCAGACATTCCTTGAAAATCATTGATGAAGACGGGAAGGTGAACTGACCGCCGATTCAACTTGTGCATTTTTTTGCACAAGTTCAAACGTGTATACAATAACTTCTTATTATTAGAAACTATTAGTTGTTGCAATAAATGCATCAACTGCCCGTAATTGAGAATGTGTGCAGGATAGGAAAACCAATTGAGATGACGGGAAGGCTGATGGTGTTTGATGAGAATTGTTTCGAGGAGGAATCAGAGGAATCTGAAACATGCCTAATGCCGTAGCGGAATAGCCGGGGCGGGGTTTTGGTTGGAACTTTTGCGGTAATATTGGTTGCTGCTCTTTCCAAATTGTCAGAAGAGGAATAGCCAGGGCATATTTGGCGGGGAGGGAGTTGGCGGTCGGTTTTGTCTTCGTTGAGCGTCACACGGGTTCAAAAAAACCAACAATTTCAATGTACTCTTCCAAGGACAGCCAATGCGGCTGTCCTTAATTGTTTTGTTTACACAGGTTTAGCAACACGGCATCCGGTTGGACTTGTCTTATCAACTATCGATATCTCAAATCCAAAAACCGAATTCTTCAAACAAATCGCTAATTTTACTCTTGCCGGTTGAACCTGCGGACTTTGTTCAGGCATTTAATCTGCATGTAATTTGTTTACTAACTTATAATTTTGTAAATTCGCGTCATGTTCCAAACTTGGTGAATATCAAAATGAATGTGACTGAAATAGAACTCGTTCAATCCAAAATCTATGAGTATCGTGGACAGCGTGTGATGCTCGACAGTGACTTGGCTGAACTTTACGGAGTTACTACCGGTAATTTCAATAAAGCAGTCAAACGTAATATAGAGCGCTTCCCCGATGACTTCATGTTCCAACTGAATGATGAGGAATATTCAAACTTGAAATTCCAAATTGGAATAGCAAGTTCCTATGGCGGTCGTCGCACGAACCCGTATGTATTCACCGAACAGGGTGTTGCAATGTTGTCAAGTGTATTGAGAAGCGAGGCAGCAATACGAGTTAACATCAGCATAATGAGAGCCTTTGTCATGGTGCGGCAGGCATTGATCCAGCCTTCAAACGAATTCAAGCAACTGCGCGAAAGCGTCTATCAACTGAAGGAATATGTAGAAGAAATTCTGGCAGACCAGAATGATATCAACGAAGAAACACAAGCACAACTCAATGCCATTTCGGAATCACTTGCTGAATTACAAGTAAAAAAATCTACTCCCCGAAAGAGAATCGGATTTCTTCCGTCTGATGATTCCACCTGTTGTTGACAATAATCATATGGTCTTCACAATGGCAAAATCCGACTTAGTCTTAAGGAGACCATCGAGCGTCTGCCTCTATCGTTCAAGACTCAATAACTTCTAAATCGTATCAGCCAGTGCGTCACTTAGTACCTCCTCCCTCTGCCTTAAAACTTATTTCTTTTTCTGCCTAATGACATGTCTGTGATTCCTCTGATAACGACTCTTATTCCTCTGATTCCCTATCAAACCCAGTCTAAACTTCATAACTTCTCACTCTGACTTATTACTTATTTCCCCTTCCCCGTTGTGCAAATTTTTACGATTTTTTTAGGCTGATAGCCAAAGTTTCACGAAAAATATATTACCTTTGCGACTGCAGACCGCACTGACCGCCGAAGGCAGAAGCGAGGCTTGACTGAGCCAGCCCCTGATCCGAGGATAAGGGCGGGAAGCATGACATAATTTGAAAGCGTTATCCGCGCTGATTTTTGACGTTCAGGAATTCTCGCAAAATTTCTATCAATAGTCAAGGGTTGAGCAACGACAGACGCCCGCGGTATGTAAATCAATGCATCGGTTTTAGACTTCGCGAGGAGTCCGAACCGGATGTGCTATTTACATATATGAGCGTAGGGCTTCTTCGTTGCCGTCCGACTATTGATGGGCAATGCGAGAAGCCTCTGAACGTAGGACGGTAACAGATACAGATTCCTACGCTTTTCTTTTTAAACCAATCTAATGCCGACTAGAGATTGTCCGAGGCATATAAACAGAACAACTTAGATAACAAACAAACCAAATACTATATATCCAATGAAAAAATTACTACTTTTAATGGTTGTTGCCCTCCTGACGCAATCGGGAATGGCGCAGGGATTTACCTACACTTACGAGGGGCAGACGCTCAAGTATAGCGTTATCGACAAAGCCGCCAAGACCTGCATGGTGTCAGCAGATAATAATGTTACCGGCGATTTAATAATTCCTTCTATTGCCAAGGATGGAGATAATGGATTTACAGTCACTTCAATTGATAGGTACGCCTTCTCTGGATGTAACGGTCTAACCTCAGTGACGATTCCAAACTCTGTTACTTCAATCGGTGATCATGCCTTCATCTTTTGCAACAGTCTACCCTCGGTGACTATCCCTAACTCTGTCACTTCACTAGGTGATTACGCCTTTTTCCAGTGCATCAATCTCACCTCGGTAACTATTGGAAACTCAGTTACTTCAATAGGCAAGTCTGCCTTCGAGGAGTGCAGCAGCATGACCTCGGTAACTATTCCCAACTCAGTCACTTCAATCGGTGATGGTGCCTTTTACTGGTGTAGCGGCCTAACCTCGGTAACTATCCCGAACTCAGTCACTTCAATCGGTGGCTTTTCCTTCGGGTGGTGCAGCAGCCTAAATTCGGTGATAATACCCGACTCTGTCGACTCTATCAGTAATTGTACCTTCTACGGGTGCGAAAGTCTTACTAAGGTTATAATTGGCAAATCTGTCAGTGATATAGGATCCGAAGCCTTTTCGAGATGTGAGAAAATAACTGATGTTATTTGTTTGGCAGAAAAGGTTCCGTCTCTATACGAGAACGCATTCTCGCAAACTGTTTATGACAACGCGAGCCTGCATGTATTGAAAGGTTTAATCAATGACTACAAGACCACAAGTCCCTGGAGTCTTTTCTTTAATATAGTCGGCGATGCAGAAGTTACCACAGGAATTGAGGGTATTGAATCGGACGAGATGACTGTCGGACAGCCGGAGGAGTATTACAATCTGCAGGGCGTGAGAGTTGCCGAGCCGAAAAAGGGCGCGCTGTATCTGCGCAAGCAGGGCAACAAGACCGAGAAGATAATAATGCGGTAATCAAAACACCGCAGACCCAATAACAACCGATACCCAAAGCGGCGGGAACGCTCCCCGCCGCTTTTATTGTTTTCAATGGCAAATGGCGGCAGGATGCCGCCACTCCATGATATTAGTTTATCTTATCTTGCGTTTCTTTGATCACTTGTTTATCATATCTCTTCGGCGGGGATGAATATTGATACTAATTCTCTTGTCATTCCAAACTATTCCAATTTTGCAAAATTGGAATAGTTTGGAGGAATGGCGAGGACAGGTATTGTAAGGAATCTCATATTCGCTTGGTAAACACGGGACAAGCAAATTTATTTGTTTATCCCGGACACGGGCAAACGGCGGCAGGATGCCGCCATTCCATGATAGTTTGGGGATTTTTTACTACCTTTGCAGACGCTGGTCCGGTTGAGGGCTGCAGGATTCACTTATTCAGGTATATTCTCTTACGTTTATTTTCTTTTACGTTTCATTGATCACTTGTTTATGAGCAACACCGATTTCAGAAAACTGAGCGGCGATGAGGTTTCCATACTCATCGGCCGCGGATGCACTTCCGCCGAATGGGAGCGCGTTCTCGTTCCCGCGGACGGTTTCGACCCAACACGTCTGCAGAATGTCGAATTCTCGGGAGACGTCCGCATAGGGCGTCTCGAAGGCGAGTTCACCCGCCCGGGTGGCGTCGTGCGCCACTCGTCGGTCAGCGACGTCACTCTCCACAACGTGACTCTCGGCGACGGGGTATACATCCGCAACGTGGCCAACTATATCGCCAACTACGACATCGCCGACCACGTCTACATCGACAACATCGACGGACTGGTCTGCACGCTCGACTCGACCTTCGGCATCGGCACGGAGGTGTCGGTACTGAACGAGACCGGAGGCCGCGAGGTGCCGATCTACGAGAACATGTCGGCGCAGACGGCCTACCTCATCGCCATGTACCGCCACAGCCGCGAACTGGTGAAGAATCTCACGGACATCATTCTGGGCCACGCCGAGTCGCTGCGCGGCACACGCGGCACCGTCGGCGCCTGCGCCGAAATCACCAACTGCGGCACCATCACCAATGTCCGAATCGGCGACTTCGCCCGACTGAAGGGCGCGACACGCCTCAAGGACGGCACCGTGGCCGCGTCGGAGGTCGCTCCCGTGACCATAGGCCGCGACGTCATCGCCGAGGGCTTCGTCCTGTCCTCGGGCAGCCGCGTGGATGACGGTGCCGTCGTGCACCACTGTTTCGTGGGACAGGCCTCAGTGCTGTCGCACCTGTTCTCGGCGCACGACTCGCTGTTCTTCGCCAACTGCCACTGCGAGAACGGTGAGGCAGCCGCCATATTCGGCGGTCCATACACCGTGACGATGCACAAGTCGAGCCTGCTCATCGCGGGCATCTTCTCGTTCCTGAACGCCGGCTCCGGCTCGAACCAGAGCAACCACATGTACAAACTCGGACCCATCCACCAGGGCGTTGTGGAACGCGGCTCGAAGACGACCAGCGACTCGTACATCCTCTGGCCGGCGCGCATCGGCGCGTTCTCGCTCGTCATGGGCCGTCACGTGAACCATCCGGACACATCGCGCCTGCCGTTCTCCTACCTCATCGAGGGCAACAAGGAGTCATTCCTCGTCCCGGGCATCAACCTGCGCAGCGTCGGCACCATACGCGACGCGCAAAAATGGCCCAACCGCGACAGGCGCAAGGGGCCGGCCAGCGACTCCATCAACTTTAACCTGCTCAGCCCGTACACCGCCGGGAAGATGCTCAGCGCCATCAATCTTCTCAACGACCTGGAGCGCACCGCTGGCGTCACAGCCGAGCGTTTTTCCTTCCAGGCGATGACCATCGAGGCCCGCGCGCTCAGACGCGGCCGCAGACTCTACGCCATGGCCATCGACAAGTTCATGGGCAACTCGATCATCCACCGCCTCGGCAACGAGCCAATCACCACCGCCGAAGAACTCACCCGCCGCCTGCGCCCCACACATCCCCTGGGCTGTGGCAAATGGGTCGACCTCTGCGGAATGTTCGCGCCCAAGGCCGCCGTCAACCGCATCGCAGCCATGATTGCCGACGGACAGATAGCCGACACCGACCGTATGGAGCAGGAGTGGAAACAGATTCACGCCGACTATTATGACATGGAATGGACCTGGGTCACCGAACATCTCGAGCACTGGTGCGGCAAGACCGTCGAGGACATCACTCCCGACGACATCCGCGCGATAATCGAGCGCTGGCTAAAGAGCGTCACCGACCTCGACAACATGCTGCTCGACGACGCACGCAAGGAGTATTCCCTGAAATCGCGCACGGGCTTCGGCATCGACAACCCGGGCAACGACGCCGACAGCGACTTCATCAGCGTGCGCGGCGAGTTCGAAGCCGACCCCTTCGTCACGATGGTCCGCAACCACATCACCGTCAAGACAGCCCTCGCGGCCAAGACGCTGGCGCTGGTGCCGTAAATAGCCATAACTGATGCTGTTTATACGGCAAAGTTATGGCTATCGAAAGGTGCGTGAAAAGAAATAATTGCTTGGCTGATATTCCGAAAATTATCTGTAAATTCGCATTTGAAAACCAACCGCTTCAAAATCTTATGGCAAAAATTATAGTGCAAAACACGAATATTACAATTATTTCGGTTAATGGTGATGATTACATCTCACTGACCGATTTGGCGCGCCATAAGAGCGACGAGCCTAATGCCGTGATTGCTAATTGGATGCGCAACCGCAACACAATCGAATATCTCGGCATTTGGGAACAGTTATATAATCCAAATTTTAAACCCACCGAATTCGAGGGGTTTAGAATCCAAGCCGGATTGAATGCGTTCACCCTTTCTCCGAAAAAATGGATTGAAGCGACTAATGCCGTCGGCATAATCGCAAAATCAGGCCGTTACGGTGGAACTTATGCACATAAAGATATTGCATTCAAGTTTGCAAGCTGGATTTCTGTTGAGTTTGAGCTCTATATCGTCAAGGAATTTCAGCGGCTGAAAACGGAGGAACAGCGGTTGTTAGGGTGGTCGGCAAAGCGCGAGTTGTCGAAAATCAACTACCGCATACACACCGACGCGATAAAGCAGAATCTTATCCCTGCGGAGGTTACACAGGCACAGGCAAGTATCATCTACGCCAATGAAGCCGACGTGCTGAATGTGGCGATGTTCGGTGTAACGGCAAAACAATGGCGCGAGGCCAATCCCGACCTCAAGGGTAACATACGCGATTACGCCACAATCAACGAACTTATCTGCCTGTCGAATATGGAAAACCTCAATGCGGTTTTCATCGAGCAGGGTATGACGCAAGGCGAGCGACTTGTGAAGTTGAACCAGATTGCCATTCATCAGATGAGCGTATTGGAAAGCGGCGACAACGACAGAAAATTGCTGAAATGAACGAGTCTTTGGTCTGCGACTTGCGAAACTCGGCAATGAGTTGAGAACGTGATTTGGTATCAATAGCCATAATTTATGCTGCTTATACGGCAAAGTTATGGCTATGAATATGTGAGCGAAAAGACGCGGATGGCGGGTTGGGAGGCGGCGATAAAAAAGTTAGAAAAGATGCTACAATGGGGACAGTCTGAATATAAAAGGATACGATATCAAGCGGCAATGGCCATTTTGTCTTGTTTATAAGACAAGAAATGTCTAATTTTGTCCCATAGACAAGACAATACAAGATATGATTAAATCGGAATTTCTTCGAGAAGTGATGCTTGAAAACCGGGAAGAGGTTATGCGTCACAATGTTATAAAGCGAAATATATCGCTTGACGGTTTTGACCGCCAGGTGCTGGTGGGTGCGCGTCGCGCCGGTAAATCGTATCTGTTATATGGGAAAATCCAAGAACTGATCACTGCCGGGCATTCATGGGACGAAATTGTATATCTGAATTTTGAGGATGAGCGTCTTGCCGGTATCGAACTGTCTGATTTGAACATGATACTGGAGGTTCATGCCGCATTAAGTGATAAGCGCCCAATGTTGTTCCTTGACGAGATTCAGAATATCGAAGGCTGGGAACATTTTGCCAGACGTATTGCAGATAACAAATTCACGGTATTCATTACAGGCAGCAATGCCAAGATGCTCTCTAAAGATGTGAGCGCGGTTCTCGGTGGCAGATATCTGACGCGGGAGGTGTTTCCCATGCAGTTCAACGAGTATCTCGCAATCAACGGCGTGAACGCTGAAAACGAATTGTTGACGGCTACAACAGCCTCTCGGGGAGAACTCATGAAACTCTTTGAAGAGTATTTTCAATTCGGCGGTTTTCCGGAATGTGCCACCATGCCCGTGAAACGTGATTACCTTATGAGTCTGTATCAGAAAATATTTCTTGGTGATATAGCAGCCCGCAACAGGATTGAAAATATTTTCGCACTTAGGGTTCTTTTCCGTAAACTGGCCGAAAGCATCAAGCAGCCACTTTCATTTACCCGTGCGGCAAATATTGTCGCATCAACCGGTACTAAAATAGGCAAGAGCACTGTCATAAATTATCTGTCGTATGCAGCCGAAGCATATCTTATTTTGCCTGTGACAAATATCGCTGACACTCTGGTGAATAAAGTGTCCAATCCAAAATACTATTTTATAGACAATGGGATAGTGTCACTGCTGGCGCTTGACATACGCACATCTCTACTTGAGAACATTGTGGCATTAAAACTGCTTTCGACATATGGCTCTCAGGATAATACCGTCTATTTCTATAATCATGGCATAGAGGTGGATTTTTATGTTCCGCAGACAGAAACTGCCATACAGGTATGCTACACAATGAATGATGCCGAAGGGACATTCGAGAGAGAGACCAAGGCTCTTATAAAGGTGCAATCGCGCCTGTCTTGCCGCAGGAATATAATAGTAACCTATAGTGATGAAGATGTGATAGAAAAGGATGGCGTAAAGATAGAAATCATACCTGTATGGAAATTCATACTGGGTTCAGTGTAGAATTACCATAACATTATGCTACCTGGGTTTTGCGTGTTCCAGGATCTCGGGGCGGAACTCGAAGTGCATGGTGTCGTAGTGGTACCATGCGCCGCCCCAGATGAAGCCGTGGCGGCGGAATATCTCGACGATGCGGCGCGGTATGCGGTTGGCGTACTTTATCCTTGTGGTCTCGCCGGCCTTGGGATTCCGCCACTTCCAGTAGTCGGAGTATGGCACGGCGATGTCGAAGGCGATGCCGTAACTGTGGGCGCTGAGACGCCTGGCGCCGCGAACGTTACGCCAATAGAATGTGCCGGAGGATTTCATGTACTTCCGCAGTTCGGGATAACGGGCGAGTTCGGCGGCAACCTTGCGCAGGCTGTCGGCGGCGCCGTTGATTCGCGTGAACCTCACCTTCTGACCCATCCAGTCGACGCTGACAAGATTGCGCTGGACAGCCGAGGCATTGCTGCCGTACATCTTCTTGAACAGCGCCTCGGAGCGCGAGCGTCCCGCATCGGCCAGGTATTCAGGCTCGGTCGCAGGCTCGCGGTACACGTCGACAAACATGTCCTGCACGTCGCAGTCGTCGAGCCGCTGCTCGAAGGTCTTCTCACGGCCATCGTCATAGACCATTGTGGTGCTGTCGCGGAACAGAATCCGCTCTCCGTCCCATCCGCTCACGAAGTCGGGATAGGCCTTCATCAGAGCCTTCACGCCGTCGGGAGTATTGTCGGCCACCTGCGCCCCGGCTGACGGCGTCACGACCGTATCCTCAGGCACGGAATCGCTCTTGGCAGCGGAAGAATCACCGCGCTCCTCGGTCGACGCGCTGCAGGCCGAACACCATGCCACGCCTGCCATCAGTATGAAAAGGACCTTCGATCTCATTCGTGCTTCATTATGAATGCGGCGTTATAGGTCTCAATCTCGTTCAGCGAGCCGGGGGCGATTTCGTCCACACTGGGGTGATACCACGGGAACTGGCTGAAATAGCGCTGAAGGTCGGGGCTGGTGAACCTGCGACCATGGATGGCATAGATGGTGTTGCGCATCAGACGCAGTTCGGCTTTGCTGTACGGTGCCAGATCCTGTTCCGTAAGTTTGCGGCGCGTCACCATATGCACATAACTGCGGGGAGCGTCCTGTGCCGGAGCGTATTCTTCCTCCATTACCGGGGTCTGTCCGAGAGCAATGGAGTCCTGAGCCGAAGCCATGACTTCGGAGAGGTCCTTTATCTTGTAAGAGATGTCATCGGATTTGTCTTCGGATTTTGCGCCGGAATCGTCATCGTCGTCATCATCGGAGTAATAATAGTCGTCAGCCTTGGTGAAATGATATACCGCGTAAGCGCCACCGGCGACAGCCAATATCAGGGCCACGACGATGATTATGCGTTGCACGACCTTGGATTTGTTCAATTTCGGAGCCTTCTCGTCATTTGTTGGCATCGCTGATGCGGGTGCGGGGTCCGGGTCGGGCATTTTCTTCTCCTCCTGAACAATCTCGGTGTCATCGTCGGAGTATTCGACGGGAGTAGTGTTCGAGTCGTTATCCTCGTGGATTTTCTGAAATTCGTCTTTTGTTCCTGATTGGTTGTTCTTGGGTTCCATTGCGTATTATTCTGATTGTTTGTTTGTTTTTTGGCTATCATCTGTCACTCGTCGACGCGGAGGCAGGCGAGGACGGCCCGGCGTATGCGCTCGGCCTGAGGCGTGGGACGCGAGAGTATCTGTAGCACTCGCGAGATGTATGCGTCCTTCGACTGGAGGCCGCAAAGTGCCGGCACGTTGGCCGCGGCTATCATCGACTTGTGGTTGTACACGCGCAGTATGTCGGCGTATCTTCCGGCGTCGGCCATCTTGCGGAACTCGCGGCAGAATTCCTCGTACACGCCGCGCGGATTCAGTTCGATGCACAGTCGGGCGATGTGCTGCTCCAGTTGACCGATATTGTCGAAGCGACCGTCAACGCGATACTCCACGGTCTTCTTCATTCCGTGGCGCGTATGCTCGAGGGCCTGCTGGCGAAGTTCGGAGGTGAAGGCGGAAATCACACCCCGGCGCACACGCGAGAACACCTTGTCGGCATCGCGCCCGCAGTCCTCGGCGACGGTGCGTATCACGTCCTCGAGCATGAATATGTTCTCGACCTCGGCGACCTCGGGGACGAGTACGTTCCTGCGGCGCAGATAGTCGACCTCGCCCTGGTTGCGGCGGTCGCGGTCGACAATGCCTGTGGCGCGCATGTGGTGGAAGTCGCTCAGGGAGTTGAACGTGCGGGTAGCCTCGATGACGCGGTTGCACGAGCCGACGGCCTTGACGGCGCGGTCGGCGAAGAGCAGGGGGTAGAGTTTCGAGTCCAGCGAGTGGCGGCTGTCGCCCTCGACGAAGAGGACATCGCGGCGGTCGCCCATTATCGCCATATAGATGTTCTCGCCGAGTTCGGAATCAGGGGCGAGCATGGCGTAGTCGAAGGCTCCGGCCGACGGCTCCCAGCCGCGCACCCAGATTATGGCGGCGCCTCCGCGCGAGGCGGCGAAGTCAAGATCGTGGGTAACGTAGACGAAACGGCAGTCGGGACGCAGACGCTCCAGGCGGTTCCACAGCGACTGGATGGTGGTTGGGTGCAGGAAAATCTCGGGCGACTCGACGACAATGTTCCCACCCTGCGGCGCATAAAGCACAGCGGCGGCGTAGTACAGCACCGAGCGCTCGCCGTCGCTAAGGCGCACGGCCTCGTAACGGTCCTGCTCGCCGTGACGGCGGAACAGAAAGCGTCCGCTCTCGACCAGCACGCTGCTGTTGGGGAACAGGCTGTGGAACAGGGTTATGACATCGTCGAGTTTGGTGCGTGCGTTGCGCTTCGCCCCGCCTGATTTCCTGCCGGCAAGGGTCACGAAGTCACCGGAGGACGCGGTCTTGTCGAGATTGCGGAGTTTGTCGCTGAGCAGAGCCAGCAGTTCGTCGTTCATCAGCATGCCGAGAAGACGCTCCAACTGAGTCTGTGGACGTGTCTTCTCGCCCGGAGCGATTGCCGAATCAAGAAACGCGCGGTCGTAGAAATCACCTTTCTCGCGGTCGGCGGCCGCCACGGTGTAAAGCGCCGACAGAGCGCTGATCTGCATGGTGTCGGCGCCAGACAGTCGCGCCATCTCGCGGGCAAAGCGTGTCTTGCCGGCGCCGTTGGCGCCGATGACAATGACGCGGCGACTCGCGGGGGACGCTACGGAGCACTTGGGGTCTATGTTGCGTGGGAGGACGAGAGTTTTCATGGGCAGGGATAAGTTTTCACAAATTTAGGCTATAAAGCCCGGATTTGCAAAAAAATCCGTCCTTTTACAGCGAGTATCAAAAAAAATCCCTAACTTTGTGCCTGCAAACGACGAAAAAATGCCATCTCGGGGTGTAGCACAGTTGGCAGCGCGCCACGTTCGGGACGTGGAGGTCGGAAGTTCGAGTCTTCTCACCCCGACTAATAGACAAACTTTTGATTTCAACCTATACAAAAGTTTGTCTATTTTTCTTTGTAATTTGAGTGAGCATCAATGAGTTATGTTGATTTCTCCAAATATTCAACCCCTCATTTTTTGATAGCTCACACGGCCACTCAACAACAAAACACACTTGACACAACATTTTTTTGTTGAGTAAAATGTTGAGTTGGTAATCTGATGTCAAATGCGTTTAAAAACAAACGTATGGCAACAGAATTTTTAACGCTTCGCCTCACAACCAACGGCGCACACCTCAAAGGTCAATTAGCCGTTGAGTGTAGAAACAAACTTACCAATAGAAAAAATTACAAATTGGTAGGTGGGCTTAAATTTCCAGCATACACACCCGACTGCTGGAACGAAAAACAAGGATTGTTTATTGCTGGCGAAAATGCCACATATAACAATCAAGTCACTAAATCATTGTTAGACGCTCTCAATGTAATATTGAGTGCTGGAAGCTTTCAAAGCGGCAAGCAACTCTTTGAAGCCTATGAGTATGCACAAACCCATATTGTTGCTACGGCTTCTATGTCGCTGGCTGATTATGTGGAGTTGCTGTTGAAGCAAGAAAAAGAACGTGCAACAAGCAACTATGAGCTTTATAACACATTGCTCAATAAGCTTAACGGCCACAACCGCAAAGTCAAAGGAAAACACACGACCTTTGAACCAGCAAGCTACAATGGCATAAGGCTGGCCGATACTCCCCTTAATGAGATAGACAACCAGCATTTTGAAGCCTTTGGCCGCTGGATATGCAAAGCCGCTGGGGGGCGTGGGTACAAAAATCTAATGACTACTTTTCGGGCTGTCATTTCTCGCGCAAAGAAAAGCCGCCTCACTCAAATCTCGCTTGACTACGATTGGCGCAAATATGCTCCTATTGTCAAACGTGAAAAAATGACTGCTAAACAACGTATAGAAGCCAAAGGCAGAGCTATTGCCATGCTTTCTACTGATGAGTTTGAGCGTTTTGTAGACTACGATGTCAAAAGTAATGCACCAAAGCAACAATACTTTCAGTATCTCGCACAACTCTATAAAGATACGGTTTTGCTGATGTACTACACACTTTCTCGCCCGACTGATGTCATTAGCTTCAATTGGCTGGAAAACTACGATGAGGCAAACCAGCGCATTGTTTACACTCCCCGAAAGTTAGCCAATCGCCCAACTGCTGACGGCTCAGAACGTCTTACAATCGTGAACATACCTCAACAAGCCGTTGAGATAATCAACCGCTACAAGGGCCAAAGCAAAGGCGGTTATCTCCTCCCACTCCCCATGAATGAGACTGCATGGGACAAAATAACAGACTTTACAACGTGGAACACCCGCGTTAAGAATACAGAGCAACGTATCAATCGCTATCTCAAAAAGTGGGCGGCAACCCTCTCGCTGGAAGTGCAAAACCTCAAAATGTACGATTTTCGTCACACTGCTATAACTCACGCGGTCAATGCTGGGGGCAACGTCTTTGATATTGCAAAGGCGGCTGGCACTTCGGTAGATGTGATTGGAAAGCACTATTATAACGAAATCCGCAAATAACCATACGTTTGTTTATGATAGGCCGCTGAAAGTGGTAATACCTCAACGGCCTATCTTTAACTATCAACATAAATCATTATGCCAAACTTTTCAACACTTGACGTTTCCGCGCTTACTGGCTATGCCGTGGCGTATGATGAGGAAACACGAACTATCTTTTACTATCATACTGATGAGTTGCCGTCACTCGCAGTATTGCAACAAATCAAGTTACTCTATCCAAATACAACAATTGTGCTTACTGACAGCATAGATGACGCTAAAAAGTATTTGGGCGTATGTGACGCTTTCCGCGATGTGTTGAATGTCGCTGGAGAACCAATTGAACGAATTGGGCTTAATATTATCAACTGATATATTGCGCTGGACTGCCAATGAGGGTGTACCAAACTGAACTGCACCCCAAAAGTTAGACAAAAAACTTTTGGGGTGCTTTTTATGAAGTA
>CALKRW010000014.1 GCA_937989585.1 uncultured Porphyromonadaceae bacterium | reverse complement strand
GAATCTGGACGGCTATCTTTATATGGCCTACATGCTATCGCGGACGGTTGTACGTTCTTACGGGAAGCGGGGTAAGTATGTTACTGTAAATTTACAACTTATATTCGTAACTACAAAATCCGTAAAGATTAGAATTGTCAGATAAAATTTAATTTCATGCCTATTTCGAGCCGAATACCTGGCCTCCTTCCTCTGGTGCGCCGCCTTCCTCCTCACCTCCGCCACCCTCATCCTCCTCCAGCAAAAGCACGACAGGAATCTCCTAAGCAATACCAACTGTTAATTTATTTAAGAGCCTTGTTTTATTCATTAATTGGGGTTGTATTGAATAAATATCTAATGTTTCTGAGCGTAAAGAGTGAGAAACAGAGCCATGGGAATGCTTGACAGAATAGCCGGGAGGTTGGTGTCATCATAAAATAATGCCTTGACCAGCCAATATATTCCGCAGATTCCAGCCAGTATACCGGCAACCAGACAAATCTTTTTTCCTGTGATGATTACTTTCGTATCATTCTTGATTTCCATATCCATTACTCAAAATCATCGTTATCGAATATTTCCCTCTCCATTTTAGCCGGGGTCATTTCGGCTCCGAACATTGCAAGAACCTGATTCACTTTGTCAAGGCGAAGGGTCGTCTTCCCTTGTTCAAGTTCGCGTACAAAGCGCAGGCCTACCCCTGATTTCTGGGACAGGTCAACCTGCGTAAGCCCGAATTGCTTGCGCATTTCCTTAACGTATTTAGCTAACAGAGTCATACGATATACCCTTTTGGGTGTAAAGATAATGATTTTTTATTTCATATCATACCATTAAGGGTATAAAATATATTGAAGCAATGTAAACTATACCCTTTAGAAGGTATCAAGTTTTATTTTTTATAAGGCGATTGAGTATAACTTGTGTTCCTTCAGGCGGTGGCCGTCGGGTAATGCCGGGTGCATGAATGTTCCATGATAGGTCATGCCGATGCGTTTCATGATATTCTCTGAAGGGATGTTCGGGACGGCTGTAAAGGAGTAAAGTTTGTCGCACAACTGCTTTTCAACGGCATATTTAATGCAGGCTTTTGCCGCCTCGGTCGCGTAACCTTTATGCCAAAATCTGTCCGAGAGTCGCCAGCCGATTTCCCAACCCGGTGAGAAAGGTGCATCGAATGTAAAGCGATGGAATCCGACGTATCCGATAAACTCACCGGTTTCCTTGATTTCGACAGCATATAATCCAAAGCCTGTTTCTTCAAATTCCGCAATGATGTGATCCACAAAGGCATTTGATTCATCTGCCGACAGGGGTTGAGGAAAATATCTCATGACGTTTCGATTGCCGTTCATTTCAGCAAATGGTATCCTGTCCTCGGATTTCCAGGACCGCAGTATAAGCCGTTCGGTCTCCATATAGATTTCCATATCACAAAATTAGTCATTTTTCATCAATTTATCGTGTCATAAGAATGATACGATAAATGACATGATAAATTGTACGAAAAAAAATTGATATATGATAGACCGTGCTGATACCAAGCATTTTATGTTGCAAAATAAGGTATTCGAATTACTCGAAATCTGCAAAATAAGGCATTGGGAGCAAAGATTAATGACCTTTTCCCTTAATATCCTCTAAAAGATGTCATGATTGAGGCAAGCAAATTTGGTCGCAATTTGAAATAGCAAGCGATTTTGGTTGCGCAAATCATGGAAACGACTATAAGGAGTTTCAGAATCTCCCTGACACCGTGAAACTCGCTATGTTTGAAAAGAAATTGTAAGGGAGGGATCATTAATGCATCCTTTCCCGGGTCAGTTCGATGGCTTCTTTGCCGGCAATGCTGTCGATGTCGATTCTGACGATACAGACTGTTTTGATAAAACGGGCAATTTCCGCTTCGGGGTCGATGCCGGGACTGTATTTGTCGCCCAACAACCGGAGTGCCGCGACCTTATCCTCAGTCGATTCCACGAAATGAGCCTTCCCGAATACAATCACGCTACGGAAATATGATGTGAACTCTTCGGGTATCACATCGTCCCTGTCAACTATGCATAGCGAACATTTGGGATTGCGTCTTATGGCATCAATCTTATGTCCCTGCGATGCCGAATGAATATAGATAGAACTTCCGTCATATGCATAGTTTACGGGAACGGCATAGGGATAGTCATCATCGCCCGAGACGGCCATTACGCAGTATTTGCCGTTACGCAATATTCTCTCTGTTTCATTGGCGGGAAGTTCCTGCCTGAATCGTCTCATGGTCCGTGCCATCATGCCAAAACTTTAAGTCCGATTATTGATAAAATCAGGGTGGTGATGAAGAAAATGCGCCAGAAGGTTGCAGGCTCGTTGAAGAAAACGATTCCGACGATGACCGCTCCCACGACGCCGATTCCTGTCCAGACGGGATAGACTGTGCCTATCGGCAGCCGTTCCGCCGCTTTCGCCATGAGATACATGCTGAGTCCCAGCGCGACAAGGAATCCTGTCCACCACCACGCGAGTTCCTGACCCGTCGCGGTCCTGGTCTTGCCAAGACAAAATGTAAAGCCGACTTCCATGAGCCCGGCTAAGATAAGAATAATCCAGTTCATTATAGACCGTATTTTAGTTATCCTGTTTGAGGGCTGCAAGTAATCGGCTCGTCGTATGCACGTGAAAGATTCTCGGCGTCTCCTTCCTAAGGTTCCGCAAAATTACAAATAGTTTTTCTAAGCGGAAACTTTTTTACTCAGACGTGCCACGGATTCCAGATGTCGTGCATTTACAATTTATAAAAGGTTATATGCCTAATTCTGCTCTTTGGGATTTGCTGAGACGGGCAACGATGAGATTATAGGCATCCTTGACAAGATTCTTGATTTTGGAATCAGGGTGTTCGCTCTTAAAAAACTAATATTCAATGATTTCCCAATAACCACCTTTCTTGGGGCCTTTATGTCTGATTAAAGAGGTCATTTTAGGAATTTCTCTCTCGATTGTTCGAGTCGTAACTCCTAAAGTTGTCGCCATTTCAGCCATACTAACTGATGGGTTATCTGTAACAATGTCTAATATTTTTTGTTGACGGTCCGTTAAAGTTCTACCGACATTTCTACCGACATTTCTACCGACATTTCTACCGACATTTCTACCGACATCTTTAGCACCATTTTTACCCTCATTTTTACCCTCATTTTTACCCTCATCATCTTCTACTTTTCTCTGTACTGCTGATTTCAGAGGGAAAGAAACTACTGCGATTGTGCGGATAGAAGCAAAACTGAACTTTTCAGAAATTAAAAATGAGCCTCACAGCAATCTTGCTGTGGGGCTTTCTGTATAATTTTGCAGTGAGGAAAAACAATTGAACGATACAGTTATGAAATCAAGCAAAACATATTTGGCTGTACTGGCGCTCGTAATGTCGGTTTCGGCAAGCGTTTATGCACAGAATCCTGAAACGGTCGATCTCGGACTTAGTGTCGAGTGGGCCGCGACGAATCTTGACGCTGCGGCGCCGGAAGAATTCGGCGGCTACTACGGCTGGGCCGACCCGACGGGTCTGGAAACGACGATGGATGTGCTCGACAAGTCACGGAACTGGGTGTCGGAACTCTATGGCGGTCCCAAGCCTCCGGCAGAAATCAGCGGCACCGGACTTGACATAGCACATGTACGTCTCGGCAATGGCTGGCGTCTTCCGACACTAGATGAACTTAAGGAACTGACATCCTGTCCGCATCAGTGGACCAGGCACAACGGAGTGAACGGCTATGAGTTTACAGGTAAAAACGGGAATAAGATATTTCTCCCTGCCGGTGGCGCAAGGAACGGCGAGACGGTTCGGTATGCCGGTACGGTCGGATACTATTGGACCGGCACGCTCGGCACAGATCCGTCGTTCCACAAACAGAGGGCACACCGGCTCTACATTGGCGCCGAAGGTCTGAACCACAATCCGGCGATACGTTACAGCGGATTCTCTATACGTCCTGTCAGAGACAATAACCATTCGGGCGTCGACGAAATGATTTCAGCAGGACGCCCCGATGGCGGACCCATATACGACCTGACGGGACGACGCCTAAAAACTAAACCCGAAAAAGGCTTCTATATTCAGAACGGTAAAAAGTATCTGGTAAAATGACCTGTATGAAAATCATAAACCTCATAATATCAGCAATAATGACAATGACAGCAAGTGCCTGTAACCATTCCCCTGAAAACCAGATTAACAAGGACGGGCAAACGGTGTTGAGCGAAAAGGGACGCTTTGACCTCTCGACGGGGACAAACGGAAATCCTCCCGTCATAAGACTCAGCAGTGGATATGATATGCCGATTGTCGGTCTCGGCACCTACAGTCTGCACGGCGACAGGTGTGTTAACGCAATTCTCTCGGCTATCCGTCTCGGTTACCGCAAGTTTGACACAGCGAGTTTCTACGGCAACGAAGAAGAAGTCGGTCAGGCGATACGACAGGCGATAGACGAAGGGCTGATTAAGCGCGAGGATGTTTTCGTTACCACCAAACTCTATCCCAACGAGTTTGCCGATGCAGAGAAGAATATCGAGAAATGCCTTCGTAAACTGGATATCGGTTACATTGACCTCATGCTGCTGCATCATCCCGGCCCGCACGATGTGGAGGCCTACAAGACTATGGAACGATACGTTGAACAAGGCAAGATACGTTCCCTCGGTGTCTCAAATTTCTATATCAAGGAGATGTCGGAGTTCCTGCCGAAAGTGAACATCAAGCCCGTTCTCGACCAGAACGAGATTCACCCTTATTATCAGGACAAGGCAGTGATAGAGTATCTGCACGACAACGGAATAGTGGTCGAGGCCTGGTATCCGCTTGGCGGTCGAGGCTTCAATTCCGAACTGATGAAAGAGCCGGTAATCATGGATATTGCACGCAAATATGGAAAATCGCTAGTGCAGACCATACTCCGCTGGGATCTCCAGAACGGCGTAGTGGTTATTCCAGGCTCAAGCAATCATGACCATCAGAAGGAGAATATCTCGATATTTGACTTCGAACTGACACCCGAAGAAATAAGCCGTATCGACGCTCTTGAACGTCGCGAGAAACATGACTGGTATTGAAAATATAAACACAAAGATGAACATGGATATGAGCATAAGAACAATAACTATGGCGGGCCTGTTGGTACTTGCGTTAGGAATGACAGACCTATATGCCTCAAAAACGAATGAAAACAGAAATATTATGGAGAAACTGACTTTGACTAATGAATGGGACAAGACTTTTCCCAAGAGCGACAAGGTTGACCACAGCAAGGTGACTTTCGTCAACCGCTACGGCATCACGCTTGCCGCCGACATGTACAAACCAAAAGGCGTCACGGGAAAGTTGCCCGCAATCGCCGTCTGCGGACCTTTCGGCGCCGTCAAGGAACAGGCTGCCGGACTCTATGCCCAGGAGATGGCCGAGCGCGGTTTCCTGACCATAGCCTTCGACCCCTCGTTCACCGGCGAGAGCGGCGGCACTCCCCGCTACATGACGTCGCCTGACATAAATACCGAGGACTTCAGCGCGGCTGTCGACTACCTTGTGACCAATCCCGACGTCGACCCTGAGCGTGTCGGCATTATCGGCATCTGCGGCTGGGGCGGCATTGCCATCAACGCTGCAGCCGCCGACCCGCGAATCAAGGCCACGCTTGCCTCGACGATGTATGACATGAGCCGTGTCAACGCCAACGGCTACTTCGACGCCGATGACAGTGCCGAGGCCCGCAACGCCCTACGCGAGAAACTGGCCGCCCAGCGTACGGAGGACTACATCAACGGCACGCCCAAACTTGGCGGCGGCGTTCCCGACGTATTGCCCGATGACGCCCCGAAGTTCCTCCGCGACTACTACGATTACTACAAGACAAAGCGCGGCTATCATCCCCGCTCGCTCAACTCCAACGGCGGACGCAACGCCACATCGCCCATCCCATGGATCAACTTCCCGCTGATGAGCCGTGCGGGCGAGATCGAGAACGCCGTCATGATTCTTCACGGCGAGAAGGCCCATTCGTTCTATTTCGGCAGCGACGCCTACAAGAAACTGACCGTCACACCCGGCAAGCCCAACAACAAACTCTTCATGGTCATCCCCGGCGCAAGCCACACCGACCTCTACGACCAGAAGGACATCATTCCATTCGCCTCCATCGAGAAATTCTTCAACGAATATATCGGCAAGTGAATCCTGCCTTTACATCCCTCAAACGCTCATAGGCAGACTTTGCCCTGAACCACAATAACGAACAGCATCCCGAAAGTTCTCCTTCTGACTTTCGGGATGCAGTTCGTTGTGATACATTGCCCGCTTCGGAAACAAGCCGCTATTGAATCGGAGAAGTATATTTGCATATATGGATATTTATTTGTAATTTTGGGTGTAAATATCCATATAGTGAAATATGACTGACTTGAATTATACATCGAATTATGACATTCTCCGTTTGCTTGCCAAACGGATGAAGGAATATCGTCTGGCTGCAAGGTTAAGCCAGCGCGAATTGGCCGAGAAGTCAGGGGTCAGTTATACGACCATTTGCCGTTTTGAGCAAGGCAAGCATCCCAACATCTCACTGAGCAACTTCATCTCGCTGTTGCGGCAAGTGGGAATGGAATCGCGAATGGAAGAAGTTCTGCCCGAATTGCCCGTGCCACCGATGGCTTTGAGAGAAATCAACAAATACATACCTAAAAGAGTACGCCGTCATGATACCGTCAATTAATGTGATTTTGTGGGGCAAACCTGTCGGCACGCTTGTCGAGACAGGAAGCGGGCGCAACCGTCAGATCTGTTTTTATTTTGACCCTGCGTTTGTCCGTAGCGGACTTGACATCGCTCCTTTAAGAGCATCCATAAATGGAATTGTTGCTCAAAAAAGTATGCCGGTTTATCCCGAAAAGGAAAGAATGTACGGAGGCCTGCCGTCTTTCATAGCCGATTCCATGCCTGACAACTGGGGACATTTAGTATTCAGCCAATGGGCCAAGGCGCATAATATCAGCATGAAGGATATCACGGCACTTGATCGTTTGGCTTACATAGGCCGCCGTGGCATGGGGGCGCTGGAGTTCGTGCCGCCCACATCGGCGGAGATGGAGACTTCCTTCAAAGTCGAAATTGACCGGTTATCCGGTCTTGCGCAGACAATGTTGAAGCGAGCCAAGGATTTCAAGGCACAGTTAAGTCCTGACCTGATAGTGGAAAGCCTTTTCAGAGTCGGAACTTCGGCAGGAGGGCGCAGGCCCAAAGCCTTAATCAACGTCAACCCCGAATCGGGGGAATGTTACTCGGGGCAGGTCGCAACAGAACTGCCGGGGTTCGTACCCATGATTATCAAGTTTGACGAGCATGTGGATTTGCCTACAACCCGAATCGAATATGCTTATTACCTTATGGCTCAAGAGGCCGGCTTGCATATGATGCCTTCGCGTCTGCTTGAGGGAAAAGATGAGGTTCATTTCCTGACACAGCGATTCGACCGCAACGGGAATGAGAAACTGCACGTTCAGACACTTGCGGCCATGAATCCCCAATCAACCTCTTATGAGGATCTGTTTGTTGTTGCCCGCAAGTTAGAGTTGCCGCTAGATGACCTTAAGCAGTTGTTCCTCCAGACGGCGCTGAATTTTATGGCTGCCAATGTCGATGACCATAACAAGAATTTCAGTTTTGTAATGGATCGTCAAGGCAAATGGCATCTGGCACCCGCATACGATTTCACCTTCACAGTTGACCCGTCGGCTCCGTCTTATGTCAACAGGCATTGCATGACCCTCAATAGAAAGGACCACGATGTCTCGGACAAAGATTTGCTCGAACTGGCAGCATCGTTTGATATTAAGTGTGGCTGTAAGATATTGGACACAGCCCGCGAAGCAGTTGGAAATTTTGCAGAGCACGCCAAAACAGCCGGCCTGACACCGGCGGTTACTGACCTAATAATACAAAACCATGATGTCGGATAAACACATGGCAAAGACGAGATTCGGTCAGGCCGGGTGGGGGAGGAAGAGGTGGGTGAAGGCGCGGTTGAGACGCTGCTCGCCGTACTGGTAGTGGGTGCCGGGGACGAGTTCGAAGCAGTCGGCGATGCCGTGGGCGTGGAGATAGGCGACGATTTCCTCGGTGTCGGTCTGGACGGGCTGGAAGGCCTTGACCCGTGTCTTGGCTTCTTTGTCGCCGAGCAGGAAGTATGCGCGGCCTGATTTTTTCGGAACGGGACGCGACTTGATCCACTGGACAAAGCCGGCATACCAGAACGAGCCTGAGAGACTGATGATGTTGCGGAAGGTGTCGCACAGAATCCACTGCCAGAGGGTGAACAGTCCCGACAGGGAGACTCCGGTCAGTGTGCGCTCGACACCGGCACCAAGGCCCATGCGCCGCTCAGTCTCGGGGATAACCTCGCTGACAAGCGTCGAGAGGAAGGCCGGGGCGCGTCCCCTGAAGTCGGGAGAGCCCGGAGGTTCACCCGGCGCCGGCCATGGGGTGAGGTCGTCGTCCCAGTCCATGCCGCTGACAACGGCTATCGACACGCTGAATTTCTGTGCCGCTTCCTCAACCCATTCGCCGAGACTCTCGAGGGGGTAAAGCACATAACATATCCTGTCGGCGGATTCCTTCACCGCCATAATCCTAAGATTCGCTATCCTGAATGTGTGCATATTTCATTATTCCGGGCAGTTCGTTGAACCCGATACTCTTATATAACGGTCGGGCGCAGTCGGTTGTTTCAAGATAGATCTTGTCGCAGCCGAGTTGGCGTGCCTTTTCGACAAGCCATCGGACAATTGCACGGCCTACGCCACGGCCACGGAATTCTCCGCGCACATAGATGTTCATCAGATAGGCGCACCGGCCGGACGGATTTTCGGGCGATGGCAGTTCGTCGGACAGGCATATCGCCCCGCATCCGGCATCGGTGCCGTCGACGTCGGCGACAACGGCTATGTGCGTGCCGTCGGGGATGTGCTGCCGGTAATAGCGTCGGTTGGTGACCAGAAGCCGTCGGGACGGTACGACACCGAATACGTTCTCGATAACCTCGGCGCGCCAGTGCATCAGGGTGGGAATGGCGCTTATCTCCCTTATGCCAACTTTCATTGCGGGGTCCCTTCCTTCATTACGACGGGAAGCATGCGGTCGTTGACCTTGCCGCGTCGGGTCAGCGGTATCTCATCCATTTTCACGAAGAACTCGGGCACCATGAAGTCGGCGAGCCGCGAGCGGAGAAAGCGCCTGATGCGGCTCAACTGGCAGTTCTTGTGCGAGGGCACGAAATAGGCCGTCAGGTAGGCGAGGCCCTGCTCGTCGGTGAAGGCTCGCACGACTCCGCGCTCGACGCAGGGCGACTCGTTGAGCACGTTCTCAACCTCCTCAGGCTCGACACGCCGGCCGAGTATCATCACCTGGCGGTCCTTGCGGCGCAGGAACGCGATGTTGCCGTCGGGCAGAAGGTAGCCGAGGTCGCCGCTGCGGTACATCCTCGTACCGTCGGGGAGGGTGACGAAATTCACCTGCTCGGGCGGATTGCCCAGATAGCCGCGCGCGACGCCCTCGCCGAAGATGCATATCTCGCCGGTTGTGCCCGCGGGCACCTCGCGCAGGTCGTTGTCTAGGATTTTTACGCCGACACCCTTGACGGGAGTGCCTACGGGATAGGTGCCGTCATCGAGGGGCAGGGCATTGTCGACGCGGAAGTAGGTGGCGCAGACCGTGGTCTCGCTCGGTCCGTAGGTGTTGTAGATGACGAAGTCGCGGTCTTTCAGCCAGGTGATGTATGCGGCGCGTATCACGTCGCCGCCGCTGATGAGCAGACGCAGTTTCGACGGATAGCACTGATAGCGGTTCATGTCGGCGAGCAGGTAGGGGAAGCCGCTGATTTCGGTGACGCCATGCCGCTCGCAGAAGGCCATGAGGTCGGCGAGGCTGCCGTCCTTCACCTTTTTCGACGGTATGGCGAGGGTCGCGCCGTTGAGCAGGGTCGTGAACACCTCCTCGACGAAAATGTCGAACGAGCAGATGGAATACTGTAGCATCACGTCGCCCGGGGCGACATGGAATTCATGCTCGAACGCCTTGGCATAGTTCACCACGCTGTGGTTCTCGACCACGACGCCTTTCGGGCGTCCCGAGGTGCCGGAGGTGTAGAGGATATAGGCCACGCCGTCGGGGACCGACCTGTCGGGCAGCGGTTCGGCGACAGGGAGGTCGCGGCAGTAGTCGTCGGTAATCACGAAATCAACGCCGGCAGTCCGCATCATGTAGTCGATGCGCTCGCGGGGCAGAGAGGGCTCGGCGGGAACATAGGCCGCGCCGCTCTTCAGGACGGCGAGCATGGCCGCAATCATCTCGATGCCGTGGCTCATCACGATCCCGACGGCAGGGTATCGCTTGGCATAGAACTTCGACATGATGGCGTTTGCCATAACATCGAGGTCGCGGTACGATATCGAGCGTCCGTCCTCGACCACGGCGTTGGCGTCAGGCTGCACGGCCGCCAGACGGGAGAATCTGCTGTATATAGTTTTTGAGTCCATTGTGTATTTTTCTTAGTCTTTTCCCTGAATAAATCGTCGGGTTTATGCGACAGGGCCGCCGCTTATCGCGGGTCGCCTATAAAATCAAATGCAGAAACCCTGGAATTGTTCATTCCGGGGTTGTTCGGGTTTCTTCGCGAGCGGCGAGGTTGTTTGGGACATGCTTTTTATATCACTTTACCGTGAGTCGCCCGACAGTTCCACGAGATATTGGAAAGTGCTATGTACCAGTCCCTCGGCTATCTTGATGGCGCAGCCCAATTCGCCCGGTCATGCCGAGGCGGAGGCTGTGACACATCGCTCCCCTGGAACAGCAAGGAAGACGACCGCCGCTTCGCCTACCGTTGCATGATGCGAGCCCACAAGATGCTGAAACCCTCGCGGTCTAAATGCAGTATGGCAGTATGAATGGAAGGCGTTAATTTTATTTGCAGTTGACGGTGTAATTCTAACAAAAATTAATTATCTTTGCAATGACCTTACGCCGTGAGACTCTCAAGGAGCCGGAGCGAGGGAGGTCATTACATAATGAAAGCGTTTACTGCGCTTGATTCTTGGCTGTTTCAGAAATCTGGCAGTTTCAAAACTTCGTCAAGGATTGAGTAACGGTAGATGTCTCGGGTATGATTACATACCCTTAGTGGATTATATCTTGTTGGTATGTCCTCTTTGGCGTATCATATATCATACGGCGTAGGCTCTGCGTTACTCGTTCTACGAAGTGACGGCTATGCCAGATGCCTTGAAACAGCAGGACGAGTAACAGTACGGATCCTGCGCTTTTTTGTTGAACCAAGTCTTATTGGGATTCGGAGGCTAATCAATACCATTCTTGCAATGGGCAAGAAAAGAAATAAACAAAAGGACCTCCATAATCATGGAGTGACTTTTTGGAATAAATTCAGGAAACACAGCGAACACGGCATCGAGGCTGCTAATAATAGTTCAACGAATACCATTGTAACATCTGTCCCTGCATTTGCTCCATCATCAAAAGCCTTAATATACGCCAGTGAATTAGATTATATTGCCAAAAGCATTCAGGATTATCCTAATATTGAAACCGGTGGTCAACTATACGGTGCTTGGACTGCATCCGGCGCACCACGTGTCATTTATGCAATTGGTCCGGGCCCACGAGCGAATCATCAGCATGCGTTTTTCAATCAAGATCTGGAGTATCTTAAGAGCATTGGAACTAAACTCAAAGAATATGGACTCCAACATATTGGAGAGTGGCACTCTCATCATCACCTAGGACTCCCACATCCAAGTGGACACGATGCTCAAACTATGCAGAACGGCATTGCTCAGTTAAATTTGCACCGATTACTGCTGTGTATCGGCAGTTTTAACGATAGAGGCATCGTTATCAAGCCTTTCAATTTTGCCCGTGATGCCCATTTCGTGCCATCACAATGGGAAATAATCAATACAAGAAATCGACTCCGAGAGGTTATTGACAACGACCTTGCAAGAATGCTCAGTAACCCATCTTCTTCAAAATATACCTTTGCAGAAGAATATATCATGCCTCAAAAGCAACCGGTGTCAAGTCAATCCGGATGGTTTTCTGATATAGAAAACCGACAGGCTTTTAAGCAAGTCATTGATACGCTAAAAGGGCATCAGTGGATAAAGGAAATAACTCCACAAATTTTATCAGAAGGTATTGTCTCACTCAAAATAGTTACACGTACTTTCGCTGAGATAATAACTTTTCCTGTTGATTTCCCCAATTCTCCATTTGAGATTGAACGGATGGGGCTTGTAGAAAACTCATGTGACCATTATTTTTTCGATGAAGACTGGACATTAGCCCAGACCTTACAAGAAACGTTTACACAAAATTATAACCTACATTTAAGAAAACATCAATAATGGACCAAGCACGTTTTGAATTGGAGAAGGCAGTCTTGGAGAAAAAACTGCCATCGAATATGTATATGTTCCGAGAAATCGGCACACCGAACGCCCATCTTCTGATTGGTGCCCGCACCAATGCAAAGAATTTGTACACATTGAAGATTATGCTTAATGATTTTCCGACATCTGTTCCTGATGTGTGCACAACCAAACCTCTCACATACCGCGACGGGCGATATTTAGACATCAGTCACGAAATGCATTGCCTGGGGACTTCAGATGGACATACTAAACTTTGCCACTATCCAGAAGCTGATTGGAGCCCTCGAGTATCACTTTATAAAGTATTCATCAAGTGCCGTCTTTGGCTTGAATTTTATGATATATATCATCGTACAGGCCAATCAATAGATACTCTCATCAACGAAATTAACCGTCAGGGTGGTAATCCAACCCGTTAACAAAATATCATCATGAATGAACCTGTAATAAATCCCAACGGACGTGGCGTATCGACTCAGTCGACAAGCTCACTTAAAGATCTCGTTTTCAATCCTGAAACCGGCGACTTTGAACAAGTCGAAAGAGGAACCTCTAACGAGGGCGATACCGTAACAAAAATGACAGAGGACGGCTTTGCATGAAATGTATCTATATTGACAAGGACGAGGTCCTTACGTTTCTAAATTCTAAAGATTGTCATATCGAAGGGCAATCTTATGAATGGGAGGGCGAGGATGTCGTTCATATCCATACTGCCTTGCAACCACATGCCTTTGGACATATGGCAACTGCCCATTGGCATAAATCGTCATTACCCTCGGATATCAAAACGTCGGAACAATACCATGTGGTTATCCTTTCCAACAATGGAGCAAAGGCATACTTTGTCAAGAGCGATTTACAATTAGAAGAATGTGAGGTAAATTTCATCCCATCGAGAGAGGAAATGTACTCACGCTCCAAGGGTATTCTTGAAGTTGACATTTTGTCCAACAAGAGGGTTATGATAATTGGCTTAGGCAGTTTCGGATCGCAAATCGCTATTGAGCTTGCTAAAGCAGGTGTAGGTGAATTTGCGCTATTCGACTTTGATAAGGTTGAATTACACAATCTCGCCCGGCATACCTGCACCATTAAGGATTTAGGTCGATTAAAGACTAACGCCATAAAGGACGCTGTAATTGGCAAAAACAAATTAGCCAAAGTCGATTTGTTCCCAATCAATATCACTGAACATAAGGATCTGATGGATAAGCAAGTCTCGAAGGCCGACTTGATTATCTGCGCTACAGACAATAATGCAAGCCGATTCTATCTGACCCAATGCTTACTGAAATATAATAAGATTGCCTTATTTGGCCGAGCTGTTACGCGAGCTGAAGGCGGGGATGTGTTTCGGCACCGTCCTGGAGGACCTTGTTATAATTGTCTCGTTGGTTCACGAACTCATGCTATGGCGACGGAGGAAATAACGAATCGTTCACAGCTACCTGCTTATGTTTCGGAGGAAGACGCAAATGCAATGATTCAAGTCGGGCTATCTTCTGATATTGAACCAATTTGCAATCTTATCGTGAAATTAGCTTTAATAGAGTTATCTCGCGGTAAAAATTCAGGTATCGAATCACTGGAATCAGAGTTGACATATGATTATTATATGTGGGCTAATCGGCGTGAAAGACGTCATGCAGCCTGGGCGCCATTCAACAATGCAAAAAATCAGCCATCCATTCTTAAATGGTATGGAGCGCGCATAGCAAAGGATGCTAATTGCCCTTCTTGTTCAGCTAATGCGCTTTTGGATTTAGGCGAAGAACTCAATACAGACCTCCTTGGCAAAAACTATGAGGGTATAGTCTTAGATACTGAAAATTAAGCGATGCTACCGATTGATTACACAAAACTCAGCGAGAGTTCCAAGTCATTATTACAACGAGCCAACTCATTGGGCCGTGAGTCGCATTTCGACGAAATCTCAACTACATTGATTTTGATTGCAATGGTTCAACAATCAAAAGAAATGTTGCGCTTTGTCTTAGACAAGTTGAACGTGGACTATCAGCAGTTCTGCACTCGGCTCGGTGGGTATATTCAAAATGCGAATCGATTTCACAATGATAATCCGCAGTTCTCGGAGCACTGTAATCAAGTTATCGTTAATTCCATCACCTCTTATAATGAAAATCATCGGGGGCTTGTGCCTCCCGAAGCCATTCTCTTGGAGATGACTTCAACCCACAATGAGGTTTCCGCTCTTTTTATTGAGTTTCACATTAACAATCACAGATTATCGGAAGCGATAGAAACATATTCAGCAGGCAACCGCTTATCTTCAACCGATGATGAACAACAAACTACATTAACTAATCTGGAAAAGTATGCAGTCAATCTACGTAAACTTGCCGGAGATGGAGAAATTGAACCCACTATCGGCAGAGATGACGAGATTAGACGAATACTTCAGATCGTTTCTCGTAAGACAAAGAACAATCCTCTTTTAATTGGAGAGCCTGGCACAGGTAAAACGGCAATAATTGAGGGTCTTGCTTTTAGACTTAATCGGGGCGATGTGCCTGAGGATATGAAACATCTTCAGCTATATAGTCTTGATGTTGCTACTCTTGTTGCCGGAGCCTCAATGCAAGGTGAATTCGAGTCTCGCCTTAAATCAATCGTTAATGAACTAAAACATGCTCCGCAAGTTATATTGTTCATCGACGAAATACACCTCTTATTGGGGGCCGGAAGTGGCGGCGGTGCAATGGATGCCGCAAATATCCTGAAACCGGAACTTGCGAGAAACGGAATAAAAGTGATTGGAGCGACCACTTTTGACGAGTATAATAAATTTGTAGACAACGATCAAGCGTTTGCGCGTCGCTTCCAACGAATTGTAATCGATGAACCTACAGTAGAAAGTTCTATCTCGATTCTTCGTGGTATCAAATCGAGATTTGAGGCTCACCATAAGATTAAAATTCTTGACGAAGCCATAGTTGCGTCCGTTAATCTATCTGCAAAATATGTGACTGATAGATTTCTACCCGACAAGGCTATTGACGTACTGGACGAAACGGCTTCGAGAATGCGAATTGATAGATCTTCAGTGCCTGAAGAACTTGATTCGCTCTCTCGCACGGTTCGTCAGAAAGAAATAGAACGAGAATCGTTACTACAAGATGCATATTATCCTACTCGTATAAGTGAATTGGAGCAAGAGATTTCGCAGCTTAAGGAACGCGAAAATATCCTTAATGCAAAATGGGTTAATGAACGCCGTCAATTCGATAAACTTCAAGAATTTCATAATAACATTAATCAATTACATGAAAATTGCGAGCAAGCAGAGTCAATCGGCCGATATGATGAGGCTGCTCGATATAATCGAGAAATCGAGCACGTAGAAGCTGAAATCAATGCACTGATGCAAGAAATGTCAGAGAGTGATTCTCCGCTATTAAAACTTGCATTAGATTCTAATGACATCAAGGAAACCATTACTCGCTCTACTGGCATACCCATTCAATCAATGAACGATGATGAATTGACGCGCTTGACAAGTATGCAAGATTTTCTAACAGACATCGTAAAGGGTCAAGACCATGCAGTTCAATCAGTTTGCAATGTAATAACGTGAGTTCGGGATAAGGAATGGCCTAAAAAAGACGAATCGGCAGCTTGAAA
>CALKRW010000013.1 GCA_937989585.1 uncultured Porphyromonadaceae bacterium | reverse complement strand
TCGGCAACATCATCAACTGCTCGTACAAACTGATGGTCGACATCAAGCCCGACGCACTGCTCATCCTCGGCGATACAAACTCCTGCCTGAGTGCAATCGCCGCCAAGCGCCTGCATATCCCCATCTTCCACATGGAGGCCGGCAACCGCTGCAAGGACGAGTGCCTCCCCGAAGAAACCAACCGCCGCATTGTCGATATCATTTCCGACGTAAACCTCTGCTACAGCGAGCACGCACGCCGCTATTTGGCTGACTGCGGTTTACCTAAGGAGCGCACATACGTCACGGGTTCTCCCATGGCAGAAGTGCTTCACCAGAACCTCGCCGATATCGAGGCCAGCGACATCCACAAGCGCCTCGGCCTTGAAAAAGGCAAATACATTCTCCTTTCAGCGCATCGCGAAGAAAACATCGACACCGAGAAGAACTTTCTCTCGCTGTTCAATGCCATCAACGCCATCGCCGAGCGCTACGACATGCCAATCCTCTACAGTTGCCACCCCCGCTCGCGCAAGCGCCTCGAACAATCCGGCTTCAAACTCGATCCGCGGGTTATCCAGCACGAGCCCCTCGGCTTCCACGACTACAACTGCCTGCAGATGAATGCCGCCGCCGTCATCTCCGACTCCGGCACCCTCCCCGAAGAATCGAGTTTCTTCACCTCCGTCGGCCATCCTTTCCCGGCCATCTGCATCCGCACCTCCACAGAGCGCCCCGAGAGCCTCGACAACGCAGGCTTCATCCTCGCCGGCATCGACGAGAAGAGTCTCCTTCAGGCCGTAGAGACCGCCATATCAATGAACCGTAACCACGACGACGGCACCCCCGTCGACGTCTACATCGGCGAAAACGTCAGCAACATCGTAGTCAAAATCATCCAGTCCTACGTCACCGTCGTCAACAAAATGGTCTGGCGAAAAGACAATGTATAACTCATACAATCATTGCGGGTATGTAGGGACGCAAGCCCAAAGTTTCCCCCAAAAAGGCTAGAAGTTTAGATATGAAGGTGTCAGTGATCGGGGAACTTGGTTTTGAGGACATGTTTGAAAAGCGATTTGATGAATTCTGCACAGAGTCGGAATTCATTCGAGTTTTCAACAGTCGTCTCCGAGGCAAAAATGGTGGTGGGAGAGACTGTCTGACACCTGAACAGTATAGAGATAAGCATCCGGATGATTTTGCAAGGTTAGCAAATGAATGTCTTCTTGGAATGCATAAATTTGCTCATTATAATGAACGGCTAATCATTAAGGGAAGAAACAAATATCCAAGAGTCATATCTATTCCCACAGTTCGTGACCGATTGGTACTATCTGTTCTTAACGAATATCTCCAGCAGGAGTTCGGCAACCTAGTGAACAGGAAGCCAGCGAATCAGTATATAAGTGATATTCAGGCGTATTTGGCTAAGCATAAAAATCAACGTGTAAGTTTCTTCAAAACTGATTTTTCAGGATTCTATGATACAGTCAATCGAGATCGACTGATTGAAATGCTCAATAAAAAGAACTTGCATCCCCACGCAGCGAAACTGATTATTGATTCAATTAATACACCTACGTCAAATAATTCGAGCAAGCGTACTGAATTGACTGAATATGGCATACCGCAGGGACTTGCCATTTCAAATATTCTTTCCGCATTATACTTGGAGGAATTTGACGAATTCTTTCGGCAAAAGGCTGATTTATATCTTCGATATGTTGACGATATATTAATGCTAAACCCCGATGAAGATGATATGACATATGCTATAGAATCCTATATTCTAGAGCATAACTTGAATTTATATCTGAATAAGGAGAAAACAAATATAGGAGTGATTGGTGAGACTGACTTGAATTTTGTAGGGTATAATTTTACGAAAGGAAAGATATCTTTGCGCAAAGATAATGTTACGAGTTTTTTTAACAGGCTTGTCAAAGAGTGCATATCCTTCCGCAATCAGTTTAATGATAAATATTTGCGCCCGACCTTTCTCCAAAAAGATGATGATGAATTTCAGGAAGTGATGATAGAAAGAATCAATCTTTCAATAACCGGCATCAAGTGTGACAACAGTTTTTTTGGCTGGATTCATCACTATAAGCAACTCACTGATCTCTCTCTCCTTTATAGCCTTGACAAGGCATTGAGAAATAGATTTTTATCCTTTGTGTCGGAAAGCCATCTTAAAAATCTTAAGACATTCAGACGGTGTTATTATGACATTATGGATGGCAGGGCCAGTGAAGTGGCATTTGATTTTGATATAGACGGCGACCTCCCCAAGATGAAAGCATTCATGCTTAAAAAAGGATGGTTGGATTCTGACATAGATTATACAGAGGAAGAAATAACGAAGAAATATCAAAAGATTAAACGCTCCATTAAGAAAAAAATGGAGCGTCATATCGGACGAATATCATAAAGGTCGGGATCCGGAATCTTTTAGATTCACGGTGCATTGCACAAATGTAAATATTCGGCTATGCCGCCATTCAGCATTCCAATATGCATGGATGGGCCTTTCGAGGATGATTCGATTCTATGCGGATTCCGACCTCTTTAGTTGAAAATACTATGGACAATTTGATACGTAAGATTACAATAACCCGCGATGCGAGATTTGAAGCCTATCGCAGAATGAAACGCCGCAAACTGAGTTCAACTGTATCATTAGCCATGTTGTCGCTATGCATCATCTGCTTCAATATCATTCAGCTTTTACCAGATTTTAAAATATACGGGGATGCTATTACAGCCGTCACAATTATGCTTTCGGCACTGGTTTTGACCATGTCTTTGCTTGTCACAGGCCTCTCATATTCAGAGAAGGAACATCAATATAAAGAATGTGCGATGCGACTATCCAAACTGATTGACAATGCAGACCTTGAAAAAGATTCGACTCCTGATTCCAATGCTCTGAGTAAACTTAAATACAGCACATTGAATAGTTATCATTCGATTCTTGCCGAATGTCCTGTGAATCATATTAAGATTGATTATAAGCGTGCTATGTCAAGGGATGACAAAAGGAAGATAGATGATTTAAAGAAGATACAAATCTGGATGGAGTGGAATATCTTAGATGTGAATTTGCTGTATTGGATTTTGGCGATTGCAATTCCATTCATTGCATGGTATGCAATTAAACTCCTTCAAACTTACTAGATAACCTTAAATCCTTGATGACGTTATATCGAGAATAATAATTTAAGATTTTTAGAACATAAAGGATAAGGTCGACGATAAATTCGAATAGAATTAAGAATATAGAAAGTTATGAAAATCACAAAGACACATAAAATTGTCTCTCCTGAAGGGATTTCCTATAATGCTAAATTATTAAAAGGGTATGTTGCTCTATATGTGAGCAATAACTTTTGGATTATAGCCAAAGGATATAAATTATACAAATATTTTCCTTCAGATGAAACCCTTCAATATTTCTCGAGAGTTAAAGATACTTTCAATGGTTTCGCATCTATAAACAAATTATCACGTAGACTTTTAAGAGCTGAAATAACTCATCTATACAAATTTGGGGATGACTGGTTCTGTATTGCACGCAAAGGCATATTCAAATACGATTCAGAGAGTAAACTGTTTTTATTGTGCTGCAGAATTAATCGGGGATCTCGTCCTATGAATCTATGTCAAGATTCAGACGGCTCAATATATTTCGGAGAGTATTTCTTCAATCCTAACCGTGAAGAAGTGAATATCTTCAAAAGTATTGATAAAGGAATGTCGTGGAATATTGCCTATACGTTCAAGACCGGGGAAATCAACCATATCCATGGTGTCTTTAATGACAATTTTACCGGAAAGTTATGGGTCTTCACGGGAGATGATGATAAAGCTTGTATAGCAGGTTACACAACTGATGGCTTTAATACTTTGATTCGAGAATTTGAAGGCAAACAAGCATATCGTATTTGTGTACCGATATTCCTAAAGACTGGCATAATTTATCCAACAGATTCTCAATATAGTCCCAATACCATCAGGATAATTGACAGAGAAAGTAAAAGCATCACAGACTTACAATCTATTCAAGGGTCTGGAATCTATGCAATGGATAATGGCAACCTTTTCGCAGTTTCCACTACTGTTGAACCTTCTAAAGTCAACCAGGATCAATATTCACATTTGTGGTACTCATTCAATGGTTCTGAGTGGAATGAGTTATGCTCATTTAAAAAAGATGCACTAAAAACCACACTTTTCCAATTCGGAAGTATACGTTTCCCATATTATCAAGAGAAGTCTGACTATTTGGTCTTTACAGGTAGGGCAATAAAAGAATTGGATCAGTCAACTCTTATAATCAAAGCATCAAGTTTAAAAAGATGAAAATATTGTTTTTAATGCTCCACATGCCTGAAGAAAAAGGAAGCGGAGATATGTATACAGACTTGGCTGTCGGGCTGAGTAGTAATGGTCATCAAGTTACTGTAATGGCTCCCGACAATGCGTTTTCATCAAGTTATATACGGGAAGAACGCGGAATGAAAGTCGTCAGAGTTAAGTGCAAGAAAACGCTTGGTGAACCTAATCTTATAAAGAAAGGCATAGGACTTGCGTTGATGCCACGTTATTATAAGAAAGCATATAATAGATTCCTGAAAAACGAAACTTTTGACTGGATATTCATGCCAACACCTCCAATAACGTTGGCAGACTTTGTTAGTTATGTTAAAAAACGAACAGAAGCAAATTTTTATTTGATACTGCGAGACATACATCCACAAAGCGTCAAAAGTATTGGCCTGCTCAAATATCAGTTCATGTATGATTATCTCGAAAAGCGTGCTCGGAAAGGTTATGAAATAGCCGATTATATTGGCTGTATGTCGCAAGGTAATATCGATTTTATTTTGGCGAATTATCCCTCCTTAAATTCCACAAAAACAGTTCTCCTATATAATTGGCTAAAGAAAGAGACGATACCAGATCTGGATATAGAATCCATTAAAGCTAAATATGGACTTAAAGGCAAAACCATAGCACTTTTTGGTGGTACAATAGGTCTCGGGCAGAGAATTGAAAACATCGTTTTCCTTTCAAAACATTATCTTGACAATGAAAACTTGCGATTTCTCGTAATTGGTAAAGGTGTCGAGAAAGTTCGTTTGATAAAAATTGTAGAAGAACAAGGACTGACTAATATAGTATTTCTTGACTTCATGCCACAGGCTGAGTATCTCACTTTTATGAGCAAAGCTGACATCGGCCTAATTTCTATCAACGAAAATTATAAAGTGCCTACATGTCCATCAAAGGCTGGAGCATATATGTCATTTGGCATTCCGATCTTCGCTATGATTAACCCTAACAATGATTATAAAGAATATATAGAAAATTCAGGTGCCGGGTTGGTCGTCGTAGGCAGTGACAAAAAACTGGCTATAGAACAATTTGATCGCTTGTTGGCCGACAAAAATCTTCGCAGGACCATGTCCAATGCCGGGATTCAGTTCTACAATAATTATCTGACCGTCGAAAAAGCTGTAGAAACAATTAATAGCCAAATAAAGTGCTATGAGCAAAGATAAAAAAATTAGTCTTACATACCGATTCCTTCGCAAAATCGGGCTGAATTACTCCGAAAAAGAATATGGTCAAGTGTCTCTTTGGGGAGTGATAAAAAGAGTTGTCAAAACCTATAGGGATGGATTCTTGCTAAAATTCATAATGGATTCATGGCTATTATCACCATTGACTCCCCGCAAGCTTCGTCCCACAATCTTGCGTACAATAGGCTGCAAAGTTGGCAAAAATGTTTTTGTTGGCGATAAAGTCTGGATAGATTCTGGACATGCTGATTTGATAACTATTGATGACCATGCTCATATCGCAAGTGGCAGCCGTCTTTTATGTCATCAACGGGACCTATCAGACTACAAAGTTGGGGATGACTATGCCAAACTTGGATATAAATTGAAACCAATTCATCTTTGCAAGGGCAGTCTTATCGGAATGGAGACTTTTGTTATGCCTGGAGTAACTGTTGGAGAAGGTGCGATTGTCGGCGCAGGTTCTTTAGTAACCAAAGATATTCCTGCTTGGACAATTGCCACAGGACGTCCAGCAAGGGTCGTTAAAGAAATTCCAAAAAGAGAGCCATGAATACCCTAACTTTCGATATCGAAGAATGGTCATTGGAAAAAGACTATTTCGGTAATCATAAAAAAAAATATACCGAATTCGATAGGATTCTGGATGTTATCCTTGAAACACTTGCTCAAAACGATACCACTGCCACATTCTTCTGTCTTGGTAAAATCGCTAGTGATTTTCCCCATGTTGTAAAGAAGATTACGGCTCAAGGCCACGAAATCGGCAGTCATTCCAATGCCCATAAGTGGGTTAACAAAATGACTCCTGATGAATTTCGCGAAGATACTCATGCTGCGGTGTCTGCCTTGGAAGATTTAACTAGTAAAAAGGTCAGGAGTTTCCGTGCCCCGGCATTCTCCATCGGCGAATATAATAAATGGGCAATCGAAATACTTGCTGAGGCCGGAATTGAAAACGATGCATCGTTTTTCCCAGGAGTGAGAGATTTCGGAGGATTCCCAAATTTCCACGAGCAAAAGCCATGTAAAATTAAATATAAGGGCTGCCAATTAAATGAATTCCCAATTCCACTCTATACTCTTCCTTTAATTGGGAAACAGATAGCATATTCCGGTGGAGGATATTTTAGAATGTTGCCATTATCATTTGTAAAAAAAAGAATGACAACGTCAGACTACAACATGTGCTATTTCCATATAGCCGATTTATTGACTGAAAAAACACCATTACAAAGCCGTGAAGATTTTGAAGCATATTTCAAAGAACCTGGGCCATTACATCGTCGGCTTGTGCGATATTTTAAATCGAACATAGGCCGGAAGCATGCTCTCCCGAACATGCAGGAACTCATCAGGACGTTCCCATTTGCCTCAATTGAAGACTATATTGCAAAGAACAAATTGAAAACTGTCATTAATCTATAGCGGAATTTCATGAAACCATATCGTGACTTTTTCAAGCGGGCGATTGACATTGTCGCCTCGGGCGGAGCGTTGCTTATTCTGAGTGTGCCATTGGCGGCAGTAACCGTATGGCTGCACTTTGCCAACAAGGGAGCAGGTGCATTTTTCTTTCAAGAACGGCCAGGTAAAAATGACAAGATATTCAAAGTCGTAAAATTTAAAACTATGACAGATGAACGCGACGCGGACGGGAAACTCCTGCCTGATGCGCAACGCCTGACTAAGGTCGGCCGTTTCGTCCGCTCAACCTCTATCGACGAGCTTCCCCAACTATGGAACGTCTTCAAAGGCGACATGTCGCTCATCGGCCCCCGCCCGCTCCTTGTACAATATCTACCACTATACTCAAAAGAACAGGCACGCCGCCACGAAGTTCGTCCCGGCATTACAGGATGGGCGCAATGTCATGGTCGCAACGCTATCTCTTGGCAGAATAAATTCGAACTCGATGTATGGTACGTTGACCACATCTCATTCATCACGGACTGTAAGGTTGTGCTTACAACCCTGAAAAAAGTCCTCGCTCGCGAGGACATAAATTCGGCCACATCCGCCACAATGGAATTCTTCAATGGCAATAATTAATCTTTTCGGAGCCAGCGGCCACGCCAAGGTTATAATGGACATTATCATGTCGAAAGGAGATAACGTTGGCTGCCTTTATGATGACGCACCACATTGTTCCGATATCCATGGAGTGAGGGTTTTCCAGGCAAATGAATCCAGCGTCGTCGGCCCTCTCATCATAAGCATAGGGGCGAACCGTGTTCGCAAAATGATTTCAGAGCGTTATTCCATGGAGTACGCCACCGCCATACACCCTAAAGCCACTGTCTCGCGCACGGCGGCAATAGGCTGCGGCACAGTGGTAATGCATCATGCTCTAATACAGGCCGATGCACGCGTTGGCAAACACTGTATCATAAACTCCGGAGCGTCAATTGACCACGAGTGCGTTATTGAAGATTATGTACACATTTCCCCACACGCCACATTATGTGGCAATGTCCATGTCGGCGAAGGCTCCTGGATTGGAGCTGGCGCTATAGTAATACCCGGAATTAGAATTGGCCGTTGGTGTACGGTCGGAGCTGGTTCTGTTGTAATCCGCGACATTCCCGACGGAACAGTCGCATACGGCAACCCATGTAAAGTTAAAACTGAATAATAAAAGTTATAAATAACATAATATCAATGAGTGAACGTATTTTGCTTTGCCTGGCTCACATGAGCGGCAAGGAACAGGAATTTATAAAGGAGGCTTTCGACCAGAATTGGGTCGTGCCTCTGGGGCCGAACGTGAACGGTTTCGAGAAGGACCTCGAAGAGTTTGTCAACAAGCGCACTGATGGTCAAGCACCACTTGAAAAGAAAGTTGTGGCTCTTTCGGCTGGCACGGCTGCCGTACATCTGGCGCTGATTGCCTGTGGCGTCAAGCCCGGCGACGAGGTGATGGTGCAATCGTTCACCTTCTGCGCATCGAGCCATCCCATCACCTACCTCGGAGCAACTCCCGTCTTCGTGGACTCTGAGAAAGAGACATGGAACATGGACCCCGAACTGCTCGAGGAAGCCATCAAAGACCGTATCGCAAAGACCGGTCGCAAGCCCAAGGCAATCGTTCCCGTGGCACTCTACGGCATGCCCTACAGGATTGACCGCATAATGGAGATTGCCAACCGCTACGGAATTCCCGTCATCGAGGATGCCGCCGAAGGCTTCGGCTCGCGCTTCGACGGTCAGGTCCTCGGCACTTTCGGCGAATACGGCGTGCTCTCGTTCAACGGCAACAAGATGATAACCACCTCAGGCGGTGGAGCACTCATCTGCCCCGATGCCGACAAGGCCCGTGGAATCCTTTGGTACGCAACCCAGGCCCGCGAATCGTATCCCTACTACCAGCATGAGTCCATCGGCTACAACTACCGCATGTCCAATATCTGCGCCGGCATAGGGCGTGGCCAGATGACCATCGCCGATGAGCACATCGCCCACCACCGCCATGTTCAGGCGCTCTACGAGGAACTGCTCAAGGATGCCAAAGGCATCAGGATGCACACCGCGCCGTCACCGGAGTTCGACTCAAACTACTGGCTCTGCACGGCAACGCTCGATCCGGAACTGCGAATCAAGGGGCAGGAAAATGCATATAGGAAAGTCATTACAGGTGCCGTTGGTGGCGCGGCCGGCGTTACCCACACCGTCGAGTCCGCCACGACCGACTGCCAGCCCAACGACAACGTCGAGGCCCTGCGCATGGCTCTCGACGCCGCCGGCATCGAGTCCCGCCCCCTGTGGAAACCCATGCACAAGCAGCCCGTCTACCGCGACGCCCCCGCCTACGTTAACGGAGTCTGCGAGAGCCTCTTCAAGGTCGGCATCTGCCTTCCCGCCGGCCCCTGGGTCACCGACGCCCAC
>CALKRW010000012.1 GCA_937989585.1 uncultured Porphyromonadaceae bacterium | reverse complement strand
GGGGGGGGGGGGGGTGGGGGGGGGGGGGCGGTGTAGAAACGGAGGAAGGGCGTGGGGTTTTCTTCGTCGGTGTTGATCTGGGAGTCTTTTTTGCCGGGGTTTACTATGACGGGCATGCCGGGCTCGACCATGGTGACGAGTTCGAGGATGCCTTCGTTGGAGATGCGCATGCAGCCGTGCGACGAGCGGCTCCCCAGCGAGCCGGGGGCGTTGGTGCCGTGGATGCCTATCTGGGTCGAGATCGGGGTGCGCAGGCGGATGAAGCGCGGGCCGAACTGTCCCTTGACCTTCGAGGTGTGGCCGTCGTCATCAGTGAACAGCCAGTCGGTGGAGTCGTAGATGCCCTCGACCGAGAAGAAGCCCTCGGGCGTGCGCGAGTCGCCCTTCTCGACCTTATTGCCGCGGTTCTTGCCCGCGCACATGTGGTAGCGCCGGCGCTCGCGGCCCCAGCGGTCGTAGAGGTAGACGTAGAGCGTGCCCTTGTCGGCAACGACGAAACCGTCGTGCTGCGAGTCGAGAAGCCGCTCGGCATACTCGGGCAACTCGGCGGCTATCAGCGGCATGACGCCCTCGGCGTACTTCGCCGAGTCGGGCGAGGCGTCCATCCGCGCCCTCAGCATGGCCGACTCGTCCGAGGTATCGGGCAGAAGGACCTCGCGCACCGGCTCGGGCTCGGGTATCGTCTCCGGCTCGGCAACGACCACCTCCTCGACGAAAGTGTCGGGCATAACCTTCGGCGGCGCGACGACAGAGTCGGCGTCAACGACCTCGACCGTGCCACGTCCGCCTCCGGAGCATCCGGCGAGCGACGCGACGCAGACAAGTATCGGAATTAAGGCGGTAGACTTCATGTTATTATTATTTTTGCAAATATAATCTTTTTTCAGACAAAAAAGTTCTCGGACGGAATTTTTTGCTTACTTTTGTCCCTGAGCAATCGTGCAACACTTTTTCCCGCATCCTCACTGCAAAGGTTCCCAAATCCGGAATAAACTGCATAAGACACTTGAATCATTCATCCTGAAAATACTCAACTTTCTTATCCTAAATCAATTACCTGACAGATTATGAAAAAACTCCTGAGTTTTGCGCTCGCGGCCATGGTATGCGCCGGAGCATGGGCCAAACCGATTTTCGTGGGTCACCGCGGCTCGGACATCGGCCTCGAGAATTCGGTGGAATCGTTCACCAACGGCGCCAAGCGCGGCTACCAGTTGCTTGAGACCGACTGGAAACTCACCGCCGACAAACAGTTCGTGTGCTCGCACGACGATGACACCAAGCGTCTCGGAGGCACACTGACACTGGCCTCCTCGACACTGGCCGAACTCCAGTCCGAGGAACTCAAGCAGACACGCTCGGGCGTAGTCTACACCGGCCGCCTCTGCTCGGCCAAGGAGTACCTCGACGTATGCCGCGAGTACAACGTCCGCCCGCTCATCGAACTCAAGTGGACCACCGGCATCAACTCGAACGACCAGTCGAACATCCCGCTGCTCATCTCCTTCATAGAGGAACAGGGCTTCCGCAAGAACTGCATCATCCTCACGTCGATGAAGCCCTGCCTCGAGTACATCCGCAAGAACTATCCCGACATCGAGCTGCAGTTCCTCACCGGCCAGTACTGGGCCAACCACTTCGACTGGTGCGTGGAGTACGGCATGGATGTCGACATCCAGACCGGCTACTTCGACAAGGCCACCATCGACAAGTTCCATGACGCCGGCCTCAAGGTGAACATCTGGACCGCCAACTCCGACACCGACTACAAGAAGTACGGCGACTGGGGCGTGGACTTCGTCACCACCGACAAACTCGACCCGGCCTCGGTTCCCGAACTCGACCCGCTGTCGTCGATACGTCCCAACAAGACCGACTTCCCCGAAATCGCCGCACAGCCCCGCGGCCGATTCCTGCCCGCCCTCGAGACCAGTGTCGCATGGCCGGCAGGACTGGCCGCCGGCAATGTCCGCCGCATGGTCTACGCCCAGGGCAAATGGGCCGTCCTGACCACCTCGGACGAAGTCTCGCAGGTGAGCCTCGTCGACCCGCTGACAGGCAAGGTCACCGCAACGGTCACGGCCCCCGAGACACTGAGCGACCTCACAGCCGGATGCGACGGGCGCCTCTACGGCGTCAGCGCCAAAGACACCCGAGTCTTCATGTGGGAGCCCGACCTCTCGCAGTTCTGCCTCCTGCTCACTGCCGGAATGGTTCCCGCCTACGACGGCTGCCACCGCCTGGCCATGAGCGGTACCCCGACCAACGGCTACCTCTACGTCACCGCCGCCGAGAGCGCCACAGCGCCCCTGCAGGTGGCCGTCTTCGATTTCAAGGCCAGCAACAAGACTCACTTCGCCACCGTCCCTTTCGCATCGGGAGTGACTGCTGAGGCTCTGGGCGACTACCGCATAGCCGTGACTCCCACCGCCCGCGAGAACTTCATCGTCGAGTCGCCCCTGACCGCCACCGTCGAATACCGCCTCGAGCGCGAGGGCACACCGCGCCTCAACGTCCACGCCACTGCCCCCGAGGCCCCCGTCGCCAACGGAGGCCGCTCGTTCGGACGCCGCGGCCTTAAGGCCTACTCGATGGTTCCCGGCGACGCCGGCGCATTCACACTGGCCGACATCGCCGCTGGCATCGCCTCGCCCGCCGAGGTCGCCGACCCGCTCAAGCCCTTCGGAGAGGCCGTCCCCGCTATCACGGCAACCGCCATCGACGCTGCCGCCAACCGCCTGCTGGCAATCGCCCCCGGCGCCGGCGCCGTAACATACACCCTCGACACCTCGGCCAAGCCCGCCGAGCCCGAACAGGCCGACATCACCATCGAGCGCATCTGGCTCAACTCCCTGTCGACAGGCAACGCCCCCGCCAACATCGACGGCACCAACGCCCAGCAGGGCACAGCCGTCAACGGCCTCTTCTACGTCAACAACTGCGCCGACAAGCTCATCTACGTGTTCGACCGCACAGGCTGCATCGGCTCGATGCCCGGCGGTGCCGGATGGGGCACATGCCGCGATGACGCCGGCAACATCATCGTCCGCGACGACAAACTGACAGGCACATCCCACAAGTTCATCATCTATCCCGCAGGCAGCACTCCCGAATCGTACGGCGAGCCCGTCCGCGTGACCGCCGACGTGAAACTCGAGGGCCAGACCAACTTCATCAACGCCTCGGGCAACGTCCTTGGCGAACTCGGCTACATCTACCTCTACCCGAACAAGCAGACCGCCATCAACATCATCCGCATGGCCAACGGCGAGGTCCGCGGCGCTACAGCCTCGGGCGACCTCACCATGACCGGCTCGACAGCCGGCTACGTGGTCCCCATCGACAACAACTCGGAGAACTGGCTCTACCATGTCCGCAACTACGGCATCAGCGAATACTCCGGCGGCGAGAGCACCGAGTGGATGGGCCGCGGCAACACCACCGTCCCCAACCGCAACACAACCGGCGGCTGCGCCCGCTTCCTGATCCGCGGCAACGTCATGCTGGCCCACAACTCGGGCGCGAACTACGTCGGTGGCTTCACGCTCCGCAACATGTCAAACAACCGCGAGGTCCTGAAGAGTTTCGACCCCATCGGCGACATGGGATACAAGACCGGCGGCAACTACTCAACCTTCAACTGGCTCATCGCCGAACCCATCGACGAGCACGCCTGCTGGCTCTACCAGTACTGCCCGGCCAACGGCATGGGCCTGTACCTCGTGTCTGACGGCACCACCTCGGTAAGCGACATCAGCGCAGCCGGCAGCGTGGCCTGCAGCCTGGCCTACGACGGCAAAACCGTCCGCGTACTCGGCGCAGCCGATGACAGCGAGGTCACCGTCTACAGCATGAGCGGCGTGGCCGTAGCCCGCGGCACGGCCTCCGGCACCGACGTCTCCGCTCTCCCTGCCGGCGTCTACGCCGTCCGCTGCGGAGCCGCAGGACTGAAGTTCGCGAAGTAAGTCATAGTTACAAGTGACGAAGCAATCAGAGTTCTCAGAGAACCCAGAGAACTCAGAGTAATCAGAGTAATCAGGTCAGGGCGGCAGATCATTGTCGCCCTGACTTTTTTACATAGTCACCTGTCATTCTGCTTTCTGACTTAGAAACTGTAGTGGCGGTCGAGGCAGGCAAGGTCCTCGCAGGTGATGGAAGGCGGTCGTGAGGCCGAGGGGTCGTTGTGGAGCACATAGAGGGCCAGGGCGCGTGTCATCAGGATATCGTCATGGCACGAGCGGCGCGCACAGTACGAGCCGTTGGGCATGCACAGGTAGGCGGCGAGTTCGTCGCATGCCGCTCCGGAGCGCTCGACATAGCCCCCGGCAGGCTGGCACGCGTGGGGCAGCGCGTGGCGCACGACGGCGATGAGGTGGTCGATGATGGCGGCCTTGGTGGCGCGGTTGGTGTGGAAGCCGGGACGAACGGCGGGGTAAGCGTGTATGTCGGCTGTCAGCGACTGACGGCAGTAGAGGTTGGAATACTCGCGGTGCATGCGGGCGAGGACGCCCTCGGAGGCGTTCTCCATGTTTTCGCTCTCGAGCGAGTTGGCCTCGACGACAAGCAGGGCGCGGTTGTACCAGGCGGCGATGCCCATGGCATAGTCTGCGAGAATGTCGTGGTCCACATGCCCCCGCCACTGGGCGCAGACCTCCGGAAGCCCTGGCGCCCTGACAGCCGACATCACTGCTATGACCGACCAGTCGGCCCTGTCCGTGCGGCCGCCGACATCGACGGCCACAATGTAGCGGCCCATCTCCTCACGGTCGCTCCACACCTCGAGTGTGCCGGAGGCGGCAAAGCGGGCTAGGCCGTCCGGAATGCCGGACACAGGCGCCCGGCAGCCCCGGCGCAGTCCGGCAATGGCCTCGGCGGGGAATACGCTGGCGCCGGAGTTGACGAAGGCCTCGTCGGGCGTGGTCGGAAACTCGGCGTGCATGCGGTCGGGCGTCGCATACTCGCGGGCCTTGTCGTGGTACCAGGCAATCTGTTCCATCGACAGTCCGAACGTGTGCCACAGGTCGCGCTCGTAGTCGGTGAGGAGCGGCCAGAGTTCGCGGGCACGGTCCTCGGTGAGCGGTGCCGAGCGGTAGATGGGGATGTCGTACCAGGGGACGAAGACGGCGCGCTTGTCGCCGCGTCCGGTGACGTTGCGCTGCCACTCGTCGTGGAAGAAGTTGCCGGTGCCGTTGGCGGTCGACTCTATAGCCACGAGGGTCAGCGGCTCGAGGGCCACGGAGCCGCAGACGGTGCGCATGTAGTCGAGGGGCGACTTGCGCTCGGTGTCGGGCCAGAATGCGGTCTCCGACAGGTGGGCCATGGCTATGTCTGAGCCGCGCAGGGCCTCCTGGCTCTCGGCCGAGGCCACGGTGACGCGGCACCCGCGGCCGGCGAGCTCGCGGATGTTGACCGAGCGCTCGAATGGGCGGAACGCGGGCTTGACACCTTCGGCGCCCTGCCACAGGTCGGGAGGATAGGCCTCGATCATGGCGCTGTACATGCCGAGGATGGAGCGCGAGGTGTCCTTGATGTGCGAGCAGATGAGCGAGTGCCAGTTCTCGCGCAGGCAGGTCTGAATCCACGCCATGTACATCTGGATGAGCGTGGAGCCTCCCCACTGGCGGGCCTTGAGTAGGATGATGCGCAGGGGACGTCCTGCCACGCGGTCCTCCTCGAGTACGGCGAGGACCTTGCGCTGGGCATGGTTGAGGACAAAGGGGACGATGCGCCCCGTGAGTTTGTCCTTGATGGTGACGCAGCGCGCGGCCCAGAACTCGAAGTCGTGGCGGCAGCGCAGGCGCTCGTAGGCGACGAGCGAGCCCGAGGCGGCGCGCCACTGCGGGTCATCGAGCATTGTACGCGGCAGATAGGCCGCGGAGGCACCCGGTGCAGGCACGGAAATCATACGGCGGTCGCCGAAAGAGCCGACACCCAGGATAGGGTCGTAGGCGACATCGAAACGCGAGGAGCGCAGCGGCGCCTCCTCGGCATAGTTTTCAGGAAAATTCTGCATTTCAGTAGTTCAGATTAAGTTAGAGATTAGATTAAGTAGAGGTTAAGTCAAATTATCATTAGTTCAGATTAAGTTAGAGATCAGGTTAAAGTTTGAAATCTGGGGTCAAAAAAATTTTCACGCCGCAAAGATACAACCCCGGCGAACGTTTTCCCCTCCTCCGTCTGAATAGATTGGCAAAATTTGGAAATTTTTTTCGCTAGGGGAAAAATTTTTCCCTAGATGCCCGGGGTTCACGGGGTATCGGGATTAAGAGAGATTTTTCGATGAATGAGACCAAAGAACCTGAGAAACCAGAGAAATTCGGGGGAGGGAATGGTCATTCGATAGGGGTGCCGGAGGTGTCGATACGGAGGAGTTCGCCGTTGAGGGTTACGGTGGCGCCGTCCAGGTTGAAGGAGGTGGCGGTGTCGTACTGGAAGGGGATGGCGGTTTTGCCGGTGCGGTCGACGTAGCCCCATTTGTCGCCTGATTTCACGGCTGCGAGACTGTGAGTGAATCTTTTGGCCTCGGTATATTGCGGAGGGATGACTTCTTCGCCCTGTTCGTTTATGAAACCCCAGAGGCTGTCTGATTTCACTGCCATCAGACCCTGGCTGAATTTGGTCAGTCTGTCGTATTTCGGAGGCACGACAATCTTGCCTTCATTGTCCATGAGGCCCCATTTTTTAGTGGCTGATCTATTGTTGTTGTCGATTAATTCGGAGCCTGAGAAGGCCATGAGACGATGTGGCGTGTCCTCAAGTTCGACTTTGGCGAGACCTTCGGAATAGGGGCTTCCTGTCTCGTTTTCAGGCTTGCGGAATAAAACCACGACGAAGGTGTAGGCCAGAAGGACGGCGAGGAGTGTTTTCCAGACCCATTTACTCCTGGGGAATAATCTATAAAAAATTCCTACCCATATTAGCCCCAAAAATGAGACCACTAACAATGCGATGGATGAAAAAAATCCGTTATCCTTAAGGGCAATACAAATGAACCATATCGAAAAGCACCAGAAGAAAATAACGGAAAGAATGCCTGCTATTCCCTTACTTTTCAGACGATTGAATTCAGGATGTTGTTTGTATTTGATTATTTTCATGGTGGAAAAGTGTTAGTGATTGGGCGACAGCAAAGATAGGGAAATAAAATGGAAAATGGAATTTTTCCGGGGCGCGAGGAGCACAAGTGGCAGGCGATGTCCAGGAATCCCGGGGAGGGAAAGTCATGGATGGGCTGGAGTGTGGAGGATTTTTTATATCTTTGCGGGTGGAACTTTTTAGTTTACTAATATGTTTTTTACCATTATGTTTTATGATTATGGATACTGATTTGTTGAGATTTGGGAAAATGGTGATGGTCGGTGCAGGGGTTGTTCTGGCTGGACTGACTGCAGATGCTTCGTGTTTTGCGTCTGTTGATTCCGGTTCTGTTTCCGGGGTTTCGGGTCCTGCGTCTGATGGCGTCGGCGCTGGCGCGACGGCTGTGACTGCGGATGTCGCGGATTCGGTCGGGGCGAAGGCGGTCGGAGCGAAGGCGGACGGTCGGCAATATGTCCTGTTGCCGTTTGAGAGAGACGGCAAATGGGGATATTTCGACAAGTCGGGGCGTGAGGTCGTGCCTCCGATATATGAAAGGGCAAGTACTTTTCGTGGCGATTATGCCTACATCAGGGCGAACCGCAAGTGGGGCATCATCGACAGGTTGGGGAAGGTGATTCTCGCCCCGAAATATGACAGGATATACTTTTTCTTCGATGGCCTGGCAGCCGTGAAACTGAATGGCAAATGCGGCTACATTGACGAAACCTTCAGGGAGGTCATCCCTCTGAAATATGATTATACAAGCTACTTTTCCGACGGATTCGGGAGATTTAAGTTAAATGGCAAGTTCGGCCTGATTGACATGTCAGGCAATGAAGTCGTGCCTCCGATATACGATAGGATATTGGATTTTCATGACGGACGTGCATTGGTTAGTTTCTTCGAAAAATGCGGGTATACTGACAGCAGTAAATGCGGATATATCGACAAGTCGGGCAAGGTAGTCATACCGCTGATATATGACAACGCCTATGATTTTTCGGAGGGACTGGCCCCGGTTATGTCGAACAAGAAGTGGGGATACATCGACACTACAGGGACCATAGTCATCCCGCTGATATATGATAATGCAGATTCGTTCAAGGATGGACTGGCAGAAGTGACTTATAATGACAAACGCGGATATATCGATAAATCGGGGAAAATAGTCATTCCGCTGATGTATGACTGGACTTCTCGTTTCAAGGAAGATTTGGCAATGGTCGTGTTACACGACAAATGCGGCTATGTTGACAGATCCGGGAAGGTGGTCATTCCGCTGATATATGACAGTGCAGGCAGTTTTTCCGAAGGGCTGGCACCAGTGGAGATTGACGGCAAATGGGGATTTGTTTACAAGTCCGGGAAGATTGTCGTGCCTATGAAATATGATGATGTGGAGCGTTTCGACCAAGGTCTTGCACAAGTCATGAAGAAAGGCAAATGGGGTTACATCGACAAGTCGGGAAAGGTTGTCATTCCCCTGAAATATGATAAGGTGTATTATTTTCATGACGGAGAGGCTCTCGTAAAACGCAAGGGGAAATATTCCGTAATCGACAGACAAGGCCATCTCCTGCGCGACATAGAGATCAGGGTCTCCGGCGAGGACGACTGATAAAAATATTAAATTTATGCTGAATCCTTGAATATAAAATGAATGTTATGATTATGCGGAAAAGTGTTTTGACGGGGTGCCTCGTGGCGGCTTTGGGCGCATGGGGCGCGAAGTTGCAGATGGTGCCGCCTCCTGGGTCGGCGAACGTTCCGGTAGACACACGTCTGAGCATCGTCTTCCCGTCGGCGCCGACGGTAAACGCCCGTGGCATGATACGCATCTTCGATGCGGCGGACAACAGCCTGGTGGACTCGCTAGACCTGTCGATTCCGGCGGGGCCGACAAAGGGCCGTCCAAAGGAACCCAAGGCCCCGTATGCCGCGGAGCCGTACAACTACTATCAGCCGCGGAGGACCAACGCGGACTGCACGCCGGGGACTCCCTCGGGAACGGCGGCACGCGACACGTCGCGCTATCAACTGAACATCATCGGCGGCTTCACCGACGGGTTCCACTTCCATCCGGTGATTGTGCGCGGCGACACCGCCGAAATCTATCCCCACAACAATATGTTGCGCTACGGCCACACATACTATGTGACGGTGACACCGGACGCGTTCTCGCTCGGCAAGGGGCGCTTCAGGGGCATCGGTGCGAAGGACGGCTGGCGCTTCACGGTGCGCGGCAATGCGCCCGAGGCCTCGCGGCGCGAACTGACGGTGGCGCGTGACGGCTCGGGCGACTTCTGCACGGTGCAGGGCGCACTCGACCATGTGCCGGATTTCGCCACGGACGAGTGGCGAATCTTCGTCCGTAACGGCGACTACGAGGAGATAGTCTATTTCCGCAACAAGTCAAACCTCACCATCGAGGGCGAGAGCCGCGAGGGGGTGCGCATCCACTATCCGCAGAACGAGGTGTTCAACCCCCACCCCGCCGACGTGTCGACCAACGAGTGGCTCGGCACCTTCCCGTCGCGTCGCGCGCCGTTCATGGCCGACCACTGCACTGACCTGACGCTGTGCAACTTCACGGTGGCGACGGATCTGCGCGGCCAGGCCGAGGGCCTGCTCATCAACGGCGAGCGCACCATCGTGAAGGATGTCACGGTGATAGGCGACGGCGACGCCATACAGCTGAACGGCTCGGTGTACCTGACGAACTGCCTGATAGAAGGCGGCGGGGATACGATACTGGGCCGCGGACCGGCATTCTTCAGGAACTGCACGCTGACGTCGCGCGGGCCGTTCGCGTGGATACGCAACGGCACGGCGACCCACGGCGACGTACTGGTGGACTGCACGCTCATAGGCAAGAGCGAGCACGCGGTCTTCGCCCGGACGAACGGCACGTACCCGCATGCCGAGTTCGTGCTGATCGACTGCAAGACGAAAGGCATCCCCGCACGCGGCTGGGACGGACTGGAGCGCGGCCCCTCGACCTACGTGCGCTACTGGGAGGCCGGCACCCGTAACCTCGACGACCTGACCCCTGCCGACACCTCGGGCCGCGCGAAGGGCTCGCGCGTGCTCGACAGCGAGGCCGACGCCGCCCTCATCCGCCTCTACTCCACCCCGTCGTGGGTCCTCGGCGGCTGGGACCCGGAGGGGAGGCTGAAAAATTAAGAATTAAAAATTGAGAATTAAGAATTTTTGAGTCACTCGAGGTTCGCGAGAATCCCGGGGAGGGAGGTGATGTTTGATTATGTCACAATTAGTCCTTGTTTATGAAAAGGTTGCAGAACTCGTTGAGTTGTGCCTGCATCCGGGCTTGTGGAATCAGTATGCGTTTGTATTCGGCAATCATAGTCGGACTCATGCTTCGGCTCATGGCGTATTCTACAACTACACGATCTGCTTCCGGGCACAATATGATGCCAACTGACGGATTCTCGTTTGACCGCTTTACATCCCTGTCAAGCGCCTCGAGATAAAACTCCATTTGTCCCAAATCGCGGGGATTGAACTTGGTTTTCTTAAGTTCGACTGCGACGAGAGCCTGAATGCCTCTGTGAAAGAAAAGCAAATCGGCCTTATACGTCGAAGACCCTACTTCGAGACGATATTCCTGGTCCATGAAGATGAAGTCTTTTCCAAGTTCAAGGATAAACTGCTTCATGTGTTCGAGCAAGCCGTTTTTCAATTTCGATTCGCTATGATTCTTCGGAAGATTAAGGAAATCGACACACAGTGTGTCCTTAAACATTGCAGGCGCTTCGGGATATATTTCCAACAGTCCTTTTGACATGCCTTTTCTCCCGGCCAACAGCGTAGAGAATGTCTGATTAGAGATGCAACGTTGAAGTTCACGTTTCACCAAACGTTCCTTGTTTGCATAAAGGATATAAAACATTCTCTCTTCAGAGGTCTTACACCGGCAAAGTATCTCGATGTGATTGGTCAGCGTGGTCAACTCCAGTATCTTAGGCATTTGTGCAGTTTCCGGCTGCACAATTTGAAACGGTTTCTCAACTGGACATAGTCTGCCATCCACCAATTGTGCAGTTTCCGGCTGCACAAATTCCACACCGAGGAAGCGACGAACCGTTTCTGTAAATGCCAAAGAAGAATATTCATCGTAGAACATCACCATATTATAGATATTCCTTCGGCTATAGCCCTTAAGGTCAGGTCGTTCGGTACGGATATATTCAGACAGTTGAGTCACGATCCGGCTTCCCCATTCCGAACTTTTGAGTTTAGCCGAAACATAAGCGCCGACCTGCCAGGCTGTAAGGAGAAGTTCGTTATTCACGGCATGTGAAGCACGACTTCTATGCGACAATATTATATCGACAACCTCGCCGAACTGCTGACGGGTTTTGTCAAGAAAAGAATTATTACCCGTTTCGTTATATAATTCTGGCTTCATTGTTTTTCGTGGAGCAGGAAAAAAAGTTTATGAAGTTTCGATCTTATTCTGATAAATTAGAATTATCGGAATTTGCAAATATAGTAAATCTTTATTATCAGGTCAATGATTTCAAGGAATTTATTTTGACGGGAACAGGGGGATAATTGCCAGGGAGAGGGAACAATAGGCGGTGTTGGGGGTGTTAATGTTTTATCAATGTACTAAAAGTTTTTTGTTATGATTCATAATCATGTTTCCACCCTCGGGTTCTCGAGATTTTCGAAGGGGAAGAGAAAAGGGAGGTGTGTCTTGTCTTTTTGTCTTGTCATCCTGTTTTTGGTTTAACTCCGAAGTCAACCTATTTTAGGACAAGACAGCGCGAGAGTATCCGAGGTTTCCGAAAATCCTGGGGGCCTCGGGAAGCCCCGGGCTGCCAGGGAAGACCGGGAGGAGAAAGGGGTTACGGGAATCCGTAATTTACAGGGGCACGGAGAGTTATATTGGACGGGGGATTTGGTTTTATTGAATTGTTTTCATAACTTTGGGGGTCTGAGTTTGGTTCGCCGGAAAAACGGCTTCTCGAGGAGGGGCCGGCTTCAGGTCCGGACAGGCAAGAAATGCCTATGGCCGGCCTTTGCGGAGGCGCGTCGGATAGTCTTGCGGAAGCAGAACCGGGCTTTGCGGGGCGCTGGCTTTGCGGAGGCGGAGCGGAAATGTTGAATATTTAAACCTTAACAATATATAATCATGAAAAGAATCATCACTCTATTGCTGCTTGGACTTTGCTTCGCCATGTCTCCGCCGGCCGAGGCCCAGTTCCTGAACAAACTGAGCAAGGGCCTGAAACAGGTGAACAACGCCCTCGAGCAGGTGGACAAGCTGAAGAAGGACAAGGACAAGAAGTCGAAGAAGCAGAAGGACAAGGCCCGCGGGGAGTCTTCGGTCCAGTCGGCGGCTGACGCCGGTTTCGACGATTCGGACTGGAAGAGCGTGGACAATGTCGCCACCACTCCGTTCATCACTCCCCAGACGAAGTTCCTGGCCGTCGGGAACGTCTACCGCGAGTTTCTGTCGGATGTCCACGAGGACATTTTCTGGATTGCCAGGGACGGCAAGTACGAGTTCTGGACCATAGACGGACGCAAACTGTTCGGCAACGACTGGGAGAACATCAGTTACGGCGGTGCGACGCCACGGTTCAACGGCGGTGTGGCCGTTGCGAAACGGGCCAAGGCGAATGCGGCGGGCAAGAAGATAATCTGCCTGCTGTACCGCGACGGTGCGGTGCGCGAACTCGACGCGTCGTACTCGGATGTGTCGCAGTTCTGTGACGGCCTCGCGATGGTGAAGAAGAAGGTGAACTCGAAGGACACGTATTTCTTCATCAACGCGCGCGGCGAGAAGGTGTTCCCGACGCTGACGGTGTATGACGACAGCGGCTACGGGGAGAATCCGGTGCGCCCGCTGAGGGACGGCCTGCGCGCCTACGCCGCGGCATACCGCAAATGGGGCTACATCGACGCCTCGGGCAAGGTGGTGATTCCGGCGAAATACCTCAAGGCCCGCGATTTCCACGACGGCTATGCCTGGGTGACAGTCGGCGACAAGACCATGGGCGGCGCCGAGAAGTGCCAGCTGATCGACACCAGGGGCAACGTGGTCTACACCACCGACGCGCCTTCGTCGGACAAGGAACTGTCGGACGTGTCGGACGGCATATTCTTCCGGGAGAAGGACAACGAGACCTTCTACTACAACGTCAGGGGCGAGGAACTGGGCCACTTCGAGGGCGGCAACAGGTTCTACGACGGCTATGCCTTCGTGGTGCCGATGGAGACGCGCGAGTTCACGGACATCAGCACGGCGCTGATCGACACCGAGTGCCGCATAGTGAAGCGCATCAGCGACCATGTCGTGGCGTCGTACATACCCGAGGACAACGGCCCGGTATTCGAGCCATACGGCCTTGCGACCGTGCTCGTCGACGCCACCAGCCTGATAATCGACCCGAGGGGCAATGTCGTGGTGAGGAGTTTCGACAACTACGACACCGACACCAAGGTGGCCGGCTTCAAGCAACTGACGGCGTGCGGCTATGCCCGCGTGACCGACATGAAGATCCGCCAGAAGGCGTACAGGGCCATAATGCGCGCCGACGGCATGATTGAGTGGATATTCGGCGAGGCCGCTCCGGAGGATGCCGAACAGTACCTCCAGGTCAAGGCGTCATCAGACGCCGGAACCGAAAACGGCGGCCTGACCGAGAGCGGCCCCGGACCGGGCCATAAGCCAGGGCCGGGCAGCGACAGCGGCAGCGGCACGGAACTTCCGCAACCGACACCTCCCGTAATCAAGACCATAAACGTGCACGAGCCGCCCATAGGCCCTACCAAGGTCATCGAGAAGACCTACAAGGTGAACCTCACCACCAAGGGCAACGGAACCGCGACACTGTCGCCCGCAGGGCCGTTCAGGTACGGCGACATGGTGACTATCAACGCCGTTCCCGCCGAGAACTGGGCCGTGGGCCATATCGACATCCAGGGCGACGGAGCCGAATACCTTGACGGCAAGAAGCCAATGGCCGTGACAGCCGACCTCGACATCACCGTCATCTTCGTCGAGAGACCCGATGTCGACAATCCCGACATGAGCGGCTGCTTCCAGGGCGTGCAGGAAATCAAATTCGACCTGGTGAACCCGACTCCCATCGACGTGTACGCCGAGATAAGCGAGAATCCTGACATCGAGTCGCCCTACGGCAAGAACACCTACGGCTTCCTCGTGATGATGATCGACCCGACGGTACGGCGCATGGGCAAGGGCATGTCGGCCTACACATTCGGCATGCCGCTGAAGATCTCGGGCTACGAGCATGACGCGTCGGGCGACGAGTGGCTGATATGCGACGGCGGCACCCTGGCTGCCCACGACATCAGGATGGAGACGGGCAGCGGCCTCGCCGGCCTGTTCTACAAACGTGAGTTCGGGATAAATACATGCTTCGATTCGACATCGGAAGGGCATATGTC
>CALKRW010000011.1 GCA_937989585.1 uncultured Porphyromonadaceae bacterium | reverse complement strand
CCCAACCCTCTGTGAATCGGAAGTTGAAATTACGACAATTATCTCTTAGTCCGGTTCTGTCTAAGTAGATGTCAAATGCTTTCTGAGATGGTACGCCATGACATACAACATCGCATGTAATAAGATTTTCAGGCTTTGTTTTCAAAAACGTCAATACTGCCGCTACCTGGCAAGGTGTACCACTGAAAAGCACAAGTTTACCAGTTTTTAGAGCCTGTCGTACATCCAGACAAGTTGAGCCCATTTCGGACTGCAAATATTTTGAGCCTTGTAGGTTTATGAGTTCTTCCTGGCGATCAATAGCAATATGACGTACCTTAAGATCCTCACACATAGATGCACCAAAAACAATTCCTCCCTGATTAAGAACATAGTGGGCTATCACCGAAAACGCTCCGCCCGAAGAACTGTTTTTACGGTCGGTTCGATTCTTAGTCCAACAAGCCATTGTCTGTAAAGGCTTCTGAAAAGTAAGTTTTGGCGCTATTTTATGGCAAGCATTCATGCAGGCACCGCATTCAATGCATAATTCTCTGTCGATAAGCGGTAAAGTAAAGCCGTCACTGGCTTCGACCATTGATATACATTGTTTGGGACAAATATTTTTACATGCCTGACATTGAGTACAAGTCTCTATGTCGCATAGTTCGATCTTATTCATTGTTCCAATGCTCTATTTAGGTATTCTATAGACTTTTTCCGAAGGGATTCAAGATCCTGCTGTTCCTTTTCTACATTGTATGATGCGAGTCTATAATCCGGATAAGAGTCTGAGATCGATATTATTTGCCGATCAAGACCAAGCAAACGCAAAATATTGACTTGTCGGCTATCCCTTGTATCATGACTTTGAACAATAGAGAACACGGGACGTCCGAAATTGAGGGCGAATGCCGTTCCATGAAATGATGTAGTCAGAACGATTTCCGCGCCTCGTACAAGTTCCAGGAATTCTTCCGGAGATGCTCCAACACGATATTCTGTTTTACCAATAGATATATGATGAGGCGGGCGGGCAACCCTTACAATTTCATATCCCGTCTGTCGCTGAATATCCCTCGCCAAATTATCCACATAGGGGAAAGCATTGAATGTGTAATTGAGGAAATAACAAAGGATATATTTTTTCTTGACCCTTTTAGTTCCTTCCGGAATAATTGCAGCCCATTCATTCCGGTTCAATAACAATGTCGGATCCAAAACCACTGAAACATCCTTGCCCGTTAACCTCTCAACAATTTCTTTTCCGGATTTTTCACGGACAGATAAACTTTGGTATCTTCCTAACAATGTCTTATACTGCTTTTTCAGATTCTCAGGAATAACATTTGTGCCTATGCTTGCAGCATAAGAAATCTTTTTTGCGCTTTCAGGCGCGAAATGAAGCATAAATGCAGGGTCGCCTTTGCAATATCTCGGACTCCACAACTGGTCGCTGCCTGTGATATACACATCATATGCCGGACAAGATTTTTCAAGTTCTACAGGACTACTGAATGATTTTGCAGAGAGATTTAACTTTGAGGATACGAATTTTGCTATAGTCTTATGTTGTCTTAGCAACGCTTTTGCAAACAATGCTTTTATCCATTTCGGTTCATTCGTCAGAACAGGATTTTGGTCAGTTTCAAAAACAGGAGCCTTCGAATTATGAAAATCGTTCGGGAAGGAATAGTCTATTATCTCAACCGTATATCCCAATTTATGACACACTTCCTGCAGTGCATAGGCCTGTAACACGGAGCCGTAATTATTTATCTTATGGATAGTGATTATACCTATGGTGTTATTTTTCATAAGAATAGATTTAACTCCTCAACATTATATACTATTATAATTATGGCGGATGGATGATTTTACTGCCTTATTTTATTTGACCATTTTATTAATTTGGAAAGAATATGATCAAAACCTTTATTAACACTGCGTAAAATCAGAGCATCATAAAATGACAAATCGCCGATATATTTTTTTTGTGTATCTAAATATAACTTTGATAACTGTGGGTAAAGATTATGATTACACCTTTTAATCATACCTGCTTTTGAGCGCAACAACATCTTTCCAATAACAGCCTCGCCATATTTCTCCTTAAAAAATGATTCTAAAATAGAATCGGCTTTAATCATGCTCGACATTGATTTCTCAGAGAAATTGTTTGTGTATGAATTTACATTAAGCATATTATAGTCATAAAGAGGCTCATCCACATAAGATAGCCTGTTTGCATAACTAAGTATTCTTGGCATTGTAGCATAATCCTCACCGTGATTGATACCTTCGATGGACCATGCATCGACATGTTCATCATATATTTTTTTTGATATCAATTTTCCCCACATTGACCCCGGGACATTCTTATATAGAATATTTCTGATAAACTCGTCCTTATCATCATAATGCTGCGGTAAGTTTATTTTGATTCCTTTAGGAGTTTTTATATTAACTCCACAAATTACAATATCTGCATTACTTTTCTCGGCTTCAATAACCATTTTTTCAATCATGCTCGGCTCGATCCAGTCATCACTATCTACGTGAAGTATATAATCTCCCTTAGCAGCCTTTACACCTGTATTTCTCGCAGCAGATAAGCCACGATTAGTTTCATGTTCAAGAACCTTTATTCTATCCGCATTGTTTTTGTCTATTTTTTCTTTTATAATATTTATACTGTTGTCTTTAGTACAATCATTCACAAATATTATTTCAGTATTTACATACGACTGGTTCAATATCGAATCAATACATTTTGCTATATAATCTTCAACACCGTAAACAGGTAATATAACTGAGACTAACGGATTTTTCATTTTTCTTCGTTTCTTATAGTTTCTTTCACGCGATCATAATTTGTGATATATTCTTTGTCATTGAATCCAAAATCATCAACATCCAATAAGAATGGAGTAGGCAAAATAAAACTATTTGCAACAATACCTAGTGCTCTATCAGGATCATTAGCACCGGTTCCATGTATGAAATTAGCTGAATATGTCTGGCATAGAATCAAGACAAAACGAAATATGCATAATACGATGACATATCTCAGACATCTAATAATCGATATGTATGCTCTGCTATCTCTTATATTTTTCCAGTTTAAAATTATTAATGCAATCGCAGACACTATGTTGCAAAGCACATACCTTTCTCTTAAAACCCAGAAAAACCATACGAAAATCCCTATCAAAAGCGATATGAAATAAACAGATAGCATATAACTTCTGTTGAAAACACCTATATTCTTTATTATACCATATCCTAAGACAATAAAAATTAGATTATTAATCATTGAAACAAGATATGCAAATCCACTTCCAACACCGGTTCCCGTTCCCCATTGACCATCTATATATGAAGAAATTACTCTTTCAGGCGCATATCTCTTAAGGATAATATAACTAAACATGGATAGAATAATAGTTATGAAGACTATCAATACATACGTTCTATCGGATTTAATCCTAAAGAACTCATAAAATATTAATCCCGCGACAAGCACAATCGTAATAGATGAATGTATCAATGTAGATATTAGGATTAATAATATTGCTAATAACTTTTTTTTATTCCATAAGCCAATTCCTGAAAGCATATAGAGAATTGCCGTGATATTTCTATTCAAATCCAACAGTTCTCTAATTCCGATTATCAAAAGGATAGATAAGAAAAGAATAGTATAGTTGTTAGTTATTTTATTAGACAAGAATTCAGACCAAATAACTCTATAAAACAATAACAAGGAAGTAAAAATCCAAAAGAAATATCCCCAGACATAATTTCCTGTAAAATTGCCAATTTTAGCCATTATATAATCGTAGAGGAAATAAGATGTTGTCAGAGAAAAGGTAAAATATTTTTGAATTACATCTGTATAATATATAGCAAAATGTGTTTGGTTATCTCCCCATGGGAACCAATATATACCCATAATTGAAATAATAAGAGCCCATATTGTAAAATCTCTTAAATTAGGGCATTTTCTAGGTAAATTAATTAGATAGCAAATAGCAGACCAAAAAGGTTGCAATATAAAAGCCAAAAAAAATACAGATGTCGGCATAAAATGGTTATATTTTGCTATTTAATACTTGGCGGGAATAATTTCATTGATCTAATTTAGACTTCTCATTATTAGACTTTAATCTTTATGTTTTAAAATATAATTACACATCCTCTTTATGAACAATACGATTTCGCATCGAAAAATTAGCATGAAAATCAAGATTATTACTAATACAATAAATGCTAGAAATAATGAATATACAATAAATGATTTCCAATCACTTATTGTAAATCGGATATTGTCTAAAATTAAAGTAATAGCAACTAAAGCCATTACTGAAACAAGTGAGTTCTTCAAATACATCAGGATATACTGTTTTATACCCTTTTTCAAACCGTAATGATATAAGAAATATGGTTTCCATAGGATAACAATTGATATCAGACTGATTATTACTCCTATGAGAATACCATTAAGTCCATATCGATAGCCTAGTACTATTGAAAGTACTACATTCAAAAATGTTTCGGTTATTGGAGCCCAAACATCATTATATTGGCCCAATGCCTGGAGAAAATTCTCAACCGTCTGTCTTGACAGTCCTATAAAAAGCATAATAGATATGAGTAGTGTACTTGTTTTCGGCAAAACAAACTCCGGACCAATCCATAATGTAATGAAATCAGGAGTTAATCTATAAAATATATACGCTATTGATACACTTATATAAAATCTTACACCAAATAATTCATTAAAAATTATTCCTAAACGCCCCTTATCACTGACAGAAACATTGCCAATACTGGCGCTTATCCCATTAAATACAGAATTCATTAAACTCGTAAATCCCAGATAGATAAGCATATAATTTTGATAATAGGTAACTTCTGTCAATGTCCCATAAGCAAATATAATAAGAGGGCTAATTTGACTTAGCGCAAAACCCGAAACTTTGTGGACAAAAAGTTGCTTTATTTTTATCTCGATATCTTTATATTTCTTTCTAAGATATTTTGCAGTCTGACCACTGTCTTTTAAAAACGGGAAGTTTTTCATGGTTGTTAGATGCAACGTAAATGTTCCTACTATTGCAAAAACACATTCAAGTATAGCCCACCAGATAAAGCCATCTTGAAAATAATGGACTGCAAATATCTGTGCGAACAGTTTTATTAGATTAATAGACTTGAAACTATAGACAATCTTATATTCTTGTTGCGAAGCAGATAACAATACTTGTCTATAGTTAAAGAAATAACCTAACAAAGAACTCATCAATAAAACACCAAAAGACAAGTACGCATACCATAGTGGAAAAGAAACATCGCTGAAAATCCAAGGGAAGAAACACATGACTATCAGGGCGGCACATATTATCAGCATGGCTATACGACGATAAATATGTCCCTGAAGTGAAATGATTTCATTGATAGTCTTGGTGTCATTATCGTTCAAGGGCTTGTACAGGCTGAACGCGACTGCGCTGCTTATGCCAAGTTCTGCCAGATTCAAGAACTGAAGGATATTTGTCGCAGTAGTATTCAGACCCAAAATCTCAGTTCCAAGATAGTCTAAAAATATCTTGCGAGAGTAGAATTGCAATACTAAATTGATAAAATACATTATCAATGCAACACTACTGTTTTTTATGCTTTTGGATGTCCTTGACTGACTATTCATAAATTGAATGCCGTATTGCTGTGTTTTTCCTCCTAAGATTGTGACCCAAGAGAGATTCGAACTCCCGTCTCCTCGTTTATTTTACATCTTCCCCAAGATATTGAAGTGTAAAACGTACACTAACGTTGTATAGAGCGAGGTGAATTAACCGCTATTCTATTGAGTCAATTTTTTCTTCAATATATCTATTTCTTCTTCGGATAACGTGATGCCGTATCGGGATCTTATATAGGAGTGCAGGGCCCCGGTGATACGTTCAGGTTTCTCATCGTAATTTTTCAGTTTTGCCTTGAACTTGCAGTCCTCAAAAACATATTTATTCCAGTCGATACTTCCGTATATGTCTGTCGTGAGCGTATCGGCGATGTTCTTTATATTGGCGGTACAAAGGATATAGTCGTCAAATGTAAATTCACAGGGTGCGGAGAGGGCTAATTTCTGATTGGGATAAAAATTATGGATTTTTTCTTTATCCAGGTTGTTATATAGTGTCCTAATCTTCTTTTTTTCACCATTATCCAATTTGTGGACAAAGAGATTCCTACATCTGCGGTAGTAACTGTCTAAATCCATCTTGTATGGCTCAACGGAAACTGTAATCCTTAATTCTTTCAGTCCCACTATGAGTTTTTCAATAGCATTTTTATCTCGGGCTTTATCTCTGGCTTTATCATCATTATTTATCGCATTACTGATATCAAAACCGAAGGCCTTAAGGTCTTCTTTGAATTCCTTGACAAAGGAATCCATGCAACCATATGGATGAACCAGATACCAAAGATAGATGTCCTGACGGTATTGTTCGACATTAATATTCCTGAGACGGACGCCTACTTCGGCCGACTGTGCTTTTATAAATTCTGTCCAGTCGGGGATTATCTCCTTGTTCTGTTCCCATTTTACGAGTAATTGACGGATCGCACACTCATTATACTCGACAAGCGCATCATATCCGCCCAATGTCTTCCATAAATTCCGCATGGAGGGGAGATTGAATTTGTTTTGTCTAATAGAACGGTTGTGCATAACGGCTTTTATGCGAAATCGGTGTTGTACGCCCCTGAAGGGAATTTGTGGGAGTTAGGATTGGAGGGTGAGGGCGAGGTGGTAGGCCTGGCGGTCGTAGGGGTGGAGGTCGGGGCGGGCGGTGAGTTCGCGGAGGACGGCGCGGTCGAGGCGGGTCATCCGCGTGTAGGTGAGGACGGCGGGGTAGAGGGCGGTGACGAACTGGCGGTAGGCGCGCAGGATGGTGGTGGACAGGGGGGTGAGGTCGTCGATGCGGTTGGCGGTGTACCATTTGCGTTTCATCTTCGCTGAGTCGGCGCCGAATCGGTCGTCGAGGCTTTCGCGCATGACGAGGGCGAGGCGCTCGTAGTTTTCCGCTGTAGTGACGTCGGGGAATCGATTGAATTTGGAGAGTGTATCTAGCCAGCGGTCTTTCATTGTCCGGTAAATCTTCACATATTCCGAGGGTGCCGTTTCGGGATGGTATGCCGCCTCGGGGGCGATGAGTCCAAAGACGTCGCTTTCTTCTATGGTTCTGTCTCCGCGCTTCCAGGCGTCGACGACGCGACGTTTGTGGCGGTCGAGGATGACGCGGTCGGGCATACGGCGGTTGCCTACCATATAAAGAATGTTGTAGCAACTGAGCAGGACCGGAATCTCGCTTGTCCTGCATGTTTGCAGTTGACGCTCTATCTTGTCGCAAAGGCGGCGGCTCTCTTCCGCATTCTGCTTTTCTTCGGCAGTGGGTGTGTGGCCGTCGAACACCATGTTGCGCGCCATCTGGGATTTCATGATGAGGTACTGCGCGCGAGACGCCAGCATGTCGGGTGTCTCCCGGGGCACTCTCGGCTTGTTTCTGTATTCGGTAACTGTCTGCATTCGTAGGGATTCAGATTTTCTCGACATCCTGCGGCCGGATGTGTACTGTGGCGCCACCCAACAGCGAAAGGCTGACTACCAGTGTATGGGTACCGTCGGAGTTCTGTCTTATCTCGCCCTCGAGTCCGCGCAGGTTGCCCCGGACAACCCTGACAGTGTCGTTCACACGGAATTCTGTCGGAACAAATTCGACGGGACTGTCGGACTGACCGAGCATGAACTTAAGTTTATGTATCTCGGCATCGCCAATGACGGCTACGGGTTTGTTGAGGCCGCCGCTGTCTGCTGAGCGGTTTACGAGAAAGCGATTGATATAAGGGAGATTGACAATCTGGCGGCGCTCTTTCTCCGAGCATTTCACAAATACCATCGAGGGGATTACCACGCGGTCGACGAGTTTACGACGGCCATTGGCCCAGACGTGCATTTCTTTCTGAATGGCAACATAGGTTTCCATCCCGATTTCGGAGAGTCTCTCTCCCACCGCTTTCTCATGGCGGGAGTTCACGATTGCCACGAACCACTTGCTTTCCGACACGCCTACGGCGCCGTCAACGCCCTGAGGCACTGCCGTTAAAACCGCATCATGAGGGTTTCCTTGTGGATTGCTAAACATAAATAATGGTCAAAATCTCTTAATAAAAGAGCCTTAGACGCTGCAAATTTACGAATTTTATTTGAATTTGCTTCAGATTGATGTTACAAATCTGGTATTACAATCCCACGCAAAAAGCAATTGTTTAGCAAATCTCATTATTAATCTTTACAAGACCTTGATTATCATATGACTAATAATGGTCAAAATCTCTTATTAAGAGATATGGATGATTGCTAAACAAAACGGGATCAATCTTTATATATCAGTCCACTCAAAGTTCCAATGCTTAGGATTGACGGATACGCCTAAACTCTTATACTTCTTTTTGCCGTCTTTGCATACGCGAATCATTAGAGGGTATTCGCCATTTGCGAGAATTTTTTGACTTGCAACACATGATGCTAGCTGTAACATTCATACGGTTTACTTGGTTTAACTATGAGGGTGTTGCAGCCCCCCTCAAAAAAGTAAGCAAAAGAGACTGCCTAACTTTGGTTGTTAGACAGTCTCTATTTTGTGCCCAGAACAGGGACACGAAAATGTGCTGATTTACGCCAATTTGTTCCATTGCGAAACCTTGCATAAATACCACTTAATAAACTTACAATCAATTATATAGATTGATTATACGCAAATTGGTTGAGGTGTTATGAAACTAGTAATCGACTATTATGAGAAGGGTATTTCAGACAATTTTCAGACAAAAATTTGGTCATATCGGGGATATTTATTACCTTTGAAATTAGGAACCTAAATGTTAAAATTGAAGGTTTCACCGTGGAACCTTCTGCGGAAATATTCGTTTAATCCTTATAATAGCACTACCTATGCCATCGATTAAAAAATCCTTATCGGCTAAGAAAGGCGCAAACGGAAAATCGGAAATCCTACTGCGTCTCTATATCAGTCAGAACCGCCAGGTGCGCCTCAAGAGTGGACTCTTCGTTGACTCTGCCAACTATGAAGACGGCAATATTAAGAAAGGTCGTCCGGGTAGTGCGGCATATCACGACCTCTATGAGCTCGAAAAGATTCTGAAGAATCTTGAGTCGTTTCTATGTGACCTTTGTCAGGAACAACCTATGGAGGTACTGACAAAAGAATATATTCAAGAACGAGTTGACACTTATATTACTCCAGTACCTGAAACACCAGCGGAGCCAGAGAAGCCAAAACGTGGTCGTCCAAAGAAAACTGCCGAGACACACCAGAAGGACGAGGCTCCCACGTTTTTCGAGGCGCTGGAGAAATTCATCGAGACAAGACCGGCATCGACATGGCGAAAGAAGCGCTATGAGGTGCTTAAGCGTGCGTTGCAGAGATTTGAGATGTATCGCCAAATCCGACGAGTGAAGTCCTACAAACTCACATTCGAGGACTTCTCCGTTGACGACATTATGGATTTTGAGAAGTTCCTGCGAAATGAGACTGAGCTTTATGAGAAGTACCCAAAAATCTATGAGAAGCATCCGTGCGACACTCGCAAGGTGCGGAAGAAGGCGAAACCGCTTCCCAAGGGCGACAACACCATCATCAATATGTTCGCTTGTCTGCGCTATTTTTTCCGAGATTCCATTCAGTTGGGCTATATGAATCATCAGCCTTTCGATGATTACAAGGGAAATACAACGGAACGATATGGCACACCATATTATATCACCTTGGAGGAACGTGACATCATCGCCAACCACGACTTCTCAGCTAATCCTTCACTGGAGACGCAACGCGATATCTTTATATTCCACACTCTCATCGGTTGCCGTGTGTCTGACCTTTATAGGTTGACACCGAAAGACATCATCAACGGAGCCATTGAGTATATCGCTTCCAAGACTCTGAAAGATAGAGCTTCGGTGATTCGTGTGCCGCTTAATCAGCGAGGGCTTGACTTGATTGAGAAGTACAAGGGCAAAGATCCGGAAGGTCGTCTGTTCCCTTTCATCAGTCAGCAGAAGTATAATGTCGCTATCAAGAAAATTTTCACCGAGTGCGAAATCACCCGCATGGTGACGGTACTGAACGCTGCCACCGGTCGGGAAGAGAAGCGGCCAATCAACGAGCTGGCAAGCAGCCATCTTGCCCGACGGACCTTTGTTGGTAATCTCTATAAGAAGGTCAAAGACCCCAATCTCGTCGGTGCCCTTAGCGGCCACAAGGACGGCAGCCGAGCCTTCGCCCGCTACCGCGAGATCGATGACGACCTAAAGAAAGAACTCATCAGTATCCTCGACTGATTCCCCCCAGATACAGTCATCCCCGGCAGTGCATTATTCCATGCAATCTGTCGGGGATTTTCTATGTCCATTCGTGGCGCAATTCGTATTGCACTCCGTATTGTATTTTGTCATGTATTTTGAAGAGTACCATACATTGCATCTTCATTTTACATCCTTATCTCTATGAGAGAACAATCATCTTCCGGAGATTGAAGCTTCAATGATATCTGTTCGGTCGCAAGGATAGTCCAATCTTCTGACATTGTATCATAAAAGCCGTCCGTACATAAACTGATGATACAACCATCGGGTAAGATATATTCTGATACTTTTAAGTCTTCGCGTAAACCATCTCCTTTCAAGCAACGTGTAAGTCTTCTGTGCCCATATCCGATTTCTTTTACATGATCTTCTGTCAACAAAAAATTCTTTTCGGCACTTCTCAAATATACTCGAACGTTGTCCTGATGACATATGTAGGCGTGATTTGCAATTATCAACACAGCAGCTACGGCAGCGCCCATCCTGGATTTTATCGACATGCTTTTATTCTTAATGCTGTTATCAGCGAATTCGAATGCTTCAATTATCGATTGTGTTGGATTTTTATCGTCAAGATTGTTTTTCAAATACTCTGCGATTGAATCCGAAGCGACAGTTGAAGCGACATGACCGCAATCAAGACCGCCCATGCCGTCGGCGACGACTGCGATAACTGTTGAATCGTCAACAATCCGGACTGCGATAGCATCCTCGCATTGAGAAAAACGATTGGGAACTATCAGTTGTCTAATGGTCATGATTTGTGGCGTTTTGATAGTTCGTTTTTGAAAACTTCAAGGATTGTATCCCATAGTTGTAAGGAGTACTCCATTGCCTCAGCATCTTCACCGCCATGCAGTTTCATAAAGTGATAGAGCAAATCACTTTCCCATTCTTTTGACAACTCCTTTTGTATGACATCTATATATAGTTGCAGGTGTTCCGAACTCAGCAATTGGCTCACGTCTGAGGCAAGCCATAACGCCCCATTTGTAGTCTCATCCATGTCGTCGTTTCCAAGCAGTGGCACCCGGTCAGCTCCTACCATCTGGGAGTAGAAATAATTCTCCAAAATGAAAAGCATATCAGAGGCATCTTTGTCTGTAGCTTGATGCCGATCACACCAAGCGTCAAATTTGATTAGGAATTGTCCGCATAAAGGTGCGATACGCACGCGACATTCATTCTCTATTTCAATTTCGTCAGAGGCCTCCATTATATCTTGAAAGCATCTTACGGACATCACTGGATTTCCATCAGGAGGCCAACATATCATTTCATTTTCTTCCACACCTCCAAACGGAACGACATCGACTTCATAATCATTGTCTCCGTTGTCGCCGGTATAGATAAATTTTTGTGTGTTGCCAATTCTTCTGAAATTGTTTCTCTCCAAAACGCCACATATATCCGTGAACATGCTCCAATCTTTAACCGCGATGGCAACGTCCAGATCTCTTGTTCGTCGCCGCGAATCATTGATTTTAAGCAGTCTCATCGACAAATCGCGTGCTGTTGCGCCAACTACATATAGGGGCAACCCGAATTTACTCATACATCCCGACAGGGCTTTGAGTGTATCTACGAGCGGATTATTCTGGACATCAGCCCGCCTTAGCTTATATTCCATTTTCAAATAATTTCTCAGCCGCTTCAATGCATCTGCTGTTTCCGCTTCCCATTAAATCGGCATAAATTAAGAACTTAGGGATGTTGTCAACTTCTGAATTATTCCAAAAACGCTGGTAGACCTTTATTGGACCACCTGACTTTGCTTTGACTTTTTTTGTCTCAAGGAGATATATGCTGGGAACTCCAGAATATATGTCGAATTCTTCGGGATACATAAATCCATTGAGCTGGTAAGCAGCGGGCTCGCCACCCCAATACATGTCGACTGGGAGCTGTATGTTATTCCAACCGGCCAATGCAGCTTCATCAATAAAATCGAACTCCTTTATAAGCAATTTGGGCTTTAAAATCTTGTTGTAAGCCATCTGCCAATCGCTGAGAAGTTGTTTGCGATTCTTGAGGATTCTTCCATTTGGTGTGTTGATTATATATTTAAGCTTCGTAAGCTCTTCTACCACCTTCGTGATGCTCCCTAAGGATATTCCGCTTTCTTTATTTATCTCTCGATAAGATTTGGCTACATTCTTATCATCAAGCAGAAAGTAATAAATCAGCTTGATGCCGATCTCGCCAAATGCCCGGCAAGCAGTCTCTTTTACTTTCGGGCCTTTTTGTCCGGAAATAAAGATAAAAAGAGGATTTTCCACTATCCTGCAATTCCCGGCAGCATCGACATAATTGACCTTATCATCTTTAAGCTTATCGAAAATCGGACCCTCGATCTTCCCTGCGATTATTAGCACCGGCTTCTGCGCCTGCTGCCTTTTTGTGAGCTGTAGTTCTTGAATTATGCTATTGTAATTAGACTTATTGATTAAGGGTTTGATTTCATAATTGAAACGAATCCCGTTTATAACTACGTCGAGAGACAGCAACTCATCACCTCCCGCTCCTATGCGGAAGGGGCTGTGAATATCCAAGCCATCGATTTGCTTGAGCTTGAAAATAGCCTCGTTTGCAATTTCTTGTTCAGTCATATGTCATGTTCAGAGTTTTGATGATGTTCACGCATCGTGAACACTGCAAAATTAGTGAACACTCACCGAATTTCCAAATAATCGTTCACAAAAATTGAGGTGTTCACGTATCGTGAACACAGATTGAAGTGTGAACAGCGAACCTCCCAGCCCCGGATGCCCACGCGGATTATTTTGGCAGAGAGGCTCAACAGCCATGGCTGCGCTATGTCTCTCGACCCACTCTGCTCAAAAGGTGAGCCGGGCAAATACTCTGCGCCTTTGCTCCATGAAGTCATAGGTTTCTTCGGCACTTATGACTTCCTTACGCCACGCCGCCGAGAAATTGCCTCTGTTGGCTCACGGGTAATCCGCACTCAAGCATCCTCCCGACCCTTCATCTTTTATAATGAAATCGACATTCTCTAATCTACGATCGACGGCTGTTGTATGGCCTATGGCTATTTTACAGTACCGTTCAGAAGGGTTGCCGTCGATTTTTGTGTCGGCGAAGTTAAGACCGCTCGCGGATATGTCAAGGCCCGACGGCGCGTGCCAGGGCATCACTCGTGCTGCTCTGACAGCCTTGTCTAAATCCGCCGGTTTCACGGTCTTTGAGATTTGCCGAAAAAATTGATTCGGCCACCCTCCCGAAAGGGACTATAAAGAAAGGGAAAGAATCAATCAAGTGAACATCAATCAAATATTAACTTTTAGCATCAACGAAAATGGAAGCTAACAACACCAACCGCGCCAACAAGGGCAACAACTCCAAGTCGAACAACTTCAACGCCACCACCGTCCGTGGTTTCGTGGCCACAGAACCCAAGGTCAGCACATTCGCCGAGACTACCGTGGTACGCTTCGCACTGGCCGTCCGCAACCGCTCTACCAACAAGGCTACTGGAGAGGTCACCAGCCAGTCATCACTCATCACAGTCGAGAAGTGGAGCAAGAATACCAATCTCGCAAGCATCGAGGCAATCCGCAAGGGTATCCTCGTGGAGGTAAAGGGACAGCTCAAACCAAACGAGTGGAAAACGGCAGAGGGCGAAAGCCGCAGCCGCATCATCCTCGGGGCGAGAAGCGTGAAGCCGATAGCAAAACCGGCCTCAATGGTTGAATCCCAAGCCGAAGCAGTGGCATCATAAACCGCAATCATAAACCAAGTCCGGGGCTTATCTCCGAGCCTCGGACTAAATTTTTCTCAATAGCCATGGAAGAAAACGACATCGAAGACCGCCTCACAGGCAGTTTTTGCACTCTTATAGAAGATTATTTAGGTTACAGTGACGGAGAAATTGTCGCCGATTACGGCTTGCAATTCGTAGTAAGGCTATCATCAGGAAAAGAACTCACCGTCAGCCGTGACGAGGTTATGATATACGACTGAAAAAATTTCGGCAAGCCAGCATTGAATGTTGACTTGCCGAATTATATATTCGAGATGGAGAGTCCTGTTATAATTATTGGGAGTCCTTTTCTAAAATGTCAAGTTTACGGCATAGCCAAAGCCATGCTCGATAATATACATAGCACGTGCAACCTATCAGAATGGTTGTCATATATTTGCTATTGTAACCTTGACTCCTAAACCATTGGTTAGCGAGGGCGACAAGAGCACCAAAGATTGCAACTCCTATAAGGAATGCCATAAATGTCTTTATCGACTTTTTTACTTTCGGTGTCATGTTTTCCTCTTTTAGTCCCAGTCGTTGAGATTGGCGATGAATCGGTCAACATACTGTTCGTCCACTAACAGATGAGGGTCGCGATGGTCGTTGCAGTGGCAATCCTCGCCATTGCAATGACATCCGTAATGACACTCATCTTCCTGGCAGGAGCAGTTCTCTTCTATATATTCTTCTCTTTCCTTAGTATCCATCATTTCGCAACCTCTTCCATGAAGGTCTTGGCCGGTTTGAACGCCGGGATCTTATGAGCCGGGATTACTATTGTAGTGTTCTTGGAGATATTACGGGCAGTCTTTTCTGCACGTTCCTTTACGATGAACGAGCCGAAGCCACGGAGATACACGTTCTCGCCATGGGCCATGCTGTCCTTGACGACAGTCATGAACTGTTCGATCACTGAGATAACGGCAGCTTTCTCGATGCCGGTGGATTTTGCGATTTCGTTCGCTATTTCTGCTTTAGTCATTTTGAGTTATAGTTACAACGATTTTATAATTCTAATGAGTTGGGATTTAACAGGAAGTCATAGATGCTGATAGTAGTAATACCGGCTTCGTTGCGAAGTACGGGGGTATATTCACCCAGTATAATGATTTTCTTGAAGGAATCGTCTATGTTGCGCAGCGAGTTTTCCTCCTGTTTTACTTTCTCATCGTCGATCATCCGATAGGCCGATTGTATATAGTATCTGCGACTGCCTTGGTTGCAGACAAAGTCTACTTCATAATACTGGCGTTCACGTTCACCATTTTCTACTCGGACTTGTTTCGGTACCACACCAACATCAACATTGAAGCCACGAGCAATGAGCTCGTTGTAGATGACATTCTCTAGAAGATGGGTGTATTCTACTTGACGAAAATTCAATCGCGCATTCCGTAGACCGCAGTCGGCAAAATAGTATTTTGAAGGGCTTTCGATATATCTTTTCCCTTTAATGTCATATCGATCGGCCTTTTCAGCGAGAAATGATTCACAGATGTACTCAAGATAATTTACTATAGTATTGCGACTTACATTTTCATGCTTGACGCTTTTGAATGTATTGGCGAGTTTAGTCGCATTAGTCAAGCCTCCGATAGAGGATGCCAGAATGTCGAGTAATTCTTCCAACACCTCCTTATTGCGGAGCCTGTATCGAATCACGATGTCGGTGATGTACGTCTTTTCAAAGAGAGTTTTTAGGAATGTAACCTTGTCTTCTTCCGAATTTTTCAGTACAACCTGTGGCATTCCTCCATAAATCATATAGTCGCGCAATGCTTCGGCCTTATCGCCTTCTCTAGCCGAATAAAACTCACTAAAAGACAAAGGATAAAGTCGAATCTCATCACCTCGGCCCGCAAATTCTGTTCGGACCTGACTTGAAAGAAAGCGGGCATTACTGCCGGTGACATATACATCGGCGTTAGGCATGTTCAGATAACTGTTAAGTACGTCCTCAAATTCCGGCACAAGCTGAATTTCGTCTACCATTATATAGTGCATCTTGTCGTCCTTGAGGTGGGAGTCTATATGAGCCAGCAGTGCGTCCGGATTTCGAAGGGTGGCGTTGCGTCGGTCTTCAAGGTTGATGTTGATGATATGATCATCAGTGACACCTTGTTTCTTTAACCAATTGGCATACAAGGTGGAAAGAAGGAATGATTTACCGCAACGGCGAATACCGGTCACAATTTTAATCATGCCATTATGCCGTCGGGCAATCAGTTTATTGAGGTAATTGTCTCTTTGAATAATCATCTTACTGACAATTACTGTGTCTAGTCACAAAAATTGTCAGTGCAAAGTTAGCCTGAAAATTTATATTGAACAAATCTTTTGACCATGTTTTTAGAATCATGTCAACTATTTTGGTTTGACTTGTCTGCAAAAAATATATTTCTATTATAGCTAATTCAGAGCCGTGGCTCATTGGGGAGGCCTATCATCCGTTTTCGTCGGCAAAGTTGGAGGCCGGGGCAAATGTCAAGACAGACCGATGGCACACCGGGGTGTGGTCTTGTCGTATTGCCCCATTGCGCCTCCTTTGGGATGCCTGAAATCGGAAAGACAGACCTCCCGAAGAACCAAGGGTTTTCAAAGGTAAGGGAAATAATCTTTCCACAAATCAGACATTAAAAACTCCAATGAATATGGACGCATTCAAAAGACACATCGAAAACTATATCCAAGGACAGATAGAGGCAGACCCCATGTTTGCCGAGGTGTACAACAAGTCGGGGCGCACTCTCGATGACTGCATCAACTATTTGCTCAATTGGGTCAAGGCAAGTGGCTCACAGATAGTAGCCAAGGAGGAAATCTATGGCCAAGTCATTCATTTCTACCAAGAGAACCTCGACCCAGGGGAGAAAATTAACGCCCATGTGGTATGCGCTACAAGAGCAGAACTGACAGAGGAGGACAAGAGGGCAGCCTATCGAGAGGCTCTCCATCAGTACCAAGAGGAAGAACTATCCAAGATGAAAGCCAATGCCAACAAACCCAAAGCGAAGCCGAAAGTCGAGACGCAACCACAAGCAACACTATCACTCTTTGACGATTGAAACATTATGCGACCGAAAACGAAAAAGCAGAGGCGCGTGGTTGAATTATCGGCCGCGTTGCCACCGATGACCGACCGTCAGATGGCATACGCCACCCGACATTGCTTCGACCACAAGACCGTAAAGCGTAGTAACGGCTACATTTGCACCCATTGCGGAAATAAATCAAAGACCATCAATAAAAAATGCCCTCATTGCGGATATGAACTCACACCGCTTGAGACCCGCAACCGCAAGATGAAAGGCAACGCATATTATGCCATCGTCACCAAGTGCGCTGAATTTCAAGTAGTGCGCATCTTTATGGTCTATGTCAAAATCAGCGTAGGCAACAGAGCCGACTATGAATTCTGCGAGGTAATTCAGCAATGGATTGACTCTAAAGGAGGCATCACCTATATGACCAAGCGCCGTAATATGTGTTCGTACTATGTCGACCAATGGCTGAAATTTTCACAACTTGAAATTCGTGAGCGCAACCCCTATGGAGCATACGACCCCAACCCTGTAGTCTATCCATACAAGAGCGTAATCAGCGACATCAAGCGCAATGGCTTCACCGGCAATTTCCACGGCATCGCCCCCAATCGTTTCTTCTCTGCAATCCTTAAAGACAACCGCGCAGAGAGTCTGTTGAAGATGGGTCAGATTGAGATATTCAAAGAAGCTATTATTTCCGGCACATGTCTGAAATATTGGCCGTCAATCTTGATATGTCAACGCCACGGCTACACAATCAAGGACGGACGCAATTGGGTAGATATGATGAGCCTATTGGAGAGACTCGGCAAGGACATTCGCTCACCCAAATACATAATGCCGACCTACATCAAGACCGCTCACGACCATTGGCTGAAGAAACTCCATGACCGTCATAACAAGGAAAGAGTCGAGCGCGAACTTCGGGAAGCCAAGGAGAACGAAGCTAAATTTAAGGAGATGAAAGGCAAATTCTTCGGAGTGTCGGTCAGCGAGAACGACATCACCATCAGTGTTTTGGAGAGCGTCAGAGAGCATATTCTTGAGGGGAAAGCCTTATGTCACTGCGTTGGACATTGTGGCTATGCGATGCGTGAAAACTCTCTGATATTGACCGCAGTAGTCAACGGAGTAAAGGCCGAAACCATCGAAATCAACCTTGACAGAATGGAAATCGTCCAATGTCGAGGAATGCAGAACCAAGCCTCACCATACCACGAGAAGATTGTCAGCCTAATGAACCGCAACATCCACCTCATCAAAGAGCGAATGACCGCCTAAACCACTGACCATCCCGACCGAGCCGAAAGGTTCGGCCTCGGATGGCGCCGGTTTACTTTTGTAATTTCCGCCGGACCTTCGGCGTAATCGCATTAGCGCTTTCGTCGCGAAGCAGAGAAAGAGTATTTCTCTTTTACAATACGAAAGCCCTCTTTAACCAAATCGTGGATTTGCGCATCGGAGACATCACCTCCTATATCGATTTTTATCCAATGTTTGAGACTCTGGTTTATCGGGTTGCCTACCGATGTCTTCGTCGTCCTAAGTTCTTCTATGATATCCGGCGCCGCTTTTAGATCGACATAGGTGAAATCCTCAATGTCGATGAAGCAGAACATGTGCCCGCAGACATAGAATGCCAGTATTGAATCATACTTGGCATTGAATTTCCCGAATGGTGTTCTCTCTTCAACTTCACCCAATCCAAGGCAATATTCACGAAATTCGATGATATCCATTAAAGATACTTGTTAAGTTCTTCAACTAGACGATATACTGTGGTGAAGGATTCGGATTCTGAAGGAGCCAATGAAAATTTCAATTTTTCGAGTTTCTTGCAATTCTCTACGGCATAAGGCTGCAATCTCAATAAATGGGCATACATCTTCCTTGCCACAGCTTCCGTCTTGTCATATTTGAATCCCAGAAGATTGGTGAGTTGACGTGCATATTCACTTCTGTGAAGATGACCTGCAATCGGAGTGAAATGCATAAGGAACCAAAGCTCGAAAGCCTGATTACTAAAAGCCACCCTAAAGCCATTGACCTCAGCAAGTGCAATTGCAGAATCAAAATCAGAAGCAGGGAAATCGTCCTTGTCGAAAACCACCCAAGACTCATCGAAATTGTTCCCTTTTTTATTTTCTGCCTCTCTGATTGCCATTGCTTCCCTTACTAAAGCTAATGTACTTCGACCTCTGCCAAGAACACGGATTGCAGCCGAAGTCAATCGGAAAGAACCGAAATATGCCGGTTCGGTATTTGCACCCTCACAGATTATGAGGAACCGTTTCTTAAGTTCACGACTCCCGGTCGATCGTTTTAGCGAGGGCTGTTTTCTGGGATTATATCTTGCACACATTTTCACTCCTCCGCATTATTAAAAATCATCTCGAGACTGCCGATTATAGGTGTAGCTCCATATCTTCCGTTAAGATAATCTTTTGCAAACGGTGAGTTGGATCGTACCTTGAAGTCGGATAGCGGAAAAAGTTTTGATGCTCCGAAGTTATCCTTTTCTGTGAACCATATCTGGTCACGCCGAAAGATATGCTCGTTAAGAACCACAGCGTCATGGAGTGTAAAAAGTAGCTGTGCACCATGACGATTGGTTTCCGGGGAATTGAAAAGCGAGATAATCCGGCGTGTCAGATTAGGATGAATCCGAGCATCAAGTTCGTCAATAATCAGAAGAGTACCCTCATCAAGAGCCTTGATTACGGGCGCTGAAAGCTGAAAGAACTTGATTGTGCCTTCTGACTCAATCTCCTTTAAGGGCAGTCTGGCGATTTCGGCTTCTTTGCCTTCCTCGTCATAGACCATGTGGGAACTGACGACCACATCGCCACGTTTCTGGATATCGTCTATTCCAAAGTCTGCGTATCGGGCAAAATCCACTATTCGACGCCTGAGTTGCTCGTCATCGATTGTGGATGATACCTTTTTCCACAATTCATGGTCATCGGTGGATTGAATGACTGTCATAGCCTTGAACCAGTTGATAATCCTGCTGCAGACGGGATCGTTGAAAATTCCTGATGTAGAAAGCACAAGAGCATCGGGTCGCACCATGTTCCGGTTCACAATGTCGCGAGTGATGGTCATTGATGAATGGGCCGTTATATTGCCATTCTCCCGGAAGAAAAGTTCAACCTCTTTTGCCTTTTTGCGGTTGTTGCGGCTGTATAGCCATTCACGATTTATTAGATTGCCAAGAAGCTCACATCCATATCGGAATATGCTACCGTTGTCTTCAAAAATGACTTCAAGCATAAGAGGGTTCTTAATGCTTTCAGTATTGAAGCGGAACATCATGGCTCCTATTTCATCCGATTTACCGAAGCTATCGGCCGACTGAAGAACCAATTCCCTGAGGGCCTTCAAAGACTTTATTAAATTGGACTTGCCGGAGGCATTTGCGCCATAAACAGCAGCCGAGCATAAGACGTTTCCCAAGGCTTCTCCGCCTGGAAACATATTTTCATTTTCAGGTATTGAAGGTTCCTTCAATGCCGTTGCCAGCATCGAGAACTCAAAATCATTCTTGAATGAGAGGAAATTCTCTCCAGAAAACCGCAAGAGCATAAGATAACTCGATTATTTGTGATATTTCTGCAAATTTAGGACTTATCTCCGAGATTTACAAGAGTTGTCGCCATTTTTATCCTAATGAACCTCTATTTTCGGTTCAAGTCAAAATTAGGAACATTAACAGCGCCAAACGCTGGTAGACATTCCTTTAATATGTGTCTGCTATTCGCTGACAATATTCTATATCGTTATTTTTCTAAAAATTAGATATTTATATCGTATCATGCAAGAGCGCTGGGTGTTTTTGTGGTTTTTTAGTGGTGATTTTTGCGATACATCGTTCCCGTCGACTGTTTTAGCAATTTTCTCCTCGGAGACCGCCCGGTCGGGTTTATGGGCGCGAAGTTAGGCATCAGGGAGCATGGACAAGGTCAAGCCGTGTCGCGGAGAGATTTTGCCGTTCCGGAAAATCATCTCTGCGAACCTTGTCCTTGGCTCCCTTGACGATGCCCTTGAAATGCGCAAATAAATCCCTCGCGGACGGCTCCGAAAGGAGCTGGAAAGTGAGGGAAAGAATCAATCTATAAATTTCTCGACTATGCAGACAAAGAAAATGACAGTAGAACAAGGCAAGCGATGCGGCATCTCTCGCTTTCCAAACTTCCACAAGAGCGGAAGCATCCGTGGCATGAAGAAGATGTATTACGGCATGGACGCACTTTTGGTGCGCTGTGGTTCCTATATCTACAACGTCACCAGTGAACCAAGCATCTACAATCAAGCAACAATCTAACCACCAAAATATTATGAAACAGATTATCTGGACAAGCGAGTATTTCCTCGACGATGAGGCAAGAGCGCAGTATGAGGAAGCCCAACGTGACCATCTGGAGGATGAGGGCTACAAGGTGAGCGACCGCGAATGGGCAGACGTAGTCAACAACTATCTGTCGGACGAGCGTATGAACCTTGACAAGCAGGTCAACGGCATCATCATAGCCTTTGCCGACCTCGGACTGTGGCGAGGCAGACGGCAGGGCTTCAAAATCCTCGGTCAAAACATCAACGATATATTTTCTGTGACGGAAGATGACAATGAGTGGTACGGTGACGGCTATAACGTAAGAGGACGGTTGAGCCACCATGACGGCACACATCATATCCTCTACCGAGTGGCTAAAGACCGTGAGGAAGCGGAACGTATAGCCGAGCAAATCTACAATCTTGAGATTGACGAGGCCGGTTTTCGCAAGCGTACACGCTCACTCTATCCATACGTGGCCGACATCTACGGATGGAAATCCAACCGATTCAACAAACCGTCAAAGAAAGCAGTATGAAGCATCAAGCACTTATCGACCGCATCATCGAGATAGCCGAGGAACACGGCTGGAGCGTGACGGTGGAGGAACATCGTGGCAACTCAAAGTCAATCGACCTTGAGTTTGCCCAATTCACCGACCGAGGCCAGGACTTTTCCTTTTCGGCTTATATGACAGACGGTGATCCGCGCTCCCTTATCAAGAGCATAGATGACTATTACGAAAATTATGACCCTGACGAGGAAGCAATTCTTTGGGCCGGCCCCGACGGACACGGAAAAAATGGCGCGCCATACCGTCTTTCGGAAATTATCAAAGATATGGAGGACGTTGAAGCGATGGTCAAGGAGTTGCTCGACGCACTCATTGACGCAGACCTCGAAAACGAAGACTGGGAGGAAGAAGCCCTCGATTGACCTGCTTGCAAGGGAAGTCCGGTTTCGCCGGGCTTCCTATCCGCACGAGGTCGTTGTCCTCTTATAAAATTTATTTCCCTTTCTTTTATAAATGTTTATAGCGGGCTTTCAGGAGCGGTCGTCGGGGTTTATGGCGCGAAGTTTGGCATCCGGGAGCATGGTCAAGGTCAGGCTGGCGTTTCGGAGCGATTTTACGGATTCTCGGTAAAATTCCAACGAAAACCTTGTCCTTGGCTCCCTTGACAGATGCCCTTGTGATGCGCAAATAAACCCCTCACGACAGCTCCGGAAGGAGCATAAGCGGAGGGAAAAGAATCAACTTCAACCTAAAATGCGAATGAACCGTATGAACGAAAAAGAACTTGCGGAGGCCATCGAAAACGCAGTCAACAACTTCTCCTTCAATCCCAAGAAGGTGGCAGCGGAAGTACCTATGATGCACCGCACTCTCCAGCAGAACGTCTACAAGCTCTACAAGGCAATAATTGAGGTAATCGGAGCAGACGACTATGCCACCGACCCTCGCAACCAAGCCGCTCATGATGAAGCCAAGGCTATGCTCGACTTCCTCAAAGAAAACGGACGATACATTCCTTTGATTTAATCACCCAAACACCAACAGCTATGAAGAAATTCTATCTTGTGACCTCGCTGATTGAATACTCAGCAGAAAGCATCACCGACACCCATGCACTCTATGACGACTTCGACAAAGCCAAGACCGCTATGGCGGTGGCTGTCGAGGAAGCCGCAGAGAACTTTGAAGGTGAGGGAGAAGCCATTGTCGATGTCGAAACGTGCCGCGAATGGCGTAATGAGGATGGCTACGGCTATACTGTGGGCATCGAGGAACACACTATCAAAGAGTAAACGCTATGGAGAAAAGCATTGAGAAGGTGTCGACCCATTTGCTTGGCTACATTATCAATGGCGACTCCACCGGTATCACCGAGCAGGAGGTCAACGAAGTTGACTCCCTGTTCCGTGAGCTGGGAGTAGCAATAGTCAGTCCTCCGTCAGTTGAAGAAGAGTAGCAGCCGTATTTCACCTATTACCCTTGGATAGGAAGCCTCGGCTGTGAAGTAATCGACTGCACCGTCATCTATCGAAATCCCTAAACATCAGACAACAATGAAAAAGATACTCATCATCCTGTTCCTCTACATACTTGTGGAGGGCAACAACATCATCGGCGACGGCCTCTATGTCTATCATAGGGGCAAGCACGCCGTCAATGAACTCGCCACAAAGGTCGACGAATACTATCCGAAAGTCCAGGCAATCGACACCGTCATGACTGAGGCGATCGAGAAGCAGATGTACTCGCCGCCGGAGACTGTTCCAACATTCATTGACACAATTCCGAGTGTAGTAAGACGCCGACGCGAGAGCACTGAAAAAGTAAACTGGGGTTTCATTTTGTTACACCACATAGCCGTAAATCATTGAAATTTACTCAAAATAGGCTATTTATGCCGATTTTCAAATGTGAATACTTGTTAATTGTCAACCCATGTTTTGCAAAATGATACACGGTTTCAAAAAATGGGGACTTTTTCAGTGCTCTCGCCGACGCATCATCCGTCGGTAGTCTTTACGTATCCGGACCGCTGACAGGCAATATTGTTCATCTTCAAAATCCGGTAGAGCGTGGTCTTTCCTACGCTCATCACCTTTCGTATATCTTCGACTGTCAGGCCGGAGAGGTACATATTTATAACCTGCTCATCACGTTTCATCCGCTTCTCCTTGGCTCTATTCGTGGTGCTGACTTCATGCAGTTTCTCTTCACCAAGCTCCCTTTTTATGGAGTTGACATCGAAGGGGAACTGCCGGAATGCGCTTATAAGATTTCGGTCAGAGACTTCTCCGAAGAGTATTCCGCCGGTGTCAATCCTGTCGTTGATCGAGACAAGCCTGATGTTGCGTAGATGACAGAACTGGAGAAGAGCCGAGAGGTTTGCGCACTCGCGCACAAGATGACTGAGTCGGGGAATCACTATGCAATCCTCGGCTTTTAGCTTTTTGAAGAGCAGTCTACGCTGGGGTCTTGACAACTCATCGTATTTCGCTTCCTTAAATATGCGGCAACAGCCGAAATCCTTCATCAGCTTAAAGGTATCGTCGCTTGCTTCGTTGAGTACGTATCCATATATGGCCATGTGATAATATCGATTATTAGGTCAGGAATACAAAGGTAGCTCAAAACGGCTGATTAACTTCTTATATTCAAGACTTTAACTATATAAATATAATTCGTAGGCTTAAAAAATGTTAGCGTGGACGGAAAAAATTTATAGATGCAGGAGCATCATCAACCAAAGCCTTTGCAGCTTACCCCAACATATAAATATTTTCCCTCTCTTAAATAAGATTAAGCACTTGAACACAGGCTTTTATGTGTTGTTATTCCGCTTTAAATTTGCCGGTGAAAAATTAAATCCATTATCACAAAATGAACCAAGAACCAATCACCGGATTTCTTGCGACGGCCACCCTGAAACTGCCCTCGCTCATCAAATCACGACTTGAAAACAAGGCTCGTCGCGAACTTTACGACGATTACGCACTGCTGGTATTCAATCTTCCAAAGCCCCTTTCAGTAGGCGACTTCAAGGATGCAGTTGACGATTCCTTCGGCACAACTCTTCTATATCATCATGCCCGCTCGACAGCTACAGATTTCGGGCAAAGCCTTTGTGCATTTCAGCAGCCGGGCACCGGGGTGATGTTCCAGATTTGCGGCTCCACTAACTCGCGAGGAGTCATCACGGCTGTCGATGTGAAGATATACAACTCCATGGAGAGGATGATGGCAGAGCTTCGCAACGAACTCATCCGAGCTTCCGGGACATCCGGCCAGTTTATCTATAGCCTAAGAGAAGACGAGCTTCTTAGCTTTTTCATCTGACAATGACCGACGCACTCGCCAGGCATCTGATAGAGGTAATCAATTGGAATCGCACATGGATAATGGCTCTTGATTTCGGAAACTACGACAATACCGTGATAGCCTCAGAATCCGGCATTCAAAAAACCGCCGGAGCGGTCTTCCGTCTTGAAGTTAGAATCGGATTGCACGGATATTTGAAAGGAGCCATAATCAGCGTCCCTGTCAGACAGATTGACAAGGCTATCTCAAATCTTATGTCCGCAGACAAGCCGTTCTCCACAAGGCTCTACACCTTTTCCCTTACATTCAAAGATGTCAACAAAATCTTCAAAATAGCCACATGGGGTGCCGTCAACCTCGAACTTGAAGAATAATCACCAATCATAGCCAATATGCAAATCTTCCTCCTTTTTTATCCTGCAATCGTGACGATGTTGTCTGTGTACTGCTACCGATGGGACAACCAGCTAATGCAGAAGTTTTATCGCCGAATGACATTCAGTCTGTCAGCCCGTAAACTCTTCGTATTGGCTCTTATGATGCTCATGCTCTGCTTCAATTTCTGCTATCTCCAGTCATACGGCATCAGCTGGCCCCTCGGCATAGCCTCATTGCTGTGCGTGTCAATGTTCTCATTCCGCATGTCGGAAAAGAGCCTGGTCTGGCTTCAGGAGAGGCTTCATATCGGGATTGCTTTTATAGCCATGCTTACCTGTGTCATCGAACCCGGACTGTGGCCGCTTGCGATGAATCTTTACATATTCACAATCGGCTCAATATTCTATCCCTCCCATAAGATGATGCGACAGCTCTCTTTTCCCGAAGCCTTCTCTAAACTCGCTTCGAATCCGGAGACACTTATACAGGGATACTATTCACGATGACTTCGGGAGGGTTGTAGTTCTGCAATGTTAATAGCCGCGCCGGTTTATTCACAAAAACAGGCCTCCGGTCTTCCAATGGAAGATTTTGGTTCGTAAGGTGCGGCAACTTTCAACGCAGAAAACAACCCGCTTCCCCGAAGCCAACGAGAAAGGTGTTCGAAGGTAAGGGAAGCAAAAAAATCATCATCAACTATGGATAAAGAATACATCCTCCAGACTGCCGACACCATCCGTCAGCAACTCCTCGCCACAACTCCTATTAACGTCATCTGTTCATGGGGCGCACTCCACGGCTTTATAGCCACCGCTTACAAGGATATGGCAACGCTCATGTTCAAGGTGAGCGGCAGACTCTTCAAGGGCTATGTGCTTATAGCCTACAACGAGATGGACTATTATGAGGTTTATCTCCGCGATGACAGCGGCATCCGTCTTGTTCACCCCGAGGTCTACTTCGACCAGCTCGGAGACATCATCGACGAGGCGATTGAACGCGGAAGCGACCCCGAAGAGTATGAGACCTTCTGCGAAGGCGAAAGGGCAAAACTTATGCGCGGAGAAATCGGCTGAGGCACAACTGACAATTAGGGATGCCACCAACCGACAACGGCAGGTGGTATCCTTATCCTCTCAAATCCGAGGAGCCATATTCCTCTTTTATCCCTTACATTCGATAAACATATTGTACAATTTCTGACATAACCAAAATTCAAATCTACACATCGCTTTATGACGAAACCAAAATTCAATCGTCCAGTTCAACACTCCCGACCTTGGGCAGTGACGTTCAAGCCGGAGATATTGGAGTATCTTGCGGTTCCCACTAAATACGGCACCTCACGCCTCAGTGCATACCTTAGTCTTTTGCAAGCGACTGCGGAGACTGTCACCTCTTATAAGCCAATGTATGGCCAAACTTTCGATTTGGAGGCCGGCCAGCTCGTAATCTCGATTACAGACCTGGCAGAACAATGGAACTGGGCCCGCGAAACCGTGCGCAAGTTCCTCGGCCAACTCGAAGTCTTCCGGCTTCTGTCGAAGAAGGATCTCGACCGCTGCTCACTTCTCACCATGAGCATGGTTTTGCTTGATACCGGATACACGTCTGTATTTCCCGACAATATCCCTGACTTCAAGGTGCCGCAGTCATTGACCGACAAGATGGACGAGTGGCTCAGTGGCGACATCACAGATTCAGATATGGGGGAGGAGTGCGAAGAGTTTGTCAAAAATTTTGACAACACCGATATTATTGTGCAGTCGTATCAGATTAACGCACTGCTCTACTCGCTGATTCGACAACTTGTAAGCCGATGGGCAGTGTGTCCGCAAGAGCTTCCTCTTTTACCTGATAAACACAGCCGAGAACTGCTCGGCAGATTATGGAAGGAAGCCGTATCCGGCAACTGGACGCTTTGGCTCTCCATCCTAAAGGAGTACAGTCCCGGAGCATGTCCGATGACTGCCGATCCAAAGCATTCCAAAAACAACGCCGCCAAAGACGCCGGTCGAGCCATACTCTACAGCCTGTTCATCCATTTGAAGGTTGACTTCGTCAGAAACTGACGATAAACCTTCGGGTTGGTTCATCTATAGATCGGGTACCCCGGCGAGGTTTTAAGCACCCTCAGAGTCGCTGTGAGAGCTATCTGAGATGTCATCCGGGTATAATCCTGTCCGCAGTCTTCGCCAACGTACAGGCTTCGTTTTAGCCAACGCGCTTGCGCGACGTTGCCGGATTAATATCATCCGGGGGAGCCTACTACCCCAATAGGATTGAAAATCCATTGGGAGTTGCCGTATCCGGCAGGCCAATACGAGCTAATCGCGCAAGCGCTTTCGACGTAGGAGAAAGAACCTCGGCCCCGATTTTAGATGAATTAGACCGCTAAAAACCATTTATATGGCTAAGCAAGTAATTGATTTCAGTCCCAGTGCAGGTATCACCACGAACCAGTCCAACGAGCATCAGCGTCGATGGTCTAAGGGCAATTGGGAGCGTGCCGCTAAGACAGGGAACTATGACATCACCCGAGCCAAACTCAATTTTGAGATTGCCAAGGGTGGTGTCGTGCAGCCAATTGATTCCTCCGTCAGCATTCGTCAGCGTATGAGAAAGACGCTTGCGGAGCGTGGCATTGTTGATCCCAATGTGGAACTTGAACGTAAAGGTAAGGATGCTAACCGACGCACGGTGGTCAACTTCATCTTTGGTGGAAGCCGTGACCAGATGCACAAACTGGCGTTTGGCAATCAGGTGGTCAATCTGGAACATGGCGCCGACAATTCCAGGATAACCCGTTGTCAGGACATCGAGGAGTGGGCAAAGGATATTTACAGATTCGCCTGCGATAAGTGGGGCGAGGAAAATATCATGGGCTTCTACGTACACCTCGATGAGCGCAATCCGCATATTCATTGCACTTTGTTACCTATAAATCTGCAAAATAAATTTGCGTATAAGGAGATGTTTGCCGGAAGCGACAAGAATGAATTCCGTGAACGCACTCTTCGACTTCATGACGAACTCGCTATCGTTAACGAAAAGTGGGGGCTCGGCCGAGGGCAAAGCAAGAGGGAGACCGGTGCCCACCATCGTTCCACAGAAGAGTATCGTGCGCAGCTCCACCGAGAGTGCAACGATTTGGAAATAGAAATCAACGACAAACACGAAACACTCAAAGAACTTTATGCGGATATCCGTAAGGCAGAGAAACGCTGCAAAGGTCTCACAACGATGGTGAGAAACCTCAAGCAACAGGAATCCAGCCTCACTTCTCAGATTTCCCAATTAGAGTCTGAACTGCAATCCGGCCACGGCGATGCCGCAGATCTACGTCGCCGAATCTCCGACCTCGAGTCAAAGCTTCGCTCCACCACATCCTCACTTGCCGACAAGAAGTCGAAGCTCAAGAATGCCGACCGGCAGCTGGCCAAACTCCAGGAAGAACTTCAATCCGTCTATAGTCGCAAGACCGATGCGGAAAAGGAGTATAAAGAGTTTACGGCAAAGAACCGCGAACAGATTCGCTTCCGCTTGATGGATGCCTTGTTCGGCAGGAATGTCGTCGACATGCGGTCTCTCATATCGACTCTGACGCCGGAGCAGAAGGCTCAGTTCGATGGGGAATTTCTTATGGCATTTGCCGAGAAACCGGGAGAGATTGTCAACTGCGCAATGTACCTTTTCGCGGGTTATCTGGATGGGGCAATTCAATTCGCCAAGACGAGCGGCGGCGGTGGAGGAGGCTCCGACCTGCCTTGGGGACGTGATCCAAAGGAAGATGAACGAGAATTTGCCTATCGCTGCCTAATGAGAGCCCACAAACTCCTCAAATCTACACCTCAGCAGGTCAAGAGGAAATGAGCGTACCGAGTACCGAAAATGCGTTCCGATTGAATGATTAGCATAAATAGAATTAAATAAAAGGTTGATTCACAGCGAATATTTCTCTATCAATGTCATTCTCATTTCCTTTGCACTCAAAATCCACAACATGATGAAAAGAAAACTCTACATACTCTCAATCGCACTCGTGGCATCGGCCTCTGCAACAGAGGCTTTTGCCACCACCGACACTCGCTCTTACTTCAAAGCGAATGTCGAAGAACTACTCAAGGAACCCAAGACCACCTATAACAAGGAGGTCGTTGAATCTCCGAACTGGAAGGGTAACTGGTTTATCGGCATCAATGCCGGCGCCAATGCCTTCATCGGCGACCCCGTCGGATGCGGTGACCTGAAGTCAAGAATCAAGCCCCATTTCGGTGCCTATCTCGGCAAGTGGTTCACTCCGACGGTAGGCTCCCGTATCACCTATGAAGGTTTTCAGATCAAGAACGTCGACAAAGCATCGCAGGATTACTGGGGTCTCTCGGCAGACTTCCTCTGGAATCTTTCGTCTGCTTTATACGGCAACGGTGAGGCTCCACGCCTTGGCATCATTCCATACATCGGTGTGGGGATGCTCCACAACCGCCAGACCCAGACCAATCCCTTCGCCCTCAGCTATGGTGTCATGGCGCAATTCGGCATCACTTCCAGATTGAAAGTGACTATGGAACTCAGCGGCAAGACCACATTCTCCGATTTCGATGGTGTCGGCAAAACCAACCGTTTCGGTGGCGACAACATACTCTCTTTGTCTGCTGGCCTCTCTTTCACGTTCGGTCAGAATGGCTTCCGAAAAGTCATCGACGCAAAGCCTGTTCTTATCCACAATGCCCGACTCCGCGAGGCTCTTGCCGACATCTATGCCGACAATAACCGATTGTCTCGTCAGGCTTCCAACGATGCCCGCGCACTTGCCGAACTGAAGAAGATCTTTGAGATTGAAGGCCTGCTGTCACAATACGGCGACCTCTTCAAATCTCAGTATGACAACTCCGAGGATGTCAAGCGTTATCCCGTCAATGACTATTCCGGTCTCAACAGCCTCCGCGCACGCCTCAAAGGTTACAAAGGTTTTGGTCAAGGCTTTGCCAACAATGGCAAGGAACCCGGTGACGATTCCACCGACTTCATCGATGCCATCTTCGCATCGGACAACCTTGGAGATTCCACTCTGGTTGACAACAACGACCTTGCCTCCGACCTCGATAAGTCTTCAAATGGCGAAAGAACCGTTCCTGGCAACGGTTTGAGCGGCGATGAATATCTCGCCTTGATTGCCTCCGGTAAGAAATGTGTCGGCAGTCCGATACTGTTCTTCTTTCATCTTGGTACCTGCAATCTGACAGATAGTTCCCAGCTTGTCAACCTTGATGAGATAGCGAGAGTTGCCAATACCTACGGACTTTCTATTCGTGTAACCGGCGCAGCCGACAGTGCCACCGGCACCGCATCAATCAATTCCGGACTCGGCAACGACCGCGCAGACTACATCATCACAGAACTTCAAAAACGAGGCATCGCACCCTCCCTCATAACCAAAATCAACTGCGGCGGCATCGACGCTCTCAATCCCAAAGAGGCCAACCGCCACTGCAAGATTGAACTCTTCCTAAAATAATAAAACAATGATAACAGCAACTTAACAGCTATTCTTACTGCCAGCAAGCTAACTTTTTTCATTAAACAACAAACAGCTCGACCGCGAGGCCGGGCTGTTCGCTATAGATATGGTTTCGTTGATACTAAATCTTGGCTACTTCTGCGAAGCGAGGCATAGATTGGCCGTCTCGGACAACACGTTCAAAGAACATCAGCTCGGGACGTACCCAATAGCCATGTTCACCATAAAGGGCTTGGTAAGTGACCATGCGATCTAGCGTCTCACTGTCCTTGGCATGATAAAGGAGTCGATAAGGATTGCCTTTGAAATGGCGAAAGTATCTCTCGGCCCGACGAGTATATTCCTCAAGGGCTTTTCTTGTTGCTGGAGCCAATGTATCCCTGACATTGTTGGGAGTCATTGTATGAGGGCCATCGTAATAGATTATCGTCGAATAGTAGCACCTGAATTCATCGCGGGTTCTTGCGAGAGTATCCTGTGAGCCATAGAAACCAATGACTGTGTCGCGGTAAAACGCATCGTAACAGTCGAACTGATGCTCTTCCATTCGGCTATAGATTTCGATCAGTTCCGGTGTAATCTCATAGCTCTTAATGCCGTCAGTACGTGGTGACTTGAAGTCATGGCCCCCAATCCGCGTTTTCAAGAAGTCAGTCATGTGGAACATCGGACTACAGAGCAATGTCGGCACTCCGACAATCTTGATGAGTTGCTGGCCGAGGAATGCGCCATAACTGCTCCCTGCAATCAAGTCCGGTTGTAGCGAATCGCAGAGGTCAAGAATCATCTTCATGGCATCTGCGGGATTAACCGGAAGGTCTGGAGCCACAACCTCAGCAACATCCTTCAACTCCTCCCGAAGAGTCAAAGCCATCGGGCATTCGCCACTCCAGTTCAGACCATGCAGGAATAGAATCTTCTTCATCGCTTATATATGAATTTTGCAAGTCCGACAATGTAACGACGGAACCCTGGAACGTAGCGAAGAACCTTGTCAAACCATCCCAGATACGGATTAATGATCTTGATTACATAGCCGATATAGAACATCGCGAAGAGAGTGCCGGGGCCAATAATGCTCCAATCCCATTTTCCGAAGAATAAGAAACTACTTGCTATGGCCAAAATTACCAAAGTAGTATCGACAGTTATCTTGACTTTTGGAAACGGTTTGCCGGTGACTCTACTTATTGCCACCACTATTCCTTCACCAGGCATAGTTACCGAGCCACAACGCACTTCAAACGCTATTCCGAAAGCCATGACCGTGCAGCCTAAAAACTGAATCACTGCTTTTGAGAGAAGTGTGTCGCAGATAATCGGTGTTGTCAGATACATATTAAGGTCGATCAACCAACCGAAAACGAAGCCGATGAGCAGTTGGAAGAGCTGCAAGAGATTGAATTTGCGCCGAAGTATAAGTATCTGAAGAGCCACGAGGATGAAATTCATCACTATGGTATAACCTCCAACGCTCAATCCAGGCGCATCCCCAACTTTCCCTGCTAATGAGAATGCGAGAGGAAGCGATGAAATAACGCTGCTTCCGAAATTAGAACGTATGCACAATGCAACCCCGAGGGTCATCAAGAAGAGCGAAGCCAACAATAGTATATGTTGCCATACAAACGATGCCACCTTTTGTCTGAGTGGTAGTGCAATGTTTTCACTTATTTCCATATTGCAAAATTACAAAATTTCTCCCTGATAGCCTAAGAATAATAGTACAACCGTCCGCGATAGCGTATTGAAGCCTGCCTGTATAAGTTCTAACTTTGC
>CALKRW010000010.1 GCA_937989585.1 uncultured Porphyromonadaceae bacterium | reverse complement strand
AGAATCTGGACGGCTATCTTTATATGGCCTACATGCTATCGCGGACGGTTGTACTTATGGGCGGGTATTTGTTTATTGTTCTTTTATGAGAATTTTGTTATTAAATCGCCTTTGGCATCAGCTGTAAAAGCCCTGTCAAATCAATATGACAAATTTCTTTTTCGATACATGATATATTTCAATGACAATGATCTGAATACCGATTTTAGTAAAGATAAATGGGAGAACTTTATGCCCGTGATAAAGAATCTCGCTGCCCTGTCATTTTTATATTCCGTTTTTATTCTAGCATATATCGGGATAGAACCAAATCCTGGATTTTGTCACAATAATCATTGTGCCCTTGAAGTGATGGATTTTGCTGTTCTTATCTTTATGCTTATTGATGTTATGATGAATGGCGTTACAAAATTTCATACCTACTGGGTTCCAGTCATTGAAATTCTACTGATAATACTCTATTTTCACAATCATGTTACCATTAACACATGGCTAATTGAACATGGTATCTATATTGGTGAGTATATGACCAATAATGAAATCACAATATTTACAATCTTTACATCAATAAGCGGGATATTTTTTATATTCTTGGAGATTCCAATAATGTATCTAGGCATCTTAAGAAAACGATTCTCAATATGGCGTACTGACCGAAAATTTAGAAAGATTATGAGAAAAGGTGATGTAACTGAAGAGAGGACCCGTGATATTATAGCCAGACAGTATCATAATCTAATCACTCCGTGGTGGCAACTTCTAAAAGAGGATATTAAGGCGAATTGGAATTAATGGACCAATAAGCAGTAATCGTATAAATTCAGTATTGAATATTGTGGTTACCCTAATCAAATCGACGGACTATTCCAGCCTAATGGAAGGAAAGAGTCATCGAAGTTAATGGAATGATAAAGAGCATGTGCTCGGTGATGTATCGTGATAGAGGCCCTTGTGTATTTTGCCGAAGGCCGCTATTACTTAGTCGCTTTTTGCTTTAGTGAAAGATGAGCCCGAATTCGTCATAGCGCAGCGCTTTCGCAGTAAAGCAGAGAAAGAGTCCCTCTATCCACAAAGCGGTAAAATTGATTCGTTAACCGGCAGGGGGGGACATAAATGTGGCAACCCGAGGTGCATTCTGCACAGGTCATCATGCTTTGTTTTAAGAAGATGGAGTAATTTTACCACGCAACAGGGGGAAGTTTGGCGATGGTCTCGCGGCATTTTTTTGAGGTCTTCTTTTTGCCAATCAATTCGGATACGTTGAGCAGGTACTGCCAGAAAGGAATCTCTAAAGAGGGGTCAAGCGACATGTTCTCTATGACTTTGGTCTGGCGATTTAGAATATCATATGCTTCCTTCGGCCTATCGATGCCGTGGGCGGCAATATAAGCTCTTGCGACAACAAAGGGTGTGCGGGTTAATCTTGGCTTATGGTATCATTATCATTGCTCTCGGAGACCTCGCCACGCATAACACTGCGAGGCGTCAGTTTGAGAGGCGGCATATTGCGTATGGCTTCCCTGTGCAGACGCATTTCTTCCATCTGCTGATGAATACGTTCAGTTGCTATGGCCTGTTCCTGTTCTTTCATTGACTTGTAGTATTTATATCCGCCGCTACACAATGCCATGAGGATAAACACGCCAATACCCTTGTACCATTTTGAGCGAGACGGAGTCGACTGGCTGACTGTATCCTGGTACGCATTTTCGGCCCGTATGCGCTCGGCTTTGATATAGGCCTCGGTGGCCTCTTTTTCGTCAACGGTGGTATATCCGTGAAAGAATTCATCCTCGTCAACATATGGTTGGCGGAGTTTTTTCAACAACGGCTCAATCGAATTATTGCGAGAGCACAATGTGAGCACTATCTCGCGCAGCACGGGCTGTTTTATCTTGGCCCCCGCGTCCCAGGACATTGATTCTGACGATTTGCGCTGTGTAGACACACAATAGATAATTCCGGCATAATCCCTGAGATTGCGTTCACGAACGTCATCGGTCAACTCGGTTTCGTCTATGCCGGAAAGGTGCAGCGCTCCGGAGCCGTCGGCATACAGGTTGTTCCAGTCAAAATGCGACATGCCTTTGCCTGCGTCATGATAGACGGCAACGTCTTGAAAAAGTGCTACGAGTTTAGCGGTCAACTCTTCGTCCGGAAGCGTCGATAACTCTTTGATTTGTTTAAACTCCATAATCCGATATATATTATTTGTTTATCTGTTGATGTGGCAGGTTTCACAAACTCGATTGGTTCTTCAGGTGATTTCAGAGCAGGGCGCTTTGTGATAATGGTAGCCCAGCGAATGGTTTTTCGATTCTATGCGGTATACGGTGCCAAATATAATTATAATTTTTAACATGACAATGCCTCAACCACATAATGGTGTGGAATTTAACGATAATACCGCACATGAGGTCAGGTGCAGAAGTTTATCAACCGATTTGCCGTGGAATGTTAACGGCAGGAATGAATACCTATGACCGAAACCAAAAGGCCAGGGATAATCCTGCGCTATATCCAGCACTGCCGGGTTGTCAGCCTGTTTCCTTGGGTGAGAACTAATGGTTTCTTTGGGTTGTTCTTAGTTTATAAAAACCGAATTTTTAGACTATAAACGACCGAATTATGAAGAAATTTATACTTGTGCTATTTGCATTGGGCTGCTCCGTGCTGGGTACTTATGCCATGAATCTGAAAGAGGCCTATAATGCGCTTTCGAATCTCCCGAAAATCACGACCGAACTTAATGACACAATTACTGTGTCGGTCAACAATAATGTTGTGGAAAACAACGGCGTTATAAAAGTTGCCGGTGTACACGGCCTAAATAGAGAAGAGATATGGACGGTCGGAAATGCCACTTATGCGATATTGAATCAAATCCCGTTATCATACATGATTAATGGTGGAAATAACTGTTTGGTGGCGGCATTTGTATATTGCACTCCAAATGAAAAAGGCTCGAATGATATGCTGATAGTCACCATGAGCGGTGAACAGGGTGATTTAACCTACATGTACGTGACAGATGTGAATGAGGCTTCAAAGTTGTGCCTTCAGGAAGGCAAACTGACCCTCAAAGGAAGTTCACTCTCAATTATTCCAAGTAATAACAATGGCATTATCGGGGCGATAAAGGTCAACTGCAAATAAAGCGTATTTTCGCACACCTTATAAAGTCCATGGCTTCGCTGAAAAAATCGGCAAGTCATGGATTTTTTCCATTCAATACCTTGCCTTTTTTGATTCTGAAGTTAATTTACTTACAACTTTACACCTTATTCAGTAAGGATGAGAAGATCGCAAACAATCCAGCAGATTACTGAAGAAATTAGAAGAACAACGAAGATGCGTAAGGGCTTTGATTTCAGTATCTGCAACTTGTCGCACACCAGATACAGAAGGGTTGCAACTGCCGCAATCATTAAATAAACAATCCATTTTTCGGCCATGGTAATTTCTGTTCGTGTTTTTTCTTATTAGACGCGAATTTGAGCAAAAAACTACATAAGGGACCCTTAAAAATCAGTTTTTATTAAATCATGATGTAACTTCCGAAGAAGTAGACTATTTCGTCAAATTTCGCTAAATTTGCAGGAGAGAATCGTAACAGTCTTAATGCAGTTGAAAAAATGAGAGCAAACGTATTGGCGGCATGGGCATTCGTCTGTCTATTTCCGATAGTGACTTATTCGCAGAACGTGGGGACACGAACCGACAGACTCGGGGTGAGCGGCCCGACGATGGAGGCTCTGGGCGGACCGGGGCCCAACTTCTACAAGTACAACAGTCGGGCCGATGCCGGCAGTGCCGTGCGGGAGGGACTCATGCCTCCGGTGCAGCCGCTTGTCGACGCGCAGATTCGTGATGCCGTCATCTGTGTGGGGCATGACGGAAGGTATTATCTGACCGGCTCAACGGGCGATAATATCTGGAAAATGAACGACGGAGTCGAACTATGGGCGAGCGATGACCTCAGGCACTGGGATTACATGGGTCTCGTATGGTCATTCGACCGTGACGGCACATGGCAGCGCGAGTGGCGCGACCATCATGGGCCTGTCCGCGCCCTCTGGGCTCCGGAACTTCACTATTTGAAAGGCAACTATTACATTACGCTTTCCATGCCGCCGGGCGACCGGGGCCTACTGAAGAGCACCACCGGCAAGCCTGAAGGACCATATGTCAATGCCCTGGCAAACGACGGGAAGTGGGATGGTGATATAGACGCCTCGCTCTTTCAGGATGACGACGGCACGGTCTATGTGCTCTGGGGCGGAGGTCACATTGCCCGCATGAAAGATGACATGAGCGGCATGGCCGAGGGACCGCGTCATCCTGTTCTCCTGGACCCCGACACAATTGCTGCCAACCATGCGCGTACATGCAGCGCGCGCAGGAACTGCTCGGACATCGGGCATGAAGGCGCCTCCATGTTCAAGCGCAACGGCCTGTATTATCTGACCGCTGCCGATACATATCAGGGGCGCTACAGTTCGATGGTGGCAGTCAGCGAAAACATCTACGGCCCTTATCGCTGGCGTCATGAGGCGGTCCCGTGCGGCGGAGGTACCGGGTATTTCCGTGACCATGAAGGCCGCTGGTGGTGCACATTCTTCGGCAACGACCCCCAGTCACCGTTCCGCGAGATGCCGGCCATGATCCGCGTCGACTTCAGCGATGACGGCCACGTCCTGCCTCACCGCGACCAGCCCATGCTGAACCAGTCCGACCGCATCCGATGGGCCCTCCAATGGGACAAAACCTGGCAAAACAAATACAAATAGGTGTTATGGAATCCGTGTTCCATACTGAATACCAAAGGACATAGGCGGTTTTGGCTGATTATCGTAGTCTTGTAAGGATGCTGTCGGGATTCTGGTGCATCTGGCTGAAGGCTACGATTTTCTTTCCGAGGTCCTTGATTGAGCCTCCGATGAAGTAGACGGTGTCGTCAATCATCAGGAACCGGTCATGCACATTCGTGCAATTCCTTACTTCTATACGGGGATACTGAGCGTTATGACGGCGCAGGTCATTGCTTATTTGTGAATGGCGCGGATCGGTATAGATTGTGGCAGATACGCCTTCATTGCGCTTTGTCAGTACCTTCAGTATCCGGTCATCCACATAGTTGTCTATGAGGATGATTCTCCGGGTGGCTTTTCTGATTAAATCTGAAATCAGCGAATAGGCGTCGAATATTTGCCCCTCAAAGAAGAACCCTTCAATTGGTTCTGAATCCTTGTCGTCAAGGCGCGACAGCACCTCTTCAAATTTTCTATCATGTTCAGATAGATGCTCCTGCAAGAGTAATTGATGATGTTCAACCGTTTCAAGCCGCTGGAAAACATGAGCATTATTAGTAAGGAAACTACGCATGGCTGTAAAGGCCCTCATAATGCGTATATTAACTTCGATAGCTGTGTCCGATTTCAATACGCTGCTAAGCATCGCCACCCCGTTTTCGGTGAATGCGAATGGCAAATATCTTATGCCGCCTCGCTGTGACTTGGTGTTTGAGGTGCAATTATTGCACCTCAAACTATCGAATTCCGACGAATCAAGTTCAAACATGAAATCTGGCGGGAATCTCTTGATGTTTGCCTTGACCGCTCTTTTTAAATATTTTGTTTCTACACCATACAGACGGGCAAGATCACTGTCAATCATTACCTGTTGACCGCGGATTACATGGATGAGATTTTCAATTGGCAACAATGTGACTTTATTGCCATTGCTTTCAGTAACAGGAATATTCTTTTCTTTCATGGGATTACGATTCTATTGGCAAAGTTAAGAAAATTTATTAGCATCTCAGGAGTATCGGAAATAGATTTTCTTGGGCGATTGGTGGTGGGTTGCGGATTTTTTGTTGTAAATTTGTGAGTGTTGAGTGTTGTTCGCATGGATCGACAACGGGCTAAGATAATCGGCTTTGCGCGGCATCGCCTTTCGACTGATGGCGATGGCGTGACTACGCTTGTTGCGTTCCACGGCTGTCCGCTTGACTGCCGTTATTGTCTTAATCCTCAGTCATTGGGCGATAGTGACCGTTTCCGGGAGTATTCGCCTGAGGAATTATACGCGGAGACCCGCATCGACGAACTGTATTTCCTCGCGACAAATGGCGGTGTGACTTTCGGGGGCGGCGAGCCAGGGCTGCGCCTGCAGTTTATCCGTGAGTTTCGAGAGTTGTGCGGTCCGTCCTGGCAACTCGGTCTGGAGACTTCGCTCAATGTTCCAACCGCCAACGTCGAGGCTTTGCTTCCGGTGGTCAACATGTTTTTCATCGACATCAAGGACATGTCCCCTGACATATACCTTAACTATACAGGCAAATCCAACGCTCCTGTTCTTGACAATCTCCGCCTGATAGCAGATGCAGGACGGCAGCATGATTGCATCATCCGCATACCGCTTATTCCGGACCATAATACCGAAACCGACCGCGAGGCAAGCCGCAAGGCTCTTGAGGTTCTCGGCTTCGACCGGTTAGATTTATTCACCTATAAAATCCGCAACCATTGACACTATGGCACGAGGAAAACGTACTTGCAAGATCCTGAAAGAGATTCGCCGGCAGATAGCCGAGGCAAACGGCATTGAGTTCATCCCATCCGAATGTCGCTATAAAGGCGACTGTCTCGGCACATGTCCCAAGTGCGAGGCGGAAGTGCGTTACCTTGAGCAGCAACTACGAGCCCGCTCAATTGCCGGTAAGGCTGTGGCGCTTGCCGGAATCTCGGCGGGAATGGTTCTTATGTCCGGGTGCAGCGGCACATCGTCAAATGAATCAAAAATGAATTCACGGGGCGATACAGTTGTAACGGCAGAGATAGATAATACTACACAGGGTGAGCCTGCGGTCGATGAAGAAACCGATATTATAAATGATAAAAAAGGAATCACTGACATTCCTGAAGATGATTTATATTTTGGGGAAGTCACCGACGATGATGATATTCCTAATGAATAAACTCGGAATTTAAGATAATGATTTATGGCCATGAAGGTTGTGCATTGTTCTGACTGGCACCTGGGGGCGGGGCTGCATGGGTTCGACCGGCTCGAGGAGTACCGTGCCGCGCTGATGGACGTGGCCGAGGTGGTCGGCGTCGAGCAGCCTGACGCGGTGATTGTGGCGGGCGACGTTTTCGACACGGCGCAGCCTTCGGCCGCCGCGCAGAATGTATTTGCCGAGGTCATCATGCGTATGCACTGCCTCGCGCCGGACGCAATGATTGTCATCACTGCCGGAAACCACGACTCGGCATCGCGCCATGAGGTTTTCCGTCTGCCGTGGCGGCTTGCCAACGTAATCACTGTCGGCGTTATACCTCCAGCCGACGATTTCGACGCCTTAGCCGCGAAACTCATTATTCCGGTACCTGGCAAAGGTTTTGTCGTCGCGCTGCCATACGCGGGACGCCGCCTGAATTCCGAACCTGACCTGCCGTCACGTCTGCTGGAGCGTGTCGCCGCGATGAATCCCGATGGCCTGCCCGTGGTTATGACAGCCCACCTTCCTGTCCGCAAGGCCGACTTCACCGGCCACAGCCGCTACGACGATGACACGCTCGTGGGCAATGTCGAGACCATTCCCCTTTCGTCGCTCGGCACGGGCTACGACTATCTTGCCCTCGGTCACATTCACGGCTGTCAGCGCCTTGACGCCGAAGGCCGCGTATGGTACAGCGGTACGCCCATCCACACGAGTTTTGACGAGAAAGGCCCGCGCTGTCTGCTCATCGCCGATATTCCGGCCCACGGCGCCATCCCTGATGTCATGGTCCACCCGATTCCTTCCCCCGCCGAACTGATAAGCCTTCCCGAGACAGGTACGGCAACTTTCCCGGAGGCCCTCGCGATGCTCGCCGCCCTCGACAATTCCTGCACGGCATATGTCCGGCTGAACGTCACCCAACCCGAGCCTCTGCCATCCGACGCTGAGGCAACGGCCAGACGTACAGCCGCATCGAAGGCCTGCCGATTCTGTGGCATAGTCTACACCCGCCAGGCGGATAATGACGAGACCGACAGCGACGTCGCCATGTCGGTCAACGACTTTGTCAGCGCCGACCCAATGGACATAGCCCGGCGCTACTACTCGCTGCGTGGCTTCGACTTCAACGACGAAACGCGCACAATGATATCCTCCATCCTCGACGAACTCCGGAATTCCGATCCGGAATAAACAATACTTCCCCTAACGCGATGAAACTTCGGACGCTTGAGATAAATAATGTGGCCTCTTACAGCCATGCTACAGTGCGCTTCGGCGACGGACCGCTGGCCGCCGCGCCGGTTTTTCTGATTTCGGGAGAGGTCGGCGCCGGCAAGTCGACGATACTCGACGCCATCACCATGGCGCTATACGGTAAGATTCCGCGCATGGAGGCTACGGCCATGCGTAACCGCGCCCCCGAGACCGACAGCCGCGACAGTCGCATCCGTCCCAACGATGTGCGCCAGCTCATCCGTCAGGGCGAGCGCGAGGCCTCGGTCTCGCTCGACTTCTCGGCCAACGACGGCAAGACTTACACCGCCGTGTGGTCGGCCCGCATCGCCCGTACCGGAACCTTCCAGCCCGTGAAACGCTACCTGCGACTGCCCGACGGAAGCGAGATAACCAAGGCCGATGAAATCTCACGCATGATACCGCAGCTTGTAGGCCTGGACTTCGACCAGTTCTGCCGCACCACGATGCTCGCCCAGGGCGAGTTCACCCGTTTTCTCAAGTCGGATGACAGCGCCAAGGCCGACATCCTGGAAAAAATCACAGGCCGTAGCATCTATGCCGACATATCGCAGGCGATTTTCCGGCGCACCTCACGCGTCCGCGAAAGCGTCGAGGCACTGCGTATGCGCGCCGACGATCTTCGTGGCAGGCTCAGCAACAGCACGCCGGAAGTTCCTGTTTCCGACCAACTCGTACAGGCCCGCATTGACGAGAAAGTCCTCGCCTCACGCATCACCCGCCTGAACGATGTCCTGCAGTACCGCCGACGGCTCGCCGAGACCGGGAGCGATCTAAACAAGGCCGCCGAAGACCTGCATGGCGCCGTGGAACAGAGCCGATCGCAGGCTGTCGCCGATGCCCGTGCCTTAGTGGCCGATTACGACGCCACGGCAGTCCCTAGGGCGACTATGACCGAAATCCGACTGCTGGAGACCAAGGTCGCCGAACTCGACGCGTCGCTGTCGAAAGCCCGCTCCCCCTTTGCCGTCCTGCTCTCCCGCCGTGACGAAATCCGACTGCACCGCGCCCTCGGCCGCCTCGAGGAAATCGCCGGTTTCATCCGTTCCCGCATCTCCGCCTACGACCCCGTATCTATGAACGCCGCCCGCGATGCGCTCACCGAACTGCGCCTGCGTCTGCAACGCCTTATCGCATCGCGACGCGAACTCGCCGAAAAAATCGAACGTGCCGCCGTGCTTGAGAACAGCCGAACCGAAACCGCCGCGCGCATAAACGCCAGCACAACTCTGTTCGAGACACTCGACAAGCGCCGTACCACGACCGAAGCGGCCCTCAGTGCCGCCTCCGAGGCCGAAGAGGCCGCACGCGACACCATCGACAGGCATACCAAAGCCCTGCGCTCGCACCTCACCCCCGGCTGCACCTGCCCTGTCTGTAACCGTACCGTCGAGACCCTCCCGCCGTCCGAAGACGTCTTCTCCGCCCTGTACAAGCGCCTTGTCGACGCTAAGAAATCGCGTCAGGCCGAGCATGACGCCGTCTTGGCCGAAATCTCCGCCGCGCAGGTTGCCATGAAAGCCGACAACGAAAGCCTGCGCCGTTTATCTGCCGAACAGAAGGAACTTACCCCCGTCATCGACTCGCTTGCCAAAACCTGTAACGACGAACTGTCAGCCCTTGCCGCCGAGCTGTCCGTTGCCCCTGAAACCGACACCATAGACAATACCATCAATATCCGGACCCGCGAAATAAACTCAGCCATGGCGCGCCTAGAGGCTTTGCGGAAACTCGCTGTGCAGACCGACTCGGCAATCGGCGAGGCTCGCCGTCACAGCGAACTCAGCGCGACGGTCCGCGACATCATTGCCCTGCTCCCCGATTTCGGGGAAATTTCCGCCACACCGGGCAACAGTCGGCTGTTCGCCGACGACCCCGCCGGTCGCGCCTTCCTCGGTCGGCTCCGCAACATCATCTCACAGCGCGACACTTCCCTCACCGAAATCGCCGCCAAACGACAGTCCGTCAGCGACTTCATATCCAGACACGAAATCCCGGCCCAGCGCCTCGCTATGCTTTTCAGCCTTACCGTCCCACGCATCGACTCGGCCCGCAATCTTGTGCGCGACACCGACAGCCGTCTCGCCGCTTTCAAGGCTCTTCACGAAAGCAAGACCCTTGAACTCAACTCATTGCTCGCCCAGAAGGAAGAGTTCGAACTCCCCGACCACGAAGATGCCGCCGCCTCACTCGCCGATGCCGAGAGAAGTCGCAAGGAACTTCTCGGACGCATAGGCGAACTCACGAAGTCGCTGCACTACAACGCCCAACTCGAGAAGGAACTCACGGCACTGGATGAGCAGTACAAATCAGCCCACGATGAATATCTGCGATGGGACACACTTAATCGTGCTCTCGGCTCAGCTGACGGACGCAAGTTCCGCGCCATAGCCCAGAGTTTTGTTCTTCAGTCACTGCTCGACACCGCCAACGTCTATCTGCGGCGTCTCTCGGGCCGCTACACCCTGCGCGGACAGCCCGGAACATACAATATCGATGTCGCCGATGCATACTCGGGTCAGGCCACGCGCTCGGCCAACACGGTTTCCGGCGGCGAGAGTTTCCTCATATCCCTTGCTCTTGCACTTGCCCTCAGCGACATATCCCCTGCCCTAGCCGTCGACATACTGTTCATCGACGAGGGTTTCGGCACCCTCAGCGGACAGCCGCTCGTCAGCGCCGTCGAACTCCTGCGCACCCTCCACAAGCGCTCGGGCCGACGTGTCGCCATCATCTCACACATCCCCGAACTCCAGGCGTGCATCGAGACCCGCCTGCACGCCTCCACCGACCCGCGCACCGGCGCCACCGTCCTCACCCCAGGCACCTAAAATAACAGCGGCCCGAAACCAAAATGGCGTCGGGCCGCTGTTATTATCTCAGGGGATTGGGGGGAAATTTATTCCTTATATTTCTCGTCGAAATCTTTTTCTAGATCCTCGAGTTTTTCTGTCAGACGATCAATTTCTTCCTGATTCTTCTCAATTTTTTTGAGAACATCTTTAAATTCCTTCTTGTCGGCAATTTCTGAATCCGTTCTTTCTATTTGATTATAAACATTAATGGCAACTACACTGGCCATTTGGTTTAGACCAATATTCTCAAAGTCATCAATAATATCCTGAAGATGTTCAATGCTTTCTTCCTGATATTCAACATACCAGTCGAGAGCCTTTGCAACCTGGTCATCTGTCAGGTCTTCTATATTATTGTGATTATCATAAATTGTCTTCACTTCTTTGGGGTCTTTCGAGCCGCAGGCGGTCATTGCAAGCGCGGCGCAAGCCACGAGGCATATATTCAGAATCTTCATATAATGTGATGTTATTGTTTATTATGGCTTATGAAAAAACAGTACTCCGGAACTGTATGATTCGCCGGAGTACTGATATTCCTGTTTCAGATAACAAGCAGGATGGAGTTAGTCGAGACCGAGTTCTTTAGCCTTGTCTTCCTTAGCCTTCTCGATATCTTTCTGAAGTGCCTCAATTTTCTGTTTGTTTTCCTTCAACTGTTCTTTCTTGTCAGCATAGGCCTTTGACTTTGCCACCTCGCTGTTCTCGTTTTCAGAAGCATAGAAAACACGTGCTGCAAAAGCAGCTGCTTTTGAATCTATGAGATTTTCCTCGACATTATCAAGTTCCTCCTGAAGTTCGTCGATTTCCTGCTGCTGATATTCGAGAGCCCAGGTAAGACCCTGCTCAATCTGCTCTTCGGTGAGATCCTGGGTGGATACGTCCTTTACTTTCTTTACATCTTCAGCGTTTTTGCCTCCGCAGGAGATGAGGCCTAATGCCAGAACGGCTGTTGCGCAAATTACTGAGAATTTCATAATTTTTTCCTTTTTGAATGGTTTAAGATTAGATTATTTATAACAAGTGTATTTTTGAAGCATGCCTCTTCGAGTTTCATCAGTCCCTACGGAATCCCGTAAGCAGGAAACCTGTTGTAGTTTACATGGACCTGTGCTCAAGAGTATTTGGCAAAGATAGACAAAAAAGAATGCGAAACCAAAACCACTGACATGTTTTTCAGCATTATTTCGCAATTTCCTTAAAGCGGGCACGACTTTTAATGTTTTTTAACCATAAGCAGACCTGACTGTATCATACAGCCCGGGCACGGATAATAATCATGACAAAGGCTTATTCGACAGTCCCTTCCTCAGCCTCGCCGGGGTGTTTGGCGTAATACTGGTCAAGCAGGTAGCGCAGGTTGAAATAGTATTCTCCGGTCTTGGGATTCTTCGGGTTGTTGTTGCTGATCGTGACTTTCTCGTAATAAGGCTCGACGAAATCCTGCTGTGTCACCGAAAGTCCCGAAAGATTGAAGAAGTCGAACTCATGGCGTGGATACACTATGATGCGGGCGTTCTCGGGGCTGTCGCCGCTGCCCGACTGGGCGATGGTCAGCAGAAGATTGTCGAGTTTCGATTTCCAGATTTTGGCGAGATTGAACTTGCGGTTTGCCTCGAACACATATACGCGGTACATCAGCTGGCGCAGTTCCAGCGGATTGTCCTGCAGGCATTTCAGTGCCACCGACTCGATCTGACGGCGTTCGGCGCCGGTCAGGTGCTCGCGCTTAAGATAGACGTTCTCGAGTGCGCGGACCTCTTTGTCGTAGGGATTGGCGCGATACGGGTTATAGTCCTCGGTGAACATCGTGCCGTAGTAGAAGTAGCGGTAGTCATCGCGTGTCATCGCCGTGTCGTTGGCCATGAATTTCTTCAGCAGGGCCGGATAGTAGTACTTGCTGTCTGGATTAGTGGTCTCGGCCTTTATCTGCTCCATGTCGATTTTCGATGCTGCGGCGGAAACCGCACGCCCAACGGCATGGAATGATGTTGCGAGGGCAACAGTAAGTATGGCGGAGAAGCGTAACAGGGCAGAGGAGAGCGTCAGTTTCATTTTTTCTTGTGTTTCAGAGGTGATGCTTATTTGACCGGGGTAATGAGAAGGAGGATTACGAGGGCGGTCATCGACATTACGACGACTGCAGGCAGACCCTTGGCGGCAAGGTAGTTGAAGAATTTTCCCGAAGGGAAGTGCATCGGGCGTCCGGCCTTGGTGTTGGCGAAGGCGAGAGCCCCGAAGAAGGCGCCGAGGACCGCGCCGACTATTATGCCTGCCGAGGTGTTCGTGCACATGCCGGTGAAGGCTCCGGCAAGACAGCCGCCGGCGATATGGTAGACGCCAGCCCGCGAGCGCGCCACCTGTGGTGGCAGCATCACGTCGGTTCCCAGGCAGATGGCCGTGGCTACGCCCCAGAACAGCAGGGTGCCGCTTTCGAACATCGCCCAGCCCGAAAGCCTGAACAGACACATTGCAGCAAAAGTTACCGCGCCGGCCCAGCGGCTCGACATGAAGCACAGCACCACGCCGGCAGCCATAATCATGCTCCCGAGCACAAGCAGCAGTATGTCAGTATTGTATCCCATGAGGTTCTGGAGTCATTACGGGGATGTCCCGCGGTCGGGAATCCGGCATGTGTTACAAATGTAATGAAAATCAGCCGCACGCGCCAACGGTGTTTGCATTATTTTGCAAATCGTTCGCGCTTTTTGCAAACATTAAGACACGCGCCGCGCCATCGCGCCCGTTCGGCCGTACCCTAACGGAAGAAGCGCGTGAGGTTGATGGCGAACACGTCGGGGCGGTCGAACAGGTCGCGGCGTGCCATGAGGTCGCCGAGCATTATGGTGCCGATGACATAGTTGGAGTCCGGACCCTGGTACCGTTCGGTTATCTCGGTGAAACGCAGCCCAGAGATGTCGGTGCTGACGTAACTTACATACACCCGCATCGGTACGTCGACCGTGTAGGACGGCCGGTTGCTGAACGACATTTTCTTGTACTCGTAGCGGTAGTCGTAGCGGCGCGCCATCACGTCCGAGAGTATCGACGAGGCGGTGGGCAGCCCCCCGGCTCCCTTGCCGAACATGAACTGGCGCTCGTAGCATTCACCGCGTATCACCACGCCGTTGTATTCGTCGTCGACGGCGTAGATATATTTGTCCGGACCGACGAATTCGGGCATCACGAACATCGTGAAGCGGTCGGCCGCCACTTTGGCGACCTGGGCCACGAGTTTTATCTTGAAGCCCTTCTCTCGGGCGTAGCGTATGTCGGCTTCCTTGATGTTGGCTATGCCCAGGGTCAGGACATCGTCCGGACGGACATACACGCCCAGGGCGTGGAGAGTGATGATGACGAGTTTCGACAGCGAGTCGAGTCCCGAGATGTCGCGAGTCGGGTCGCTTTCGGCGAAGCCCAGTTGCTGGGCGCGCGCCAGGGCCGAGTGGTAGTCCTCGCCGTGGTCGAACACACGCGAGAGTATGTAGTTCGACGAGCCGTTTAGTATGCCCTTCACCTCGAGCAGCAGGTCGTTGTCGTAGTATTCCTCAAGGTTGCGGATTACAGGAATCGAGCCGCACGACGAGGCGTCGTACAGCAGCGCGGCCCCGCTCTTGCGCGATATGGCGATGAGTTCGGGAAGATGCTCCGACAGCATGGCCTTCGAGTCCGAAACCACGTCGATGCCCTGGCGCAGCGCGCGGCTCACGAGTTCGTAGGCCGCGACGGGGTCATCGATGACCTCGACGATGAGGTTGATTGACGGATCGTCGAGTATGTCGTCGGCATTGTCGGTGAGGAGCGCCGGGTCGATGTTCGGACCGCGGGGCTTGGAGATTGACCGCACGCAGATGCGACGTATGCGGGCATGCGCGTTCTTGGCCCGTGCTATCACCTGATAGAAGCCCTTGCCAACGGTTCCGAGACCGAAAAGGCCTATGTTGAGTTCTTTTGTCTGCATATATATTTATAAACTCTTTATTTTCCTAATAATCACAAGATTATACATTATAGATTATGCATTATGCATTCTAATTTTTGCATTATGAATTATGCATTTTTAATTCTCCATCAGCGGAGAGATGACATCCCGCAACTTCCCGGCCTCCACCAGAAAGCCGTCATGTCCGAACGGCGAGGCAATCTCGGCATAGCGCGCACCGGGAATCATCGACGCCAGGCGCCGCATGTCCTCGGGCAGGAAAATGATGTCGGTCGTAAGGCCCACGACCACAGTCCGCGCGGTGATTCGGCCCAGGGCGGCGGCAATCCCACCTCGTCCCCGTCCCGCGTCGTGGGTATCGAAGGCATCCAGGGTTGTCATGTACGAGTAGGCGTCGAAGCGGCGCACGAGTTTGTCGCCCTGATGGCGCTGATAGGTACAGGCGCGGTGGTCCTCGGGAATGCCTGCGGCATCACAGGACGCATCCTCGTGATCCTGCTGCGTCAGGTTGTAGCCCGATGGCCCGCGGTATGACAGCAGGCCTATGGCCCGGGCGGCGGCAAGGCCCTTCTGCGCGGCATCCGCCCGTGGCTCTCCCCATGTGGCGTCTGCCGTTATCGCCATCCGCTGGGTCTCGTCGAGCGCTATCGCCCAGGGCGAAGCCTTGGCCTCGGTGGCTATCAGCGCCAGGCGACCGAAACGGTCCGGCTCGCTAACGGCCCACTCGATGGCCTGGAAGCCGCCCACCGAACTGCCCACCAGCGTATGCACGCGCTCTAAGCCGAGTGCGTAGGCAAGCAGCGAGTGGGCGCGTACCATGTCGCGTATCGTCAGGCGCGGAAAGTCGCCGTACCACGGCTTTCCGCTCGCGGGGTTTATGCTCATCGGTCCCGTCGACCCGTAGGGCGAGCCCAGGACATTCGCACAGATGACAAACCAGCGTTCCGGGTCTAGGATTCCGCCCTCGCACACCGTTCCCGGCCACCAGTCGGCGACATCGCTGTTAGCGGTCAGCGCATGGCACACCCAAACCACATTGCTGCGGTCATCGTTCAGGCGCCCGTATGTATGGTAAACTATCTCGAGGCCCGGCAGCACGCCCCCGCGCTCCAGCGCGAACGGCCCCCCAAATCGATAAAAATGTCTCATAATACTTCAAACACCACAAAGGTACAAAATTTTCCCTCCCCCCGAAAATCCCCGACAGTCTACCGTATAGTAGTTATCATTCAATTCCTACCGTGCCTCTTCCCATTGCCTTTTCGCGCGCTCGACCTCCGCAATCAGTTGCTCCTCGGAGGGCAGAAAAAGTTGATATTTTGATGCCACAATGGTATTGTTGTCGGCAGGCAGTGTCATCCTTACGAGGGTGTCGTTTTTAGCCGTGCAGAGCAGTATGCCGATGGTAGAATTTTCGTCGGGAAGTTTTTCTGTGCGGTCGTAGTAATTGACAGACATCTGGACTCGGCAGAAATCAACAGAGCGGACAGCATTTGTCCGTGCGGATTCGATTATCGAGCGTATTTCACTTACTAATTCTTTCATGTTGGTTAGGATTTTGATGTAAGGCCCGGTCAGCCGATGCTCTCGGATTCCTACTGCAAATATAGTCTTTTATGCTGAATGATGCGAACTTAGTGCCGTATTTTTTCAATCATATCCAACATAATACCATAAAAATGACATAAGTGGAAAAACCGGAGCAGACTGGGACAGTGCGCCGGAGCAGACTGGGACACTTTTG
>CALKRW010000009.1 GCA_937989585.1 uncultured Porphyromonadaceae bacterium | reverse complement strand
CTCGCGGCCACGGGTATAGGGAACGATGCAGTACGAGCAGAAATTGTTGCATCCGCGCATGATGGAGATAAAACCACTCACGTTCTGTCCTCCGAGCCTGAGCGGAATCACCTCCTTGTATGTCTCGGTGGTCGACAGTTCGACATTGACGGCGGGATGTCCTGCACGCGCCGAGGCGAACAGTGCCGGAAGGTCAAGGTAGGCATCCGGACCGGCCACGACATCCACTCCGTATTTTTCCACAAGTTCGTCCCGCACCCTCTCGGCCATGCAGCCAATCACGCCGACTACTATGCGGCGGTCCCTGTGACGGCGCCTGAGTCCCTTCAGGGCCTCAAGCCTGTGGACAATCTTCTGCTCGGCATTATCGCGTATCGAGCAGGTGTTCAGAAGCACCGCGTCAGCCCGTTCTATGTCATCGGTCATCTCGCAGCCGTCCATCTTCATGATGGCGCTCACGACCTCGGTGTCTGCAACATTCATCTGACAGCCGTAAGTCTCTATATATAATAGGTGTGGTCCGGATTCGTTCATCTTCTTAAAATATCTTTTTAGACAGCGAAAAATTTGTTAATGTAAGTCTAAATGTCTAATTTTGCACAAAATTACGAAAAAGTGGCTTTACGGGCAAATAATTCGCACAGGACGCCTGTACCCGGCTATGGTTTTCGTACAAGAAGTTAAAAACCAAAATCTATAACATAGATAAACCAACCCTAACTATGTCCTTCAACTTTATGTCGGCCGAAGATGCGGCCGCTATGATTAACAACGGCGACACCCTCGGTCTCTCAGGCTTTACCGCCCCTGGCGCCCCGAAGTTTATCACCGAGGCCCTCGCCAAACGCGCCATCGCCGAGCATGAGGCCGGCCGGCCATTCAAAGTCAACATCTTCACCGGCGCTTCCACCTCCGACCACGTCGACGGATGCCTGTCGCGTGCGAACGCCATCAACATGCGCGCTCCCTACCAGAACGTTCCCGATCTGCGCAAGCGCATCAACGCCCACGACTGCCACTACTTTGACCGCCACCTCTCCGAAATGGCCCAGGAAGTCCGCTACGGATTCTACGGCGACATCGATTACGCCATCATCGAGGCCGCAGACATAAACGAGAAAGGCGAGGTCATCCTAGGCACCGGCATAGGCAACATTCCGACCTATGCGAAACTCGCCAAGAAAATCTTCATCGAGCTCAACGACAAACTGCCTTCGTCGCTCTACGGCATGCACGACGTCATCCTTCTGCAGGATCCCCCCTACCGCCGCGAGATTCCCATCTACTCGGCCAGCGACCGCATAGGCTCCCCCATCCTGAAGATCGACCCCTCGAAGGTTGTCGGCATAGTCCGCACATCCTCCTATGACGGCGTCAAGCCCTTTACCGCAGTCGACGACATGTCGTCGGCCATCGGTGCCAATGTCGTGCGTTTCCTCGTCAGCGAATATCGCTCGGGCCGTCTGCCCGCCGAGTTCCTGCCCCTTCAGTCAGGTGTGGGCAACGTCGCCAACGCTGTCCTCTATGGCCTCGGCGAGAGCCGCGAGCTTCCTCCATTCATGATGTACACCGAGGTGCTTCAGGATGCCGTCCTTGAACTCATCAAGAAAGGCAAATGCACCTTCGCCTCTACATGCTCGATGACCGTGGCCGACGCCACCGAGGAGAAACTCTTCTCCGACATCGACTTCTTCCATGACAAGATCATGATGCGTCCGGCCGAAATCTCGAACAACCCCGAGGTCATCCGCCGCATAGGTGTCATCGCCATGAACACCGCTCTCGAGGCCGACATATTCGGCTCCGTCAACTCTACACACGTTCTCGGCACCAAGATGATGAACGGCATCGGCGGCTCCGGCGACTTCACCCGCAACGCATACATCTCGATTTTCTCATGCCCCTCCATCACAAAAGGCGGCCTGATATCGAACATCGTTCCCATGGTGGCGCACCCCGACCACTCCGAGCACTCCGTCGACATCCTTGTCACCGAGCAGGGCATAGCCGACCTTCGCCACAAGGATCCCGTCGACCGTGCCAAGGAAATCATCAACAACTGCGCCCACCCCATGTATCGTCCCATGCTCATGGAATACCTCAACATGGGCCAGGGCGGACAGACACCGCACACCCTGGCGGCTGCTTTTGCCTTCCACAACGCCTTCAACGAGACCGGCGACATGCGCAATGCCGACTTCGGAAAATATCTTAAATAAATCTCGCCCTTATATTTATTATTAAGGTGTAGAATTAAGCCTCCGAGGAGGCGCGGGTCCGGATGGAAGACCGCGCCTCCTCTGTTTTTACCCGTCGGCTTAACGATTCCGGCTTAGCAAGGACTTTTATTTCGAAAAATTATGTTTTTCAGCATAAAAAATTAATTTTTGTCATTTTGAACGTTTTTAACGACTTTTCGCCCCACGTTTAGGCACAAATTATTTCAAAAACACCCAAACCGCAAATTCCTTTTGTCATTTTGATATTTATTTTTAACAAATATTTTCCAAAAAGCCTTAATTTGGCACACAGCGGTTAAAACTTTTTTACTTATTTCGCGTTTATCTCAATAAAAGTGTTTAACTTTGTAAAATAATAGTATCCCGCAGAGGATAAAGTTTCCACTAAGTTTAACCCTTTTTATATTAAAACTCTTTTTTCATCACCTCTCTTTCACTTCAGAAACTCAATCACTAATCCATTACAAATCAAAATCATTCAAAAGAACAAGAACAGGACATCACCAACGACTTCATTACACCTCTCTTCCGAGCATTACACGTTTCATCCCGATATTTTGTATCAAACATATTAATTAATTTATTGTCTAATTGTTTTAAGTATGAAAAAACTGTTTCTATTACTTGTAGCAGTACTTTCTGTCTCACTCTGTGCGTCGGCCCAGACGCGTGTCGTGAGCGGTACTGTTCTCGAAGAAGGAACTGACGAGCCGTGTATCGGCGCTTCAGTCACTCCTGGCAACAGTGCTACCGGCGTGGCCACTGACGTAGACGGTATGTTCCGCCTCACCGTTGGCAACAATGTCAAGACCCTCAAGGTCTCGATGGTCGGCTACCACCCCAAGACCGTGACCATCCCCGCCAGCGGCAAAGTCACCGTACACCTTACCCCCAATGCCGAGGTTCTCGACGAGGCCATTGTCGTAGCCTACGGTACGACAACCAAGGGCGCCTACACAGGTTCAGCATCCGTGGTCAAGGCCGACCAGCTCGAGGACGCCCTGACATCCAATGTCACCAATGCCCTCTCCGGTAAGGTCGCAGGTGTCCAGATCCTGAGTTCAAACGGCCAGCCCGGCACATCCTCTTCGGTGCTTATCCGTGGTGTAGGCTCCATCAACGCTGGTACATCGCCCCTCTATGTTGTCGATGGCATGCCCTTCGACGGCGACCTTAGCGGCATCCCCAACTCGGATATCGCCTCGCTGACCGTCCTCAAGGACGCAGCCTCAACCGCCCTTTACGGTGCCCGCGGTGCCAACGGTGTCATCCTCATCACCACCAAGTCCGGTCAGGAAGGCAACGCCAAGGTAAGCGTCGACGTACGCTGGGGCTCGAACTCACGCGCAATCCCCAACTATGACGTCATCTCCGATCCCCGCATGTATCTCGAGACCGTCTACCGCGCCCTCTACAACACCAACATCTACAGCATGGACGGCAACCCCGCTTCGGCACACGCCTACGCCAACGCCAACATCTGGAGCCAGCTCGGCTATCAGACCTGGACCATTCCCCAGGGCCAGGACACTTTCGGTGTCAACGGCAAGTTCAACCCCAACGCCACACCCGGCTATGTCAGCGGCAACTACATGTACCTCGCCGACGACTGGACCAAGGAAACCCTTATCAACGGCTTCCGTCAGGAATACAACGTCTCGATCCAGGGCGGCAACCAGAAACTGAAATACTACGTGTCCGGTTCATATCTCGGTGACGAGGGTATCATCAAGTCCTCGCACTTCAACCGTTTCTCATCACGTATCAATGTCGACTACCAGGCTAAGGACTGGCTGACTATCGGCACCCGTATGTCCTACACATACACCAACACCGGTTCGCCCGGCGACCAGACTCTCGAGGATGCTACTTCCGTAGGCAACGCCTTCTATGTAGCCAACACTCTGGGTCCGGTCTATCCAATGTATATCCGTGACACCGAAGGCAACATCCGCTACCACCAGGGTCTCGGCACACCTATCTTCGACTACGGCGACGGCAAGGACTACGGCTGGGGCCGCACTCCCTCACGTAACACCAATTCCTCGTCGAACCCCGCAGGCGACCTGCTCTACGACCGTCAAGACTACCTGTCAGACATTTTCGACGCTCAGTGGTACGCACGTCTCACTCCCGTAAGCGGCCTTACTGTTACCGGTACAGCCGGCTACCATGTTGACAACACCCGTTTCCACTATATCAAGAACCCCTACTACGGTTCGGGACAGGATTACAAGGGTCAGGCCATCCAGGCTCACGATCGCTCCCGCACAATCAACCTCCAGTTGCTCGCCGATTACACCCGCAAGTTCGGTGACCATGAGGTAGACCTCATGATCGGTGCCGAGAATCAGGCTTACCAGATTGAGGAAGTCCAGGCCATAGGCTCCAACCTTTACAATCCCGATTCTTTCGTTGTCAACAACACCATCGACAACAAGAATGGCAATGGTTACCAGCGCAACCTCGTACACCGTGGTTTCTTCGGACGTCTCAACTATAACTACAACGGCAAGTACTACGTTTCCGCTTCTGTTCGCCGTGACGGTTCATCCCGCTTCCACAAGAACCACCGCTGGGGCACATTCTGGTCGGCATCCGCAGGCTGGGACCTCAGCAAGGAATCATTCATAGCAGAACACACCTGGCTCGACCTCCTCAAACTCAAGTTCTCCTTCGGTCAGAACGGTAACGACGGCATCGGCGCACGTTATATTGCATACGCCGACCAGTACCGCATCACCGGCGCCGAAGGCGTATGGTCAGACGCACAACTTGCATACAAGGGTAATCCCGACATCACCTGGGAGAAATCCAACAACCTCAACACCGGTATCGACTTCAGCCTCTGGAAAGGGCGCCTCGCCGGTACAGTCGAGTACTTCCAGCGCCAGACCTCAGACATGCTCATGAACGTCCCCGTGGCTCCCTCGCTCGGTTATTCCTCGATGCCAATGAACGTAGGCTCTATGCGTAACGCCGGTGTTGAGATCGACCTCAACTTCTCCCCCGTACGCACACGCGAGTTCAGATGGGACCTCAACGCCAACATCACTTTCGGCTGGAACAAGGTCCTCAAACTCGACCAGCGCATCCTCAACCACAACGAAAACTGGCGTAACGACTCGAAGCAGGGCTGGCTCACTGGAAACCGCATCTTCTTCGAAGGCGAGTCGATGTACAACCTCTACATGGTAGAATATGCCGGCGTTAACGACAAAGGCCAGGCTGTATACAAGGCAATGCGCGAAGTTCCCGGAAAAACCTACATCAACAAGGATGGCAGCGAGCAGCCCATGATGGAGGAATACCTTACAGAAAAATGGAGCGACGCCCGTGACACCAACCGCAAGTGCACCGGCAACCTCATGCCCAAGGCTTACGGCGGTTTCGGCACCTCCTTCGAGGCCTACGGCTTCGACCTCAGCCTCCAGTTCGCCTACCAGTTCGGCGGCAAGATCGTTGACTCAGGCTATCAGAGCCTCATGGGTTCCGGCGAAATTTCCACTCTCGGCCATAACTGGCACAAGGATATCCTGAACGCCTGGACTCCACAGAACGCCACTTCCGATATTCCCCGACTGGAAGGCATTCCGACCGATGGCGCGGCCAACTCCTACTCGACCCGCTTCCTTATTTCCAGCAACTACCTTTCGCTCAACAACATCACCTTCGGCTACACACTGCCCAAGAAAGTCACCTCCGCTCTCAAACTCAACGATCTCCGCGTCTACTTCGTAGCCGAGAACGTAGCACTCTGGAGCAAGCGCAAAGGTCTTGACCCCCGTCAGAGTTTCACCTCGTCGGACAACAGCACCTATTCCCCCATCCGTTCGATCATGGGCGGCCTCAAGTTCAGCTTCTAAGTTAAGTCTGTACTCCACCGTTTTCACGTAAATGCAGATTCAAACTATTAAACAAGCATACAAAATGAAACATCTCAATAAAATAATGCTTCTGGGTCTCGGCTCGCTCGCCTTCACCGCCTGCGAGGACCTCGACACAGACCTGCTCGACTACTATGTCACCTCAGACCAGAAGGCCGCAGTGCTCGAACGCAATCCGGAGATGACCGTCGCCGGCGTATCGGGTATCTTTGCCACAGCCTCGACATTCTGTACTGTCTACAATAATCACTTCGACTTCGGCTATCCCGGTGTTATGATCGGTCTTGACCTGCAGACCGCAGACATGGCCTGCCCCTACACCGGCTACAACTGGTTCCGCTTCTGGTCTGGTTTTACCTCGCCCAGCAACTCCGGTACACCCGCCGGCATGGCCTGGTACCACCTCTATGACCAGATCTTCACCTGCAACGCCACGGCTAAGTCCATGGACCCCGATTCGGAGGACGGAACCATCCAGTTCTCGCGTGCCCAGGCTGTCGCCACACGTGCGTTCGACTACTTCGTGCTCGCACAGCTGTTCCAGTTCAACTATCAGTTGACTCCCGACGCACCCTGCGTGCCCATCGTACTTGACACCAACGACGCCGAGGTAGCCCAGAACGGCGCTCCCCGTGCCACCGTCAAGGAGGTCTATGACCAGGTACTCAAGGACATCAACGAGGCAATCTCGCTGCTCGAGAAGACCAACGTCACCGCCTCGCAGATGATCGACTCCAAGCCCAAGCGCATGGTATCGAAGGCAACTGCCTACGGTCTCCGCGCCCGCATCAACCTCACCATGGGCAAATACGCAGAAGCCGCCCAGGACGCACAGAGCGCAATCTCGGCATTCAGCGGCCAGCCCCTCTCCATGAGCGAGGCTGCACGCCCCGGCTTCAACACCCTTGACCTCAGCAACTGGATGTGGGGTATCGCTATCGCCGAGACCGACCGCGTCGTCACCTCCGGTATCGTCAACTGGCCCTCCATGTTCTGTACCTTCTGCTCCAACGGCTACGTTGCAGTAGGCGCATGGAAATACTGCGCAGTCGGCCTATACAGCCAGATTCCCGATGCCGATGTCCGCAAGGGCTGGTTCCTCAACGAGGACTACACAAGCCCCATCCTCAACGAGGCCGAGCAGAACTATGTTGACGGCCTGCAGGAACTCGAGCCCTATACCAACGTCAAGTTCGCCGCATACCAGAATGTCGTAGGCCAGTCGACCAATGCCAACGACATCATGCTGATGCGTATCGAGGAAATGTACTACATCATGTACGAGGCAATGGCCCGCAACGGCCAGGGCGAGGCCGCCAAGGAAGGCTTCACCAACTTCATCCACCAGTACCGCAACCCCGACTACATCATGCGCGCAAGCAGCAATGAGACAATCGCCGAGGCCATCTACCAGGACAAGCGCGTCGAGTTCTGGGGCGAGGGCATAGCATGGTTCGACTACATGCGTCTTGACAAACCCGTCAACCGCATCGGCCAGAACTGGAATGCCGCAGAGTCGTTCAACATCCCCTCGTACACTCTTGACAAGACTGAGAAAAAATCCCGCGCAGGCGTACTCATCTACTGTATACCTCAGGGCGAGATCAACGGCAACCCCATGATCTCCGACAAGGACAACAACCCCGCATGCACACGTCCCCAACCCGGCGAGACATACTAAGCCAACGTGAATACCCATTCCCCTCTCTCCCTCTTCTCCTCCTTACAATTCATCAAGTTCTTAACTAAAAAAGACTCATTGAAATGAAATTCTTAAAATATTCCGTAATGGCAGTTCTGGGTCTGGCCTTCTCGATGACATCGTGCTCGGAAGACAAGTATGTCCCCGGCGCCCAGTCGCCCGGCGCATATTTCGACTCGAACCTTCCCGCCTCAGTGGAACTTCCCCAGGAAGGCGGAACATTCGAGATTGCGCTGAACCGCACTGCAGACGGTCCCGAATCATACACCGTCACACTCACCGACCCCTCGGGCCTGTTCAACACTCCGGCCACAGTAAACTTCGGCGAAAACGCAACCTCCACCAATCTCGTCCTCTCGTTCGATCCCGCATCCATCGAGATGGACAAGGAGTATGCCCTCTCGCTAAATGTTACTCCCGCCTCGGAGTACGGCAATGCCTCCTACAGTGTCACTGTAATGCGCAAGACTCCTCTTGTCACCAAGAACATAGCCGATGTCATCTGGACATTCGGCGGTTCACCTTTCGGCCCCGGCGACAACCGTCGCGACGTTGTGCTGTCCTACAGCCCCAACACTCCCAACGCCCAGACCTATACCATTCTTGACTTCGTAGGTGATGACGAAAGCGCCGAAGAGCCCGGTTACGAGCCATTCCCCAATATCGAAATTACTGTTCCCGACGCCTCAAATCTTACCAACGGCCGTACTCCGGCCCGCATCAAGCCTCAGCCCATCGGTATTTCCAACAGCACCGGTCCCATCTGGATTGCCGACATGGCCTCGTTCTACACAGACTTCTTCGGTAATCCACAAGGCGAGGCTGCCTATGGTGCGGATTCCTACTACGAGCCCGAGCGCGGTCTCTTCACCTTCCACCTCTGCTACTTCCTGCCGACAACCTACGATGCCGCTTCAGGCAATGTCAGCTGGTTCGGCGACTCGAACGAGTACATGCAACTCCCCGGCTTCCCCGAACTCAGTGTCGAGGTCGAATATCTGGGCACCATGTTCCTTCCCAACGGGGCCTATATGGTCAACGCCAACATCACACCCGCCGCTGACGTAGCCTCGTTCAAGGCCGCTCTCGTATCAGGCCGCGACGCCGCTCCCGCCCTCGAGGCCATCAACGCCGGTGCTGAAGGCGTACAGGAATTCAAGGGCAACCAGGCCGTACGCGCCGAGTTCCCCGTTACCGAAGGCGGCTTCTACACTCTGGCAGTCCAGACCTACGATGCAGCAGGCAAGGTCGGCGAGAATTCCTCCGTTACCTTCAACCTCACCATCGGTGCCTCCGACAAGCCCAACCTTGTAGGCCAGGCCACATATCTTGACGGTTTCATCGGTCCGCTCTTCTCGAAACCCGCGAATGTCGAATATACGGTCAACCTGCTCCAGGACAAATCGAACAAGAACATCTATTACCTCGAGTCACCCTACACCCAGGAAGGCTTCTCGCTGAGCATCATCAACGAGAATACCGACGCCATCAACGTGGCATTCGATGTAACAGACCCGACTTTCGTACTTTTCCCGCAGCAGTACTCCGGCTTCACCAGCAAACAGTATTTAGGAGGTGATGTTGAGATAGGAAACATCGAAGCTTTCTACGCAGCAAGATATCCCGATGCATCATATGAGGATATCAAGAACTTCCTAGCCAGCGACGAAGAGGACCCCATCACCGAGTTCTCCTCCTTCGAAGACGGCGTGGTATATGTATGTAACTGTCTTTTCAGCCAAAATGGACAATTTGGCTATAACCTTCCCAGTTGGCCTGTCGGCATCATCCAGTTCCCCGATTCACCTGCCGCAGCAAAGAAAAAGGCACTCGCACGCAACGTGACACGCCCCAACTTCCAGGGCATGGCCAAGATAGCACGCAAGACTGTCAAGGACCGTTTCTCGAAGAATACCCTCCGTAAACTCAGCATTGAGAATTTCCGCACACTCAATACAAAATAATTAGACCCGTAAATTAATTATAAGATGGGGTCAGGCTTGATGCCCCGCCCCATCTTCCCTAATCCAGACTCCCGGCCTAGAGCGCCGGGAGTTTTTTTTATATAAAATTTCATAATATTTCATCCTTGCCAACGTTTGTTTGTTAGCATAGATATCGACACATTCATACTGACCATAACTGACACAGCATGTCACAGAACACAAAATACACAGGACTGACCTCCGCGCAAGTCATCGAAAACCGTCTGAAATTCGGCAGCAACACACTCACCCCGCCGCCATCGAGGCCATGGTGGAAGCAGTTTCTAGACAAATTTCATGACCCCCTGATAATCATACTGCTCATAGCCGGCGTTCTTTCCATCGGAATCGCCTTCTACGAATATTTCGGACTTGGAGAGGACTGGAAAGTGTTTTTTGAACCCATAGGCATCTTCATCGCCATATTCCTTGCAACAGGACTTGGATTCCTGTTCGAGTACCGTGCCAACCAGGCATTCAAGATTCTTAACCGCGTCAACGATGACGAACAGGTGGAGGTGATACGCGACGGCTCGGCCACAACCATTCCAAGACGCGACGTCGTTGTCGGCGACATAGTGGTCATCAGCACCGGCGACGAGATTCCGGCAGACGGCGAACTGCTGGACGCCGTGACATTCAGTGTCGACGAGTCAACGCTCACCGGCGAGCCCATGGCAGCAAAAACCACCGACCCCGCACACTTCGATTCGGAGGCTACATATCCGTCGAACATGGTCTACCGCGGCACAAAAGTCATGGAGGGCCACGGCATGATGCGCGTGACTCAGGTAGGCGACGCCACCGAGATGGGCAAGGTCTATGTCGAGGCACAGATCGATGACTCGGTAAAGACACCCCTGAACGAACAACTCGACAGACTCGGCCACCTGATTACCGAAGGAAGTTACATAATCGCCGGACTCGTGATAGCAGGCCGTCTCATACACTTCATGGGCTTCGGTGCATGGCAGGCATGGCTGCCGGTGATTCCGGTCACACTGTTCTTCTGGCTCGCCATTAAAAAATTTCCCGGCTGGAACAAGAAAAAATGCGTTACGAGCATCGTGCTGTGCTTCGTGCTGTTTTTCGCCACAGTGCTGTGCGCATTCGCCCTGCTTCATCCCGAGGCAGGAAACGCAGGATGGTCAAACCTTCTTGCACACACACTGCAGACACTGATGGTGGCGGTCACGCTGATTGTCGTCGCAGTGCCGGAGGGACTTCCGATGGCAGTGACACTCTCGCTGGCATACTCGATGAGCCGAATGCTACGCACCAACAACCTCGTACGGAAGATGCACGCCTGCGAGACAATGGGCGCGGCCACGGTAATCTGCACCGACAAGACCGGCACACTCACACAGAACCGCATGCAGGTCTACAAGACGGATTTCTTCGGCAATCCGCCGGTCGAGATCCTGTACGAAGGCATAGCCGTGAACTCGACGGCACAACTAGACGACAGCGGCGAAAAGACCGAGGTCATAGGCAATCCCACCGAGGGCGCCCTCCTGCTGTGGCTCAAGGAACGCGGCGCCGACTACGCGGACCTGCGTGCCAAGGCAGAACGCATTGACGAACTCCCCTTCACCACCGAGCGCAAATACATGGCCAGCGTCGTGCGCTCGTCTGACGGCAGGCGCATACTCTACGTCAAGGGCGCGCCCGAAATCGTCTTCGGAATGTGCAAGGATACGGCAGGAGTCAGCAAAAACGAAATCGACGCTCTCCTCCACGAGTACCAGAACATGGCCATGCGAACACTCGGCCTCGCCTATGCCGTGCTCGGCGAAAACGAGCAGGGCATCACGGACGGACGGGTCTCGGCTCAGAATCTCACCTTCCTCGGTGTCGTGGCCATATCCGACCCTGTACGCGCCGACGTCCCCGATGCGGTCAGGGAAGTAACCGATGCAGGCATCAAGGTCAAGATCGTCACCGGCGACACTCCGGGAACCGCACGCGAGATAGGCCGACGCATAGGACTGTGGGACGACAGGACCGACTCGGACCGCAACATAATCACAGGTCCGGAGTTTGCCGCCCTCTCCGACAAGGAAGTTGCTGAACGTGTCGGCGAACTGAAGATTATAGCCCGCGCACGCCCGCTGGACAAGAAACGGCTTGTCGAGGCCCTGCAGCATCAGAACGAGGTCGTCGCCGTGACCGGCGACGGCAGCAACGATGCCCCGGCGCTCAAGACCGCCCATGTCGGCCTATCGATGGGCGACGGGACCTCGGTCGCGAAGGAAGCGTCGGACATCACAATCATCGACAACTCGTTCTCGTCGATCGGCCGCGCCGTAATGTGGGGACGCTCGCTCTACCAGAACATACAGCGTTTCCTGCTCTTCCAGCTCACGGTGAATGTCGCGGCATGTCTGCTCGTGCTGTTCGGCTCGTTCATGGGCAACGAGTCGCCACTCACCGTCACACAGATGCTCTGGGTAAACCTCATCATGGACACCTTCGGCGCAATGGCGCTCGCCTCGCTGCCACCGTCGCCAAAGGTAATGGAAGACAAGCCCCGCGACCGCCGGGCCTCGATACTGACAGGTCCAATGACCGGAGAACTGCTTGCCGTCGGCGTATTGTTCTTCGCGATCACACTCGGTTTCTACTGGCTGTTCACCCACGCCGACGTCACCTCCCTGCCACAGATGTGGCTCGGGCTGACAGGCGCCTCCCATTTCACCGGCGCCGAACACATGATGACGCCATATGAAGACACGCTGCTGTTCTCCATCTTCGTATGGACACACTTCTGGTACATGTTCGACGCCCGATGTTTCGAGACTAAGGACAGCATCTTCACCCTGAAGATGAGCAATGGATTCTGGACCATAGTCGCAGTCATAGTCCTCGGCCAGTTGTTCATCACCGAAATCGCATACGAATTCTTCAACGTCAGCCCCATGCTGCACACTGACGACTGGCATTTCAATCCGTCGGGAGCACTCGACCTGCTGATTATCGTCGCAGTGTCATCGCTGGTACTTTGGGTGCGCGAGGTCTGTCACCTCCTGCACCATAAACCCGCAGATGCGTCAAGAGCCTGAAGACTGTAGATTGAGGATTTTAAGGTTTTCCGACGATTTACTGAGGATTCCCACATTTTTCTAAATTTTTCAAGGCCAAACTATTGACAAACGCCCCGAGATGTATTAATTTTGCACGAAATTTGGGGTAACTTCTCCTCATTGCTATATTTTCATAATGAAAGACAAGAAATCGGCTAAGATATCGACCCTCGGGTCACAGTTATCCTCTGTGGTCAGTGTCACGCTGGTACTCATACTGTTAGGTTCTCTAGCCCTGGTTTTCACGGGCGCAAGGAATGCCATTGAGAACGTACGTTCGTCAATGACGCTTACCGTCACTGTCCCTGCCGGACTTAGCGACTACGACATCAATCCGGTGAAGCAGGCTCTGACCAAGGCCCCATACTGCACCAAGTTCACATACACAAGCGCTGAGGAGGTCCTCGCCGCAGAATCGCAACTCCTGGGCGACAGCGCCTTCATGCTGCTTGACGAGAATCCATACAGCGCGGAATTCGACGTCCGGCTTGCCCCGGAATATTCCAACCCGGACTCTGTGGCCAAGGCCGTCGCCGCCATCAAGGCCATTCCAGTGGTCGAGGACGTACAGGCTCCCGTCAATGTCGCCACCGACGTTGACCGCTCGCTCGGAAAGGTCTCGCTGATAATCGGCTGTGTCGCCCTGGCGCTACTTGTCATCTCGATAGTACTGATCAACAATACGGTTTCGCTATCCATATACGGACGCCGATTCATAATCCACACGATGACACTTGTTGGCGCAAAACGCAGTTTCATACGCGCGCCATTCGTCAAGGCCGGTGCATCCTGCGGACTGATTGCCGGCATCGTGGCCGATGCCATCCTCGGTGGCCTTTATGCCTATGTCCTCTCCGCCGAGCCGGAACTTGCGGCTAACGTCACCACCTTCCAGATGTCTGTCATCTTCACCGGGCTGGTTCTGTCAGGCGTGCTTATCTGCGCGCTGACAGCCTATTTCGCCGCAACCAGTTACCTGAACAAGCGTTACGACCAACTCTTCAAGAAATAAAATTCAACCCCCATATCCCGCACAAGTATAATTTTCTAAGGTACATTAAATATAATCTCAAGAACAATGGTTCAACAAAAGAAATCATACGTCACACCCAAAGCCGACGTTCTTGCCAAAGAAAGCGCCTCTCAACGCGCTCTCGGGCGCCGGAACTTCATCGGCATGGCCGTAGCAGGCGTAATGATAGTCCTCGGCTTCCTGCTGATGCTCGGAGCCCCATCGACAACAGACGAATTCAATCCCGACATCTTCTCGACACGCCGCATCGTGGTCGGTCCGCTTATCGCCTTCCTGGGTTTCGTGCTTATGGCCGTCGCCATAATCGTCAGCCCCTCCGCTTTCTGTAAAGACAAAAAACAACATGACGAACCCGAGTCACACGACTCCGAAGAAAACAATAAACTCTGACGCATGGACTGGATTCAAGCCCTTTTTCTCGGCATAGTCCAGGGACTCGCCGAATATCTGCCCATCTCCTCGTCGGGGCATCTCGAGATAACACAGAGCATGCTCGGCCTCGACCTTTCGGGTGCCGATTCCCTGCAGTTCGATGTAACCCTGCACGTCGCCACCGTTCTCTCCACCATCGTCATCCTATGGCGCGAGTTCTCGGGCATGTGCACATCGTTCTTCACCCTGAAGCGTGACGAGAACACCACTCTTGTCTGGAAAATCATCGTCTCGTGTATTCCCATCGGAATCGTAGGCGTGTTCTTCAAGGATAAAATCGAATCATTCTACGGCCACAACCTCACCGTTGTCGGAATCTGCCTGCTGGTTACGGCTGCATTGCTCGCCTTCGCCTACTACAGCCGCACACGCCGCCTGATCGCAACCCGCGGGACCGTCGGCTCGGCCAACGTAGGACGTAACATCACCTTCGTGGACGCTTTCGTCATCGGCTGCGCACAGGCCGTGGCTGTCCTGCCGGGCCTCAGCCGCTCAGGCTCGACCATCGCCACCGGCATTGTCCTCGGCGACAAACGCGAGCAGGTCGCACGCTTCTCATTCCTGATGGTGATTATCCCCATACTCGGACAGGCCATGCTTGACGTAGTGAAAGGCATCAAGGACGGAGGTTTCGACAACAGTGTCGGCTTCCTGCCGATGGCTGTCGGTTTCCTGGCTTCGTTCATCGTGGGATGCCTCGCCTGCAAATGGATGCTCGACATAGTCAAGCGCGGCAAACTCGTATGGTTCGCCGTCTACTGCGCAATCGTAGGAGTCCTCTGCCTGATTTTCCAATAACAAACCGTAGCGAACAGCACAATTCTGCTCAATGAACTTTATCGACGGAGAAATTCTATATCTAGACAAACCTCTCGGCTGGACATCGTTCGATGCCGTAAAACGCGTTCGTGGCGCCATATACCGCCGTATCAAGGTCAAGAAAATCAAGGTGGGTCACGCCGGGACACTGGATCCTCTGGCAACAGGCGTAATGATAGTATGCACCGGAAAATCGACAAAACTGATTGACAGCCTTCAGTCAGGTGTTAAAGAATATATCGCCACCCTGCGCCTGGGCGCCACCACCCCTTCGTTTGACCTGGAGACAGAGGTTGACGCCTTCTACCCCACCGACCACATAACACGCGAACTGGTCGAGGAAACACTTAAGAAATTCATCGGCGAGATACATCAGATTCCGCCCGCATACTCTGCATGCAAAATTGGCGGAGTTCGCGCCTACGACATGGCCCGCAAAGGTGAAGAACCCGAACTAAAGGCCAAGACACTTGTAATCGATGAGATAGAACTCATTGATTACTCGCCCGAGAGCATGACTATCCGGGTTGTATGCTCAAAAGGAACATACATCCGCGCTCTGGCACGCGACATCGGGCAGGCACTCGGATCCGGCGCCCATCTGACGGCACTTAAACGTACGCGCGTCGGGAACGTCACACTCGACCAGTGCCTCCCGCCCCACGATCTTGCCCGTCTCATAGCCGAGGCGCCCGTCGAGATGCCCGAAGCCAAAGACTGAGAATCATCCCTATAAATTTACCTTACAACTAAAACGACACACAGTACTTAACCCTTCCGCAAAATAAAATCAATCGAAATACAGAATATGAAATTATCGCAATTCAAATTCAATCTACCCGAAGAACTCATTGCACAGCATCCAAACAAGGAACGCGACAATGCACGCCTGATGGTCGTACACCGTCGGTCAGGACTCATCGAGCACCGCATATTCAAAGATATCATTGATTATTTCAACGCCGGGGACGTAATGGTCTTCAACGACACACGCGTCTTTCCCGCCCGACTATACGGCCAGAAGGAAAAAACCGGAGCACGCATCGAGGTATTCCTGCTGCGCGAACTCAACTCCGACAACAAACTCTGGGACGTCCTTGTAGAACCCGCACGAAAAATCCGCATCGGCAACAAACTGTATTTCGGTGAAGACCAGTCCATGGTCGCCGAGGTTATCGACAACACGACATCGCGGGGACGCACACTCCGTTTCCTCTACGACGGTCCACACGACGAGTTCAAGCAGGCGCTCTACAATCTTGGGCTCACCCCGCTGCCCCAATACATCCAGCGCGAGGCCGAACCGGAGGACGCAGAGCAATACCAGACCATCTACGCCTGCAAGGAAGGTGCCGTTGTCGCCCCGGCCGCAGGCATGCACTTCTCACGCGAACTCATGAAGAGACTGGAAATAAAAGGCGTCGAAGAGGCGTTCCTGACACTGCACTGCGGACTTGGCTCCTTCCGCGAGATTGATGTAGAAGACCTCACCAAGCACCGCATGGACTCCGAGCAGATGGTTGTCGACCAGAAACTCATCGACACCGTCAACCATGCCAAGGACAACGGACGGCAGGTGTGTGCCGTGGGCACCTCCACGCTCCGCGCATTAGCCACCGCCGTAACAATGGGAGGACACCTGAAACTCCACGACGGCTGGACCAACAAATTTATCTTCCCCCCATATGATTTCACCGTCACGACATCAATGGTCACAAACTTCCACCTCCCCTACTCCACAATGCTCATGATGGTGGCGGCATTCGGTGGCTACGATCTAATAATGTCCGCTTACGAGACTGCCGTCAAGGAAGGCTACCGTTTCGGTGCCTATGGCGATGCAATGCTCGTCATTGACTGAAAACAATAACCAATCATAATCAATCCACAATCTTTTATGGAACGCGACAACGCAATTTTCGACATCATCAATCTTGAGCATCAGCGTCAGCTCAAGGGCATCGAACTTATCGCATCCGAGAACTTCGTCAGCGACGAAGTCATGCAGGCAATGGGCTCATGCCTCACCAACAAATATGCCGAAGGCTATCCCGGCCACCGCTACTACGGCGGCTGCCAGATAGTCGACATGGCCGAACAACTTGCCATCGACCGCGTCAAGAAAATTTTCGGCGCCGAATATGCCAACGTCCAGCCTCATTCGGGCGCACAGGCCAATATGGCAGTCTTCATGGCATGCCTTAAACCAGGCGACAAATTCCTCGGTCTCAACCTGTCGCACGGAGGGCACCTGTCGCACGGCAGCCCAGTGAATTTCTCGGGACTAGTGTTCCAGGCACTCGAGTATAACGTCTCGGCAGAGACAGGCCGCATCGACTATGAGCAGATGGAAGAAGTCGCACGCCGCGAGCGTCCCAGACTTATAATCGGCGGAGCCTCGGCTTACTCCCGCGAATGGGATTACGCACGCATGCGCCGGCTTGCAGACGAGATAGGCGCAATATTCATGGTCGATATGGCCCACCCCGCAGGTCTCATCGCCGCAGGACTTCTCGACAATCCCGTGAAATACGCTCACATCGTCACCTCAACTACACACAAGACTCTCCGCGGTCCCCGCGGCGGCATCATCCTCATGGGCAAAGACTTCGATAATCCTTGGGGAAAGACAACACCCAAGGGCATAGTCAAGAAGATGTCACAGTTGCTTGACTCGGCCGTCTTCCCAGGTGTCCAGGGAGGTCCGCTCGAGCATGTCATAGCCGGCAAAGCCGTTGCCTTCCATGAGGCACTTCAGCCATCGTACAAGGACTACCAGACTCAGGTCCTCAAAAACTCACGCGCTCTCGCCGCCGCACTTATGGACAAGGGATACAACATCGTTTCAGGCGGTACCGACAACCACTGCATACTTGTTGACCTCCGCTCAAAGTTCCCCGAACTCACAGGTAAGGTCGCTGAGAAAGTTCTTGTAGACGCTGACATAACCGCGAATAAAAACATGGTGCCTTTCGACTCCCGCTCACCATTCCAGACATCAGGCATACGTCTGGGCACGCCGGCCATCACTACCCGCGGTGCCAAAGAGGAGATGATGGGCGAAATCGCCGAAATGATCGACACCGTACTCTCAAATCCCGAGAGTGAGGCTGTAATCAAATCGGTACGCGAGAAGGTAAACGCCACCATGGCCAACTACCCCATCTTCGCATACTGATGCTCCACGTCATAATTACCGCGGCGGGCTCAGGCTCGCGTTTCGGGGCGCCCCTGCCAAAGCAGTTCTGCCTGCTTGCGGGGCGCCCCGTGCTTATGCACACTATCGAATCAGTGGCAGAGGCCATGCCGGACGCAAATATCGTTCTTACCCTAAGCAAAGACGCACAGGATTTATGGCGTAAACTTTGCAATCAGTACGATTTCGTATCTCCCCAGGTTGTCACAGGTGGAGACACGCGTTTCCATTCAATCAAGAACGGCCTCATGTCACTTCAGACCGAGCACGACGATATTATCATGGTGCATGACGGTGCAAGACCTTTTGTCACCTATAAGATGTGTCAGAGGCTAATCGACTCGACTCTCCGTTACGGCAGTGCTGTTCCGACCGTTGCTGTCACCGACTCGCTGCGCCGGATTTATCCCGACGGGACAAACAAGGCTGTAGACCGCGCAGAATACAGGGCCGTTGAGACCCCGCAGGCATTTCGCGCCGATATTCTCCTTAAGGCATATTCGGCTGACTACATCCCTGAATTTACGGATGACGCCTCTGTCGTGGAAGCCGACGGACATTCAGTCTCACTGGTAGAGGGAGATCCTTCAAACATCAAGATAACCCACCCGATTGATCTTGCGATTGCCGAGGCAATAATCAATAATAAACAAAACTAACACCACAATTCTCAAGCATTGCTTTCACTTCGCGACATAGATGTAAAATTCGTAAAGGGAATAGGTCCACGACGCGCCGAACTCATTGGAAAGGAACTTGGCATCAAGTCTGCCTATGATCTTGTACGCCATTTTCCCACACACTATGTCGACCGATCAAAGATCTACTCTATTCGCGATTTTTCCGGCGAAATGCCTGTTGTACAGATAAAGGGGCGATTCATAAATTTTACGATTCATGGAGAAGGGGCAAAGAGCCGTCTTATAGGCCTTTTTACTGACGGGACCGGTACTATTGAGGTATTATGGTTCAATAGGATAAAATCAATTCGCGAGGCATACAATCCGGGGAGTGAATACGTACTGTTCGGGAAACCCACTTTCTTCGAACCTACGCGAACATGGTCGATGATACATCCGGAAGTCGATCCAGCCGATGCCAAAATCGTCAAGAACGGTCTCCGTGGCGTTTATCCGCTGACAGAGAAACTCAGAAACTCAGGCATCGGTTCTCGCCAGTTTTCAACATGGATCAAAACTATCCTCGATACTCATCCCCGAATCTGCGACACCTTACCACCAAAAGTTAAAGAAAGACTCAAACTCGCTGACCTCCGTGAATCACTCATTGCCATACACAATCCCAAGGATAACGAGACATTGCAGCGAGCACGTCTAAGACTGAAATTTGAAGAACTTTTCTACATCGCGGTAGACATGACACGACGCAACCTTAGGCGCAAATCCGCATCCGAAGGTCAGCGTTTCGTACATATCGGACGATTCTTCAACCGATTCTATAATGAATGCCTGCCATTTCCCTTGACAGGTGCGCAAAAGCGAGTGATTCGCGAAATTCGAGAAGACTGTGCAAGCGGACGCCAGATGAACAGACTCGTTCAGGGAGATGTTGGTTCCGGTAAAACTCTCGTCGCACTGATGGCTATGCTGATGGCTATGGACAACGGCGCCCAGGCATGTCTTATGGCACCAACCGAAATACTCGCGGGGCAGCATTACGAAACACTTCGCGAGATGGTAGCGCCAATCGGTGTCAATGTCGCGTTACTCACAGGCTCTACACGCGCCAAACGAAGACGTGAAATTCTTGAAGGACTTCTTGATGGTTCGGTACATATTCTCGTCGGCACACACGCACTTATCGAGGATACTGTTGTTTTCAGAAATCTAGCGCTTGCAGTCATAGACGAACAACATCGTTTTGGTGTCGCCCAACGCGCGAGACTATGGACCAAGAATGAGCGGCTACAGCCACATGTCCTTGTTATGACAGCAACGCCCATTCCCCGTACACTTGCAATGACGCTTTACGGAGATCTCGATGTCTCTGTCATTGACGAACTGCCACCGGGTCGAAAACCGGTCACCACCGTGCTCCGGTACGACCCGCAGCGTTTCAACGTCTACAAAGCACTCGGCTACCAGCTCAAACAGGGACGGCAGGCTTACATAGTCTACCCCCTTATCGAAGAGAATGCCAAACTCGACCTTCGTTCTCTTGAAGAAGGATATGACCTGATTCGTGAGACATTCCCACAGTATAAGGTCGCTTTTGTACACGGCAAACAGAAACCTCAGGAAAAAGACTACCAGATGGGACTTTTCGTGTCTGGCGAGGCACGTATTCTTGTTGCCACTACCGTAATTGAAGTCGGCGTCAATGTTCCCAACGCCTCGGTGATGATAATTGAGAACGCCGAACGTTTCGGACTGTCACAACTTCACCAGTTGCGTGGACGTGTAGGCCGTGGTGCTGACCAGAGTTACTGTGTACTCATGACCAAGTATAAAATATCAGCAGAGACACGCAAGCGACTCGAACTCATGACACAGACCACAGACGGTTTTGTCATAGCCGAGGCCGACATGAAGATGCGAGGTCCCGGTGATATCGAAGGCACCATGCAAAGCGGCATAGCCTTTGACCTGCGAATCGCCAACCTAGCCAAAGACGGACAGATTATCCAACTGGCACGCGACCAGGCAGACATACTCATGAAAGAGGATCCGGCCCTTGTTCTTCCAGAGAATGCGCCATTCGCACGCGCTCTCAAACTTACCTTGGCACGGACCGCAGACTGGTCAAGAATTTCCTGAGCAGATTATCGCCCTCTAAAATACGAGTCTTGCACTTACAGCCCTGACACCATCTTTTATCACCTCGACATCGGTCTCCGGTCTTCCTTCCGGACTCTCCGTTTCCTTAGAATTGACTGCAATCTTCTGTCCGAAAAGACATTCATGCTGGAATGCTATATCAAAGGCAAAAATCGAGTATTCATCATACCATTCCAAAGGTTTGGTATCACAAACCAATTCGACATAACGTTTAGAAGTCACGTGTCTGTTGATGTCTATATCCGAAACCCTGAATTCATAATAAAAACTTCTGTCAGCACCCTTGACCGGAGTCAATCTGCGCATAGGTGGCAACGGGCATTTACCGTCAGGACACACAAACGCCTCAGGATTCAGCACCGAGAGGTCGGCCGCTGTACGTTTTTCTGTATCAATCGCAGCCCATACGGTACGTATTCTCCCTATCACATTCCCGTCAACGTCAAGAAGTTCATGCGAGCGCGTAGACCAAAATCTTTCCAAATCGGTAATCCATGTTCGCAAGGCATAGCCGCTGTTTGTCACAGGCCAACGGTCAATCTCAACACTCAGTCGTGAAAGAACCCAGCCAATATGATATTCAACAAGGTCCAAAAATCCTATATGCAACATATTGGCATGTTCGGTGGCCGTCTCAATGACTCGCTCCACAAGGAGCGAAAGAGGCATCGTTTGCTGGGCATTACATTCTGCGGCTGTAAGGAAATATTTGTGTGTATGTATTCTCTCCATGCTGGCGTTCTTTACAATGTGTTGCAAATGTAGCAATTTTTTTGCTTAACAGACAAGATATTTGTACCTTTGTACTCGTCAAACAGAAAATCAAAAGTATAACGAACTATACATAACCAAATTATGGCAAACAAAGCATTACTGATGATACTTGATGGCTGGGGCCTCGGTGACCACACCAAAAGTGACGCCATCTCCTCAGGCAACACTCCCTACTGGGATTATCTTATGGCCAATTATCCTCATTCCCAACTCTCAGCCTCGGGTGAGAGCGTCGGTCTTCCCGACGGACAGATGGGCAATAGCGAGGTAGGCCACCTGAACATCGGCGCCGGCCGAGTCCTGTATCAGGATCTGGTTAAGATCAACCGTGCCATCAACGACCACAGCATACTTAAGAACCCCGAAATTCGCAACGCATATACCTACGCCCAGAAGACCGGACACGCACTTCACCTGATGGGTCTTACCTCCAACGGCGGCGTTCACTCTTCACTCGACCATATCAAGGCACTATGTGACATTGCCGGTGAATACAAACTTGACAAAGTCTATCTGCACTGCTTCATGGACGGCCGTGACACCGACCCCCATTCCGGAAAAGGCTTTATCGAGGATCTCACCGCACATTGCAGCCAACCCGGCTCGGCCGGCGTCATCGCTTCCATCATTGGCCGATTCTACGCAATGGACCGAGACAAACGCTGGGAGCGTATCAAGATTGCCTATGACCTTCTCGTCAAAGGCGAAGGGAAACAGGCCACCGACATGGTCAAGGCAATGCAGGAAAGTTACGATGAGGATGTCACTGACGAGTTCATCAAACCTATCAACAATGCTAACGTCGATGGCACAATCAAACCCGGTGACGTTGTCATCTTCTTCAACTACCGCAACGACCGTGCCAAGGAACTGACTATCGTACTTACCCAGCATGACATGCCGGACGAAGGAATGACCACCATTCCTGACCTTCAGTACTACTGCATGACACCTTATGACGCATCATTCAAGGGAGTCCACATTCTTTTCGACAAAGAGAACGTCAACAACACACTCGGACAGTACATTTCCGACAAAGGCCTTAAGCAACTGCATATCGCAGAGACAGAGAAATACGCTCACGTTACATTCTTCTTTAACGGCGGTCGCGAAGAACCTTATGCCGGCGAAGAACGTATTCTTGTCCCCTCCCCAAAAGTTGCGACCTATGACCTGAAACCAGAGATGTCTGCACCTGAAGTCACCGCCAAACTTGTCGAAGCCATTGATACCGAAAAGTATGACTTTATCGTAGTCAACTTCGCAAACGGAGATATGGTGGGACACACCGGCATATACGAAGCAATCGAAAAGGCTGTCGCAACCGTTGACAATTGCGTGGAACGCGTTGTGAACGCAGCAAAAGAACATGGTTACGGCACAATTATCATCGCAGATCACGGCAACGCAGACAATGCCATCAATCCTGATGGCACTCCCAACACGGCACACTCCCTCAACCCGGTGCCTTTCGTATATATCTCGGATGACAATAACGCCAGCGTAACTGACGGTATACTCGCAGACGTGGCACCTTCCATTCTGCACATCATGGGTCTAAGCCAGCCGGCTGAAATGACAGGCCACGACCTAATCAAGGACTGATAAATCCATGTCTTCACGCTCTATCAAAATCATTGCAACGGCAGGCATTGTCGCCTTGGCCGTTGCCTTGATTTTTTTCATACGAGGATGTGGCAAAGGTGAGAAATCCTCCTCCGACACCGTGCTTACGCCAGAACAGTCGGCACACAGGATTCTTCAGGAACCTGCCGTATTTGACGAGCGTTCCCTTGCCGAATTTGCTGAAAACATATCTTCCAACCGCTCTTTCACTGTTGAGGATATCTCACTTATGATTGTTGCCGCAGAAGCAACACTCAACAAATTCGGCCAAGAACTTGAGTATCTTGCCGGCAATGAAGATGCCGCTGACTCATGGGAAACCATGACTGAGGAAGGAAGACAGACCTGGCCGGCAGATTTCATTACTACAATAACTTTTTTACAGGATTCTGCTCCGCTAAATAACGAGCAGGTTTCAAGAATGCAGACTCTTTTTGAGAGCGCCCGACGCTATCAGAGCATAATAGACGACATCGAAAAGAATCAACTTAAAGGGAAGTCTACTGGACTCAGAATTATTCCTTGACAAGACAGTTACCTCTCGGACGCGGACACCTCTTTTTAGTCCCATAAACTTATAGTATCGGCCTAAATGAAATCGAAATACATCAGTCGAACATCTTCCAATCGTCGACTCATTCTGCTATACGCCGGATGGGGGATGGACGCACGCCCTTTCCGGGACCTGTATTTCGAGGGGTATGATATTCTGGTCCTTTGGGATTACCGAGACCTTACATTCAATTGGTCCCCCGTCCTTCGCAATTATGATGAAATTTGCCTGATTGCATGGTCAATGGGCGTTTTTGTTGCATCACTTACCATACATGAGATAGAACCCCGCATCACCAAGCGCATTGCCGTCGGAGGCACCCTGGACCCAATAAATGACCGCCGTGGTATTCCAACAGCAATTTATCACGGTACTATCAATGCGCTGAACCCTCAGTCTCTCAGCAAATTCTATCGACGCATGTGCACCTCGGCCACCCAGTTCGAGGCATTCCGCGAAGTACGTCCCAAACGCCCGGTTAGCGAACTCATTGAGGAACTTAACGCAATCGAGACGCATACATTCTTCCATACTCCACAAGTTGAAGAATGGGACCTGGCAGTCATAGGCCGTGAAGACCGCATTTTTCCTGCGGCAAACCAACTTGCGGCCTGGCGTCAAGTCGCGCCGACACTTATAATAAACTCGGGGCATCTTCCTGATTTCAACTCGCTCATCACCCAGTTCATTATTGACAAATCACGCGTCACGCAACGTTTCAGCAAATGTGGCGATTCATACACCCGGGCTGCCGTGGCACAACAGAAAATCGCCACAACCCTAATGCATTTGTTTTCTACGGCGGCAGGACTCAATGACGATTACATGCTTGAAGGCGATGTACTCGAAGTTGGATGCGGCAATGGTACACTGACTTCACTTTACACTTCACGCATAGTCCCCGGCTGCATCCAGCGCCTATGGGACATTGCGGCTGTAGATACTTCGAAATATGCTCCCGACGGACGGTTCTCACAATGTGATGCCGAGGTTGCGATACGGAAATTTCCCTCTCGTTCTCTGGCTTACATCTTTTCTTCCTCAACTTTACAGTGGTTCAACTCTCCCGCTTCATTTCTGCGGGAATGCGAGCGTGTTCTCATTCCTGGGGGCTATCTTATAATATCATCTTTCGTACAGAACAATCTTTCTGAACTTTCACAAACAATTGGTCACGGTCTTAGTCTGCCTTCAGCCTCAGGCTGGCAGGCAATGATACCTGAGGGATTTGCCATCCACGTATGTCAGTCATCAACCCTAACTCTCAACTTCAAATCACCACGAGAAATCATAGAACATCTGCGCGATACCGGCGTAAATGCTCTTGCGACTGAAGGATCCAGAATCTCAATGGTACGCCGCCTGCTGGCTGATTATCCCAGTAACAACGAGGGTCTCTATCCCTTGACGTATAAGCCAATTTTCATCATCGCCCGCAGGCTTGACCCTGACGCCCTGAAATAAACCATGCCGACATACTTCATCTCAGGCATCGACACAGATGCCGGTAAAACTTACTGCACCGCCTATCTTGCAAAACTTCTAAGCAATAAAGGCAAAACAGTCATAACACAGAAATTCATTCAGACCGGAAATACCGGCCATTCCGAGGATATTGACGCACACCGTGCCCTGACCGGAACCGGCCCTTTGCCCGAAGACAGGGAAGGTCTGACCGCACCCATAATCTTTTCATATCCAGCATCGGCTCAACTCGCCGCCATCATTGACAGTCGTGAGATTGATCTTAACATCATAGACAAGGCTCGCGAGGAACTTGAGCGACGATATGATATAGTTCTCGTTGAAGGCGCCGGTGGTCTCATGGTCCCAATCACCGACAATTTTTTTGCCATCGACTATGCCTCGAGTCGCTCATTGCCTATGTGGCTGGTAACAAATAGCCGTCTCGGCTCAATAAACCATACCATACTCTCGCTTGAAGCCATAAAATCCCGAGGAATAACACTTGCCGGCGTCCTCTATAACAAGTATTTCGATCAAGATAAACTAATCGCTGCTGATACCCGGGCCTTTATTGAACGCTATCTTGCAGTCAATTTCCCGGGAGCCAGCATAATTGATGTCCCTCCTCTTTAACAAAAAACCGTTAAAAATCCCCAATACACTCCCTTTCCCGCCGATATTTCTTAAATTTGCACGTTCAAGCGTTCATCACAGGTGAAAAAAACGTTGCCATATATATTTCTACTCTTTGCCCTTCCCATTGTCTGGCAGGGCTTTGATGCTTTTGCCACTGCTCTAGGGCTTTCCAACGAAAAGTCTGTCGATGTTGTGGCCGATTCCGTCAGCGATTTTTCAGAAACCTCAGAAACAGAAGCAATTGTTCCGAACACACCTATTCCTGCTGATACATCAGTCAACACCGACGACTCTATTTCCGAAAGATTGTCAGATATACCGGATTCCCTGCTCATTGACAGCACTGCCACACCCCCGATCAAACAGCGTGTGGTGCGCCGCAAAGTCGATCTTGACGCACCTGTTGTATTTTCCTCTAAGGACTCAATGCTTCTTGTGAGACGTGATTCCGCATTTATGTACGGTGCAAGTCAAGTTCAATACGGCCAATTTAAGATTGATGCCGAACAAATAGACCTCGACCTTAAAAACAACACTGTATACGCATTGGGTAAGGTCGACTCAACAGGCGAAGAACAAGGACGTCCGGTCTTCAGCGAGGATGGCACGGATTACGAGGCCCACACCATGCGTTACAATTTCGGCACACGCAAAGGCATACTCTACGACATCGTCACACAGCAAGGCGAAGGTTATCTGCATGGAGGTATTGCTAAAAAAGATTCAGATGACACATATTTCTTCCAGAATGGAAAATACACCACCTGTGACGACCATGACCATCCGCACTTCTATTTTCAGATCACACGCGGCAAAATGAAGCCTGGCAAGAATGTAGTTACAGGACCTACCTATCTTGTCCTTGCAGGACTGCCTCTGCCTCTCGCTGTGCCTTTCGGTTATTTTCCATTCTCCAAGGAATATTCTTCGGGAATAATCTTCCCAACTTTCGGAGACGATTACACTCGCGGTTTCTATCTACGTGACGGAGGATATTATCTTGCTCTCAGCGACAACATTGATCTCGCTCTTACTGGCGAGGTTTACACAAAGGGGTCCTGGGGTCTCTCCGCTCGCTCAACATATGTCAAGCGCTATAAGTATTCGGGCAACTTCAATATTTCCTACCTAAAGTCGATTTACGGCGACAAGGGGCTGCCTGACTATTCGAAACAGACCAACTTCCAGATTCTGTGGTCTCATTCACAAGACTCCAAGGCCAATCCCTCGATGAGCCTTTCGGCTTCGGTCAACTTTACCACCTCAGGATATACTAGAAATGACCTCAACTCATATTATTCCAACGCCTTCACTGAGAACACCAAGTCCTCGACAGTAAATATGACCTACCGAATTCCTAATTCCAAATGGTCAATTTCCGCTTCGATGAATGTCTCGCAACGCACTCAGGATTCCACAATCTCTGTCGGATTCCCGAACCTAAACATCACCATGAGCCAGGTCGCGCCTTTCAAGCGCAAACGCGCTGTAGGCAGCGAGAAATGGTATGAGAAAATCAAAATGTCCTATTCGGGTCAGTTACAGAATTCCCTGACAGCCAAACAGGATGAATTTTTCAAAAAGAGTCTCATAAAAGACTGGCGTAACGGTATGCGACACACCGTACCTATAAACGCAACATTCAACATCTTCAAATATCTCAACCTGACGCCGTCGATAACACTAAACGACCGCATGTACACATCCAAGGTCAATAGACAATGGGATCCGAATGCAGCCGTAGAAATCTGCGACACAACCTATAGTCTTTACAACGTCTGGGATTTCAATGCATCGGTTTCACTTGACACCAAAGTCTACGGTTTCTGGAAGCCTATGAAATTCCTCGGAGACAAAGTAAAGATGATTCGCCATGTGATGACTCCTACAATCTCATTTTCAGGGGCTCCGGACTTTGGTTCTTCATTCTTCGGTTATTACGGCAAATATCTTCGCCCCGGCAGTGACGGTGTTGTCCAGGAAGTAGTTTATAGTAAATTCCCTAACGCCACATTCGGTGTGCCAGGTCGAGGCAAGAGCGGTTCACTTTCATTCTCACTTGCCAACAATCTCGAGATGAAGGTAAAGACAGATGATTCAATCGGTGAGAAGAAAATCTCGCTTATAGAGAATTTCACAGTTTCTCAATCATATAATTTTGCCGCGGACTCGCTTAACTGGTCTAATATCAACACCTCCATACTGCTTCGCCTTACCAAGAACTTCAACCTGAACCTGAATGCCGTATGGGATGTATATACATACCAGTTGAACGCCCAGGGCAATCCAGTACGCGTCAATATACCCCGCTGGAAAGCAGGTAAAGGTATCGGTCGTCTTTCCTCCACAGGCACATCGTTCTCATATACTTTCAACAACGACACATTCCGCCGTAAGAAAAAGAACGACAAAAACCCTAAAGACAATAACAATGACAACCGCCCCATGACGGGTGACGAGTATGGCGACAGACGCAAAAACGAGGGTGACGATGGTATAGACCTTAGTGATGACGGATATATGAAATGGGAAGTTCCATGGTCATTGTCTGTCAACTATTCCATTGGATACAGTTATGGGACGTTCAACTATGAGAAACTGGAATATAATTCCAGGATCACCCAGAACCTGAGTTTCTCGGGCAACATTAACCCAACCAAAAACTGGAACTTCTCATTCTCTGCCTCATACAATTTTGACACCCACAAGCTTGCATACATGAACTGCTCCATTGGCCGAGATCTCCACTGTTTTGCAATGCGGGCATCCTTTGTTCCCGTAGGGCCCTACAAGTCATATAATTTCCATATCTCCGTCAAGTCGTCGATGCTTTCAGACCTTAAGTACGACAAACGCTCTTCACTCCGCAACGGTATAACCTGGTACTAAATCCGCCAAGGGTCTTTTTTCGTTCAGGCACAATAAAGACGCCCTGCCCCGCGTTATATCAACTGAATGAAACGCTTCCTCAAAATAGCAATCATAGGCGCAGCCATTGTTTTCTGCGCGCTCGGTGTCAGCGCCAAGACGTTCAACGATAAAATCCAGAACCGTCCATACGCGGACCTCCGACGCTGGCACCTTGGTTTCTCGGTCGGACTGCACACCCAGAATCTACGCCTGACAAACAACGGATTCGTAACTCCCGAAGGCGAATCATGGTTTATCGAACAGCCATCATACTCTCCCGGTTTCTGTGTTAACGGCTTGATTGACCTCCGCCTAAACACTTACTTCAATCTACGTTTCTCTCCAGGCATGTATTTTGGCAACCGCAACGTTACCATGCGCGAGATCAATAGCGGTGACGAGGTCCGGCAGAACATCAAATCAACCTTTGTAGTTATGCCTGTTGAACTGAAGTTCTCGTCTCTCCGATACCGCAATTCGCGTCCTTACATGCTCACCGGAATCATGCCAGCCTTCGATGTGGGTAAAAAACGGTCCGATGAACTCAAACTGAAATCCACCGATTTCTATCTTACATTTGGTTTTGGCTGCGATTTCTACCTGCCGTTTTTCAAACTCAATCCGGAGATCAAATTCTGCCTTGGCCTTACAGATGTTCTGCAACATGACCGCCCTGACCTTGTCGACGATCCCGGAAAGTTCAAGTACACACAGTCGCTATCCAAAGCAACATCCAAGATGATTGTCCTTTCATTCTATTTCGAATAACACATTCTTCCATCTGATTCTACAGGACAATAGCAAACCGACAATGAATCGTTTGACAAACAAATTCATCCGCATACTGCTTCTTCTCGCTTTCATCTCCGCCATTAAGACCGGAATGGCTCAGACAGACGCGCAGTTTTCGCAGTATTACGAGGTCCCTACATACTATAATCCGGCTGCCATCGGCCAGACAGACTATTTACGTATATGCGGAGGGGCCCGCCTGCAATGGGTCGGCATTGACAACGCTCCACGCTCGTTCCTGGGGACAGCCGACATGCCATTAAAACTATTCGGGAAACGTTTTGGAACCGGCCTGGTTATAGGACAGGAAAGTCTCGGACTTTACAAGACGCTGAATCTAAATGCCCAAATAGGGTATAAGTTCAAGAAATTCGGCGGTGAATTCACTGCCGCTTTGGGGCTTGGATTCTATGACCAGTCGTGGAACGGCTCCGACGTTGTACTTCCGGATGACGATGACTACCATCAGGGATCCGACAACGCGATTCCAACTCAAGACCTGCATGGAACCGCATTCGACATTGCTGCCGGTATATGGTTCAGGCACAAGATTTTCTGGACCGGCTTGTCTATGACTCATGTCAACGCCCCTGTTGTCTCCCTGAGTTCCGACAGTGGATCTGACTCTCAGGGTCAGAACATATACGAATTCAAGACCGGCCGCACTCTTTATTTTATGGGCGGAGGCAATATTCCAATAAAATATACGTTATTTGAAATAATGCCTTCACTGATGGTCAAGAGCGACTTTACCTTTACGACGGCCGAGATAACAGCCCGCTGTCGTTACAATAAGTTCCTTACCTTTGGTCTAGGGTATCGCTACGATGATTCAATCTACGCGACTGTCTCAGCCGAAATCAAAGGTATATTTCTTGGATACGCCTACGATTATCCCACATCGGCAATCGCCAAGGCATCTACCGGTTCACATGAACTCTTCATCGGTTACAGTCTCAAATTGAATCTCGGAGACAAGAACCGAAACCGTCATAAGGCGATACGCATTATGTGACAAACACAGGCTATATGGCCAAAACCAATTTTTCAGACAATACAACAGACCACATAATCACAGACATGAACAGAACAACCAAGATAGCGGCAAGCCTCGCGCTCGCTTTCGGCGCCATCATCGCCTCCTGCTCTACCGGCCAGCGCTCGGCAGCAGGAGGTGAAGTTACAGGTGTCGGCGGCACATCGTGGACAGAACCTACTCCCTACGGGATGGTACTAGTCGACCGCGGTTCTATGAAAGTCGGACCGGGCGAGGCCGACAGCCTCTGGAATCTCGAAGCAAACGCCCGCGGAATTTCCGTGGATGGCTTCTGGATGGACGAAACCGAAATCACCAATGCCAAATACAAGCAGTTCGTATTCTGGGTCCGCGACTCCATCATCCGCGAACGTCTTGCCGATCCCGCTTACGGAGGCAACGAGGATTTCAAGATTGAGGAAGACCGTGAAGGTAATCCTGTTACTCCTCACCTAAACTGGAACAAGCCAATTCCATGGCGCAATCCCAACGAAGACGAGGCACGTGCCATTGAATCGGTTTACCGTACCAACCCCATTACCGGTGTACGTGAACTCGATGATACCCAGCTCAACTACCGGTACGAGGTGTATAATCATACCGAGGCCGCCAAGCGTAAAAATCGTCTTGACCCGCGCCGTCGTGTATACAACACAGACCTCCCTACCCCAACTGACATTCCACAGATTTCCAAAGATACGGCATATTTCAATGACGAGGGAGAAATTGTTCGTGAAACAATTACCCGTGGCCTTACCGGCGACTATGACTTTCTCAACACCTATATTGTCAACGTCTACCCCGATACCACCGCATGGGTCAATGACTTTGAAAATGCATACAACGAACCTTATGTCCGAATGTATTTTTCACACGGAGGATACTCCGACTACCCTGTTGTAGGTGTATCCTGGGAACAAGCCAATGCCTTCGCCAACTGGCGCACAGATTACCTGCGCCGCTCTCTCGGAAAGGAAGGTATATATGTCGAGCCATATCGTCTGCCAACCGAAGCCGAGTGGGAATTTGCTGCCCGCGCAGGTGTTTCCGAAAACAAGTATCCATGGGACGGTGACCTGACAATGTCCGATGACAAGGGTTGCTTCTATGCCAACTTTAAGCCACAGGAGGGAAACTATGTCAAGGACGGGCATGTGATTACCTCGCGGGTAGGTACATATGCGCCAAATGATTTCGGACTCTACGACATGGCCGGCAATGTCTCCGAGTGGACTTCGACAGCATTCACCGAATCTGTTGACAAACTCACTTCCGACCTTAACCCCGAATACCGCTATAACGCTGCCAAAGAGGATCCATACCGCATGAAACGGAAGATTATTCGTGGCGGCTCCTGGAAAGATGTGGCCCATAACATTCGTTCAGACCTCCGCATGTGGGAGTATCAGAACGAACAGCGTTCATACATAGGATTCCGTTGCGTCCGCAGTCAGATAGGTTTCGCACGCGGTCAGAAAAGCGGCAAACGCTAAGTTTAATACTCAAAGACAGTCATATCAGCCATTCCATGGCGAAAGATATAACATCAATCAAAATGGCAAAAAAGCATAAACAATCCTTCATATCAAGCGAGAAAGGCCAACGTTTCTTCAACTTCGCCTATTCAATCGGTGCCGCTATCGTAATCTGGGGCGCACTATTCAAGATACTCCACCTGCCAGGAGGCAATACCTTGCTCTCCATCGGCATGGGCACGGAGGTACTTATGTTCGTCCTCACTGCATTCGACCGTCCGCCCCGCGAGTATAATTGGGAAAAGGTTTACCCTCAACTCGACAAGAAATATGAAGATGAAGACGCAGATGCAGACTCCAAAGTCAAGGAGGATACCGCAGACGAGACTGAAGAAAATGCGGATAAACCTTCTAACGGAGACGATTCGTTTTTGGGTCAAGATGGATCCTGGCCTGTATCCGACCGTCCTCGCCAGTCAGAGACACACCATGCCGAAATTCTAGTCGCTGAAGGGCCGGTAACAACTCCGGCCTCCAATGTCGCATCCGCAACACAGAACTATCTGGAGCAATTAAATGGCATAACTGAGGAAATGGCCCAGTTACGCCAATCAACCCAGGCTCTCAACCACGTTTCCGAGATTCTGCTTGACTCGTACCGCACAATTACTGAAAACTCAGAGAACATTACCCGCTCATCACAAGGCTATGTACAGCAGATGGGTGACCTCTCACGCAATATTCAGGGTCTCAACACTATCTACGAGATTCAACTGAAATCCATCTCGTCACAACTGGATGCAATCGACCGTGTCAACAAAGGCATCAAAGATATCCGCGACATGTATGAGAAATCGTCAGAGCAATCTGCACGTTATGCCGAAGAGACAGAGAAGATGGCCCGTTACATGCAGCAACTCAACTCTGTCTATGAAAAAATGATTACCGCGATGACCATCAACATGTACAACCCCATGATGGCACAGACAGGCAATCCAACCGTTACAAATCCCGAAACCACCTCCGAAAACAACGATTGATCGACAATGGGAGCAAACAACAACAGACTTTCCCCCCGTCAGAAGATGATAAACCTTATGTATATCGTCCTGACGGCTATGCTCGCCCTAAACGTCTCGTCCGATGTTCTCGACGGTTTCACACAGGTTCACGAAGGCCTCACCCGTTCCAATCAGAACGTATCAGACCGCAACGCCGCAATCTACCACTCGCTTGAGGCTTTCGCACAGCAGAACCCTGAGAAAGGACGCCGCTGGCTTGAAAAGGCCTCGGAAGTTCGCCGTAACACCGCATCACTATATAGACTTGTTGACTCGCTGAAAATGGCCATAGTACGACAGGCAGACGGCGCAGAAGGCAACCCCAACAACATAATCAACCGTGATGACCTTGAATCCGCCGCTGTTGTCATGTTAGCCCCAGGAAGTAAAAACGGACAACGACTGAGAACATCAATAGATTCGTTCCGTGACTATATAACTGCAACTATCGGGGATCCTGCAAAGGCAAAAAACATAGCAAATGCCTTATCCACGGAGCCTATTCAACGCAAGGGTCAATTAAACAAACTCCTCTGGGAAGAAGCGAAATTCGACCAACAGCCTGTTGTTGCCGCAGTCACCCTCCTGTCCAAAGTTCAGAATGACATACTTTATGCCGAAGGCGAGGCTCTTGCTTCACTTCTGTCTCAGGTCGATGCGGGCGATGTACGCGTCAACTCGCTGTCTGCATTCGTCATTCCGCAGTCAAGACTTGTCATGCGGGGAGGTCAGTATCAGGCAAACATAGTGCTTGCCGCAGTCGACACAACCGCACGTCCTGAGGTTTTTGTCGGAGGCAGACGCCTTGATGACAATGGCATCTATACTGTAGGTGCAACCTCGACCGGCGAATTCACCTATAATGGCTATATTCAGGTACCTCATGGCGACGGCACTTTTACCCGTCATGACTTCTCATCCTCATATACAGTTATAGAACCTATGGCTACTGTATCGGCAACCATGATGAATGTTCTTTATGCCGGTATCGACAACCCAATATCGATTTCCGTTCCCGGCGTTACAATGAACAATATTTCCGCCACAATGACAGGAGGCTCGCTTACCCGTTCCGGTGACCATTGGATAGCCCGCCCTACGGCCGTAGGCTCGAATGCTGTCGTTACCGTGACGGCAAATATCGATGGACGCACATCTAATGTAGCCACGACAACTTTCCGCGTTCGTAAACTTCCAGATCCGTCGGCATACATCGCATATAACGATAAAGGCAACGTCAGTCACTATAAGGGTTCACGACCTTTCTCGAAACAACTTCTACTTGCTGCCCCCGGACTTGAGGCTGCCATTGACGATGGTCTGATTGATACGAAATTCCGCGTAACTTCATTTGAGACTGTAATCTTCGACTCAATGGGTAATGCCATCCCTGAAGTATCAAGCGGCGCATCGTTCTCTCCCCGCCAGAAACAGTCATTCCAGCGTCTCAAACGTGGTGCACGTTTCTTCATCACCCGCATCAAAGCCGTTGGTCCCGACGGAATCTCTCGCGATCTTTCGCCAATGGAAGTAATCATAGGCTGACATATACCTTTAAACTCTGACACGAATCTTAACAGCAAACATAATCTGAACAAGATGAAAAAAATAAACCGCATAGCCCTTGCCGCATTCATGCTTGCGTCCGGCGTACTCGGCTCAGCCGCCCAGGATAATTCCACGGCCTCGGGTGTTTCACGCCGTGCCGGCAATGGCCCCCGCCACAGCAAGGAGCAAACCCAGACTCCTGGCGTCACCGACCGCATGCAGAACCACTACAGCGATGCTGGTGCATCCATAACCGATGCTGACCGACAGTGGATGCGGGTTATCTATCGCCAGATTGACCTTGACAAGGCTAAAAACGCGACTCTCTACTTTCCCGAAGAGAATATCGAAGGCCAGGAAAACCTCTTCCGTATAATAATGCGTCTTCTTGCAAACAACCAGATACCAGCCTATGAGTACCTAGATGGACGTGAAGTCTTCACAGACAAATACCGTATAAAGGTACGTGATGTCCTTGACAGATTCCACATTCTATATACCGATGCCAAAGGTTCCACCGAGAAAAATCCCCGTTTCACAATTGACGAATCCGATGTGCCAACCAACGAGGTACTTTCATATTATATAATTGAACGATGGGAATTCGATACACGTCAAAACCGTATGAGAACTGAAGTAGAGGCAATATGTCCCGTACTTCACCGTTCAGGTGATTTTGGCGGTGAAGCCGTGAAATATCCCATGTTCTGGCTCAAGTATTCGGACATACGTCCTTGGCTTGCCCAACAGATGATTTTCACCTCAGACGACAACAATATCCCGACCGCCTCTTACGATGATTTCTTCCGTATGAATATGTACGAGGGTGACATATATAAAACCCGTAATCTTCGCAACCAGTCCATGGCACAACTTTATCCTGATCCCGATGCTATGAGCCGCGCCCAGGATTCAATACAAAAACGCCTCACGACTTTCGAGGATAAACTTTGGGTTGCTGATCGCGAGGAAGTCATTGGCGGCAAGAACAAGAAGAACAACAAAGACCAGGCTCTTGCCTCGGCTGATTCAGATGAGAATGTCGCTTCAGGTGACAATACTAGTATAGAAAACGGCGATTCAACCGAAAATCAGCCTAAACGCGCCACAAAGCGCTCTACAAAACGTTCTTCCAAGAAACCTAAAGAGTCGAAAGTCAAGCAATCAAAAGTCAAGACTTCTTCTTCATCGGCAACACGTTCTGTCCGACGCCGCCGCTGAATAACTGAAAAACTTTATATTCGATTCTTCCCTTTCAAAAAAAATCACTAACTTTGCCATCACAAAAAGGAAACTGCTCTGAGATTCACCAATCAGATTCTTCAACAAATGCTCAGGCTCTCCCCGGATATGCGATAGTAGCTCAGTTGGCAGAGCATGGGCTTCCCAAGCCCAGGGTCGCGGGTTCGACCCCCGTCTATCGCTCTCTCAAAGACGAAGTGTCACATCTGGCACTCCGTCTTTCTTTTTATGTAACCCAATTGCTCTAACGTCAATCGTGCGAAATAGACATTCCGTCAATAATCTTGCGTGCGGCTGACAGGTCATCTGAATTGACCATCAGGCGAAGGCCTGTAAATGTCATTCCGGCCGCACCACCCCAGACATCAGCAATTGTTTCTCCGTCAATGATGCATGCGATGCCTTCCGAACGCAGTTTTGTAAGCGCCAGATTAGCATCGAAATTGTTGCTGAATATGGCAGCAACCACCAATTGATTATTGTTCATATAACCGTAATAGGGTATTTACTAATTTATTCCCCTTGCATCAAGTTCTGCCTGATAACGACGTGCATTGGCAAGATGTTCATTATAATCCGAAGTGAAATTGTGATAACCTGAGAAATCCTCGCGAGCACACATATAGATATATGCATGCTCCGGAGCGTTCAGAACGGCATCAATAGTCGATGATTCGGGGATACGAATTGGGCCTGGAGGCAGTCCTTCATATAGATAAGTATTATAGCGTGATTGTACTTTTATCATCGGTCCGACTATACGCTTAATGGAAAAATCTCCAAGTGCGAACTTGACAGTGGGATCAGCCTGTAGTCTCATCCCTTTGTCAAGCCTGTTGATATAAAGCCTTGCAACCTTGCCACGCTCATCAGATTTTGCTGTCTCTTCTTCGACAATAGAAGCGACTGTCGTTACTTCTACAGGTGAAAGCCCCAGAGTTTTTGCTTTGGCCCGACGGTCTTCATTCCAGAATTTTTCACGATGCTCGGCAAGTTTCCTTACAACATCTTCCGCAGTCGCGGTCGCATAGAATTCATATGTATCCGGTACAAACGCCGCCGGGTATTGAGCCTTATTGAATCCTTGTTCAGGAAGCAATGAGTCACACGCCGCAAGGAAATCTATCTCTGAGAACGCAAAATTCCTGGATATGCGGGTGGCAAGTTCATCCATGGTCCTGACATTGTTGAATGTAAGTCGTACTGGTGTCTGAGCCCCTACCCTAATACGATTTACAACAGACCAGACACGATCACCGGGGTTTATAACATAGGAACCAGCCGCACGATGCGGGTCACCTCCTCGCACTTTCCAGAACCATGCTATATCAGCTCCGTAATCTCCAAGTTGACTGATAAGGATATCGTTCACTTCTTCTTTAGAAGACACATTTGGGATTACTATGCGGACACCCTTACCATCAAACTGACGATAGGCCTTGTTGCCAAGCCACAACAAAACAGTTCCCGCAGCAACAATGAGTGCTACAAATGACCAAAGTATAATTCTTAAAGGTTTTTTGGAGTTTTTTTTTAATACCACTATTTCCTTTTTTGTTTCGTCTTTCAAGTTTTTCATACAGCAAAGTTAAGTTTTTTCAAACGAAAAATCTTAAATTTGCATTCTAAATTTTGACAAGTTTATTTTATCTGAACAAAAGATATCGTAACACTATGGATTTTAACGAAAACCGCACTCCCAAAAGCAATATCCACAAATCTGCCGAAGATACGGTACATATGTCTGAATCTTCCCTTGAAAATACTCCCAGAAAAAAAAGCAGCAAGACAATACTCATTGGCATATCAGCTATTATTGGCGTAATTATCCTTGGAGCACTCATATGGTGGTTCATATGGGGCGCTGCCGGCAAAGAAGAAACAGAGGCCGACAAAGCGCGCCAAGAGGCTGAGGCACAGCAAATCGAACTTGAACAGCAACTTGCTGCTAGCGAACTCGAGAATGCGACACGCGATCTTACTCAACTTGAAAACCAGCGTGAAGTCATTCTTAACGACACGACAAAACTACGCTTGACAAAACAATACGAGGCCGCTCGGGTCGAGATAGAACGTCTTCAGGCTCAGTTAAAAGACAATAAAAACAAATCTGCCGCTGAGATTGCGAAACTACGTGGTGAAATCGACAAACTGCGGGCATTGCTCAAGCATTATCTTGAAGAAATAGCACGACTTAACAAGGAGAACGAGGAACTTCGTGCCGAAAACGAACAATTGTCAACAGACCTTGCCACCACCACTGCCCGCGCACAAGATCTAGATCAGCGGAATCAGGTTCTCAACGAACGTATGACCCTTGCTGAAAAACTCAACGTTACAAGCGTAAGTCTCACGCCTCTAAACAACAAGGGCAAAAGAGAAAAAAAGGTAAAGAAGGCAAAACAATTGATGGTAACATTCACCATCCCTCAGAATAATTCAACTCCTGTTGGGCAAAAAACGGTATTCTGCCGTGTCATATCTCCCGAGGGTACACTTCTAGGCGGGGCTGGTTCATTCTCATTCGAGGGTGCGACAGTTCCTTGCTCCGCCAAGAAAGTTCTTGAATACGAAGGACACGAAATAACAGGTGAAAAAATATATATCGACATCGCTACCGCCCTTACATCCGGTGAATACACTGTTGAACTTTTTGCTGACAACTACCGTCTCTACCGTGGCAATTTCTCTCTGAAATAAAATGGATATAGAAAGTCTCATTCTAGACCTTGCCTTCATCCTCTTGCTTGGAGCAATAGTTTCTGTATTGTTCAAGTGGATTAAGCAGCCTGTTGTTCTCGGATACATTGTCGCGGGTTTTCTGGCAAGTCCTCAGTTCACCTACCTTCCCTCTGTAGCCTCTGAGGGGAACATAAAATTCTGGGCAGAAATTGGTATAGTCATTCTGCTATTTTCGCTGGGACTTGAGTTCAGTTTCAAGAAACTTGTAAACTCCGGAGCTTCGGCTGTTGCCACCGCGCTGATTATAGTATCAGGCATGATGGGCATTGGATATATCGTTGGTTATGCAATGGGATTTTCGTCAATCAACTGTCTGTTTCTCGGAGGCATGCTATCGATGTCCTCCACCACCATAATTCTGAAAGCATTCAATGACCTTGGTCTGAGGCACCAGAAATTCGCATCACAGGTTCTGGCTGTACTTATAGTCGAGGATCTTTTCGCAGTGGTCATGATGGTGATTCTTTCTTCTATCGCAGCAGGTTCATCCGTCCAGGGTTCCGAATTATTCTATTCCATTGCGAAACTTGTGTTCTTCCTGGTCATATGGTTTCTGGTTGGCGTATATGTTCTCCCGTCTCTTTTACGGAAGGTTGACCGGTTCCTTAATTCCGAGACTCTGCTTGTAGTTTCGATGGGGCTTTGCCTCGGCATGGCGGTTTTTTCCGTAATATGCGGTTTCTCTCTTGCCCTCGGTGCGTTCGTCATGGGATCTATTCTTGCCGGTACAAGTTTCGCAGAGCGAATCGAGCATGTTGTAACTCCGGTAAAAGACCTTTTTGGTGCTGTTTTCTTTATTTCTGTAGGCATGATGGTAAAGCCTACGGTTATAGCCCAATACTGGCCCTCGATACTTTTACTTTCGATAGTTGTCATCTGTGGCATGATTGTTTTCGGCACATTCGGCATGCTGGTGACCGGCCAGACACTGAGGGTCGCCATACAGTCAGGATTCTCACTTACACAAATCGGCGAATTCGCGTTCATCATAGCCACTCTTGGCATGAGTCTGGGTGTCCTGGATTCTTCTCTATATCCTATCATTGTCGCAGTATCTGTCCTTACAACATTCACTACACCGATGTTTATAAAGATGTCTGTGCCGGCTTACAACTTTATTGAAAGACATCTTCCGGCCCGACTGCGTTTCCTTATTGACCGATATCACAAGAATGTAAACGAGGAGCAGGCCGAATCAGACGTTTCATGGTTCAATACATTAAAACCTGCTCTTTTCCGCACACTGTTATATTCAATCGTTCTTATTGCTATCGTAATTATATCAAGACAGTTCCTCCGCAACTGGCTCACTGACATCATTCCTCAGTGGAGCCGGGTTCTGACTTTGATAGTGACACTCGGCATTATGACTCCATTCCTCATGGCAATTGTCTCTCCTCTGGCCCGTGTTATCGCATCTGTGAAGCAGAATACCAGATCCGTTACTCAGACACGTGTCTCCGCGGGGCAAATAGTCATCGCCATCCTGAGTTTCATAATCGCACTTTGGTTTGTTGCCTCCACCATAATATGGCTCTATTCCATGCGGGCTGCCCTATCAGTGCTTCTGGCGGCGGTATTGCTTATAATCATGGTATTCTCGACTCGTGTACGCCAGCGGATGACTACAATTGAAAATCGCTTCCTGAAAAACCTCAATGAACGTGAACTACGACGTCGCGGTACCAACAATACAGTCGTCGCCGACCTTCATCTGGCATATATGACACTCGGCAATGGAAGCGAATTTGTTGGCAAGCGACTTCTTGACACAGGTCTGCGAGGCAAATATCATGTCAATGTCGTGTCTGTGCAGCGAGCCGAAGGTACGGTAACACCAATGCCTCCTGTCGAAATGATTTTGTATCCGGGCGACACCCTTGGTGTTGTAGGCAACGATGAGCAACTTGCGAATCTTCTTCCTCAGGTTGAAGCCACACTTCCCGTACAGACCGGTTCATCCGGTGATGAATTCTCGCTTTTCCCCTTGCGTCTCGACCCGGGCTCTCCCCTAATTGGACGCACTCCCCGCTCATCGCGTTTACGTAACAACTACAACGCTCTTGTACTGGCTGTTGAGCGAGGCGATGATTTCATCGACAATGATTCTTCTCTTATATTTGCTGCTGGCGACATATTGTGGCTATATGCCGACAGACGCCGCCTCCTGCCGATGCTTGCCAGAAACGAAGAAAAAGCCTGATTAATTTAAATTAAAGATTCTACATGATCACACCATCGCCGGCTGTAGGGTCGTAATGGATTACGTAGCGGTCATAGTATGATATAAGAAGTGTTGTCATTGGCAGAGCGATAATCATGCCTATTAGTCCCAGAAGACTTCCCCATACTGAAAGTGACAGCAGAATTATAGCCGGATTTAATCCCATGGCCTTACCCATGATTTTTGGCGTCAGCACAAGATCCTCCGTAGACTGAATGATACAGTACGCGATTATGCACTGCCACCATATACTCCAAAAATCCGCATGTCCGTTAGCCGACATCACCAGACAGAGCAGCGTTGTCGGAATTATGGACAGCAACTGCATGTATGGAATCATCGACAGGATACCTATCATGATACCGAGCAAAAGTGCCAGCGGCAAACCGATAATATAAAATGCTATAGTGAACATTATTGCGACGAAGACTGCAATAAGTGCCTGTCCCCGGAAATAATGGTTCATTGAATTTTTCACGTCATCGCCTATTCCATACAGCAGTTTGCGATACTTAGGTGGTACCATGCGACGAAAGCCGGCAATTAGTTTTTCATAGTCAATCATTATGAACAACACATAAAGCAATACAAGTATCCAGTTGAAGATGCCCAGGACTATGGACCACCCTCCCGAGATGATCTTTGTTGCGCTTTCAGTAAGCGCCTGCATGTTCTGTTGGCTAAGTAAATCCGAGAGTGATTCAAAGTCTATTGACTGTTTGATAAATTCATGAACCGAGTGTGGAATGAACGAAATCTCCTGATCTGACTTTGCATAGTCACTGACAGTAACGGCAAGTTGATGAAACTCATCAAAAATAGACGGAAGAAAAATTATTCCCAAAGCCACGACCACAGCCGTAGCCTCGAACAACGTCAATATCACAGGCCAGAAACGATTGCGCAAGTGTGTCCACCGCATATTAAATTGCACGAAAGGCTCAAGCATATACGCTATAAGCCATGCTACAAAAAATGGTAAAAGGACATCCTTGAGTATGGCTATAAGAAAAATCGCTCCGGCTAACAGACATACCGTGAAGAATATACGTATAACACGATCAAAGGTAAACTCGCGGCGCTGAAGGCGATTCTCGATGGTTTTAGATCTGGCACCTTGCGAGGCACCGGATTTTATATTTTCAGACATATTGCTCATTCAAGCATATTTTTGTGAAGATGAAGACAAGACGGGCCGATTTTACTTACATTTTTTGTACCTTTGCACAAATCAATAATTATCACCCTTACATAATTCTAAACGCATTATGGCCTTACAAGTTCATCCGGCGGCACATACTCTCGCCGATAAATCATGGGCACGCTGGACAGCGCTCGCTCTACTCGCTCTGGCGATGTTCTGCTCGTACATATTCATGGATATCCTTTCACCAATAAAGGATCTGCTTCAGGAATACAAAGGCTGGGACTCGACAGCATTCGGTACCATGCAGAGTTCCGAAACCTTTCTAAACGTATTCATTTTCTTCCTGATATTCGCAGGCATAATCCTGGACAAAATGGGCGTCCGATTCACAGCCCTGCTTTCAGGTGCGGTCATGCTCATAGGTGCAGTCATAAACTGGTATGCCCTGACCGATATGTTCGTAGGCTCCGGACTTGAGATCTGGTTCAATAACCACCTCAACTATATTCCCGGTTTTCAAGAACTTGGCATTTCTCCTTTCTATGAAGGAATGCCTGCATCCGCAAAACTCTCTGCCGTTGGCTTCATGATTTTCGGTTGTGGTGTAGAGATGGCAGGCATAACAGTGTCCCGAGGTATTGTCAAGTGGTTCAAAGGCCGTGAAATGGCAATGGCGATGGGTACTGAAATGGCTCTTGCAAGACTTGGCGTAGGTACCTGTATGATTTTCTCGCCGTTTTTTGCCGAGCAGGTAGGCGACAGCATCAGTGTCAGCCGTCCGGTTGCATTCGCTGTCATCCTGCTGATGATCGCGCTGATTATGTTTGTGGTCTATTTCTTCATGGACAGGAAACTTGATTCGCAGACTAACGCCGAGGAAGAGAAAGACGATCCATTCCGCATCTCGGACCTTGGCAAGATTCTAAGTTCACTCGGATTCTGGATTGTAGCCCTTCTATGCGTACTTTACTATTCTGCAATTTTCCCATTCCAGAAGTATGCTGTCAACATGCTCCAGTGCAACCTGACTCTCACACCACCCGCCGAAGGTTCGTTCTGGAACTCCGAGGCCTCGACTCTAATCCAGTATATCATCATGCTGATTGTTGCCGCGACTGCTTTCGGAGGCAACTTCAGCAAGAAAAAAACGCTTAAGTACACTCTCTTCGGATGTGCTGTCGCAGCGCTCATCACATACTGCTATTTCGGTTATATGCGACAGTCTGCGGCTGCCATATTTGCAGTTTTCCCGCTTCTGGCCGTCGGAATTACTCCTATTTTAGGTTCATATGTCGACCACAAGGGCAAAGCCGCTTCCATGCTAGTGTTCGGATCACTGCTCCTGATTCTATGCCACCTTACATTTGCTTTCATCCTTCCAGCCTGCAAGGGAAGCGCCATGCTTGGTGTTGGCGTTGCTTACCTCACGATTCTTGTCCTTGGCGCCTCATTCTCTCTGGTTCCCGCATCCCTGTGGCCATCGGTTCCAAAACTCGTTGATTCCAAGATCATCGGTTCGGCATACGCTCTCATTTTCTGGATACAGAATATCGGGCTCTGGCTTTTCCCCCTGCTTATCGGTAAGATTCTTACCGCAACCAATGGAGACATTACCGCACAGGTTGAAGCAGGCAAGATGACCGAGGATGTCGCCGCCGTAAGTTATAATTATGTCTGGCCCCTGATTATGCTCGCCGGTCTTGGTGTATGCGCTCTTCTTCTTGGCCTTTATCTAAAGGTTATTGACCGCCGTAAGAAACTCGGTCTTGAAGAACCGAATATCAAACCCGAGGCTGAAGTCGAGGAAACCGAGGCTGTTGCCGCCGAAGGCTGATTCTAAAATTAAACATCACTACCCTAAATACATCATGAAACTGAAAAGATTATTCGTAACCATTCTGGCTGCGGCGGCTATTATGTCGGCCGTTGCCGGAAGTGACGAGCAACCGCGCCGAGAATTTCGCGGTGCCTGGATGCATGTGATTTTCCAACCCCAGTATGCCTCGAAGTCCACGTCAGAACTTCAGGATTACCTTCGCGATCAACTCGACAAACTTCAGGCCGCAGGCATGAACGCAATACTCTTTCAGGTGCGTCCATCCGCTGATGCCATGTATCCGAGCGAACTCGAGCCATGGACACGATTCCTTACCAAAAACGGTCAGGCCCCGTCGCCAAACTGGGATCCTCTTCAGTTCATGATTGACGAAACCCATAAACGCGGCATGGAACTCCATGCATGGCTGAATCCCTATCGCGTAACCACGTCCAAGAACGAGAAACTCGCACCAGGACATATCTACCATAAGGAGCCCTGGCGTTTCGTCAAATACGCTGATGACAAACTTTATTTCGATCCGGGACTGCCCGAAAACCGTCAATTCATAGAGAAGGTTGTCATGGATATAGTCAACCGTTATGATGTCGATGGCATTCATTTCGACGACTATTTCTACCCCTACCCTGTCAAAGGATCTGAATTCCCTGATGACGCGTCATTCAAAAAATATGGCAAAGGGATGAAGCGTGATGACTGGCGTCGCAAGAACGTAGACCTCCTCATCGAAGAAATTCATTCTCAGATTGCCTCCACAAAGCCTTGGGTTCGTTTCGGCGTCAGCCCCTTCGGCATTTGGCGTAACAAGAAATCCGACCCTCGCGGTTCGGATACCAACGGCTTGCAGAATTATGATGCTCTCTACGCCGATGTCCTGCTCTGGAGCGAGAAAGGATGGGTTGATTATGTAATTCCACAGTTATATTGGGAACTTGAGCATAAACTGGCCTCATACACAGTACTGAACGACTGGTGGAACCGTAACGCTAACGGAAGACACATGTATATTGGTCAGTCCACAGGCGTAACCATGAAGAAACCTGACCTTCCTCCTTCAAAAGAAAAATCGCAGTTGCGTCATAAAATACAACTCACCCGCGATGCAAAGAATATCCAGGGAACTTGCTGGTTCCCCGGTTACTCTATAACCGCAAACGATAGCGGCATACTTGATTCTCTTTCGAATTCCCTTCAGAGCGATATTGCACTTGTCCCCGCATATCCATGGATTTCTACCGACAAACCTGCCGCCGTATCATCGCTCAAGGCCAGTGGCAAGAAACTTACATGGAACGCTCCACTCCCTAGGGGCAAAGGAAAAACCAACGATGCATACCGTTTTGTCATCTATCGTCTTGCCAACACCTCAGATGACCTCTCTAAGGCTACTGTCGTTGCAGTTACACCCGAGCATGAGTACAGTGTCAAAAAAGCCGGCCGCTATGTGGTTACGGCTTTGAACCGTGTCAACAACGAGTCCTCACCGTCCTCACCAATAAAGGTTTCGGAATAAATGGCGTTGCATTAGTGAAACACAGATTCTGATTATCTTATGATTTCGGTAATCGTACCGGCATACAACAGCGAAGCCTTCCTGGCCGAATGTCTTGACAGCATTCTCAGTCAGGAAGGCCTCGCTGCAGGTATGGAGGTAATAGTCATTGATGACGGTTCCACTGACACCACCGGATCAATTGCGGATGATTATGCATGCCGCGACACCAGAATCCATGTCCTACACACATCAAACGGAGGTCCGTCCCGCGCCCGTAATATCGGGATGGATATGGCTCGAGGGAATTACCTTTGTTTTGTCGACTCCGACGACATACTATTCCCCGGAGCACTGAGAGGAATGAGGGATGCCCTTGATTCAACTGATGCCGAAGCATTGGCAACGTCCATGATTCTTGGAGAGAAATGTCCGGCGGTAAAGGTTCCATCAGAAATTAGAACGGTTTCACTTGACAGGAAACAGGCACTTGCTAAATTTCTATATCAGGAAGTTTTTTTCGCCTCCGTATGGGCAAAACTTTTCAGACGTGAGGCGATAGGCAATCTTCGCTTTGTCGAAGGTATATACTATGAGGACCTTGAATTCAACTTTCGTTTCCTATCACGTTGCAGTTCTATCGTCTTCGCCACAATTCCTGTGTATTTCTATCGCCAGCACCCCAGAAGCATTCTCCATACCTGGTCAACAAAGCGCACCCATGTTCTGGACGTTGTCGACGATATAGAGTATTCCGTCTCCCGAAATGTACCTGAACTCTCTCTTGCCGCCGCTGACCGGAAGTTCGCTGCCAACTTCAATATTTTTATTCTTGCCTCACGCGAACATCAAACGAATCTTGCAGACAAATGCTGGAAGGTCATACGTAATTATCGCAAAAGTGTTATTTGCGACTCCCGCTCACGTTTAAAAAATAAAGTCGGCGCAATTCTGAGTTACACCGGCCGTAAAATTTTGCTACTGGTATCCAGATATGTTTATTGAGCAATCTTTATCAATCTACGCTTAACATAAAAATCACTATCAACGCGAAACAAGTTGAAGCAAACTGGCATCCTCAAGTGACTGCCCGTTACGGAGCCAGTCATGCAAAATGCCAACCTCAGAAAAACCAGTCACACCAAAAATATGTAGCGCGGGGACATTATTGACCGCTACCACGGCGCATAAAGATTTTAACCCCAATACATTGAACGCATAATCACAGATTTGCCTAAGGCTTTCCGCGCCAAAACCCTTTCCTCGGAATTCCTGTGCAATAAAAATTCCGACAAAAGCATGTAAAGTCCTTAGGTCAATATCGAAAAGATCAACAGAACCTAGCGTCTCCCCTTCATTACAGACCATAAGTTTTATCTGCTGCCAGACTCCGATATCACCATCGAAATTATTGACATAGTCCCATATACGTTGACGTGAGACATGAACAGGGGTCAAAGAACTTATCCACTGACTGGAATCATTCTCCCATATGAAAAGAGTGTCTATGTCAACCGGCTCCGGAGCCCGAAGTTTGATATCTGCCATATGGTACAACGCTATTAGAAGGTATTTTCTGAGAACAAAGTGCGTCCTGACAACGAGCGTCCAAGAGTTATTTCGTCTATATACTCAATCTCATTGCCAACGGCCAAGCCTCTTGCCAACTGGGTAATCTTTACATTTGTGTCCTGAAGACGCCTATAAATGTAAAAGTTAGTGGTCTCGCCTTCCATCGTTGCAGGAAGAGCAAGAATGACTTCCTGCACATCTTCCGTCTTCACGCGATCTACAAGTGACCGAATCTCAAGCATATCAGGGCCAATACCATCGATTGGCGAGATTACACCGCCGAGCACATGATATAGCCCCCGGAACTGCCCTGTGCGTTCGAACGCCATGACATCCTTGACATTTTCTACCACACACACTGTATTCCTGTCACGATGCACACTTGCACATATCGGGCATAGTTCGCTCTCGGATATATTATGACAGATACGGCAATAACGAATACCACGCCGCATCTCAACGATAGCGCGTCCAATCTGCTCTGCCATGGACGGGTCCTGTCTTAGCATGTACAATGCCAGCCGCAACGCAGTCTTGCGACCTATTCCCGGAAGACGCGACAGTTCCCCGACGGCATTGTCAAGGAGAGTTGAATCAAATTCCTGAATCGGGACTGGCATATTCTATTGAGATAAATTTTTCCTTTAATTCAAATCATTTCTTTCTTTAGTACAAAGATAAGGCTTTTTGCCAACATTTTTTGTATCCGACGCGTTAAATTTATATATTTGCACATGAAATGCCGAATCATTCCAAGGAGTCTGAACAATGAAGAATATCCCTACTGACATATTCAATCTCAAGACTGTGAAACGTCAGGTTGAGGCTGGAAGCATAATGGTGGCTGAACCTTTCCTGGGCGAGAAATACTTCAGGCATGGTGTAATTGCCATCATCGACCACAACGGCGAGTCTGGCTCCATGGGGGTGGTCATGAATAATCCGAGTGGATATTCTCTCGATGAACTCCTTGACGGCGTAAAACCTGCACATGGCATACCTGTATATTGTGGTGGGCCTGTCTCTCTTGACCGGCTTTACTTCATTCATTCGCTTGGCAATGAGATAATTCCTGGAGCGACAGAGTTTGCGCCTAATCTATGGATTGGGGGTGATTTTGAAGTTGTCATCGATTATGTCAACAGCGGATACCTGACTGACGGCATTTTACGTTTCTTTCTCGGCTATTCCGGATGGACCGCGGGGCAACTCGAAGAGGAAATAGATCAGAGTGTCTGGGCCGTCACTTCCTCCGACACTGTTTCGCCATACGAACTGCTCAATCTTCATGGCGATGCACTGTGGCACCGTACAGTCTCCCGCATGGGGTCGCCATATCGTCAATGGCTCCTACATCCGCACGATCCTCGCGCCAACTGACTATCATGAATTCTCTGTCGTTCTTCCCAGATAACTAAACCGGATGCCGGAAGCGGCAGAATTATTTGTAGTATTTGCATCGTTTGCTTATATTTGCAATAAAATTCCCGAATCAAATTCGGATGACACTTTTATGAAAATCCTTATCACCGGTATACATGGTTACGTAGCACGTAGTCTTGCCTCTGCATGGGCCGGAGACCCTTCTGTCGAAATCTACGGTTTATCCAGAACCGCTACATTCATTCCCGGTGTTAGGCATATCTTTACATGGTCAGATTTTCCTTATTTCAGCAAATCGGTCACTCAACTTCCATGTTTCGATTTAATAATTCATCTTGCGGCAATTGTCCACGATACTTTGGGAAAGATCAAGGCTGAAGAATACTACAGAATAAATTACTCTCTTACAAAATCCATATTCGACTTTTTCCTAAAATCAGAATCCGATAAATTTATATTTTTTAGTTCTGTCGCAGCATGTGCCGATTCACTCGGCGATGACGAAATTCTCTCCGAAACCAGCACGCCGGTCCCTTCCGGACCTTACGGCAAAAGCAAACTTAAAGCGGAACAATACATTTTATCCCATCTCACTGACGGGCATACCGTATATATACTTCGGCCTGCCATGATACATGGTCCCGGATGCAAAGGCAACTTGCCGATCCTATATAAGGTCCTGTTCAGGAACTTTCCATGGCCATTGGGCGCTTTCGAGAACAAACGACATTTCGTATCAATCGCAAACGTCATATTCACTGTCCGTAAAATATCAGATAATGTACTCCCACCGGGTATCTATAATCTTGCTGATGATGACTATGTCTCAACCAATCATTTAGTCCGGAAAATCGCTGAATCGCTCGATAATAAAGTCCGTATTTGGAAAATCAGCAGAGGCTTGATACTTTTCATCTTCGGGACTGGCACACTTCTGCATTTGCCATTAAACAGGAAAAGCCTTGACAAACTCACCGGTAACTTCCAGATCTCAAACTCAAAACTTAAGAACGGACTCCACATCACCCGGATGCCTGTATCTTCCGATGAAGGCCTCAGTCGAACACTGTCCGCTCTTAAAGAATCTCTAAAACCAGATATCATAGAAAAATAATATCTTCGTGATTTACATCATTATCACACTACTTCTCTTGTGCCTCGAACTCATTTACCTTGCTTTTGCCAGGGAACTTAGGTTCACAGATAACTCTGTCTTTGCAAAAAGCACGGATAATACGATTGAAAGGCACGATGAATATTGTTTACGCCTAAAAGGCGGAGGCATTGTTTTCCTTTTTGCTATATGGTTGTGGTCCATATACTATGCATTCCCTTATCCATGGTTCATTACCGGCGCAACACTTGTTGGCACAGTAAGTTTCATTGATGATTTACATCCGTTGCGTATAAGCGTCAGACTTTTTGTCCAACTCGCAGCCGTCGCATTGATGTTGATGCAACTCATGCTATTATCGGGAAACCTGTCAATCCAAATCTCCGTATCCTCTATTTCGATATATATCGCATCTATAATATTAGGGACAGGCATACTCAACGCCTATAATTTCATGGACGGTATCAACGGTATTACAGGGGCCTATACACTTGCTGTTCTAATACCTTTGTGCTATCTGAACAGTTCCCTTGAATTTGTATCAACACCGCTCCTCTACATTACCGGAATTTCTGTCATTATTTTCTGCTTCTTCAATTTCCGCCGACAAGCCGTATGTTTCGCCGGAGATGTAGGTTCAATCACACTTGGTTTCATAGTACTCTTCGGTATATACTCCATCATCTTGAAAACAGGTGACTTTACATATCTAATCATGATATCAGTATATGGCGCAGACACTGCTCTGACCATAATCCGCCGAATACAACTAAAAGAGGATCTCCGAACATCTCATCATCGCCATATTTATCAACAACTGGTCAATACATCCGGCTTTTCTCATCTCTCTGTTGCCACAGTCTATGCCCTTATACAACTATCTATATCAATAATACTGGTACTTATACCGGAACAATGGCATCTGATATACTTCGTCATCGTGACAGTGTCTCTCGTCGCATCCTATTATTTATGTCTACACATGCTTATCAATAAAAACATAATCATCAAGGATGTCAGACAATCTCAGTAGAGCAACAATTACAACCAAAATTCAAATATGATTCAGGAACAATTTATAGAGGACCTGCCTGTCTTCAAGATCTGCGACAAGGTCAACGGGGCGTTAGCGGAAAGAGGACGCATAGTTGTCACCGCTCCTCCCGGTTCAGGCAAGTCAACACTTTTACCACTGACAATTCTTGAACATTTCTCTTCTGATGCTTCCACCAGAAAAACTGACTTTGGTAAAATCATTATGCTCGAGCCCCGAAGGGCTGCAGCACGACAGATAGCCATGCGAATGGCACAGATTTTAGGCGAGACTGTCGGCAAGACCGTTGGCTACCGAATGCGTTTCGAGTCAAAAGTATCTGACATGACACGCATAGAGGTTGTCACCGAGGGTATCATGGAGCGGATGCTCATTGACGACCCGACTCTTGCCGGTACGTCCGTGGTAATCTTCGACGAGTTTCACGAACGTAGCCTCACCTCGGATCTGTGCCTCGCGCTGACACTCGAGGCACAGAATATAATTCGACCGGATTTGCGAATCGTGCTTATGTCTGCTACTATAGACACAGATTTTATATGCAATAAATTGGATGCATTGCCAATAAAGGCTGAAGGATCCATGTTTCCGGTTAAAATTGTCAACGGCGAATCTTTCGATATTCGCGAATGTGCTGAAGCAGTGGCTTCATCTATCAGAGTTGCCTGCCGTGAACAGACAGGAAATATTCTGGCTTTTCTTCCGGGACAATGGGAGATTGCCAGATGTGCCGAAATTTTAGCGGACTCTCTCCCTGATGCCTTGATTCTTCCCTTACATGGAATGTTATCATCTTCCGAGCAATACCGTGCAATAGAATATAACCCGCAGGACCGACGAAAAATTATCCTGTCAACTCCGATTGCCGAGACTTCTCTAACCATTGAGGGTATAAGAACCGTCGTTGACTCCGGTCTGTATCGCGCCGTGAGATTTGATTCCTCTACCGGACTAAGCAGACTGGAGACCGTACGCATATCTCTGGATATGGCGCGCCAGAGGGCAGGAAGGGCAGGACGACTTTCAGATGGTTTCTGCTACAGACTTTGGTCAAAGGCTGATGAATACCGGATGGCCGAGAACCGAAAACCTGAAATCGAAGAAGCCGATCTCAGCCCGACACTCCTTGACATCGCCGCATGGGGATGCGGCAAGCCGGAAGAACTACCCTGGCTCACACCTCCGACTTCGGGACATATCGCGGAGGCCCGTCGCCTGCTGACAATGCTTGGGGCTATAGATGAGAATGGAAAAATTACCCCTCACGGACGAAGCATGGCTTCAATGCCCTGTCACCCGCGTATAGCGCATATGCTGTTGAGAGCCACGGACAGCAGAATGAGGAGCCTTGCTGCCGATATTGCCGCTATACTCGAGGAGAAAGATCCTATAAGCGATGATACGGATGCCGACATCAACACTCGCATCGATCTTCTTCGCCAGAAACGCACAAGTGGTCCCAAAGGTCCATGGAATCGCATCTGCCGTATTTCCGAACAGTATCGCCGTATGATCCGCTGTCAAGAGGATAATTTCCCCGTCAATCCAGTTGATTCCGGATTACTTATCGCTGCTGCATATCCCGAAAGGGTTGCGATGCGTCTCAGGGACAACATATACAGACTGCCCTCTGGCGAAAATATCAGACTTGATGAACGAGACAATCTCATGGCCAACGACTTTCTGAGCGTTGCCACCCTCGGCAAACGCATTTTCCTTGCTTCGCCCGTGAATACCAGTACACTTGAAGATATGGCGACTCCTTTCAGGAATATATCCTGGAACAGCCGGGAAGGACGTCTTTTGACTCGAAACGATCAGCGTGTCGGCGTTCTTGTAATCTCGTCAAGACCACTTAATGAAATTTCCCGCGAGGAAATTGTATCCGCAATCGCTCAGGCCGCACCAAAGGACGGCTTAAGCATGTTCGACTTCAATGATGATGTTTCACGTATGCAGAGGCGAATAGAGATTGTATCGGAGTGGCATCCCGAACTAAATCTTCCTGATATATCTACATCCGCGATTCTATCGTCTGCCAGTGAGTGGTTACCTCTGCACATAGGCAGTGCCACAACCGTGCAGGAACTACATAAAATTGATCTATGTATTGTAATAGGAACCACAGTCGGCTACGATATGATGGCACGCATCGACCGTATTGCACCTTCGCACATCCGTTTGCCGGGAGGCCGTAACGTACGCATAGACTATCGTTCCGGCACCTCAATCCCTGTTGTCAGCGCCCGTTTACAGGACTGCTTCGGACTAATGGATACACCCCGGCTTGATGAGGGGCGGCGTCCGGTGCTTATGGAACTTCTTTCTCCGGGATTCAAACCCGTGCAACTCACCACCGATCTCCGGGGATTCTGGACGAAAACTTATTTCGAGGTCCGCAAGGAACTACGTCGCAGATATCCCAAGCACAGGTGGCCCGACGATCCTCTGAATATCGGTGCCCTTAAATAATCGTACCTTATTTCCCGGTTGATTGTGATTTGCTATCGCAGGATGTCATGCGTTTTAATATCTGATATACACTGACGCAATGTTTCTCGAGATCGGGTTGCAGTATTGCCGCATCCTTTGGATCAATCATACGTAAGTCGGCATATCGGTCCTCGCCGTTTATGAAGTTTATCAGATTTCCGTCCGGATCCACCGAATCAACTGTCAGCGGCTTATCGAGAGCGGGATTGTATCGGTATAGATTCCAGTAACCGGTTTTCACGGCTAATTTCTCCTCTACAATCGCATGGCTCATTCCCGAGCGTATTCCATGATTTATACACGGGCAGTAGGCAATTACTATCGAGGGCCCCGGATGCGCTTCTGCCTCGGTAAATGCCTTTATTGTCTGATTCATATTGGCCCCGAGAGAGACTGACGCGACATATACATTTGGATATGTCATCATCATGCGCCCAAGGTCTTTCTTGTACGTACGCTTGCCGTCTGCTGAATACTTCATCACGGCGCTAAGCGGAGTGGCTTTTGATGTCTGTCCCCCCGTATTGGAATAACATTCGGTATCGAGGACGAGTATGTTGATGTCTATGTTCTGTGCCAGTACATGATCAAGGCCACCGAACCCTATATCATATGCCCATCCGTCACCGCCGATTGCCCAGACACATGTTTTTGGCTTCCAGGAATCGTCTTTATTCATCTGACGCAGCGATTCGAGTGCGCAGGCTATGCCATAGCCGAATTCAGCATTATCCTCGAACAATGAATTTGCCCACGCGGGGCCTCGTCCGTTACGGTCTGTGCAATATGGATTGCTCGGATAACTTGCCCCCCATATCGATGAGCAGCCTGTGGCATTGGCTATTATCATCCGCTCGCCGAAGAGTTGTGTAAGCAGTTTCACATACGGTGTCTCGCCACAGCCAGCACACGCTCCGGAAAACTCAAGCAGAGGCTGGTGGAGCTGTGACCCTATGACACTGTCTCTGTTTACTAGATCATCTTTGATTGTAACTTCCGACTGACAGTATTCTAGGAATTTGTTTTCCTTGTCAAAGATGCTGTCTATTGGCACCATGGCCAAGGCATGACCGGGACAGATGGTGGCGCACGAAGCACATCCAAGACAATCTGCGGGATATACCTGAATCCTGTATTTCAAGCCCTTTAATGCCGGCATTTTTGTTTCGGCCAGTGACATGCCGGCCGGTGCGCCTGACACCTCGTTTTCGTCAAGCAGATAAGGACGTATCGCGGCATGGGCACATACCATCGAGCACTGTGTGCAATGGATACATTTTTGTGAATCCCACTGCGGTATGTTGACTGCTATACGGCGTTTCTCGTAAGCGCTCGTTCCCATGGGAATATGACCGTCCGCTGCAAATTTTGACACAGGCAGTTTTCCACCCTCCATTCTCAGGCAAGGCTCGGCAATCTCCCGTACGAAATCGGGGACATCCGCCTCATATTCACTCTTATCCTTTGATTCAAGCCATGATGCAGGATAATCAACTTTGTGTAAGGCATTAACGGCGGAATCCATAGCGGAGATATTGCGGTTTACGATGTCTCCTCCTTCATGCATGTACAACGACCTGACTTTATCCTTTAGTGCCGATACCGACTTGTCAAAAGGCAGTCTGTCACGCATAAGATAAAGGAATACCACAGCCATTATCATGTTTATACGTGTGCCGAGTCCGTTTTTCTGAGCGATGGAAACAGCGTCTACGTTATAGAACTGAATCTTTTTCGCCGCCACTATACGCTTGACACCTGCAGGGAGTTCACGCTCCAGGTCTTCGTCACTCCACCGCGAGTTCAGAACAAATATTCCTCCCTCACGTATGCGGCCTGCCATGTCGTATTTCTTTACATAGGTATCCTTGTTGCATCCCAGATAATCGGCCTCGCTTATGCTGTATTCCATATTTATGGGTTGGTCGGAATAGCGTAGTTGAGATATTGTATATCCTCCGGATTTTTTTGCTGAAAAGTCATAGAACCCCTGGGCATATCCTCCGCCCAAATTTGATACAATGTCTGTAAGTTGCTTGGTCGCTCCCACAGTACCGTCTGCACCTATGCCGTAGAATATGGTCTGTACCATGCCGTCTGCCGGTTTGATGAAGTCTTCAGGCGTTACCTCAAGCGAGAGATGAGTCAGGTCGTCTTCAATGCCAACCGTAAATCTTTTTTTAGGATTGTCGTTCATGGCTTCGTCAAACACGGCTTTTACCATAGCCGGCGTGAAATCCTTGCTTGACAGACCGTAACGACCTCCATAAACCTTTATGTTCCTTCCAGATTCGAAAACCGCAGCGGCAACATCCATATAAAGCGGTTCTCCAAATGATCCGGGTTCTTTGGTTCGGTCAAGTACGGATATGGTCTTCACCGTTTCCGGCAACGAGTCTATTAGTTGAGCGGCGGGAAATGGACGGTACATGTGCAGATTTATTCCACCAGTCTTGTATCCGTTTGCATTCAGCCAATCTACAGTCTGCGCCACAACCTGACATGACGACCCCATGGATACTATCACATGCTCCGCTTCCGGTGAGCCGAAATAGTCTGCAAGGTGATACTGTCTGCCGGTCTTGGCCGCAACCCTGTCCATCGCCGCCTGCATGATTCCGGGCATTCTGTCGTAGAAAGGATTACAGGCCTCGCGGTTCTGGAAATATACATCAGGATTCTGTGATGTACCCCTTAGCAGTGGATGTTCCGGATTGAGTCCACGCTTACGGAATGCGGCAACTTTATCCATGTCCACCATCGAAGCGATTTCATCATATGCCAGGGTGGATATTGTCGCTGTCTCGTTTGCTGTCCTGCGTCCGTCAAAGAAGTGAAGCACTGGCAGTGAACCGTCTATGGCGGCAAGATGGGCGGCAATAGCCAGATCAAACGTTTCCTGAACCGATGAGGAACATAGTATCGCAAAACCGGTTGCACGGCATGCCATGACATCCTGATGGTCACCGAAAATACTCAGGGCATGCGAGGCCAGCGATCTGCTGCCGACATGGAATACGGCCGGCAGTTGTTCCCCCGCTATTTTATACATATTGGGAATCATCAGCAGCAGCCCCTGTGAATTGGTAAAGGTTGTGGCAAGCGCGCCGGCCGCCAACGCTCCGTGTGTAGCACCGGCCGCTCCGAGTTCACTCTCCATCTCCCGCACCTGCATAGTCGTTCCGAAAATGTTTCTGCGGCCCTGCATTGCCCATTTGTCTGCGATTTCTCCCATCGAGGCGACTGGTGTTATGGGATAGATTGTGGCTACTTCACACAAGGCATATGCGACATACGTCGCTGCGGTGCATCCGTCCATGTTTTCTTTTGCAGAAACCGACCTGTCTGAAACGGGATTGATAGGAGTCATGTCTTTCATAATAATACGAGTATATTTTGTCAATATAGTTACCGGTGGCAAATGTGCAGCAGACGTCACAAATGTCCTTATTCAACTAACAAACCGCATTATAAATAGTTGACCGATCCGGCACAACATAAATAAAACAGACCCCGTATCACACAATGACGGCCGCCCTGCACTGCGCGAGTGCGAGCGACCGTCACATTATTCTGGATTAAGAGATGTAAGACCTATCAGCGAGCGTGCATCTTTATGCTGTGGCCATTGGTGAAGCGTACGATTGTCACCTTGCCTTGAAGCAGTCCGTTGACTCTACGTCCGTTAAGGTCATAGTAACCTTCGACTTCATTACCGTCGGCTGTTATGGCTCCGATTCCGCTCATACCCTTACGGTAGACTGTGATGGTGATTTCGCCGTTGATTGCTCCGCTTGCGTCCTTGACGACACCTGCGGGAATAGCCATGACGTACTTGTCCTGGTCAACCTTGAATACCTGCAGGAAGCCATCGTAGTCTGAGGCCCAGAAGTTCACGGTCTTATTGTCCCCCTGAAGGGTGGCCACCCACTTGTCATCTGGATCAACGCTACTTCCGCCTGCTTCGCCTACATAGAGCTTGCAGTCGGGGTTAGCCTTTACAACAGTGACCGGGGCTGAGAAAGTTACCTCAAACTTCATGTCTGCCCAATCTGACTGATATTCCGAACCGTTGGCAGGATTGGTGCTGACTACTTCCAGTTCGGCAGGAGCGGGAGCAGGACCGTTGAGCATGATGACCACCTCCTCATTGACTCGGCCGTCTGCAGTTTTGACTATACCTGCAGGAATTACCATATAATACTTGGCACCTTCGACCGGCTTGAACGACTGCAGGAAACCGTCGTAGTCGGCAGCCCATACACGGACTGCGTTTTTACCCTCGGCGCTTGCCTTCCAGCAGTCGTCGGGGTCGATGGTCGACCCTGTAAGCGAACCTTCGTGCAGTCTGGCATCAGGCGACGCTACGGCGACTGTCACGTCATCACTGAATTCTACGGTGAAGGACATTCCGACATATTTGTTCTCAAGTTCGGTGCCGTCGGCAGGCGTTGTGCTTACAACAGTCAGCGGCTGGGCTTTCTCAGGTCCGTAGAGAATGATAGTGATTTCCTTATTTTCAGAGCCGTCGGCATTCTTGGCTATGCCGGCAGGAATCACCATGTAGTATGTGAAGCCTTCCTCGGGTTTGAAAGTCTGTGTGTAGCCGTCATAATCCGATGCCCATACACGTACTGTCTTCTTGTCGCCCTGAAGCGAGGCGACCCATTTGTCATCGGGTTCGATAGGTGTGCCCGACTCGCTGCCCTGGCAAAGACGTGCGGCGGGTGAGGCATTTGCGACGCTTACTTCGGCATCGAAGGTGATGTCGAAACTCATGTTGGTCACACCCTCGACTGTAGTCTTGCTGGCGGGTGTAGTCGAGACTACATTGAGTTCGGCGGCGGCAGGACCATTAAGTTCGATTACTATCTGTTCGTTGGATATGCCTGAGGCATTCTTGACAATACCTGCGGGAATGGTCATGAAATACTTGGTTGCTTTCTTCGGGCGGAATGCCTGGGTATAGCCGTCGTAATCCGAAGCCCATACCTTGATGCTCTTTGAAGACTCTTTTGTTACATTCCATGCACTTTCAGCGGGGATTTCTTCGCCTTCGGCTGCACCGATGGTTAATTTGGCGGCTGGTGAGTTTTGTGTTACGGTAACATCCTCATCGAAAGTGACGGTGAAAGCCATGTCCACATATTTGGCAGGCAATGTTGTGCCATTTGCGGGATCTGTCGAAGTGACGGCAAGTGCCTTGGGGGTTTCGGGACCATTCCATTCAAGCACGATTTTCTCGTTGAGGTCACCGGCGGCATTCTTTACGACACCTGCCGGAATAACAAGATAATACTGTGCGTCATTCTCGGCTGTGAATGTCTGTGTGTAGCCGTCATAGTCACTGCCCCACACCCGAAGAGTCCGTTTGTTGTCTCCGGTCGTGGCTTTCCAGCAGTCATCGGGAGCAATCACCCTTCCACTGAGTTCGCTCCCCTTTCGAAGGAATACCTCAGGCTGGGACTGAACTATGGTGATGTCTGACGGGAAAACGATGTCTGCTTTCATTTCGGCATATTTGCCGAGAGTGGCACCGTTTGCAGGTGTTGCAGAGGTATAGGTGAATACCGAGAAGTCACCTTCCATTACCTTGAAGTCACTTCCCCAGCCTGCCTGTGTATAGGCGGCTACGCAGCCTTTGGGGACATACAGCGGTGTCTTTTCAGGAATGCCGTAGAAGGGGTTATCGTATGTCTCGTAGAAATCGTCGATAACCGGAGGAACAGAGCCCAGGCAGGTGAAACTCTTGATGGCTGCATCGTTATGGAACGCATGGTTATAGATCATCTTGCAGCCGGAAGGAATAGTGACATCGGTCAGTTTAGTGCAGCCTGCAAATACTCCGTCGAATACATAGGGCATGTTTGCAGGAAGTACAACACTGGTCAGCATTGTGGCGGCGAAAGCCTGTTCTCCCATATAAGTGATGCTGTTGGGGAAATTGATTTCGGCAAGCGGCGACTGGCAGAAGGCATAGTCGTCTATGGCGAGCATTCCATCAGGAAGTTTCACTTTTGTGACCTCACTCCCCCAGAAGGCTCCGCCACTGATACCGATGCACTTGCTGTTGACATCGACGGCTGTTACCCCTTTCATGGGTACGGCATACAGCATATGCTTGTCGGCGGCATAGAGTATACCGGCTTCTAGCACAAAGTTTTTGTTGGCAGGGTCTATATTGAAAGTCACGATACCGCTGTTACCAAATGCCGACTGTCCTATGGTTTCCAGCGACGGACCGATAGTTACAGCCGTAAGCGTCTTGCAGCCCATGAAACACTCCAGACCTATTTCGGTAAGCGTCGACGGGAAGTTGACAGTCCTGAGATTCTTACATAAGGCGAATACGCCGTCGCCGAAACGGGTAACACCTTCCGAAATCGTTGCCTTTACAAGTTGGTCGCATTCAAGGAATGCCTTGTCGCCAAGTTCCGAGACTGTAGACGGTACGGTCACCTCGCTAAGGGCATTATGATAGAATACAGAGGATCCAATCGTCTTTAGGCCGTCGTGCATCGTTACCTTGGCAAGTTTACGGCACGAGGCGAACGCACTGTTACCTATTGATTCTACAGACGCAGGAATATCAATCTCAGTAAGGTTGGTATAGGAGAATCCAAAATTATCAATGGTCTTAAGCGAAGACGGCAACTCAATGCCTGTCATATTGTCTGTTGATGAGAAAGCCTGTGTGCCAATTGATACGATGGAATTTGGCAGAATAACTTTTGCCATCTTACGGTACTGGAAAGCCCGTTCGCCAATGCGCGTAACCGCATACTCGGTGTTCTGATAACTGACTGTCGCAGGCACGGTGATGGTCGAGATGACATTACCGGATGCATCCTTGTCATTTACGCTACTGACTTCTACATTAGTGCCCGAGGTCACCGTATACGTCAGTTGTCCGTCTTGAAACGATGTCTGCGCAAACACTGCCGGCAATGCAATCGCCAGAAATGCAAGTGTAAAAAATCTTTTCATGAAATAAACCTAATGGGGAATCCGGAAATGAATTTGGAGGACATCGGACCGGATTCCTTTTACCCGATGACTCGCATGGATTAGATATTGTTAATTATAACGATGGCAAATGTATATAATATTTTCCATAAATACACACATTTTTACAGAAATGTTGTATTTTTATTATCACCGAATTATAAAATGACCTCAAAATAAACACTAACGAATAATGCGACGATGATATCGGACAAAATTTCAAGCCAAATGTGATGTCTGTAAAAGCACAATGTCTTTATGAGTCTAACAAGGCAAAAGATAAATAGTTTTCACCCACATGCTTAAAAAATAAATCTAATTGCTACCTTTACACTTTCAGAATATCCCGATAATCAGAAACGCAGATAAGAAGATAATTTGAATGACGCCAAAGACGATGGTGGTGGTATAAACGGAAAAACCGCAAGACTGAAAAATCAGTTCTTGCGGTTTTTCTTGTGTCCGAGAGGAGATTCGAACTCCCACAGCATTTCTGCCACTACCCCCTCAAAGTAGCGTGTCTACCAATTCCACCACCCGGACAGGTTGGTCAGTCGCTTGTTAAGCATTTGAGCGAAAAACGGGACTCGAACCCGCGACCCCGACCTTGGCAAGGTCGTGCTCTACCAACTGAGCTATTTTCGCAATTTCAAGGGTCGTTGTCGTTTTGACGTTGCAAAGGTAGGCATATTTTTTTATTCTGCAAATTTTTCAGACTAAATTTTTTGAACTTTTTTATGTCATATTTTACAACACCTTGACTCTCAGAGTATGGGTGAGATCAAGCGCACTACCGATTCTGTGAATTTTTTTATGAACGGCCGCTTGCGCCATTCCTCTGGAGTCAGACGGTGGCATTTTTCCTGATCGTCCATAAACACTTTCGTCATCCTCTCGTTGAACTCGCGTGAATAGATGAAGAGGTTCGACTCGAAATTATACTCGAAACTGCGGAAGTCAAAGTTGGTCGATCCAACAGAACAAAGTTCGTCATCAATAATGATTGTCTTGGCATGTAGCATTCCCGCGTCGTAAAGATAAATCTTGATACCGGCCTGCATGCATTGCTCGAGATAGGAATCGGATGCGTAGCGCAGAAGGTCGCTGTCCGACCGGCGTGGAATCATCAGGCGCACGTCGACCTTGGCCAGCGACGCGCTCTGCAATGCTTTCAGCAGACCTTCGGTCGGCAGGAAATACGGCGTCTGTATATATATGTGACTCTTCGCTCCACAGATTGCGCGGTGGAACATCATAGCCACGTTGCTCCACTGCGATGTAGGGCCTGAGGTAATCAGTTGCGCGCCTATGCGGCTGTCGGGAGCATTACAGAAGTCTGTGGTTTCCTCTATCAGCGGACGGCCCATGAAGTTCCAGTCAACGGCGAATGAATACTGCAATGCGCCTACCGCTGGTCCCTCGATGCGCAGATGTGTGTCACGCCACATCCCCAGTCTGTTCCCAAAGACATATCTGTCAGCAATATTCATCCCTCCTACATAACCTACGCGACCGTCTATTATGACAAGTTTACGGTGGTTGCGCCAGTTGATACGGGTACCCAGGACTGGGAACGACACCTTAAAGAAAGGATAAATCTGTATTCCGGCATTCACCATACGCTTGATAAACTTGCGCGAGGTGTGGAACGAACCGACATGGTCATAAATCACTCGGACCACGACACCGGCCTTGGCGCGTTCAATCAGGATGTCGGCAATTTCACTGCCGGTCTTATCATCCGCGAAAATATAGTACTGAAGGTTGATGTATTTTTCTGCACGACGAAGGTCTTCGGCAAGAGCGGCGAATTTCTCCTTGCCGTTTGTAAAGATCTCAATCTCATTGTCGGGATAATATAGCGAACCTGTAAGAGAGCGGGCCAGTCTTATCTGGGATAATGACTCCTCACCCAGTCCTTGCGAGCGCATGTCCACGGGCCGTGCATTTTCCGCACGTTTCAGGCGCCGTCGGTTACGGCGCGATATCATGCGGGTATTCTTTATCGAGCGTCCGAAAACAATATATAATATGACACCGGCAATAGGCATCAGGAACAGCACCGTTATCCATGCGAGTGATTTGACCGGATTGCGGTTCTCGGTGATAATGACAAGCAGAATCACCACGACAGTGACTACGTACACCGTCATGAAGGCGTAATAAAGCCATCCTGTACCGAGCGTCAGTGTGAAAGCATCTATCATGGTCTGCGAATTATGGATTCTGAAACTTTTATCATATAGCGTGGATATGCGACTCCCGTTGCACCCATAGTTGCCTTTGAGTGTAGCAGCGGTCCGTTGAGATAACGCCCGTTATCCTCGTTCGAGATGCCGAAATCGAAATAGCGCCGGTCAGCGAATGTCTCGAAAATGAGTTTATGGAAGAGCGGAGTCAGCAGATTCAGCCTACGCCCCTCGGCTGTCGACGAAATATACTGGCCATGCGCTACGATTCCTGTATCATAGACCATCATGCCGGCATGAATCTCATCATCAAGTCTCGCCACGAACATCCTTATCCTCTCGGGGAAACGGTCCTTGAGCAATCTCATTTCCTGTGCCGTATGAACCGGGGCGACTCCGTGCCGCTCTCTAAGGCACGACTCAACCAGCGCCATGAAAGCCTCGCAGTCGTCTGTCTCCACTACCACGCAACCGCTTGCCGTGGCCTGACGAAGATGACGGCGCCGCATGGTGTCGAATCCCGGATTATCGCCAAGACATATCGTCGATGATAGATTCACCGCATCCTGAACGGCACCGCAACGGAACAAGGCATAAATATCCTCCTGCGAGGGACGTGAGGCATAAATCCACGGCAGAGGTTTATAGTCAATCGATTTAATAGCCTGATCTGCACAATACTCAAGCCATGCATTCCACATCTCCAGCATGTCCGTTGCATCAAAATGTGCCTTCGGGAGTATCCATCCCCCGTAGGTAAGTCCCTGATGGGAATGTAGAACGCCGTCAGACGTAATGTTTGCAGGCAATATTGCCCGCAACTTGCCGTTCTTCAGCGCCAGCAGCGAATGGTCCTCAAAACGGTCGGCATGATAATCCATATATCCGCGACAGAACAGGAACGTAGCATTGCGCGCATTGCCGACAAACTCGTCCCAGCGTCCGGACATAGAAGACTCATATCGTATTATTTCCCACATCGTGACGACTTAAGGATTAGCATAAAACAAAACCATACCTTGATTCACCTGCCACAGGAACCTCCACGGCAGCCAAATCACGATACCTACACGCAAAGGTAACAAAAAATTCCCGTAATTCCCCCACCCCTCCCCACAACTCTCACAAAATTTCACTACCTTCGCAATCAAATTCCCCAGTCATAGTATATCCGCACCAATGGTACAATAAGGTAAAAAAGCGAGGTCGCGGAGACATAGCCCACGACCTCTTTTCCCTTTTTAAGTGTTGGCATAGAGACATAGCCTATACGAGCACTATTTATGTAGCAAAGGTACTTCTTTTTTTCCTATTCAACAAAATTTTTCGATAGAAAGTTGTAACCCTACTTTGGGAAACCGCTATTCTGATGAAGGACCAACTTAATAGCCGGTGTTGTAGCGTACTTATTTATCAAATCTTCGACTTCTCGCTCGTAGTCTACTGCTCGATTGACCGAAACCTGCTTTAACAGGTAGCCTACTACTTTTAAAGCACCATAAAGCCGCTTTCTTGCATCGCCAGTTACATTTGCAGGACCCCTGCGAATAAGAGGATAAAGAGCAATATCGTATAATAATCCACCGTGAGCGCAAGTATTCCTTACGCAACGCACAACATCTAAGTAATTTTCAAAGATATTGGTATATGTAACTCCAAAATGTTTAGCGATAGCCTTTTTATCGTCAAGGTCAAGCAAAGATTTATATAATGCTATGTTGCTCCCTAATGTCATAAATTCAAGCGTTTTCCACGCCGGAGCATATCGGTCGTTGATATGGTTTCTATGGTGTGCCGCGATGAATTTATTACGTTTGAATTTATCGGTATATACCTCAGTATCAAAACTTGAAATGTAATCACGATCAACTACACGCGAAGACACGAACCACGTAGGAAGCGTACTATATTTATTGGAAATAGTATAAACAAGATAAGTTCTGAAATTTACCTCTATGCGGGTAATATATTTTTGTAAAATATTACGCAAGGCATAATCAAAATAATACAGTTTTACTGCATCATCAAAATTTGCGTCTGTCATAAATTCATGTGTACGCCTCTGATTTGCAGGACAACCCTTTTCAAAAGGAAACCAATAAAACCCAAGGCGGTAATAACCAACATCCAGTAAAACCTCTTTGGTTTTCTCTATGTCGGAAATTTCCATACCTCTGCTTTGAAGCAAGGCTATTTGTTGGTCTAATGTTCTTGCTCTATTTCCCATGGTAGCGGCAAAGTTACTCAAAATATCTGATTTTCGTATCTTTTCAGCCAATTAATCACGCGCATTACTCACACTTTCGTATTATTTCCCACATCGTGACGACTTAAGGATTAGCATAAAACAAAACCATACCTTGATTCACCTGCCACAGGAACCTCCACGGCAGCCAAATCACGATACCTACACGCAAAGGTAACAAAAAATTCCCGTAATTCCCCCACCCCTCCCCACAACTCTCACAAAATTTCACTACCTTCGCAATCAAATTTCCATTGAAAGTTTCATAACTTATGCCTTGAATCATATTCAGTAGTTTCTAAAGACGACATCCAAGCCATGGACATCATATAACGCAGTAAACTTTTTTCATTCTTAACAACAACTTAGACAATGATAATTTCAAATAACCAGACTATAGCCGATATACTCAAATCTATTGACGAAGGACGAATTCAATTACCCGATTTTCAACGTGGTTGGGTTTGGGAAGACCAACGTATACGCGCCCTGATAGCGAGTATAAGTAATGGTTACCCTATCGGAGCCGCAATGTTTCTGCAGACCGGAGGAAATAATGTTCATTTCAAAGCCCGATTGTTTGAAGGAGTAGACAAAGCCAAAGAAAATGTCACCCCTCAGACCCTTGTGCTTGACGGACAGCAGCGTAACACCTCCATTTACCGTTCACTTTATTCCAAAAAGCCGGTTGAGACCACAGATTCCAAGAAGAAACCCATTAAACGTTTCTATTATATAAACATTCCCAAGGCTCTTGATACTCTAGTCGACCGCGTAGATGCCATTATTTCAGTTCCGGAGAACCGCATAATTACTAAAGACATCGGCCGTACAATAGTCCTTGACCTTTCAACGCCTGAAAAAGAATATGAGCAACATTACTTTCCCCTCAATCTCATCTTCGACAATGTTGGAATGATGCAATGGCAAATGCAATATGCCATGCATCATAAAGGCGATTCCGTAATCTTCAATCGCTGGACTGAATTTTTCAATACTATTGTGGCACCTATGTCGCAATATCAGATTCCTGTGATCATGATAGGAAACGATGTCCCTAAAGAAGCCGTTTGTCAAGTATTCGAGAATGTCAACCAAGGAGGCGTTTCGCTCACAGTCTTTGAACTTGTAACCGCAACATTTGCCGCCGACAATTTCGAACTTCGTAAAGACTGGGATAATATCTGGAACAATCTCAAAAACAACCAACTATTGAACTATAAAGGACAGAAACCCTTTGAGGGAACTGATTTTCTCACGGCGATAACCCTTCTTACCAACTATCTCAACAAGACTAATTCTTCTGATGGCCGAGGTATCAGTTGCAAGAAAAAAGATGTCCTTCGTCTTGATTATGCCGATTACTCGGAAAACCGGGACAGACTTCTCAGCGGTCTTTTAGAAGCAGTTAAGTTTCTCAACGAACAATGTGTCTATACAGCAATTGATTTACCTTACACTAGCCAGTTAATTCCACTGTCGGTAATGTTTGCTATTGACAAAAACCTTTGGTTCTCGGCTCACAATCGCCATAAACTTGAGATGTGGTATTGGTGCGGTGTATTTGGTGAACTATATGGCAGCGCAAATGAAGGCCGATATGTCAACGATGTTGTTGGTATGATGGAATGGATTGCTGATGATAACGCATTACCTGATACTGTACTTCGATCCAATTTCCATGCTTCGCGACTAAAGCATCTTTATACAAGGAATTCCGCTGCTTATAAAGGAGTTATGGCCCTTATTCTAAAAGCAGGTGCCAAAGATTTCCTTAAGGGCACAGACATGAGTCACGCCACATTCACTCTTGAGTATACCGACATTCATCATATCTTCCCTCAGAATTATTGCGAGAAGCAAGGTATTGACCGAGAACGATGGAATTCAGTCATAAACAAGACACCGATATATGCAAGAACTAATCGAATTATTGGTGGTTATGCTCCTTCTCAATACCTTTCAAGTCTGGAACGTAACCACCATGCTGATCCAGACCAACTTAATTCAAGCCTTGCGTCACATCAAATAGATGTTGCGGCAATTCGTTCCGATGACTTTGACACCTACTTCACCAAACGTCAGCAATCTTTGCTAAATCTTATAGAGCATGCTACAGGCAAAGAAGTTAGCGGACGAGAGGATGCACAGGAAGAATTATCACTTTTCGACAAAAACGAAATGGAAACAAACGAAGATTAATACCATGCCTACAGTAATTCCCGAAAACAACAAGTTCATTTATTCTCGCATAGTCTTTGAACTTGCCGATGCGATTAAAGCAGCCGACAATAATATGCTTCACATTGATGATGCCATCATTGTTGCCGCAACTCCTGCTGTCCTTCTTAATTAATATATCGAGGACAAGGATTTGAAACGGATTACGATTCCGCTTAAACGCTTCTTCAAACATAATCCACGTTTCCTTGATTTCACAAAAGCCGCAGTTGCTCAAGGTCTTCGGGAAGAATGGCTTCCTACCCTCGAGGATGATTTTAAGGCAACGCTACTCAAAGATTTTATCCTCACCGAACCAGGCGTAACAGATGATGGGTATGTGATATTCAATGAGGAAGTATTCAGAAATCTTACAAAATCCGAACATCCGGACCATGAGAAGTATGGTACTTCCCCGTATACCCCATTACCATCACGTAAATCCGCACTCCGGCCCAACAAAGTATTATTAACCTCTGCGACACCAGACGCTCAACTTGCTGACAAACTCGCGCCCTACATTGAATGGTACAAGAATAATTGGGCAAAATTACACTCTATGGAGGACTATAAATGGAATGCAGTTAAACATTTTCAACAACACTTCGATATTAATGCTGACGATATTGCCTCTAATTTGAAGGAAGCCTTTCGAAAAGCAGACAATCTTCTATCAGGTTCAATGTATACTCCTCTTTCCATGCTTGTTAAACACGCCATGATTTCACCGGATGATGTTCGACAGGCACTTATTAATCTTTATGATAAAAGCAAACCCCTATATGAACGTTCCTCAAATTTCCTTATAGAATTCAATGAGATTCATAAGCATAATGTAGCGGCAGGACATTTTCGCCCAACCGACCATGACCAGCAAAGTGATCGTGCGACTTCGGTTTACCTTGCGTTCAGATACCCGGACAAACACTATCTTTATAAGTCCTCGGTTTGGAACGGATTTAAAGATGAAATCGAACTTGATTACCCTCCCCTGACCCACTTCATCGGGAAATTGTATGGATATGAATTAATTGCAGACCAAATCAGAGAGATTCTAATGAAGGATTCCGACCTCATGGCAAAACTTTACGAATCGCAACCTGATGATCTGTCAGACGGCCATCTGCTTACCCAAGACTTCATGTATTCTATTGCCGTACACCTTCTGAACATGCAACACATACCAGTATAAACAATTATTATTTCAATAACTACAATTTATACTTGCTCTCAACAAAAACGGCATTCATCGTGATATAGTTCTTTGTGAGATAAAGCGCCTCGAGTCACATCCAAACGAGGATTAGTGTTTTGTCATAGAGAGAACACTCGGAACCTTTTTTCAATAATTGTCCAAAGCGATGAAAATGATTATCTTTGCACAGATATGACAAAACCCGATAGCCTGATATACAGGGGCTACCGGGATTCAACACTGCAAAGATATTGCTTTTTATCTTATAAACAAAACTTTAGCCCTTAGAAGATTCTGACGTGAAGATTATATCCTGGAATGCGAACTGTAAGTTTCGCGAGAAATACAAGGAAATTGCCAAACTTAATGGGGATGTTTACGTCATTCAGGAATGCGAAGATCCTGAAAGATGTCAATCTCACGAATATAAGGAATTCGTCAGAAATGGTTTCTGGATCGGAGACATTTCCTTCAAGGGGCTCTTGGTATTCTCGCCAAATCCAAATATCAGACTTAAATTTTTGGATTGGAATGTACGGAATTTTCGATATTTCCTTCCTGTACGAGTCAATGATATTTTTACTGTCGTTGGTTCATGGGCATGCAAACCATATATTGAAGAATTTTGTGACTTTATACACTATTCCAAATCACATCTCACGAATGACACTATAATTATTGGAGACATCAATAGCAATGTGGTATTTGATAAAGAGCATATCAAAATCGGAAAGACACACTCTATTATAGTCAAAGAATTAAAATCAATCGGTTTTGAAGACATTTATCATTATAAGACCGGTGATGAACAGGGCAAAGAAAAAGTTCCAACCTTCTACCTTTACCGACATCTAGACAAGGCTTTCCACATTGACCATTGCTTCGCAACACCTGAAATAATCAAGAATTTTAGAATTCATGCACGGTGGCAATGGCTAATGCACAGTGACCATCTTCCACTCGAAATAGAGACAACATGACATGTCAATCTAAACATTAAATAAAGGTTAGATCAGTATTTATCCACCTATTACTTTTTTAAATCCGTCAAAATCCACACACTTTTTACAATCATCTGTAAGTTATTCTTTGTGAGGCCATATTTCGAAGAAATTTTGCCATCGGGATAATTTTTTATCTTTTGGAGTTAGGTTTTTTAGGTTTTGTGGTATATATAAATGTATGACTTACAAAGATGAAATAGAACAACTGTTCCGGCTCAATTATATGCCTATGCTAATTCTTGCCGTAAGAATCTTACGCGACAAGGATGCCGCAAAGGATATCGTACATGATATTTTCAGTTCCTTGTTGAATAAAAACTTATCTGTTGTTAATACACCATATTTGTTAAATGCTGTCAGATTTGCCTGCCTTAAATATTTAAGAAACCAAACTCTACGTGAGCGATTTTTCAAGTCATATGCCCTCGAAATGGAAAAAACAGATAACAATGATTGGCTAAACGACGAGGATATAGTAAAACTGAAAAAAATCATAGACAAGCATCTGCCGGAGAAAACGCGTGAAATATTAATTTTGAAGTTTATCAACAAATTAAAATACAGAGAGATAGCAGACAAACTTTCTCTGAGCGAAGTTTCGGTTTACAAACATCTGCGCAATGCATATAATATCCTAAGACAATATTTAGATAATGATGAAAGATAGTATTGACCGTTATTTGGACATAATCAATGACTTGAACGGGGTCAGTGATGAGGAACTTAACAAGATTCTCATAGATAGTGAACTGAAAGAGATTCATGACACTTTCAGCAAAACTATCGGTGCATTGGTAGAAATACCGGAGATAGACATCGATTACGAATGGGAACAATTTTCCGAAAAGCATAATTACAAGAGACACAACAATATTATTAAAGTATTGTCAAACTTCTTAACCCGTAATGCTGCGGCTGTCATTCTTGTCACAATCGCTTCTCTTGCCGTTGTTGCCACTACTATTAGCATCCACTATTCTTTTGACAGCCAGAGCAAATCTCAACAACCATCACATCTAACAGCCAAGATATCCAAACAGAGCACTCTAATATCCAAAGACTCTGCTCATAGTGCAAAACCTCAAGTCCAGACTCCAGAAACCATCGTGTTCAAAAATCAACCGCTCGAGCAAATTATGACATCTATTTCCACGTATTATGGTTGTACTGTAAATTTCAAGACCGATGCGACTAAGAAACTTCGGTTATATTTCCAATGGAACCAAACCCAGTCCCTTGAGGAAACCATTGAGCATCTCGACAGTTTTGAGCACCTAGAAATGAAACTTACAGACAACACCATAACCGTCGAATAATAATAGCCATGAAACGTCTCTATATATGCCTATCAGCAATTATTTCAGTAATTGCTTCACATTCCGCACAGTTTAAATACAACTTCAGACATACAAATTTGGCAGAGGCTCTTACAACCATTGCCGAGCAACATCCCGAACTTCAATTGAATTTCATTTATAACGAAATCGATAACTACAAGACAACAACATCGATAGACACTGACAACGCCTATCAGGCATTGAGACAGACCGTCGGAATCAATCCCGTTTCAATCACTAACAAAAACAACCGTTATTACATCGAAGCGCTTCAACATGGTAGATTCACCTTCTACGGCAAAGTACTCAACGAAGAAAATGAACCCGCCACGGGTGTATCGGTATTGCTTCTTTCGCCTCAAGATTCAACTGTTGTAACCTATGGCGTATCAGACTCGGAAGGACATTTTTCTATTCCCTGCGATAAGAAAAAAATTCTCGCGAAATTTACTTGCGTAGGTTATATGACAACATATATTAATCTGCCGCAGTTCAATTTGGGAACCATCATAATGCGTCAGTTTCCCATACGGTTATCCACTGTTTCTATCGAAGCCGACAATACCTTCCTGACTGCTGACAAGAATATCTATATACCTTCGGCACGCCAAAAGAACGCCTCCCAAGATGCCGCCGACCTACTCAGAAGACTTGCTATACCGCAATTGGTAATAAATCCGGGCGACAATAGCATCCGGGACGTATTCGGCAACAATGTTGTAATCTATATCAATTCACACGAGGCTCGGCCCGAGGAACTCAAAGGGATGAAGATGACTGATGTCCGTAAAATAGAGTTCATCGAATTTCCTACCGACCCAAGATTCAAAGGCGAGCAGAAGGTTATCAATTTCATCGTTCAGGAATATGAATATGGCGGTTATACCAAGGTATCAGAATCTTTTAAGTCCATAAATGGCTTGTATAACAGCACTGACATCTTCAGTAGATTCGCATATAAAAAGATGACATACGACATATACGCCGGTAGCGACAACCAGAATTTTCATCATTCAGGTTCTGATTTATCTGCCGCATATAGACTTGAAGATAACGGCGAGTTAATTAGCGTCAACCGAACAGAGGCTTTTAAGGCATCTGATACAAGACAAGACAGATATCCCTTGACTTTCAATGCCACATATAATTCAACCCGGTTTATGGCCCGCAATATGCTTTCGTTTACTCATTTTTCCTCACCTGAGCAAAGCAGTAGCGGCGCTCTGTCAGTAGACTTACACCCCGAGAAAGACTACTCCTATTCGCGAAATACACCGAATAGATATAATACTGTATCTTACCGCAGTAATTTCTGGGGACTGATTGGTTCAAATGCATCATTCGATATTACCCCGAGTTTCCTACATACCCATCGCAACAACGTTTCGTCGTACAAATCCACACTCATCTCAAATCCAATATACAATCATATAACGGAGAATGCTTACAACTGGACAATTCAGGCAACCGGACGTCTGCTTATCGGTAAGAAAAGTCAACTTTCATTATTCCTTGCAGGTGGACAGAACATCAACCGCCTGACATACCTGGGGACGAATAACACAAATGCCTCATATTCAAATTCTTTCATGGCCGGGAATCTTCGTTTCAGGTATCAGATACAAAAATTCTCAATAACGTCAACTTTGGGATTTGGCCTTGATCATAATTCATTGAACGGAATTACAACAACCGACATCCATCCCAATGCAGCATTCAATGCATGGTTTTCTATCAATAAAAGAAGTCACATATCCGCATATCTTTCTTATCAGACTACAACTCCGGACATAAGTATGAAGTCTAATGATATCGTACAAAGCAATGAATATCTTTACCTTACAGGTAACCCTAATTTGAAAAACTGGCGCAATCTGAATTCAAATCTCTCATTCAATTGGTACTGCAATAATTCCTTCTCTTTGGCCGCATTTACAGGATATGAACAAGATTTCAACCGCGTTACTACAATATACAGACCTTACGACGAAGGACGTGGGTTGCTTAGAGATTTCCTAAACGACGGCTCTTTCCGACATTATTACATAGGAATATCGACAAATTACAAATTATTCAACAATAGCCTCCAGTTATATGCCAATATTACACAAAATGACTATGAAACGACAGGCGCATATAAAGATTCATATTTCCCGTTCAGAATACAATTACAAGGCATATACTATTGGAAGTCATTCAATATCCTTGCATCTTGGGGCAATCCTCAGAACACGCTGACAGAGAACTCCAATTACATAATCCGTGGCCGAAATTTCCACATGTTTTCATTAGGCTGGGGCAATGGCATATGGACAGTTAATCTCGCCGCGAAGAATGTATTTAATAAGGGATGGCACTCCGAGACGTGGCAGAAATATTCACCCCTGTATTCCGAATATCAACAATTTTACAATCCGTCGGCGCACGCAAGCCTCAATTTGTCCGTCACCTACACCATAGGCTATGGCAAGAAAGTCCAACGAGGTAACGAGGCAGGTGAACAGGACAATGCCCCCTCCGCAATCATCAAATAAAACTTAAGCACATTCTTCTACAATTTGCACAATGCTCTTCATCCCCGTATTCTTGTCAAAATATACATTTGTTAAGACCAAATCCATTTACAATTGCTAACTTTGCGGCTGGAAAGGGTTCGTCCGAACCACTTCACTTTGAAAGCAAGTAAAATTAAAGCAAAAAATATGAAATTGCTGCTCATTTTATTATTTTCTATGATATCAACTACGGCTTTTTCTCAGTCTATGAAGGTTGTGGTGGATAGTTCAGGCAATGTCGTAGGGCGGTATGTGCGGACTAACGCAGATACCTATACCGTTGGCGTGCAAGATATTTTTGATGTACCCAAAAGTGGTAAGAGTGTTGTTGAGTACAAGGCCTCGAAAGGCCATGGCGTAATTTGGTGCAAAAAGATGGGATGTGTCAATGTTTACAGCCATGCGTCCAAAAAGTCCGAAATAATCGGGCAGTTGATATACGAGGATGGCTATGTTCCCGAAACATATCCGTGTCTGGGTGGAGAGACCGGAGCATGCTGGGACAGCATGGGAGTCATAAAACAGTGCCAAGAT
>CALKRW010000008.1 GCA_937989585.1 uncultured Porphyromonadaceae bacterium | reverse complement strand
CGGGGGCAGAGGGAACGGGGATTTCGGGGATGGGTGTGTTTTCCATGAGAGCGTTCATCTCGTCGCTGACCTCGAAGACGGACCGGGGCGTGAGCGGGCGCAGGGTCTCATACCACTGGAATTTGGGGAGGAAGAGCATGGAGCGCTTCGAGAGGTAGAGGGGCGTGACCTGTCCCGAGGACTCCGGCCAGCATTTAAGCCGATCGAGTCCGCGATTAACGAACCACGCATCCATAGTGGCCGTCTGAAGATTGACGAACTTGTTGATGGTGGAGTCGTTCTCCTCGGGATAGAATATGGCCTCGACAGAACCGTCGACATTAAGGCGCGAGAGTTCGCCGCCGACGAACCAGGCCTCCATTTTCTTGCCGGCCAACTGGTTGTAGTAGACATCCTCGATGTGCTGGGCGGTAAAGCCATAGTCAGGCAGCCAGGCATGGTCGAGGGTCGAGTCGTTGAGGTGTAGAAGAATCTTGTTGCCAAAAATCTGGCGGTCGTCGCTCCACACGACAGGATGTCGGTCGAGATGGAGCATCGAGTCGCGCTGAACGAAGGTCATCGAGTCGCAGAGGCCCTGCATGTCAATGCGGTAGAAGCGGACGCGCGGCCATGCGGCGATGGTGTGGGTGGTGTCCAGACGGACCTCGTAGCGAGGCTCGCGCCTGATAACCGGGATAGAGTCGGAATGCGCCGGAACAGAGTCAGCCGGAGCGGATTCTGCCGAGGGAGACAGAAGCGAGGCCGAATCGGCAGGCGCGGAATCGGGGGCGGAAACTTCAGGCGAAGATGATTCCGCCCCGGCCAAAGCAAGCGCCGCGGAATCAACAGGTTCGGGGATTTCGGTGCGGATGGTGTCAATCAGCCGGAGCGACTTGATGTAACGACCATGCATATAGAGTGTATCGCCACGGGAATACTCCATGGCCAGGGCATGGCCCGTGAAGAAACAACTGTCGGCAATCTGGTCGTAGAAGCCATAGTTGCCTGACAGCGTGGCCTGACGTATGGAGTCGACGAGAACGACATTGCCGAAAGCCTCGCCGAAACCACTGTTGCGGTCGTAGAAAATAGTGTCGCCGGTGAAGGTAGTCTTGGGATTGCCGGGACCACGGTCAATCACGACCGTCGAGCGGTCGAAGAGTTCGGTCTGATTGTTGAGCGTGTTGTAGACGCCCTCGCTCGAGTGGATTACGCCACGGCTGTTGATAATCTCAGTGGGCGAATAGAACTCGGCAACATGGGTCGCGGTGTTGTAGTTGAGGGTGTCGGTGTAGATGTCAAGGGTATCCTTGCCATCGGAGCGCTTGAGCCAGACGCGGCTGTAGAAATTGGCCTCCTTGGTGGCCGGAATGTACTCGCCCTCGTCAGAGACAAGGCGGTTGAAGGGGTCGGTGAGGACACCGCCGGTGGTATAGAAGCCACGCTCCTCGAAGAGGTCGTAGGTGAAGATCTCAGTCTCGAGTTTCACCTCGCGGTTGATCATGCGCACGGGCTTGCCGTCGTAGCCGTAAAGATAGGCAACGGCATGAGTGCCGCCACGGTAGTTGAGTTCGTCAGCATAGATGAAGAGAGTGTCGCCCTGCTCCATGCGAACATTTCCGAAGGCGTCCATCGACTCGGACTGAGGATAGTAGTGGGCAGAGTCGCAGTACATCTGCATGGCACCCTTGGTGAAATGGACGTCGCCGACGAGGACCATGAAAGAGTCGGCAGAGACCTTGTTGAGCACGTCGGCACGCTCGAGGAAGATGCGGTCACCATTACCGCGGCTGGCAGTCGGAATCTGAGGAGCAATAGTGACAGGCTTGGTCGGACGTACCGAAGTCTTGCGGACCGGAGCGGAAGCGGACCTCACGGCCTGAGCCAGTATCTCAAGTCCCGCCGGCGTAAGCAACAAGGCCAACAGAAGCAAGAACCAGAGTCGTCTTTTGGAAGCCATATCAACAGAACAGCGTGATTACATGCGAGTTACTTAGTCTTAATCCAGCCCTTATGCTTAAAGTCGCAACCGCGCCAACCGTCCTCGATGCGGACGTATGTCTCGGCTATCTTCTTCTCGAGCCAGTCGCGCAGCATCTGCTCACGCTGAGCATCCTCGAACATGCCCTTGATGAGCTGATAGTCATCGCCGAGATTAGCCTGGTGGGCATCGGTCCGGTAGGTGAGTTTCACCATAGCCACGATGTCGCGGTCGCGCTTGGGATCCTTCATGATGAAAGGCTGCGAGATATCGCCCGGCTGCATATCGGCAACGGCACGAGCCACCTCAGCGGGCAACTGCGACATCTCGAAAGAAGTCGTGCCGGTGTTCTGGTTCACCATCACGCCCTTGGACATTCGGGTATCCTTGTCCTGCGAGAGAAGAGAAGCCGCCTCCTCGAAAGTGGCGAGTTTCTTGTCCACGATGTCAGCACGGAGCGAGTCAAGACGCGTAACCGCGGTCTCGAGGTCCTTTTCCGACACCTTAGGACGAAGCAGAATGTGGCGCGTGTTGATGCGGTCGCCACGTTTCTCAATCAACTGGATTATATGGTAGCCGAACTCAGACTCGACAATCTTGGAGACCTTCTTGGGGTCGTTGAGGTTGAAAGCGACAGCGGCATATGCCGGATCGAGCATACCGCGTCCGAGGAATCCGGTCTCACCGCCACGGACACCCTCAGGAGCCTCGGAATAGAGGATGGCAAGAGTCGAGAACTCAGACTCACCGCGATTAACGCGGTCGGCGAAGTCGCGGAGACGTGCCTTGACGTCATCAATCTCCTGACGGGGAATGGCCGGATTGAGAGTGATAATCTGGACGCCGACCTGCAGAGGCACGAAAGGAATCGAGTCCTTGGGCAGCGAAGAGAAATAGCGGCGAATCTCGCCGGGAGTAGTCTTCACGTCCTTGGTAAGGTTCTGCTGGACCTGCTGGACACGCGAACGCTCGGAAATGTTGCGGGCATAGTACTCGCGAATCTCGGGCATCGACTTGCGGAAATACTGCTCGACTTTCTCCTTCGAACCGAGATTGGAGATGAGGTAGTTGATCTGCGACTCGACCTGCATCTGGACCTGAGCCTCGGGTGCCTCGATGGTGTCGAGTTCGGCCTGATGGAGATAAAGACGCTGGATGGCAATCAGTTCGGGAATCGCGCAATAGGGGTCACCGTCAATCGGCGTACGCTCCTGCTGCATGTCCAGATAGGCCTGTTCGATCTCGGACTTGTATATGGGCTCGTCGCCAATGGTCCAGGCGACTTCCTCGGCGACGTTATTCTCGGCGAAAGCCAAAGCGCAGGCTACTGCCCCGGCTGCGGTGAGTATGAGAGGTCTGATTTTCACTGTTATTTCGGTTTGGTGATGAATTTCTGTCTAATAACCCACAAAGTTACACTTTTCCCCATAAAAGACAAAGTCCCTAACACTTTTTAGCGTTTGGGACTTATTACTTATTCCAGGTTGCGGAGCCAGGTCTCGAGTTCGCCGGTCCATTCGCGCTTGTAGAGGAAACGGTCGCGGAAACCCCAGCCATGGCCGCCTGTCGGGTACATGTGGAGGGAGACGGGAACCTTGTGGTCGATAAGCGCCCGGGCGAAGCGCAACGAGTTGGCGGGAGGTACAGCCTTATCGTCGGCAGAAAGCGCGATGAAGGCCGGAGGCGTCCCGTCTGTAACCTGAAGATCAAGGGAATAGTGCTCGACATCCTCGTGGGACGCATTCTTGCCAAGAAGATTGTCGCGAGAACCGCGGTGAGTCAGGTTCTCGTCCATCGAGATGACCGGATAGAGCAGAATCTGGAAATCGGGACGATGGAGGCTGTCGCCATACATGGTGGCAAGAGTAGCAGCGAAATGGCCGCCGGCAGAACAGCCCATGATGCCGACACGGCGAGGGTCGGCATTCCAGGCCAAGGCGCTGTCGCGGACTATCTCGATGGCGCGGCGGCTGTCTGCCAAAGGCACCTCCTTGTGACCGTTGGGCATACGGTACTTCAGGACGATGAAGGTAACGCCGAGGCGGTTCATCCACTGCGCCATGTCGTGGCCCTCGTGATTGACGGCAAGATGCTGATAGCCGCCGCCCGGACACATGATGATGGCGGGAGAACCGGGCTGGGCGGCAGGATAGACATGGAGGACGGGATCGGAGACCCTGGAGGCGCGCCCGTCGCGACTAACCTCGGCGACAGACTCAAGTCCTGTGGCAGAGGGAGCGCCACCGGGCCAAAGCCGGACCTCGAAGTCGCGGGCATTGACACACAGCGCCCCGAGAAGAACACAGGCGAGCAGGACGATTCGCATTACTTGTTGAGATTGTAGATGGTCTCGCGGATGTAGGGACGGAGTGCGGGAACCTTCTCGGCAAGCTGCTGAGCGGCGATGAGCGAGATGAGGACGGCGCCCTTGACGCGGAGGTGGGTGTTGTCAATACGGCCTTCGGGAGCAAAGGCGAACTCGCCGGCGGGAATCCACATGAAGAGGTCCTTGGACTTATCACGTCCGAGGCCCTGCACGAGTTCATGGGTCAGAGTGTTCATGTCGATGAATGCGACACCGAGTTCCTCGGCAACGCGGCGGGGAGCAACGACGTATTCTCCGTGGGTGTCGACAAGCGTATCGCCTTCGGGGGGATATTTATCCAGGCCTTTCTTCCAGGTCTTCTGGCGGTCGTCGGTCTCCTGGGCGCCCACACCACGATAGGGGAAGTTGCGGCGGACAATGGAATTCATCAGGACGGGAGTGGCACCCTTGGCACGGGCCTCGTTAACGAACTTACGGAGATTGTCGTCGAAAGTCGAGCCGGGAACAGTGTAACGGTCAGGGCTTTTGGCCTTCTCGTCGTTGTGGCCGAACTGGATGATGACGTAGTCGCCGGGGCGAATGAGTCCGAGGACCTTGTCCCAGCGGCCCTCGTTGATGAAACTCTTGGAACTGCGTCCGTTGACGGCGTGGTTGTCGATCCTGACATTGCCGGTGAAGTAGATGGGAAGAATCTGTGCCCAGCCACGTTCCTGGTTCTCGTTATCCAGGGGCTTGTTGGCCATCGTGGAGTCGCCGATTGTAAAAACAGTCACGGTGTCGGGTACCTGCTGGGCGAAAGCCAGCACAGGCAGCATCAAAGCAACAAATAAGGTAGAAAAGAATTTCATGTAGGTAATGATTAGATATTAGGACTTTATGTTATTACAGTGGTGTTTAAATGTGATAATAATTGTCAATGCAAATTTAAGCCTTTTTCTTGGGTTGCACAACTTCCCGGCCAAAAATAGGCTTAAGGAAAAGAAAAACAGGCGGTGGCCGAAAGAGGGCGCAGCGCCTGTCAGGAGGTATTAAGTGTCAGGGATGAGTTACGAGTTACGGGGTTATTTGACTGTGGAGAGGACGGAGCGGTCGATGGTGACGGGGTATTTGGCGCGAAGGGCCTCGACCCACTTCTTCTCAAGTTCGTTCTGGAAGTCGGTTGTGACTGCTCCGCGGACATCGGCAGCCTCCTCGGGCCGGTCGACAACGCGGCCCATGAAAGCATAATAGCAGTTCCACCCCGTGGGATTATCGGCAGGCTTCTCACCGCCGAAGGCCAGGAAGTCGGTGATGGCGTTGTCGCCCTTGGCGGCTATGACGCGCTCGACCTTGATGTTACGGCCAAAACGAGCGCGCATGTCCTTGACAAAGTCAGATGAAACGGCAGCGGCACTGCCAATGGAATCGGTGTATGCGCGGGCCTCGGCAAGGACGGAGTCGTTCTTTGCCATGACGATGTATCCCTTGAACTTCGGCTGGTCCCAGGTGTATTTGTCGCGGTTGCGCCGGAAGAATTTCTCGAGTTCCTCGGGCTCCTTGGATGCGCGGTCCCAGACAACATCGGTGGCGCGGGCAAACAGGAGGATGCCGTCGCGGTACTCGCCAATGAGGTTGCGGTACTCGGGGTTGGTGTCGACGAGGGCATCACGCTCGCGGTCGAAGAGACGCTCCTGCATGACTCGCTCGGCAGAGCGGCGGATGACCTTAACGGCATCGGCTGCAGGGATGGCAGCGGATACGGGAACCGAAGGCATGACCTCGGCAACAGTTACGGGAGTCTTGCCGATTCGCATGAGGACGATGTCGGACTTCTTAAGGCGCTCGACGGCGGCGGAGTCATAGGTCGTGCCGATGAGTTTCTGAAGTTTCCTGAAGCCTTTCTCGTCATAGCGGGCGTCGAAGAGTTTCGTCAGGCGGGCGACTTTCTTCTGAACCGGAATCAGGGCGCGGTCGTCGCTGTTGATCTGGGAGATTAGGCGCTCACGCATATCCTCGAAAGGCGCGACAGAGCGCGAGCCGAGTTTGTGTAGGATGTGGTAGCCGTAGGCGGTCTTGACGGGTCCGGAGAGTTCGCCATCCTTGAGTGCGAAGGCGGCATTCTCGAATGGCTTGACCATCATGCCCATGCCGAACCAGCCGAGGTCACCGCCACGGGATGCGGAACCGGGGTCCTGTGACTCGCGCTTAGCCATGTCGGCGAAGTCGGCACCGGCGGCAAGGAGGGCACGGATAGAGTCGACCTGCAGGGCGACCTGTGCGGTAGCGGCGGAGTCCATGCCCTGGGTGAGCCTGAGGATGTGCTCGACATGAACCTCACCAGGGTTGGGTTTGACAGAGTCAATGCGTATGATGTGATAGCCGAAGCCGGAGTTTACACGCGGCGAGATGGTGCCTACCTCGGTGCGGTAGGCCATGTCCTCGAAGGGCCAGGGGAAACGTCCCGCGGGCATCCATCCCATGATGCCGCCGTTGTTGCGCGAGCCGCCGTCGACCGAGTATTTCGCGGCGACCTCGTCCCAGTCGGCGGTGCCGTCGATGATGGCCTGCCGGAGGGAATCGATACGTGCCTCAGCAGCGTGGATCTGTTCGGGAGTCTCGCCTAGAGGAAGCATTATGTGGCGGACATAGCGCAGACTGCCGAGATGACCGTATGCCTCGCGGGCAAGCGAGTCGTAGGCGGCTTCCTCGCGGAGATAAGGTTCGGCAAGTTCGTTGCGGAATTTCTCGTATTCGCTGCGGAAATCCTTCGTGGTGTCGAGACCGACTTCCTCAGCATCGGCTACCTTGAGCTTGTAGTTGACAAACATGTCTACATACTCGTCGAGCGACTGAGGCTGAAGTTGCTGCGAGTTGTTCTTATGGTAAAGATACTCGAATTCGCTACGGTGGACAGGCTTGCTGTTCACGGTCATGAGCACTGGATCGGAGTCTACGGCCGCGCCGATGGCACATACGGCGCCAAGAGCGAGAGCGGCAGAGACAATGGTCTTTTTCATATTTGCGGTATGTTGATAATGTTGATTTCGTTCGAGGCCACAATGGGACACATTGTGTTAAACGCAATTCACCCCCGCAATATTGTAGGCGAGGGCGAAAAATATTATTTAGGTCAGAAGTATATATAAGGGTGGCTTAGGTCATAAGTATGAGTTATGAGTTACGAGGCTTTTTACTTTGCAAGCCGTCACTGTGACCTCGTACTTACTTTGCTTCGTCACCTGTCACTGTGACCTCGTACTTACTTTGCGGAGACGCTGTAGTTGGGGGCCTCGGAGGTGATGGCGACGTCGTGGGGGTGCGACTCGGCGACACCGGCACCGGTGATGCGCGTGAATTTTGCCGAGTGGAGCTGCTCGATGTCGTGGGCGCCACAGTAGCCCATGCCGGCCCGGAGACCACCGATCATCTGGTAGACAACCTCGTAGAGCGAGCCCTTGTAGGGAACGCGGGCGGCGATGCCTTCGGGAACGAGTTTCTTGGAATCTTTCTCGTTGCCCTGGAAGTAGCGGTCCTTGGAGCCCTTCTCCATGGCCTCGAGGGAGCCCATGCCACGGTAGGTCTTGTATTTGCGGCCATTGAAGATGACGGTGTCGCCGGGTGATTCCTCGACGCCGGCGAGCATGCCGCCGAGCATAACCGAGTGGCCGCCAGCGGCGAGGGCCTTGACGATGTCGCCGGAGTAGCGTATGCCTCCGTCGGCTATGAGGGGGACACCGGTGCCGCTCAGGGCCTTGGCCACGTCGTAGACCGCAGACAACTGGGGCACTCCGACGCCGGCGATTACGCGGGTGGTGCAGATTGAGCCGGGACCGATGCCGACCTTCACGCCGTCGGCGCCGTTCTCGACGAGGTAGCGTGCGGCCTCGCCGGTGGCGATGTTGCCGACAACGACGTCGATGCTGGGGTATTTTTCCTTGACGGCGCGGAGTACGCCGATGACGCCTGCGGAGTGACCGTGTGCGGTGTCGATGACGAGTGCGTCGACGCCTGCCTCGACGAGAGCGTCGGCACGCTGCATGAAGTCGGGTGTGACACCGATGCCTGCGGCAACGCGGAGACGTCCCAGACGGTCCTTGCATGCGTTCGGCTTGTCCTTGGCCTTGGTGATGTCCTTGTATGTCACGAGACCGACAAGGCGTCCGTCGTGGTCGACCACGGGAAGTTTCTCGATCTTGTGCTCCTGAAGTATCTCGGCGGCGGCGTCGAGGTCGGTCGAGGCGTCGGTGGTCACGAGGTTCTCGGATGTCATGACCTCGGCGACGGGACGGGAGAGATTCTTCTCGAAACGCAGGTCACGGTTGGTGACGATGCCTACGAGCATCCGGTCGGGATTGACGACGGGAATACCGCCGATGTGGTACTCGGCCATCATGTCGAGGGCGTCGCCGACGGTAGCGTCAGCAGATATAGTCACGGGGTCGTAGATCATGCCGTTCTCGGCACGCTTGACCGTATGCACCTGACGTGCCTGCTCGGCGATGGACATGTTCTTGTGGATGACGCCGATGCCACCCTCGCGTGCGATGGCAATGGCGAGAGCGGACTCGGTGACGGTGTCCATGGCCGCCGAGACAAGGGGAATGTTCAGAGTGATGTTGCGTGAAAAACGGGTCTTGAGTTTGACGTCGCGGGGAAGGACGTCAGAATAGGCCGGAATGAGAAGGACGTCATCGAAGGTGAGGCCGTCCATCTGAACTCTATCTGCAATAAAAGACATGTGATGTGATGGATTGAATAGTTTGTTTTTTATTGCACGCAAAGGTACGAATTTTTCCCGAGAGGGAGAAAAAAATTTTCATTTTTAAGTTTCAGGGATTAGGGAGACGGGAAGAATGGGAGTTGTGGGAGGTTTGGTAAGGGTAAACGTGGGGGCGGGGAAAAGTTTGTTTTGCGGTTTCACGGCAAATTGCTACATTTGCGCTCATGAAAGTGACCACTCTCGGCAATGAGGCTTTCGCCGACGCATGCCGACGGCTCGAAGCCATGACCATGGAATTCAATCCCGACCTGATAGTCGGCATCGCCACAGGTGGCGAGATCGTTGCCCGCGGAATGTATACTGACGTACCCCACGTTTCCGTAACCGCGCGGCGCCCGACAACGGCCATCAAGAGCCGCTGCGGAGCGTTGTGGAAGGTCATACGGCGCCTGCCGGTGTGGATGCGCGACGCGATGCGTGTGGCCGAGGCCGCCATATACAATAACCGCAAGGGGCCTCTCGACCCAATCATCATCAATGACAGCCGCCGCGAGGCTATAGCCCCCGCCAAACGGATACTCATCGTGGACGACGCCATCGACAGCGGCGTGACCATGCAACGCGTACTCGAGGCCGTGCGTCGCATCGCCCCCGGAGCAAGCGTGGCGACCGCGGTGATAAACGTCACCACCAGGCGTCATCTTGTCGAGCCGGACTACAGGCTTTACTCCGACCGGCGCCTTGTCCGCTTCCCGTGGTCGAAAGACTTCACAGAATAGGTTTTTTGCTTATGGCCATACGACACGCGCTGACAGTGACTGACCTTGACGGCACATACGTGCGGGGGAATACGCTACATATATATATAAGGTGTGGCATCGCGCAGATGGTCCGCCGTCGGGCGTTCGGCAAGTTGCTTCGGACGCTCGGGCTGCTCGCGTTGCGGCGCCTGCATCTTGTGGGGCACAGGACAATGAAGTTCGGCATCTGCGGCCTCATCGACCCGGAGGACAATAGTCTGCGCGAGGACTTCAGGACGCGGGTTGAGCCGATGATAAATCCGGCCGTCAGGGATGCGCTGAAAGGTCATTATGCGCGCCTGCTCGCAACGGCTGCTCCGGAAACCTATGTGCCGTGGATCTGGGACGGTCCTTATGTCGCGACCCGGATGGAGGATAACCCCGGACGGACTGAGTGCCGCGGCGAGGAAAAACTCCGGCGCATCCGCGAGTTCATCAAGCCGGGTCCTCCAGTCGAACCCTATACGCTGTACACGGACCACAGCGATGACATCCCGCTGATGCATGCGTTCCGCGAGGTGGTGCTTGTGTCCCCTTCGGCGGAGACAGTTGCTCGTGTCAAGGGACTCGGCATAAAGTTCACCGTTATCAATTAACTTATGTGAAACCGAACGACACATCGACTTCAATTAACGTTTCCTAAATAGTTTCCTAAATAGATGTAAAAGCCGGGCAACTCGCCGTAAGCAATTAACATATCCTAAAAAGAATATAAAACCAATCGAAATATGCCTTCCTACGACATAAAACAACTTCAGGGACGTCTGCTCGAGATTCTTCTCGCCTTCGACAAGGTGTGCCGCGAGCACTCGCTGCGCTACTGCATCTGCGGCGGCACTCTGCTCGGCGCCGTCCGCCACGGAGGTTTCATTCCCTGGGACGACGACCTGGACTGCTCGATGCCGCGTCCCGACTACGAGCGGCTGATAGCCCACTGTAAAGAATGGCTGCCCGAGCATCTCGAATTTGTCTGCGCCGAGAACGACCCGAAGTACCCCCTGCCCTTCGGCAAGATCCAGGACGCACGTACAACTCTGATCGAGCGACGCCACCTGTACTATCTCGGCGGATGCTACATCGACATATTCCCGTTCGACGGCCACAGTTCCAACACTATGCTTCGCCACTGGCGCTGCGCGCGCTACAACTATCTCAAGAAGATGCTCTACTTTGTGCACCGCGACCCTTACCGCCACGGCCACGGTCCCGAGTCATGGCTTCCTCTCGCCGTACGCAAGGCCTACACCATGCAGGGCATCCAGCGTGCCATGCGCCGTGTCATGACCGCCGAAGACTACGACAAGTGCGAGATGGCGAGCAGTTTCACCGACGGCGCCGGGAAGGTTCTGCCCAAGAGCATCATCGGCACGTTCAGGCCCTACATGTTCGAGGGACACGAGGTCATGGGCATAGCTGACTACGACCCGTACCTGAAGTGCATGTACGGCGCCGACTACATGACTCCGCCGCCGCCCGAAGACCGCTTCCAGCATAATTTCGACTACCTGGACCTGGAGCATCCGTACAGAGAGTTTAAGTCAGAAGGCTGAGTTACGAAGCAGCGCCAACCCGCCAATCCGTCACTCATCACTATGACTTAGTGCTTAATAATTTTGCTGTGGGGGAAATTTTTCTTACCTTTGCAGTGCACATTGGCCGCCCGAATGGTGGAATGGTAGACACGAGGGACTTAAAATCCCTTGGCCATTGCGGCTGTGCGGGTTCGAGTCCCGCTTCGGGCACCGCAAGACGGTCCTCAGGAGGTGTCGCTTCCTGAGGCCTTCTTGTTTTCTCCCCCACCCCACAGCCTCCCGATTATCCCGCAAATCGTCAGCATTAAACCATGAAAATAAAATCCACATCCGGTCAGGGCCTTCTCCCGGCCATCATCCTCTTACTCGCCGTCCTGTCCGCCCCGGCCGCACGCAGTGCCGTCTACGACATCTGCGCGTACGGCGCCGTCAGCGACACCACACGCCTTTCGACCCGTGCCATACAGGCCGCAATCGACGCCTGCGCCACGGCCGGCGGAGGCCGTGTTCTCGTTCCCGCCGGTGCGTTCAAGACCGGCAGCATATTCCTGCGCTCAGGCGTCGAACTCCACCTTGAGAGCGGCGCCACACTCTACGGCAGCACAGACATCGCCGACTACACTCCCGTCCGCACATCCTATGTCTCGCTGCGCACCCACACGCCTACCGTCCAGCTGGTCTACGCCGACTCGGCCTCGCACGTGGCCATTACAGGCCTCGGCACCATCGACGGACGTGGCCGGGCCTTCCCTAAACTGTCATGGAACGACGAGGGTATCACGCGACCCCACCTCCTGCGATTCATACAGTGCAGCGACGTGACCGTGACAGGCGTCACGCTGCGCAACTCCGGATGCTGGATGCAGCACTATCTCGCATGCGACCGCGTGCGCATCGACGGCATCCGTGTGTTCAACCGCAACAATTTCAACAACGACGCCCTCGACCTCGACGGCTGCCACAACGTCACTGTCAGCAACATGACTGCCGACTCGGACGATGACGGCATCACCCTGAAGTCGACGTCGCCGCGTCTGTGCGAGGACATCACCATCTCCAACTGCACCGTCTCGTCACACTGCAACGCCATCAAACTCGGCACCGAGACCAACGGCGGCTTCCGCAACATCGTCGTGCGGGGTGTCTGCGTCAAGCCTTCCGACGACCAGTCGACGCAGTATTTCGGCTACGAGGGCGGCATCGGCCACTCGGCCATCTCGCTTGAGATAGTGGACGGCGGCACGATGGAGAATGTCGACATCGCCGACTGCGTGATACGCGGCACCCAGTGCCCGATCTTCATACGCCTGGCCAACCGCGCCAGGGCCTATTCGCCGGATGTTCCGGTCAGCGGCGTCGGCATCATCCGCGGCATTGTACTTCACGACATAATGATAGATGACGCCGGCCCCGGGGGGTGCTCGATAACCGGTATCGAGGGCCATCCCGTCGAGGACGTCGAACTGCGCAACATCAGCATACGCCACGCCGGAGGACAGAAGGCCGTCAAGGCACCCGCCGACGAAAAAATCGCCGACTACCCCGAATCGACCATGTGGGGCATACTTCCGGCTCAGGGATTCTGGCTCAACCACACCAAAGGCATCCGCTTCAGCAATCTGCGCGTGACCGCCAATGTCTCCGACGGGCGTCCCGTGATAGTCAGTTCCGACTCTCCCGGCCTGACAGTCGATCCGGCGCAGTAAGTTCAAGTGTTATTTACCTCAAGAACACGCGACAAAACACAGCCAAAACACGCAACGGATTGCCCCAAAACACGCAACGGGCGATAAAAAGGGCGGCAGGTCTCACGACCGGCCGCCCTCAAAAGAATGGATGGAGTTGTAAATCAGTCTGATATGGAATGTATAAGAATTCAGTCTGTAAGTTTTTTATCGCAACGGTTCAGTGAGACTGCCGTGGGCCGAGATAGTCCTTCAGCACCGCAGGGGCCGGATCCTTCAGTATGATGCGGCCATCGGCGTCGAGCAGATATATCACCGGCAAGACGGGAAGATAATACCGGTCCTCGTCAAGCGATTCCAGAGGCATGCCGACCTCCCAGCCCCGTGGCATGGAGTCCTTGGTCTCGTTCCATCGATCGCGGTCATCCTCGGCGTTGATTGCCAGCACACTCAGATTCTGCGGCAACTCGGCGCCGGCCAGGTCCTCGATCACCTCGTGACAGTTCGGGCAGTCCGGATCGTAGAAAATCAGCAGCGTTGCAGCGTGCCGTCCGCGCAGCGAGGTCACTTCGCCCGTGCGCGACATATAGCGGAAATCGGGAGCTATGGACCCCGGGCGGTTCATCCGCGCCTTCTCCAGGTCGAACTTCATACGCTCTCGCGTGGCCTCGCTCAGCGACCCGGCAGTCACGGCGCGCTCCAGAAACGCTATCAGCAGATCCTCGTCGCGCATCGGCGAATTCGGGTCACCCATATAGCGTCTCGCCACGTCGGCCACGAATTCCGAGGCAGCCTTGTCGCCGGCCGCCTTGTCCAGCATATTGCCGAATGCGCGGTCTACAGCCCCGACACTGCCCGTCAATGGCAGAACCGAGAGGAAGTTGGCGAAAGTCTGCTCCATGAACGCCGAGTCAAGACTCCGGCTGTGGTCCGCGAAGTCCATAGCGTCCCAGAAGTGGGCGACAAGCCACTCGGCACGTTCTTCCGTCCCGACTATGCTGTCGGGAATCGCCGGCATGGCCAGTTCGCCCGGCGCAACCACCGAATCGCGCTCAGCCGACGCCTTGTTGCCGTCAGAACCCGAACAGCCGACAAGCAGCGCTGTGCTCGCAAACACTGAACAAAATTTCATTATGTAGGACGATAAAAACATATCAATCAGTACTATAATTTTTTATCTGACTATATGACATGTTCGCCTCCTCGGCAGTCAGGTCGCGCACACAGCGGATGGCCCTAATATCCGAATGTTTCTTTGCCGATGCCAACGAACTTGTAGTTTCAATGGTAGTCCAACGATTTCTGGCAGACAAAGCATCTGTACCGTTGACAGGGCTAGTAATAGTATTTCCGCTATTGTCTATGCCCGGCCAATGCTCCTGGGTACAGGTCATCATACCGGGTCCATAGACATCCCAACCACTTTCACTTGGCAACAGAGTATTGCCCGACTGTTTGTATACATAAAAACCGTTCGACCGTATTACCTTGGCACGTAACATAATAACTATTTCCTTCTGGTTGGGAAGTCGCCATCCGCTGCGACCGGTGCTTTTGTTCAGTTTCTCGCAGGGGGAAGCAGTCTCCAAGGCATTCTTGATATCCGCATAACTGGCAGGAATAGTGGTAACCGACCGCACCGCAGTTCCGGCATCATTGTAAGCGATATAGTACATGCCGGCTTCTCTGTCATAATCATTCGTGTTACCGTTACCGGCCGGGGCAATCTCGAAGCCGTAGCGTGCGAGACGGTTGTATGGTGAGGACGTCTTGTGTAACGGCAGTGGCAAAGTCGTCGGATTGCGCAGTGCCGCTCCGTAATATCGTATGGGCTTCACAACACCGCCATGGGTCGTGCCATCCACATCCGTATCGTCATAGGCCGGTGTGACTTTCTCGCCTTTGGATACTGCCGTGAGGTTCGTGCCGAGATTGCGCACACATCGTACCTGCCAGGGAGCATGAGACCAACTCTTTCTTACATCAAACATTGAACTCGACATGCCTTCATCCGCCCAAACAATCTTTCGGTCACTTGTAATAAAGTGATAGAGCGTATTATAGTCGTCTGTACAGCCCTGTGGAAGCACCGACTGCTCATAAGCCATCAGAGGAGTAACAAGGTTGTTTCGGCCCAAGATGACACGTAGATACTTACCGGAAGTGGGAACATACCATTTCAACTCCGGAGCATCAATAGTTCCATTACCGTTCTCATCCTTGTTTCGATTCATGCAACTGAATATAGCCTGAATATATTGGGCGTCACTTTCATGAATTTGGGGATCATAACTACTGGCTTGAGAATTATAAAAGCCAGAATTATCATCGTTTAATTCATTGTTTCCAATAAGTTTCATTGCCGGCACAAATCTTGTTCCTCCGCTGAAATCCAGATGAGAAGCATATGCAGTCTGTAAAGTGTTCGAAGACTTGTTCACCTGCAACAGGTTATCCAAATCAAGGACATATGCCTTGGTCCAGCTGCCATCGCCTGCCGTTGTTTTATCAACGGTGCCTCCAAGGGCAATCCAGACGTTGTATCGCCCGTTATCCGAGTCAAATCCACCGGATATGTCGCCATTTGTCCAGCGCATATTCATGCCGAAAACTTCGTTGGTATGCTCCACGCCAAGGGCTGTACCGTGGCCTGACGCGGCTTTTACAATGTCGTAATAAGTCTGGATGGAACGCTGCGACAGGGCGTACTTGGCCTTGAAATGCTGGCTTTCCCTGTCATCCGACACGCTGTATGCGACATTGAAGTTGGCAGTGCGGCTCGGCTGGTTGACGTAGTGCGTCCATTCGGTGGTCCGCTCGTCACCATAGCCAACGTCGCCATAATCGGCCTCGTAGGTATATTCTTTCAGATACACTGTAAAGCAGTACCCCTCTCCGTCTTTCAATTCTTTCGCCTTTGCCTGTAAATCGTTCAGATAGAGTGGCGTCTCTCCTTTGGTGAGATTCGGGAACTTCGCAATCTTGGTCTTTTCGTCAGTTTTGCCATTTGGAACAAGTTGAATCCAGTTATAGTATTTCCAGTTCGTATCACCCTTTTTAGGTACATTGGCTTTCAGGCCAAGGTCAGCGTCCGTGATATTGGTTATCGTATGGGGCACATTATCCTCATAGGTAGTCATCGTAAATGTAAACCCCTCGAGTTCCGATTTCTCGAGATAGATATTGAAGACGTTAAAATGTGCGTCAAGGTCATAGAAGCCCTCGGTCACATCCGTCACCGCTCCCTCGACACCGGGCTGATTCTCACCAAGTTTGAAAGCCTCAAGAAGGACCTTATTAACACTCTCTACCGTAATGTTGTAGATGTATTTGGAATTACGGTAGCAGTTGAAGTCTTTGGGGTCCTTCCCTATATATCCAAGGTGTACGACATACGTGACTTCGGCATTGCGATGCCTCACCGTGCCGATTTTTTCATCTATCTCAGCGGGATTTTGGATTACTCCATTCTCATCCACAAGATATCTGATTTTCGCGGTAAAACGAATAAACGTAGCATTGTTGTCGAGCGTGGCTTTTCCGCTGTTCCCGCACAGGCTTGTGTAGATGCCGCTGTTTGTTCCATCGGCATTCTTATGTTCCCTCTCGCGATCCTCATAGGAGGAAGCATAGGCGCCGTTACGCTTGTTCTCGTACTGCCAGTAATCGAAACTGTAGTTGGGACGTCCCTTGTCATCCGTTGTCACGGTCATCGAGGTCGGAGTGTAAGTCAGCGACTGACGGTACATGTCATGCTTCAGGCTGTTGGTCATGTCAGGGCTATACGCGTCACCGGCATTGGCGTACCCGAGAGTACCTGCCGATGCGTCCTGTTTGCGCCCGTAGAGCCACGACAGCACAGGAACGTTGATTACCTCCACATTGACGAGTTCCATGGAAACGAGGCTGCCGCTCGGCTTGATGGTGAACTTGTTCTGTGTCCAGATGCGGCGAAGGTGTATCTTGCCTGTAAGATTATTGGCTCCGGGCTGTATGCCTACCGGCACTGCGCCATCCTCATCCTCAGTATGGTAATCTGATTGATCTGTATGTACGACATCCTTATAGGAACCCTGCATCACGATGGCCTCGGCAGGCGTCTCGACATGTATGTTCTCGCCGTCGAACTTCTGCTTGATGGCGATGGAGCGGTACTTGCCCCATGTGTCGGCGCCCAGAAGCAGAGTCTCAAGATCCTGCTCGGTGTCTTTATTGTTTACAAGGTCAACTGCAATCTTGTTTTCATAGTTGGCGACTGCCACGATGTAACTTTCGCCGGATTCGGTCTTTATATCGTCAATCACACCGTATTTATCTTCTATCTCGGGAAAATCGCCGTCGGGCGCATAAAACTTGCTGAAAGTGCGTTTTCCGGAATTAACATTGTAAATCGCCACCCACAGGCACTCGACCCTGTTCTCCAGATCGGCGCTCATGTCTGAGCGCGATTTTACGGCCATTTCCTCAAGGTTAACCTTGAGTCTGACAGAAGCCGGCTCTCCTTCTACGACATATCCCGGGGTCTCCAATTCATCAGAGCAGCCCGTAAAGACAAACGCCGGGAGAAGCACACATAAAAAGAAAGTTAAAAATGTCTTGATATATTTGCTCATAGTGTTTCTCTTTCTTGATTTAATCGAATGGTGGGACATCGACATTGTAAATGTTCCAGGGACAGACCGTATAATTTACCGTTAAAACGCGGTCCCGCCTTACCTCAAAGTGATAAAGGTGGTTGCGGACAATATCATTATAACTTACGGGGTTCTGCCCCGCAGCATCATATTCGGCAAAATATATATAGTTTGTCCAATTATTCACGCCGTCCGTATAATTCAGCGTAATATAAGGACGCCTACTGCTGTCAGACCCTGTTGTCTCGGGTATATAGAATACAATCTTCTTGCCGGCGTCTTCGCCCATGGTTTCGGGTGTAAAGTTGGAATTTGTAATCCAGTTACGATTACCGGTATAGGCATTTATGGTTTCATCAAACTTGATGTCCCTGGTATCATTATAGGTCTTCCACTTTGCAGGAAGTAGATAACCTCTGTTGCGCACATTTGTAACCGAGGCAGATGTCAATCGGGTAATAGAATTAGCCCCTGATTTGGCTATGGTGATTTCGACCTTTGCCATTGCGCGGAGCAGCCAGATCTCCCCGGGGATGTAGAAGGTCTCGCCTTCCTTCATTCCGGAGAAGTTAACTTTCTGCACGCCCCACATCGGGATAGAGCCAACACTATTGGCACTTCCCCACCGATTGGTGAAATTGGGAGAAGTATTACCAGTCATCGATAGACCCGTACCCATGTTTGTATAGACGTGTACTTTGGTGTCACCTGAAGATTTGAGTTTCTGCGCCGTTGCAGCGTCAATTTCTTTGAATATATAATAAATCGAATAGTCGGGAGTGACAAGCGGACCGGTAATCTCGAAATCGCTGATGCGGTCTACCTCTGTGTTACAGTCGGTATTGGTGACCACCAATGTCAGGTTCTCGATCTTCGAGTCGATGCCGTCGCCGGGGTCCTTGTCGTAATCGCCGCCCCAGGTGCCGTCGGCAGCACGCGACGCGCTACGCGCCTCAGGGTTGATAGGCACAACGATCCTGAAGTTAACGTAAGTCGCGCCGTCGGGATACGGCGGCTCGTCGGCGCCGTGCGAGCACGAGCCCAGACCGCACGCCGACACCAGGAGTGCCAGGCAGAACAGGAGTTTGATATGTATTGCGTTGAGTTTCAACGTATACCTTTCTTCTTAAGCGTTTTTTGTCAGAAATCGACGTCGTTGAGCACGACGCGCCATGAATTGATTATGATGGAGGTTGCAAGCCAGTGACGGTCGTCATCGAGGAAGAATGTCATGTTGTATTCGTCCTGACGGTCGAGGTACTCCTGGTTGGACATATCGCGGTTGTAGTTGCCCTTGACCATAAGGGCGAAGTCGATAATGGGAATGCGGGCAACAAGGTCGCCGTCGTCCGCACGGCGGATGACGAGGACGGGCTTGGAGTTGACGGTCCAGTCGCGCTCGACAAGACGGCTGACTGTGAGTTCGGCCACGGCCACGCTCACCTGGGTGATGGCGCGTCCGGCGGGAGCCTCGACCTGACGGGCGAGCCAGTCGCCGCCGGAGCGGGGTACGTCGACACCCGACGAGGCGTCGTAGGTGGACCATGCGCGGTAGGTGATCTTCTCGTCGTCGCGCAGCGAGTTGTCATGCGCGAGCCAGCCGTTGTTGTCCTCGATGGCGAAGGTGAAGTCGTCGGCGCTGATGTCCTGGCCGGACAGATGCTGGAGTACGACGCGGAACACGTTGGTGTCCTTGGTCAGCGGCATGGTGTAGTATATGTCGCCGCCGTCCTCCTCGACCGGGAGCGAGACGCGGAGCGTGCCGTGGAACAGGCGGTTGAGGTCCTTGTCGGAGACAGCACCGCCGTCGGGACCGGCTGTGCGGTTCAGGCGGCAGTGTGCGTCGGAGTGTGCCGAGCCCTGGGGCATCTCGCCTACGGTGAACGACTCGCCGTTGCCGAGTCCGCACCAGGCGGTCAGAGTGTAGTCGCCGGGACCGAGGGGCAGGAGTATGTCGTAGCCCTCGGACGCGAGTCGCTCGCCGCTCTCCTCGGTCTGCCACACCAGGCGTCCGTCGCTGTCGAAGGCCATGAGGCGCACCGAGGTCACCTCGTTGGCGAACGCGTCGGCGAACTTCATGTTGCGGTCGTAGCGGAAGCGCAGATGATATCTTGTGTCGCAGTCACCCTCGTAGTCGAATATCACGTCGTCGCATGACGACAGCGTGAGACAGGCCGTCAGGGCGACGAGGAGCATATGTGAAAGTCGTTTCAGACACGCAGGCGTTGTTTTCATTGCTTATAGTATTGTCGGTCTATTACGTTTGATTGGTTCCGCACAGTTGCGGGCTGAGTCCCGCGCCCGGGCAGGACGATGTATGTTGTCGGCGGCATGTGTCGCCGTGTGAATTCAATATAGGTGGAAGCGGCCTACAGCGCTTCGTCAGGTTTAGCGGCGCATCTTCCGTGGCACCGGTGCGCAGGTGCGTGAAGTCAAAGGGGAGAGAAAGAGAGAAAAATCAGCGCCGGAAGGCCGGAGCGGTCGTCCGGCGCTGATGTGGGTAGTTGTGAAATATCGCTTATTTGCCGGTGAAATCGACATTCTGCTTAACTATACGCCATTTGAGGACGTTTATGCGGGCAGAAAGGAACCAAAGATGCTCGTCATCAGGTGTATCGGGAACAATGGGATCTTTGGGGTCAAATACAGGAGTACCGATGCCCTGGATAGAATTGATGGTCAGTTCATAGATATGGTTGCGGACAACACCCTCGAATGTCTTGTCAGCTATTGTTGTGTCATAACGATCCTGTGCTACGGGAGTCTGGTCAATATTGACGAAATAGGTACACATACCGTCTTTGTAGTAGCGTGCCACGTAGGGATGATTTGTAGCATTTCCGGCAAGGAACTCATTAACCTTTTCCGGTGAGGATGCCACTTCATTACCATTATTATCTCTGGTGACAATAGTCAATTCGGGGTTTACTCGGGCAACAACTTCGTAAGATTTGAGATAATCAATTCTGGCGGCTGCCTTTTGTTCTTCGGTTGCATCTTTCCCAAGATCTTCAACAAGATCTATGTTGTTTTTCCACACGAAATCATCGGGCTGAATCGAAGAAAGGGTACCATCTGCAGCCTTCTTCCAATAACCCTCTGCCGCAACAGAAGTTGCAATCAGATTCTTAGCATTGTCAGGCGAGCAATAAAAACCACGGAGATAAACAAATTCATACGGCTGATCCTTATCATCTGTAAGTTGGGCAGTAACAAGAATTGCAGTTTTATCAGTCTGCGATGTATTAGGCAGTATGTACTGATCGGTCAATGCTTTACCGGGTTCAAATGCCTTAAGGGAAATTTCATCATAATTCTGATTTGTGTAGTTGATGCCGGCGGGCATTGTCTCCCAATAACTGCGCTTGTTTGTAGTATCCCATACCCAATTCGTGAATTTGGCGTCGTTTTCAAAGCCGGAGATACTCTTAAAGAGATAAGCTTTATCTGAAACATTTACCAGAGAAATACCCTTGACAGCAATTTTCAGTTTCATACTAACACCATCTACAGTTATGGGTGCTCCCAGGTTTTGAAATTCCGGGCTAACAGTTGTCTTAATTTTAGCGACTACACGCTCAACATAGATTTCAACCGGTTTAGCAAGAGCCTGAGTTGCGTTCTCAAAGAGATATTCACTCGTCACCATAGCACCAAGTACCTTAGCGCCATCTTCCTTATAAACCGAATTGGTCATTATGAAAGTGCCTTTTTCGTGTGCAGAATAGTCAGCGACCTTTTCTTCGAGCTGCGAAAGAGTGGTTATGCCTGTTTCAAGAGGCTCACCTTCAGCATTTGTAGGTGCATTCAGGACACAAACAATCTGAATATCCTCTTTCGGCTTTTCTTTTTGTCCATTAATTACAAGCACAGCATTGTAAACGACCTCAACTTTGGGGGATGTAGGAACATCAGTGCCTTTCGTGAGTTTTACACGCTGAGCGGTGACGTTACCATCCAGTGAATTGCCATCCTTATCAAAGATAAAGAAGAGAGCGTCCGATGCATAATTCTCGTCATCAGTACCATTCTGGAACTGGTTATCAGCATCGGCACGGCTGCCAACCGATTTAGGCTGAACGATGTTCACGGCCACGTAACTCAAATCCTTGTTCTCGGGCTCGTTGTTAATCACGTTGTCCTCGGAAGAGCACGACGAGAGCGCCAGAGCCGCCAATAGCGGCAAGAAATAGCGTTTCTTAATCATGATTGGAATTTTTTGAATTGATTAATTATTGATTTGTTGTTTATTATTTCTCTATGATTTATTGCCGAAAAAACGGCGGGGAAGATGACCTGCTGCCAAAACAAGTTGTTTTCAGCAGTTTTGCTCGTGGAAAACAGATAGTACGCGGAAAGCAGATTGCTCGAGGTAGAGGATTTGGAGATGGACGGCACCTCCGTCGGGATCAGATTAGTTTTTTAGCAAAAACTCTATCAGAATGCGCCCGGAATGGCATAAGCAACGTAACAATCATATCAAAATGACATTTCATCGTGAGTGTACGGCTGAATACGCAACTCAAGGGCGTTTTTCATCTAATTGACAAAATACCAAATTCTTTGCAAGGTTATTACACTTTTTCCAAAACGACACAATTTCCATACATCATCTTTGTTAAAAAATCACAAACGCAACCCTAAATATCATCAATATATGTTAAATAATCTAAAAATACCCCCCCCCACGACTGTTGCAACGCATTGATTTTCAGCATGTTATCCCATTTGTCACAATCCTGTCGCATCGCAGTGTCAATCCGTCCACTTGCACTGCATCGTGGCCCCCGGGATTCACCATTTCCGGGACTGAACATTCTGCCGAACGATGCGTTTAAAAATTTGCAAAAGTCAAGCAACCCGAAAAAAACAGCAACAAATGGAATCTGAAGGATTTTGTATCAGCAACACTATTCCGGAGCAGTTCAAGAAAAACGTCGCCTACACGAGTATTCTCAGCAGAGTCAGCGTAAGGCTATACGACGACACACCTGTCAGCCCCGGACAGATATGTGCCATACTGCACGCCGCCATGAGCGCGCCGAGCGGCGTGAACAGACAGCCATGGGAATTTGTCGTCGTCGATGACCCCGAACTATTACGACAACTTGCCGAAGCACTGCCATACGCGAAAATGACGGCGCACGCTCCCGTTGCCATCATTGTCTGCGGAAACAGGGAGCGATTCCTCGAAGGCGTGGACGACGTCCTGTGGGAGCAAGACCTCTCGGCAGCATCAGAGAATATCCTTCTGGCGGCCCATGCCATCGGCCTCGGCGGAGTATGGACCTGCATCTATCCCCATGAAGAGCGAATCGCCCCCGTCAGGAAAATCCTAAACCTGCCGGAGAACCTCATCCCGTTCAACCTCATCCCCATCGGCCATCCCGCGAAAGAACACGCCCCGATGGACAAGTGGCACCCCGACAGAATCCATCAAAACCGCTTCAAGTAAAACCCGACCCGATCCCCCACCCTCTTCACACTGCCAAAATCCACTAGCCCCTTCCCTAAACTCTTCACACTGACGAAATCCACTAGCCACAATAAATACGAAAATCCCGCAACTCCTTCTTCCCAAAGAGTCACGGGATTAATTCGTGTCCGGAACCACACGGGGTTTAATTACCCGCTATTTTCCCGCCAAAATGCAGCCTTTGATCTGTTCGGCGATGTAGCGGACATGGGCGTCGGTGACCCAGGGGCCGGCGGGGAGGCAGATGCCGACTTTGAAGAGGGATTCCGAGACGCCGTTGGTGTAGGCGGAGGCGTCGCGGTAAACGGGCTGTTCGTGCATGGGTTTCCAGAGGGGGCGGGATTCGATATTGGCAGCGTCGAGAGCCATACGCAGTGCCTCGACGTTGTCGTTGGGCTGGCAGTCGGTCGTGGCGGATTCGACGGTATGGGTAACGCCTGCCGCTCCTCCGACTGCACCTGTAATGACTTTCTTATATGCATTTTCCTGCCCTTTGATTCGCAGTTCCGGATTGAGCGTTGCCGTACACAGCCAGTAATTTGAGTCGAATTCTTTTGACGGAGCCTTGTGCATCGTGATGCCCTCGACGTCTTTCAGCAGTTCCTCATACAGCGCCTGCACATGCCGGTGGTGGGCGATGTGCTCGTCGGCGACGGTCATCTGGCCACGCCCTATGCCGGCGCAGATATTGGACATGCGGTAGTTATAGCCGATGGCCTCGTGCTGATAGTACGGATATGACTCGCGGGCCTGGGTGGCGTACCACATTATCTCGTTGCGGGCTGCGTCGTCGGGGCAGATGAGTGCTCCGCCGCCGGAGGTGGTGATCATCTTGTTGCCATTGAACGACAGCACGCCGTACTTGCCGAATGTCCCAAGCACCTGGCCGTCGAAACGCGAGCCGAATCCCTCGGCGGCGTCTTCGATGACGGGGATACCGTATTTATTGGCGACGTTCAGGATTTCTTCTATCTTATATGGCATGCCGTACAAGGCAACAGGAATAATGGCTTTCGGCTTCTTTCCCGTAACCTTGATACGGTCGGCAATGGCGTGGTCGAGAAGTTCGGGGTCCATGTTCCAAGTCTCCTTTTCCGAGTCCACGAAGACAGGAGTCGCACCAAGATAGGTAATCGGATGACTCGACGCGCAGAACGTAAACGACTGCACAATCACCTCATCACCCGGCTTGACGCCGCAGGCAATCAGCGCCAGATGCACCGCTGCAGTACCCGAGACAAGCGAGGCCACGCGCTTGTTCAATGCGCAATGCGCAACGCCAAATGCGGAATTATCACCCGCATCATTATGCTTTTTGCATTCTTCATTCTGCATAGGAGAAATCTGGTTCACAAACGTCTCCAATTCTTGTTCGAAGGCATCGCAGTCCGGACCAAGTGGCACGGCCCAGTCTTCGGCGAGTGCAGCCTTGATGAACTCAATCTCCCGCCCGCTCATCCTGGGCTTACAAAGCAGTATCCGTTCCATCACTTGACGATTATCTCACGAAAGGTCGAGAAAATGAGTCTGATGTCGTTCCACAGAGTGGCGCGGTCGACATACTCGAGGTCGATGGCGAGTTTGTCGGGCATCACCTGCTCGATGTAGCAGTGGTCGGGGTCTTTGGCCGCGGCGAGGATGTCGTTCTCGTTGCGGTAGCGTATCGAGGCGAGCGAGGTTATGCCTGGACGGACCGTGAGTACGCGCATCTGCTCTGGAGTGTACATGTCGACATATTTCCGTACCTCGGGACGCGGGCCGACAAGGCTCATGTTGCCGATGAACACGTTGATGAGTTGGGGGAACTCGTCGAGTTTGTACTTGCGGATGTAGTAGCCCGATCGGGTAACGCGGGGGTCGTGGCCTCCGACGGTGATGAGCCCCAACTTGTCACTGTCGGGACGCATGGAGCGGAACTTGTACAGCCGGAAGTCGCGGTTGTTGCGGCCCACGCGGGTCTGGCGATAGAATACCGGCCCCTTGGAATCAGCCTTTATCCACACTGCGAGGACGGCAAAAAGCGGACTCAGGACAATGAGTCCGAGTCCACTCGCTATGATGTCGAATAGCCGTTTCAAAGTCTCTTGATTATTTCGGTGTAGTTGCTGAGAATATATTCAACCTCATCGTCGGTCAGACGTGTGTGCAGCGGCAGGGTTATCTCGTTGTGGTACTGCTCGTAGGCGTTGGGATAGTCCTTGATGTCGTAGCCCAAAGCCTTGTAGGCGGTCATCATGGGCAGTGGCTTGTAGTGGACGTTGGTGGCGATGCCTCGCTCGGCCATGCGGACGATGATGTCGTTGCGCTGCTCAACGGTTATGCCGGGTATGCGCGTGAGGTAGAGGTGGCCGCTCGACGAGTGCTCGTTGCTGTAATGCTGGAGGACCTTGACGCCAAGGGGCTCGAGAGCGACATTGTAGCGCTCGATGAGCTGGCGGCGTCGGCGGAGCATCTCGGGATAGCGCTTGAGTTGCGCAAGACCGATACCGGCCATGATGTCGGTCATGTTGCACTTGTACCATGTGCCGATGATGTCGTACTCCCAGCCGCCGATCTTCGACTTGGCCAGGGCGTCCTTGTTCTGGCCGTGGAGCGACAGTAGTTGCAGTTGTTTGTACAGGGCCTCGTTGTCCATTCCCTCGCGCGAGCGCCATGTCAGGGCTCCGCCCTCGGCAGTGGTCAGGTTCTTGACGGCATGAAATGAGAAAGAGGTGAAATCGGCGATCTCGCCGCACATCCTGCCGTGCCACATGGCGCCAAAGGCGTGGGCGGCGTCGGCGATGACGATACAACGGCCAAATGCGCGCTGGATGTCGTTTGCGGGACGGAAAAGGTGCTTCTTGGCCTCGACTGCGGCGAAAACCTTGTCGTAGTCGGCGACAACACCGCCGAGATCGACGGGCATGATGGCCTTGGTGCGCTCGGTTATGGAGTCGGCCATTTTCTCGTAGTCCATCTCGAAAGAGCCGGGGGCGCAGTCGACGAGGACGGGACGGGCGCCGACGTGACAAACGGAACTTGCCGTGGCCGTGTAGGTATATGCCGGAACGATTACCTCGTCGCCCTCGCCGATGCCGAGGACGCGTAGGGCCATCTCCATGCAGGCTGTGGCGGAATTCAGGCAGACCGTGGTGTGCTCGGGCTTGCCGGCGGCATCATACTTAGCCGTCTGGCAGCACATCGAGATGAGGTTCTCGAACTCCTTGGTTTTGGGACCAGTCGTGATCCAGCCCGACTTCATGGCCTCGGCCACCTCTGCAATCTCGGCCTCCGACATATCCGGCGGCGAGAAGGGAATATTCTTTTTTACGTTCATATCAATACTGTTTAAATATCTTTTATTAATCGATACATGATTCTATCAGGATACGCCGTGAAAACATACATTTGCCTGAATCCTCTTTTCTCATAAAAGGCAAGTGTGTTCTCATTATTTAGTTTATCTGTTGTAAGCGACAGACTTGTGACATTGCGTTGTTTTAGTGTTTTTTCCAAACAATCCATCATAACCTTGCCGGCACCGGAATTCTGAATCTCTTTATCTACTGCAATCGACATCAGTTCAGCATAATGTCCGTCATCAGCAACCGAACCTTTTTTTGTCAGATTTTTTGATAGTCTTATCAACGCCTTCGGTCGTGTGAATAATAATTTCAAACCGATAAGACCGAATTTAATGATGTTGCTTTTTATAAGCCGTGTATTGAAGCCTGCACATTCGGTACAGGCAGCGCAGAACCCTATCAATTTATCTTTATGATATGCGCCGATGAGTATTCCATCAGGCGCATTTGCGACACTATGATAATATTGTTTTAAAAAATCAGGTCCAAGGTCAGTCAAAAAGAACCCTTTGAATGCGCTGTTATGTACCTTTACCACAGTTCCAATATCTTCTGCAGGTATAAATTTCGTATATGTAGTCATGCTAAATTTTGAAGATTCTTGGCACACAACGACCCATGTTTTTATTTTCAAAAAAATCAATCAAACCTTTATCCTTTCAAAAACTCCCAATAATTTCCCTTTAATTTTATCAATATCAAATTCCTTGATTTTTTCTTTATTGTATTCCGACATATTTTGTCTTAAAACACGGTCTCCAATGAGTTTTAATAAAGCATTAGCAAATCCAGAAGGATCAGTCGCTTCAATCAGAAAGCCGCCTTTACCATTTTCGATCAAATCTCTATTGCCACGAATATCGGAGACTATACAAGGCAATCCGGCTGCCATTGCTTCCATTGTAGAGCGGGGCAACCCCTCTCTTTTGGATGCCATTACGAAGGCGTCAGATATGTAAAGGAGATCTTTAATATCTTTTCTGAAACCCAAGAAATGACATCTTGTATCAACTCCTTTTTCTTTCGCCAAGGAAATAAGGTTTTGTTTTAAAGGGCCCTCCCCGCAAATCAAAATATGGCAATTATCAGGAGTTTTTTGTAGCGCTGAAATTATAGTTGCAGTGTTTTTATTATCATTTAAATCTCCTATCGAAATTAAAACGAAATCTTTTAGCAATAATCCGAGTTCGGTGCGTTTATTTTCCTTTTCTGAATCGGATAACGGACAAAATGAAGTCAAATCTATTCCAACACCAGGAACATAGACTGCTTTGCCACCTTTTTTCAGTTTGAATTTTTGTGACGATTCAAAATCCTCTTGATTAATCGTGATGAGAATGTCGGTATAATGGGCAAGCCACTGTTCTATCCATTTCAATACAGTACGATTAAATAATGGCGCACCTTTGAAGAAATGGAAACCGTGGACTGTATAAACGACTTTCTTGTTATACTTCTTTCCGGCAAGTCTGCCTACAACACCACCTATTGGAGTATTGCAGTGGATAACCTCAATCTGCGGATTATCTTTCAGGTAACGGCAAAGATTTCTGTATGCTCGCCAATTGTCCTTTATAGCAAAAATATTACGATATGTATGCTGATTATAGAATTTTATATCATAATCCTTGCTCGGAACTTTTTCAGGATGATTGCGATTGACACCCATGTGGAGTTCCCACCCCATTTCATCCGCCGCCATTATCGCCGCTTTCGAAAACGAATTAGATCCTATCGGTGAGATCGATTCCAAAACTTCTCGGGAGGGTTTAGTGCTGTTCGATACAAATACGAATCCTTTCTTTATCATGGATTATTTTTGTGCTAATATTTAATAATTTCACCCTAATATTAGACGACTCCGAATTCTAATATAAGCCTTGAGCACTATGCAAGAAAGTTTAACGCCACTAAATTTCACTAAAGTCTTAACAATCTTAGCCTTTCTGTTTAGTTTAGATGAAAATAAATCTTTATGCTCAAGAATTTTATTAAATGCACTTCGTTTTTCTTTACTTTCTAAATTACAATATATTACCATGCACATTGATAACTGATAGGCTAAGTAACCGAGGTAAATCTCTTTTTCTTCTTCGGGAATAGGAAGACGGGGTATTTCTTTTTCCCATTTATCAAGAATATACATCAGGCTGTCGAAGGAGCGTTTTGAGGCTGTATTGGTTATGGAGCCTTCGCGCTGCTGGCGGTAGCAATAATATGGTTTCGGGTAAACAGCGATTGATTTTGCCTGAGGATAAATCTTCAGAGACCAGTCAATATCTTCTGAAAGGAGTCCTTTTTTGAATAACGCATTTGTAAATAACTCAAGGTTTACAAACTTTTGCCATGCAGACATTTTCATGTCGGCGTGGCAGAAGTATAAATATTCGAGAATCTCCTGTTTGGATCTGCCATTTAGTTCTTCCGGGCAAATTTGGACCGGTTCGAGATACTTGTCTGTCTGGTCGTAGTATTTGATAAAGTCGCTGACAACGATATCCGGAGAATCATGGTTTTCAATAACCCGATATACGCCTGAAAGCACGTCATTACTACGCCAAAAATCATCGCTGTCCACGAATGTGATATATCGACCCTTGGCGACTGCCACACCGGCATTACGGGCATCGCTCAGTCCACCATTTTGTTTGTGTAGGACTCTGACATTCAATGATTTTGAAGCATAATCATCGCATATTTTCGGACAATCATCGGGTGACCCGTCGTCCACCAATATGATTTCGTAATCATCGAAATTCTGAGCCAAAAGCGAGTCCACACATTGCGGCAGATACTTTTCGACTTTGTAGACAGGTACGATGATAGAAAAGAATGGCCTCTCTAACATATTCTAAATTAATAAAATGTGGATTGTTATAGTAATCAAGGTTTATTGGGAGAAAACCTTGGTTATTAGGATTTACAGACCGATTACTTCGTTCTGTGTTTTACAATTATTTGTTTGATGATACGTAGGTAATCGCGAGGAGAGGCCGCAATGCCATACTTATTGCACAAATCTTTCAGAGGCATGGAAATCGAATCATCAAAGTAACTGTCCCTACCTTTCGGACGCAATGAGGTATGGGAAAGATTGTGATTGCCCTCTATTGCCTCTTCCAAAGGACGGACTTCGTAATCTATATCCGCGCATTGGTCAATGATATCAATTGCTTTCTGACTGTTTGCCAATAGACAAGATATCCCTTCGGTTGTGGGATGATTAAAGGGTTTCTTTATACCCAGTCCCCAATAATCTGCCAAAGTGAAGTCACTTATCCTTTCAGGACGCGCATATGGGCATGTATAGCATGCTTCGCTGAACATCAAGCCCTTAGTGAAAGCACGAAGATAATAACTTTTAGAGGGAGACACTATCTTTTTACTGGAAGCCCCGTCCTCGGTTGGGGCTTCCAGTTGTCTTGACAACTGGA
>CALKRW010000007.1:5000-37714 GCA_937989585.1 uncultured Porphyromonadaceae bacterium | reverse complement strand
TGGGCGGCAGGATGCCGCCATTCCATTATTAAATTCGCGATAAAGGTTATGCAAAGGTACAACAATTGGATGGCAATATCAATACTCCTGGTAAGATTTAACGTTTTTATACTAAAAACAATGGTAATTGTTAAATAATGAGCGTAGATGTATCAGAGTAATCAGAGTAATTAGAGTAATTAGAGTAATTAGAGTAATCAAACCAACAACATTTTTTAATCGGGAATAGGTGGTTTCGGGGAAGGGTATTACGGGTTGATTGATGAGCGCTTTTTTCATAACTTTTGTCACATTCGTCATATGATTGTCGATTATTATTTGTAACTTTACGCATTGCAAGGCCAATAAGCATATATTATTGCAGTGTCTACAAGAATCTCCTAATATTTTTTTATAAATAGTAAAGTCTCCTGACATTTCCTTATAAATAGTAAGGGCAATGTGTGCTAAAAACTAAAACTTGAAGATTATGAAACTGACCGATAAGAGATTGGGGATATTATTTATTCTAATAATCATTGTATCCTATAATTGCCACGCAAAGCAAATCAATACAGATTCTAACGCGACAGTTAATCAATCTGTTTTTTCAGTAGAAAAAATCAGCGAAGAGGAGTTTATCGAAGCATATAGAACGTCCGGGGATTATAATATCTATCCTCAACGAGTGGATTCGGTCGCTCAATATAACGTTTTGAATAGAGTTTTTCAAGATGCGAAAGAACGTATATCCAATCTGGATTCTGATGAGAAATGTTCGATAAATGTGGCTGTAACAGACAACGAGTTATTTTGTGTCAACAACCTACTATATTATCCTAACCTGAAATTATTGGGATTTATGGTTCCTATTGATTATCATAACAACACTGTATGGTGGTATGATTCTACAAGCGGCAAACTAATCGACGATACATTATTTGAGCCAACAGCGGTGAATAATAATGGCATTTATGTTTGTCAAGTTCTGGATGATTGCGATATAGTGTTGGATTTGCATTTCTTTGAGAGGGCAGGAAATCTAATTTACGAGATACAAGCCTACAAGAACTGCAATTATAGTGGGGATTACTACCTGTATCTATCAGAAGAGGAACATATTAAGCCAATCTTCTGGCATAAAGACAATCTTCTGTATTTGCGCTCCTATGATCATAGTCTCAAAGGAACTGTTTATCTGAAGATTTCGCTGAATTAGTCCTTATTACTGATTGGCGAGATGCGAGAAGAACTGTTTATAGAGAAGATTCTATCGCTTGTAACAAGTCTTTTCCATCACCATATTCAGTGATAGGAATATTTACATCACCATTATAGCCAAATAAAATATTGCTTGGTAATATAGATGTAATATTTCCATTTTTATCAATTGAAATATCTGTAATTAACAAACCTCCTTCATTGAATTTTTCTTGAAGAGCACTTCCCGAAATAATATCAGATATAGAATCTATAAATCCACGTGGATATTGGGACTTAAAGATTTTTTTCTTAAATGTAAGACCATCATTATCTAAAACATAACCACAATCATATTCCAAACGAGTCAAAACAGGCTCAAACCTTTCATATTCAGGAAGATAATTTAAAGAAAAATCATATAGTACATCAACTTCTCCTAACATATCATCTTGGTTCTTTAACTTAAAAATAAAATTATGGTCCCCAAATAAGATTTTAGGAGTACTCAATAATATTTCAAATATATTTCTATTTTCTATTATCCTTTTGTCCAATGGTTCAAATTTCAAATCCATTGGATATAACTTATTTAAATCTAATACAATATCTCCAAAAATTATATTGTCTTCCGTAAATTTTTCAGTTATATCATATTTCAATACATAAACGAATAATGTATCTGAATTTAAATAAGTCAAAGTGCTATCTGTTTCAAAAAGCACTTTATAGCCTTTATTTTCTGCAAAATTTTTAACTTCACCAATACTTTCAAAATTTCTGTGCTGGCTTGTACAAGCAAACAAACACATATTAAAAATAAAGAGAATAAAAAGGAGTTTTTTCATATTTAATTATTCGGTTTCGTCCACTGCGAAGTTATAAATAACTTTAGTTTCGCAAGCGTCGGCAATGTTCTGTGAGATACGCATCGCGCAGAAATTGGGGCCGCACATCGTGCAGAAACGGTCGTCGGCATCAGGAGAATTCCTGCGAGCCTCCACATAATAGCGTTTGGCCTTTTCCGGATCGAGCGAGAGATTGAACTGGTCTTTCCATCTGAACTCATAACGAGCCTTGCTGAGGGCATTGTCGCGTATGGATGCACCCGGGAAACCTTTGGCGAGGTCGGCGGCATGTGCAGCGATCTTATAAGCTATCACGCCTTCGCGGACATCGTTGAGGTTGGGCAGCGATAGGTGCTCCTTAGGAGTGACATAGCAGATCATAGCTGTGCCAAGTCTTGAGATGATTGCAGCCCCGATGGCGGAAGTAATATGGTCGTAGCCCGGAGCGATATCGGTGGTCAGAGGTCCGAGTGTGTAGAATGGAGCCTCATGGCAGACGGTAGCCTGCTTCTCCATGTTTGCGGGAATCTTATGCATGGGGACGTGTCCCGGGCCTTCGATGATTACCTGGACGTCGTGGCTCCAAGCCTTACCTGTTAGTTCGCCGAGCACCTCAAGCTCGAGGAACTGGGCTCGGTCGTTGGCATCGAAGGTAGAGCCCGGACGCATACCGTCGCCGAGGGAGACGGCTACGTCATACTTGTTGAGGATTTCGCATATCTCGTCGAAGTGAGTATAGAGGAAACTCTCCTTGTCGTGTTCGACACACCACTGAGTCATGATTGAGCCTCCGCGAGACACACAACCTGTGAGACGCTCAGCCACAAGCCTGGCATGTTCACGAAGTACGCCGGCGTGGATAGTGAAATAATCTACACCCTGCTCACACTGCTCGATGAGTGTGTCTCGATAGATTTCCCATGTAAGATCTTTCACTTTACCGTTGACTTTTTCGAGAGCCTGATAGATAGGCACTGTACCCATCGGAACGGGACAGTTTCGAATGATCCATTCGCGGGTCTCATGGATGTTGTCGCCGGTGGAGAGGTCCATCAGTGTGTCGCCACCCCAGTAGCAGCTCCAGACAGCCTTTGCTACCTCCTCTTCGATACCGGAAGAGAGGGCTGAATTACCGATGTTGGTGTTGAGCTTAACGGCGAAAGCCTTGCCGATAACCATTGGCTCAGCTTCGGGGTGGTTGATGTTGGCTGCTATGATGGCACGTCCGGCAGCGATTTCATCGCGCACGAATTCCGGAGTGATATAGCTCTTGATGCCGCGAGCTTCATTGTCGAGATTCTCGCGGATAGCGGCATATTCCATCTCAGGAGTGATTATGCCTTTGCGTGCGTAGTGGAGTTGAGTAACTCTCATGCCCTCTTTAGCGCGACGCGGTCTGTTCTGAACCGGGAAGCGTATAGGATCGAGTGAAGAGTCGGCGCGGCGCAAACGGCCGTATTCGCTGGTTATGTCGTCGAGGACGACGGTATCGTTTCGATCCTCCACCCATTTTTCGCGAGTGCGGGGAAGTCCTCGGTTGATGTCGATCTTCACATCGGGGTCGGTGTAGGGACCGCTGGTGTCGTAGACAGTGACGGGTTCATTTGGATGCTCGACCCGTTTGCCATTCTCGATGGTGACTGTTGGATACTGGTGAATCTCACGCATCGCCACGCGGATGGGGTGGAGTTTGCCGTCGACATATTTCTTGACGGAATTGGGATAGGAGGAAACGTTGATGTTTTCTATTTCCATGTCTCGTAGATGTTGAAAATGATAGGGGAGGGAATCAGTCGAGGAAAGAGGTGAGGGGAGATGTCGCGACAGCGTGTTTGCTGACAGCACCGAGACCGGCGAGGTAAGCCTTACGCCCGGCGATTACAGCGAGGCGGAAAGCGTCGGCCATAGCGACAGGGTCTCCGGCCACGGCAATAGCAGTGTTGACGAGGACAGCGTCAGCGCCCATCTCCATAGCCTCGGCGGCATGAGAGGGAGCTCCGAGACCGGCGTCAACCACAACGGGGAGTGTTGACTGCTCGATGATGATCTCAAGAAGGTCGCGCGTGACGAGTCCCTTGTTAGTGCCGATAGGAGCGGCCAGAGGCATCACTGCAGCGGCGCCGGCCTCCTCAAGAAGCTTGCAGAGGACAGGGTCGGCCTGGATATAGGGGAGGACAGTGAAACCTTCGGCTGCGAGGATTTCAGTAGCCTTTAGAGTCTCCACCGGATCAGGCATGAGATAACGTGGATCGGGATGGATCTCGAGTTTGATGAAAGGGGTATCGAAGATCTCGCGGCTCATACGGGCAGCCACGACAGCTTCCTTGGCGTTGCGGACACCGGAAGTATTGGGGAGGAACTGTACGTGCTCACGGTTTATGTGGGTGAGCATGTCGTCGGTAGCCTCGTTCATCATGTTGACGCGCTTCATAGCCACCGTGATCATCTGCGACTGCGAGGCCTTGATAGCCTCCAGCATAACATCAGACGACTGGAACTTACCAGTGCCTACAAAGAGGCGCGAGGTAAATTCGCGGTCGCCGATTTTCAGTATGTCGTTCATATATATTAAAAGTAGTTACTGTTGTCTTAGAGAAATGCAGGATGATTAAATCAATCATCCTCGGTCTTGGGGAGGAGGGAGATGAAACGCTCTGTAGCCTTCACCGGGTCGAGCGCGGCAGCGATCGCACCGCTGACGGCGATACCGTTCACGCCAGCCTCAATGAGGGGAAGCACGTCGTCTGGGAGGATGCCTCCAACGGCAACCCTCGGGATGTTGATCTTGTTCTCCTCTGCCTCGAAGCAGAGTCGGCGCATACCCTCAAGGCCGAGCACCGGGGCGAGTTTCTTCTTAGTGGTGGTCTCACGGAAAGGGCCGAAGCCGAAATAGTCGATGTCGAGCTGGCTTACAGCGAGGACATCCGCGATAGTGTTGGCGGTGACACCAATCACGGCAGCAGGACCGAGAATCATTCTTGCCTTAGAGGGTGGCATATCCTCTTTGCCGAGGTGGACACCACCGACGTTGAGCTGTTTGGCGAGTTCGACACGGTCATCGAGAAGGAGGAACACCCCCTTCTGCTCGCAAGTGGGTTTCACGGCCTCGACTACTTTACCGATTTCCTCGTCGGTAGCGTCTTTCATCCGGATCTGGACCCAACGGCAACCGCCTTCGATGACAGCGAAGATCTGATCGGCCACGGGCATCTTACAGTCAGTATTGGTAATGAACTGAAGCATATCTATTCAATTTAAGGTTTTTTGTTTTTTGAATCAATAAAGGAGAAGTCATTTCCAGAAGTATCCGAGCATAGCTGCGCCGAAAAAACCGGCATCGCGGAGCAGTGGGATTCTGTCGGGTGTTACTCCTCCGAGGGCCACCACTCTCTTGCCCTTAATAACCGGCGCGATCTCCTTAAGGGAGAAAGCGGAGCGATAGCCGGTTTTCGATATGGAGTCGAAAACGGGGGAGAGTGTTACATAATCGTAATGCGTGGCGGCGTCAAGTTGTTCAATCGAATGGAAAGAGATGCTGACGCTTGCGGCATTGGCAGGAGCTTCGGGGTTGCGGGAATTGAGGTGGACACCTGCGAGGGGGAACCGGGAGAGGAGCTGGAAGTGGTCGTGAAGCTTCAGGCGAGGATAGAGATCTGCGGGAATCTCACGGATGAGTAGCTCAGTGCGAACCTCGTCCCAGCCGGGTTTTCTGATATGGACGATGTCGGCCTCTCCGTTCCGTAGTATTTCGGAGATGCGCGCGGCTTCACCCTCGACGAAATCGGGGGATGTGATGGCGATTGTCAGGAATCCGGAATAGGGCGTCATTGCTTCAGCCGCCGAAGGCAGCGGATATTACGGTAATGGTGTCGGACTCGTGGAGCGGGGTAGAGGCCCAATCCGTCTTTCTGATGACGGAGCCGTTTCAGGCTATGGCAGAGCCTTGTGGCTTGACGCCTTTCCAATCGGCGAGAGCCGCAATCGTGGAGATGCCCTCCAGCACTTCGGTTTTCGTGTTGTTGAGGATTATGTTCATGAATTCTATCGATTTGATTTAACTATCAGTGAGGCCAGCCAACACCGAGGGGGGTGAGAGGGCCATAGGTGGATTTGCCGAGACGATGTGTGGCGCTGGCTGCGATTATGCGGTTGAGAGAATCGGAAGCCTGACGGAAAACGACGGGGAGGGAAGAGCGACGAGTGAGAGCGGCTGCGAGGATTGAGGAGAAGACGCAACCTGTGCCGTGGAGGTTTATGGAGTCGATTCGCTTGTGGCTCAGTTGCAGGATCTCAGTGGTGTCATCAGAGGGATGGTAGGCGAGAGTGTCGGTGAGGGATGTATCGTCGGCATGTCCACCCTTGAGGATAATACCAGAGCTGTTGAAGAGATTGAGGAGTGATTCTGCGATTCTTCCGAAAGAGTCAGGGCAGAGAGGAAATGATTCCGACATTGCCGGGAGGAAGGAGAGGGCCTCGGGGATGTTGGGAGTGACACATGTGGCGAGGGGGAAGAGTTGGTCGAGGTAGATTTCCCTGAGTTCGGAGAGATTCGACGACAGGTCGCCACCGGCTGTAGCTGTGGCAACGGGGTCAATCACCATAGGTATTTCCAGTGCGTTGCGTCGGATGAAACCGGCGATAGCAGCAGCGTTTTCCGGGGAACCGACCATTCCGATCTTGATAGCGTCGGGACGGACATCGTTGAAGACAGCGTCGAGTTGAGCGATGAGAAGGTCGGAGTCGACGGGATGCACGGCCTTTATACCGGAGGAGTTCTGAGCGGTTACGGCGGTTACGGCTGTCATGGCATATACGCCACAGGCAGCCGCAGCCTTGATGTCTGCCTGAATTCCGGCGCCGGCCATGCAGTCGCTGCCGGCAATGGTTAGAATAGTCTTAAGAGGAGTCTCCATAATGAATAAACAAAAAAGTCCACCAAAGGCGGACAACTAAATTAACCAATTCATATAGAGAGTGACAAAAGCCACGAAAGAACGAGATGTGGCATAAATTGAAGCTCCCTTCGTCGGCATTATCCGCGTCAGGTTCACAGGGTATAATCTCAGCTCCGTCGGGAGCACCCCTGCTTCAGCGACAAAGTTAATATAAAAAAATGGAATGAGCAAATATTTTTTATGTTGTTCCCTCATGTTCCCTCATGGATTTTATTAATTTAAGTTTCGCAAGTTCAACTTGCTGATTTCAGATTGTAAAATTGAGCGATATGAGCCATCTCTTCAGACTGATTGATAACGGCATCGTAGATTTCTTCGTCCAGAAGGCCGAAGACTCTCGCTATTGCCGTGACAAGATCCTGGAGAATGCCCCATATCTGTTGAGCCACCGAGAGCTGGACAGTTTCCCGGGTTATTTTCCTGAAGAGTCCTCCGATTGTCTCATAATCGCTGAAGCGTCTGGCCACCGAAAGAATGTCATACTGAAGACAACACAATGTCGCGGCCGCTATCTGGGATGCGAAGCTTGTACTCTGGCATTTGCCGAATCCGAGATTGGTCTTGCAGTCCTTGAACACGACTTCAAGCGTCCAGCGTCGGGAGTAGATCTGCCACGCCTTAATAAAATCGAGACCGGTGTCAGTTGTGAGCAGTCCGTTCCATTTGCCGTGCTGTGTCCGGCGCACGAGGAATATCCTGACGGGTACGCCTCCAAAGACAGCATCGTATACGATATAGTTGCACTTGAGTTTGCGGCTGTACTTCTGCAGCTTGAGTTTCTTGCCGAGTTTTACAAGTGCCGGTGCGGAGAGATCACCATGCTCCGTGTGATATTTTGTCTTGCCGTTCTCGCCGACCTTTATCATGCCGAGCCAATGGCATTTTATATGACGGGAGTGGATGAAACGGACAATGTCCTTGCTGGTGAACCAGCTGTCCGCCAGAACATAGCTGAACTTTATGCCTTTGCGTATCGCCCGCTTTATCATCTCTTTGGCAAGTTCGAGCTTGGAGATGTCGTATGCTTTTTCGCGCTGCTGCAGGACCTTGCTGTCATGCTCCGTCCTGTGACGACGCTCAAGTTCTTTGTCGCTCATGCCGTAATTCCCGTTCTTTCCCTTTTCTCCGATTATGTCGAAGTCAAGGAGAATCTGCGACACGCCGTCTGTCACGGCCATGCAGAGGCATTTGAAGCCGAGGACGGCCTTATGCGCCAGATGGGAATGCACCCTGCCTATTTTCTCGATGGTGCGCCCTGTCTTCTCATGGTCAGTGTCGTCAAGAATAAGACAGACATCCTGCTCCTTGTGGTCGGAGCGTACGTGGATACGATTCCACAGCTGGACGGATATGTGCCACAATGCCTTGCGCCAGTCGATGAATGGATTTTCCATAAAACGGTAGAAAACATCCTTGCGGGCCTTGACAAGCGTCTCAAGAGTGCCGTCCTTGTGACAGCGCCAGCAGTTCTTTATCCCGAAGCATGGGAAGAGAAGCAGAATCTGGAACACGGTCAGCAGCGGGTAGACGCAGTTGCGCCTGCTTGTGACTGCAAGCGTGTCTCTCTCGGTCATCCTGATCTGGGAAAGAATCGAGGATATGTTCTGCATGGCGTCTGTCATATCGGAATTTTTGAAAAACGTTTTGATATCCGAGAGAAATGGCGTAATTTTGTGAATCGACATGGTCTTGAGTTAGTTTTTTGGTGGTACTTAAAATTACTCAATTTCTGCCAATTAGGCAAGAAACCATGTCGTTTTTTTTATGCTCGTATCTCTGAAATTACATACTTGCGAAACTTAAATAAATAATTTGCAATATCTCAAAGGGACACACCTAAATTATTGACATAGAAGATATAGAAGTCGCATATCTTGCAACATTTGCTGAGGGTTGTCCCGTTTTTGTCCCGGCTATTTAATAAAAACGGCCCTAATCTTTTGGATTAGAGCCATTTGAGAAAGATTTGTCGGGGTGACAGGATTCGAACCTGCGACCGCCTGGTCCCAAACCAGGAGCGCTACCGGACTGCGCTACGCCCCGAAGTGCAAACGCAAGGCTTTACTCCTGCTGTTTGCATGTGCAAAGGTAGGAATATTTTTTTACTCTGACAAATCTCTTTTGCGAAAGATGGAAATCAAGGCGAAGAATGGACAGGGATGTGACAAGCCGTTATGAGGGTGACAAGAGACCATCAGGGTAAAGGGATGGCATAATGAATGTCAACCTTAGTGGACGAGGTGGCGGGTAACGGAGGTGCCACGGCGAAGGAGGTAGACGCCGGGGACGGACGGACGGCCTGTAACGGGACGGCCACTGAGATCGTACCACTGTCCGGGCTGCGGATCGGCAGCGATGCTTCCGACAGCATTCCACGCCTTGCAGGTGACGGCAGTTGTGGTGAGTTCGCAACGGACGGGGACATAGAAGCGGACCTCGGAGGCATCGGTGCCGGCGGTCCATGTCGCTCCGGACCATGCTCCGGAATTGTCGCAGGGAGTCAGGCTGTCACTGTCGGCCTGGGGTCCGGTGAAGGATACGGACTGAATGGCCATGCCTTCGGGGGCGGTGATTATGATGTCGGTGTCCATGTATGCCCGGAGTTCGATGCCGTCTGTGAGGTATGCCCAGTAGAACCGGGCCTTGCGGCTGCCTTCGGAGACACGGCTGTCATCGACACGGAACTTCACTCCCCGGGAAGTGAAAACAGCACCATCGAGATTCACGCCTATCTTATCGCCGGATTCCGGGCCCCTGAACGCGGGGTCGAGGCTTTCGGGCTTCGACCAGTCGAATACGGCGGTAATAGATTCCTGTGCCACGGAGACGGAGGCGGCAAAGATGAGGCATGCGCATGCAATAAAATTTCTGATAGACATAATATTTATTTTCCAAGATATTGTTTTCCATGAGTCATGTAAAGACTCGGGGTCAGTTCCGCAAAATTAGCATTTTTATTCCGCGTGACCAAGAGACGCAAACGTTAACATGGTTTAACACCAATGTAACCCCCTGGGTACACCCGAGGGAGCCTACCTTTGCGGAAGCACATCCATACTGACACCCAATCATGAACCGGACATACATAGCCATAGACCTGAAATCGTTCTACGCCTCGGTGGAATGTGTTGACCGTCATCTCGACCCACTGGACACCAACCTGGTCGTTGCCGACGAGAGACGCGGCAACGGGACGATCTGCCTGGCCGTGAGCGCGGCGCTGAAGTCGTTCGGTGTCCCCGGCCGGCCACGCCTGTTCGAGGCCAGGCAGAAGGTGGCCGAGTTAAATGCCGAACGCGGGCGGCCGGGAGTCCGCTCGCAATCCGCGTCGCAACTGCGTACCGACCCGTCGCTCGCGGTAGACTTCTACATAGCCCGGCCGCGCATGGCAAGGTACATAGAGTATTCTGCCCGGATATACGGCATATATCTGGAGTTCGTAGATTCGGCGGACATACATGTCTATTCGATTGACGAGGTGTTCATTGACGCAACTCCATATCTGCGCATGTACAGGATGAGCGGAACAGAACTCGCCATAACCATTGTAAAGCGGATCATCGAGCGCACGGGCATAACCGCGACAGCAGGGATAGGCACCAACCTGTTCCTCGCCAAGGTCGCCATGGACATCAAGGCAAAACATATGGAAGCCGACTCACACGGAGTGCGCGTAGCGGAACTCGACGAGATGTCGTTCAGACGCGAGATGTGGCCCCACATGCCGATGACCGATTTCTGGCGCATCGGCGGAGGGACAGCGACGACTCTCGCTCGCATGGGACTGCATACGATGGGCGATGTGGCCAGATGCTCGCTGAAGAACGCGGGATGGCTGTACAGGATATTCGGAGTGAACGCCGAACTGCTGATAGACCACGCGTGGGGCCTGGAGCCGGTGACGATAGCCGACATCAAGGCATACAGTCCTGCCGAACACTCGCTGCAGACCGGTCAGGTACTACCGTCGCCATACAGCACTGAGAAGGCCCGTATCGTGGTCATGGAGATGGCCGACTCGCTGTGCCTGGACATGGTGTCGAAGGGACTGGCGACCGACAGGGTCTCGCTGTGGCTGAGTTACGAGCACAAGGACCGGACACATCCGCAAAAATCATCGCACGGAAGCGTGCAACTTGGCGAGACCACGGCGTCATGCCGACTGATAGCACACAGTGTCCTGAGGATTTTCGACAGCATAGCCGACAGATCGCGGATGATACGCCGCATAGGGATATGCGCGGAACGCGTGAAAGCCCAGCCAATCCTGACGCCAATACGTACCGAAGGGCTACAACTGAACCTGTTCGCGGACAGTTCGGCACAAATCGAAGCATGGCGTAAGGTACGCATGAGCCGTGTTCGCGAACTATCGCGCCAGAAGGCCATCGTTGAAATCATGCGACGCTTCGGCAAGAACGCCATACTGCGCGGAATAAATTTCTGCGACGGGGCGACCCAGCGCATACGCAACACACAGATAGGCGGACATTCGGCCTGAGGCCATGGGGGATTACGATGACATAATAGGACGCACACCTCCGGCAAATCCACGGCGCAAACCCATGCCCATGTCGGCACGGGCGGCACAATTCGCCCCATTCTCCGCACTCTCCGGCCTGGAGGAAGCCCTGACGGCTGTAGGCGACGCAGTCAGTGACGCCAACGGACAACAGGCGCCAAATGCCTGCAAGTCAAAGACGAGCAAACGCGACAGAAATACCTGACGCGAAGGGGAGGAAAGATAAAGCGACAGATTTCTAGCCCGAGGGAGTACGGTTTTTGCAAGGGACAAAAAAAATACGTAATTTTGTACGTTTTTAGCGGGCGCAGCCAAACGGCAATACAAAGTCCGCACCTATCGCAAAACGCTACCTATGCTGTCAGTTCTAAAACGGCTTCACGCATATATGCTCAAGCAGTTCATTCCGCTGCTTGTAATGACATTCTTCATCTCGCTGTTCATTGTGATGATGCAGTTTCTGTGGCGCTATATCGACGACCTTGTCGGAAAGGGCCTGGGAGTAGACGTCATCGCCGAACTGTTCTTCTACGCGGCACTGACGATGGTGCCGACGGCGCTGCCCCTGGCCGTACTGCTGGCGTCACTGATGACCTTCGGCAATCTGGGCGAGCGGCTGGAACTCACGGCCATGAAGTCGGCGGGCATCTCGCTGTTCCGCATCATGAAGCCCCTGATAATACTCATGTCGCTGATAGCGGTGGGCGCCTTCTTCTTCCAGAACAACGTACTGCCCATAGCGCAGACGAAGATGTACACGCTGCTCTTCTCGATGCGCCAGAAGAGTCCCGAAATAGAGATTCCCGTAAAATCATTCTATGACCAGATTCCTGGCATGAACCTGTATATCGAGGGCAAGGACCGCAACACGGGTACCCTGCACGGGATGATCATCTACGACATCACCCGCGGCATAGACAACTCGCGTGTGATTCTGGCGGATTCGGGACGCCTGGCCTTCACCGAGGACAAGACTCGTCTGTTCCTGCACCTGTACAGCGGAGAACTATTCGAGAACTTCCGCGACAACGCCATAGGGACAGGCGGCGCAAACTCGTACCTGCCGTTCAGGCGCGAGACCTTCAGCGACAAGCAGGTGTATTTCGTCTTCGACGCCAATTTCAACCGCATAGACGAGCAAGGCATACGCAGCCAGTATGTGGGCAAGAACATAGCCGAACTCAGTGTCGCCATCGACTCCATAAACCAGAAGGTAGACTCGATAGGACGGTCGTTCGGCAGGGAACTCAAGGAACACCCGTACATGGGCATACCCTACTACACGACAAAGTATATCAACCACGAGCCCAAGCGCGTACCGCGCCCGGCGGTGCAACTGAAAAAGGCCCTGAACGTAGACTCGATGTTCGCGTCCGCGACACCGTCGAACCGCAAGACATACATCAATCAGGCCATAGCCAAGGTAAAGCGACAGCAGCAGGAGTACCAGTTCAAGGGCACGGTGCTTGTGGAGCAGGAGAAAAACATGAGGCGGCATGAGATAGAAATGATGCGCAAGTTCACCCTGTCGATCGCCGTGCTGGTATTCTTCTTCATAGGTGCCCCGCTGGGCGCTATCATCAAGAAAGGCGGCATCGGTACACCGCTTGTGATTTCGGTGCTTCTGTTCATAGTCTATTTCATCTTCGACAACTCCGGATACAAGTTCGCCCGCGACGGCAAGGTGGCCGTGTGGTTCGGCATGTGGATGTCGACGATGGTGATGCTGCCCCTGGGAGTATTCTTCACCTACAAGGCTGTAGGCGACACGGAGATGTTCGACGCCGAGTTCTTCAAGCGTGTGCTAGCCCGCTTCAAGCGCCGCAAGCCAACCAAGACCGTCACGGCCAAGGAACTCTCGATAGTGGACATAAACGCCGCGGAGGCCTCGCCACGCCTGAACAGTTTCATCGGCATGATACAGGACAAGATGGCGACAGCCGACCGGGACGCCGGCACAAGCAACAATTTCGTGCTGAAAAGCATTAGAAAGATAAAGAAACCCAAAGCGCACTTCACGCGCGAGGAGAACAAAGAATATGACGCACTGGTCGACTGGCTGACAAACTCCACCGACCCCCACGTCATAGCGCTACTCAACCAATATCCCCTGCACCTGAACGGAGACACCGCGCCTACGGTGATTGACGTGACCAGGCGCATCAACGCACGTCTGCTCGAGACCTCGGCCAACGCCAATGCCGCGGTACCCGCGGACGAAGAAGACAACATCGCAAAAACCACTGACTGACATGAGAACCGAAAATCAAGACAACGAAGCCATTGTCCTGGACAAGATAGAGGACGCCATCAAAGACTTCGCGGAAGGTAAGATGGTAATCGTAGTCGATGACGAAGACCGCGAGAACGAGGGCGACATCATAGTCGCCGCCGAAAAGATAACACCCGAACAGGTGAACTTCATGCTAAAGAACGCCCGGGGAGTGCTGTGCGCACCCATGTCGATGCAACGCTGCCGCCAACTGGGGCTCGACCGACAGGTAGAGGAGAACACATCGGTGCTCGGCACCCCGTTCACAATCACCGTGGACAAGCTTGAGGGATGCTCGACCGGAGTCTCCATACATGACCGCTGCGCCACCCTCAACGCCCTGGCCGACCCCGAGTCGAAGCCCGAGGATTTCGGCAGGCCGGGACATATCAATCCCCTGTATGCCCAGGATGCCGGCGTACTGCGCCGCGCAGGCCACACAGAGGCCGCAGTGGACCTGGCGCGCCTGGCCGGACTCCAGCCTGTGGGCGTACTGATGGAGATAATGAGTGACGACGGATCAATGGCCCGGCTGCCCGAACTGCGCCGCAGAGCAGACAGGTGGGGAATGAAGATAATATCGATACGCGACCTCATCAAGTACCGTCTGCAGAAAGAATCGCTTGTAGAAGTAGGTCCGGAAGTCGACATGCCCACCGAGTACGGACATTTCCGACTCATACCGTTCCGCGAGCGCTCCAACGGACTCGAGCACATAGCGCTGATAAAGGGCGACATCGCCTCGGAACCGGAGAAGCCCGTGCTTGTCCGCGTACATTCGTCATGCGCCACCGGCGACATATTCGGCTCGCAGCGCTGTGACTGCGGCGAACAGTTGCACGAGGCACTGCGCATGATCGAGAAAGAAGGACGCGGAGCCGTAGTCTACCTCTCGCAGGAAGGCCGCGGCATCGGACTCATGGACAAGATACGCGCATACAAACTTCAGGAAGAAGGGCTCGACACCGTCGAGGCAAACCTTCATCTGGGCCACCGAGCCGACGAGCGCGACTACGGCGTAGGCGCACAGATACTCTCAATGCTGGGTATCCGCAACATGCGCCTGATGACCAACAACCCCGTGAAACGCATCGGACTCGAAGGCTACGGACTGAACATAGTAGAGAATGTGCCCATCGAGATAACACCCAACAAATACAACCGCCGCTACCTTCACACCAAGAAGGACCTCATGGGCCACACCCTGCACAAAGTGGACTGAAGTCCCCGCGACGAAAGACAGAACAATCCATAAAAATAAACCAAGCATAAAAATCACCTATCATGGCTGAGAACAACATCGAGAACCCCGAAAGCGAGAAAAAAGGCCTCAACTTTGTTGAGCAGACAGTATATGACGACCTTCAGGCCGGCAAAAACGGAGGACGCCTCAACACACGTTTTCCACCGGAACCCAACGGCTATCTCCACATCGGCCATGCCAAGGCCATATGCATGGACTTCGGTGTCGCCGAAAAATTCGGAGGCACCTGCAACCTGCGTTTCGACGATACGAACCCAGTGAAGGAAGATGTCGAGTATGTCGACGCCATACGCGACGACATACACTGGCTGGGATTCGACTGGGGCGACCGCGAATACTACGCCTCGGACTACTTCCAGAAACTGTATGACCTGGCCGAACGCCTCATCAAGGAAGGCAAAGCCTATGTCGACGACCAGACCTCGGAAGAAATCGCCGCACAGAAAGGCACTCCCACCGAGCCCGGCCAGGAGTCTCCCTACCGCAACCGTTCGGTGGAAGAGAACCTCGACCTGTTCCGCCGCATGAATGCCGGCGAATTCCCAGACGGCGCACGCGTGCTCCGCGCCAAGATAGACATGGCATCGGACAACATGCACTTCCGCGACCCCATCATGTACCGCATAATCCACACGCCGCACCACCGCACAGGCGACAAGTGGAAGGTATATCCCATGTATGACTTCGCACACGGTCAGAGCGACTACTTCGAGGGAGTGACCCACTCGATATGCACACTCGAGTTCGTGCCCCACCGCCCGCTTTACGATTACTTCGTGAACGAACTTGCGGACGAGACCTACCGCCCCCGCCAGATTGAGTTCAACCGACTGAACCTCACATACACCGTGATGTCGAAGCGCAAACTCCTGACTCTTGTAAAAGAAGGGCTTGTCAACGGCTGGGATGACCCGCGCATGCCGACCATCTGCGGAATGCGCCGCCGCGGCTATACCCCGAAGGCCATACGTAAATTCATAGACACCATAGGCTATACCAAATACGAGGCGCTCAACTCGGTATCACTGCTCGAACACGCGGTGCGCGATGACCTGAACGCGACAGCCACCCGCGTGATGGCAGTAATCAATCCACTGAGAGTGGTCATCACCAACTATCCCGAAGGCCAGACCGAGACCGTATCCATGGAGAATAATCCCGAGGATCCCAACGGCGGCACACACGAGATGCCGTTCTCCCGTGAAATCTACATCGAGCGCGAGGACTTCATGGAAAATCCTCCCAAGAAATTCTTCCGCCTGTTCCCGGGCGGCGAGGTACGTCTCAAGGGCGCATATATCATCAAATGCGACGAGGTAATAAAAGATGCCGAGGGCAACATCACCGAACTGCACTGTACCTACGACCCGGAGACGCGCTCGGGCATGCCAGGCGCCGCACGCAAGGTGAAGGGTACCTTACACTGGGTATCGGCCAAAGATGCAATCGATGCAGAGGTGCGCATCTACGACCGACTGTTCAACGTGGAGAATCCGGCAGCCGAGGCTGACCGTGACTTCCGCGAGATGCTGAACCCCGAGTCGCTGAAGGTTGTCAAGGATGTTAAAGTCGAGCCATTTGTCGCCGAAAACGCCAAGGAAGGCACCAAGTTCCAGTTCCAGCGTATCGGCTACTTCACTCCCGACCTCGATTCCGCTCCCGGCAATCTGATTTTCAACCGCACAATAGCCCTGAAGGACACCTGGGAGAAAGTCCAGAAAAAAGCCTGAACAACCGGCCTCCGGGCCACGACACAAACAATATGCCCGAAGATTTCGACAAAGAAAGACAACAACTGATTGACCGCTTCAAGGAGTCATTGCGCGGGAACGCCGACGATTATTTCTTCGACGAGGATGACCTCGTGGAGATTTTCGACTATGCCGGCGACCTGAACAACGACTATCTGCGCGCCGAGGCACTGATGCGTGCCGCCCGCTTCTATCCGGACAGCGAGGCCATGCGTCAGCGCCGCATCACGTTCTATTCGGACGTCCTCGACCCGTCGATGACCGAGGGACTCGTGGAAGACAGCGCTGACGATGACTCACTGCTCACACAGATAGCGCTGCTGCGCAACTCGGTATCGAACAAAGAGCAGGTACAGAAACGCCTGGAGGATTTCATACGCCAGTACCCGCCGTTCGATGATGAAGAGACAATACGATTCGTGCAGCTTGCCAATGACTTCGGACTGCTCGACTGGATATACAAGAACTACAAGAAAGTAGCGGCACACGTAGGCAACGAGGACGTGCTACTGTACGAACTCGGATATGACTTCTACGACACATACTCGCAGGAACGTGACTTCGACCGCGCAGCCGAACTATTGTCCCGGCTTGTCGAGAAAATGCCTTTTGTCGCAGACTACTGGCAGATACTCGCACGCTCTCAGTACTACAGCCAGCACCATCGTGAAAATTATGCCGAATCGCTTGATCTTGCACTGGCCCTGGACCCGACCCACCGCGAGTCACTGCTGTTCAAGTCCGAGATAATCGAGAACGACAATTCAGCATCCGAGAACAAGGACACGCTACGTGAGATATGCGATGCCTGCCCATCAGAACAGATGCCCCTGTCACTTCTGCTTCCGGTACTCACCGAGGAAGAACTTCAGGAGGAAGGTGTCCGGAGGCTGCATGTATTCCTGGAGACCCATCCCGATTCATTTTTCGCCATCTCGCACCTGCTGGCAATCAATCCCTCCGAGGCATTGCGCCACTTCGACGATTTCGAGGCAGCCTCGCGCATAACGTCCTCCATCGGACATGTCTGGGCAATGGTACTGTACAGTCTTGTCTACCGGCAGCCCAAAGCAGTCAAGGGTATAATCTCCCATGTAATCAGCAGTTATAAGAAGCGTGGCGAAAAAATCGAGCCTGAATTTTTCACGGCGGCCATCGAGTCGACATTCTATCTGCAGGACTTCGACACAATGTTCAAACTCATCGAAGCCTACTCAAAGGCTCACGAGACCTCGCCGGCGATCATTGTGTTCCTAGCACTGGCCCAGGCAAAACTCGGCAACATCACAGAAGCCCGCAACTACGCGCAGATATATCTCAAGATGAATCTGCGAACACTCAGCGAGGGTCCCGGATGGCACGCGATGAGCCGTCTCGTGAATCTCGGGGCGGTACACCTGATGCAGGATCTGCTTGAGCGCACAGAGACACTGAGCGAACATCCTTTCGACACAGAGGCCTACAACCCGTACGGACTGTGGTCGCCGGAGACTCCTGAAATCGGTGCCAACGAATTCTTCACTGACGATGACGACGAGCCGGGTCACTCAAGTCCGTCCCACGAGGTCTTCTGAAAGAATGACTGTATATTCCGCTCCGCTACAAGGATACACGAGTGCGCCATACTGTTTTGCGCACTCGCAGGTTTTTGGCGGCATTGATGTATATTGTGCCCCGTTCATGCGCGTCGAAAGCGACGGGAACGTGATGCGACGCGACCTGGCCAACATCCGCTCGCCGTTCAACAAAGATATCGAGACACTTCCTCAGGCAATATTCCGCGATACGGAAGAACTGCGACGCATCGCAGCCGCTGTCGAAGAAAGCGGCTATAAGTGCCTCGACCTGAATCTCGGTTGTCCGTTCACTCCCCAGGTGCGCAAAGGACGCGGAGCCGGCATGATTGCCAATCCCGGCGAACTTGAACAGGTTGCAAAATTCGTCATGTCAAAACCCGAGATCAGTTTCTCGGTCAAAATGCGGCTTGGCCTCAAGAAACCTGACGAATGGAGCGAAATTGCAGGGATACTGAACTCGATGCCACTGCATCATGTCTGCGTACATCCGCGGACTGCACTGCAACAGTATCGCGGAGAAATCAATCTTGATGAGTTTGACGCAATCTGCGACACCATGCGGCATCCTGTTGTCTTTAACGGAGACGTGCTGACAACAGAGGATTTCAAGTCAATCACTAACCGCTTCCCGAATCTGTCAGGCGTAATGCTTGGCAGGGGTCTGCTAAAACGGCCGTCTCTGGCAGCAGAGATACGTGGGTCAGAATGGAATGATGGGGAGGTGATTTCAGGGTTGATGAAAATGCATGAAATGGTTTTCAGCCACTATTCGAAAGTTCTATGCGGACAGGCCCAGATACTCGCAAAGATGAAAGCTTTCTGGGAGTATCCGTCAGCATTATTAGGGCGCAAGACCGCCAAGGCCATATTAAAATCCGGCAACCTGATTTCTTACAATCAGGCACTGGCATCCATTGAAACTTACTAAGCGACAAGTCCCGCGCGGGTGATTCATCCCTATTTTCGGGTATTGTCATACTTGCACTTTGTTTGTATTTTTGCACAAGATTTTTATCGATCATGGAATCAGTGAAAGAGACGAAGGATATTATCGCGGCCAAGCAGAACAATATGTCCCAAGAAGAGCCGAAAAAATGTAAAGGATGGCGAAAATATCACCGCTGGGGTGGTATAGTATGCTGTGTCTTCATGCTAGTCTTCTGCTTTTCAGGAATAATACTCAATCACCGGAGCACATATTCCGGCGTAGACGTGCCCCGCTGGTTCATGCCTCCGGCCTACCATATAGAAAACTATAACAACGGCACCATACGCGGTACCCTTGGCCTTGGCGGTGACAGCGTGCTGGGTTTCGGCAACTGCGGCGTATGGCTGACAGACAAAGGGTTCAATCGTCTTGCAGATTTCAACAACGGTTTTCCTGAAGGAGTCGACAACCGCAATATAAGAAATATTGTACGTACGCGCGAGGGAATATTATGGTGTGCCACCCAATCAGGATTATACCGGCATCACGATGGCAAATGGCTGGAAACTGATCTTCCGGGCAACACTGAACGGCTTTCTGACGTATGCCTGACGCCTGACAGCAATGGTGTTGTCGCTGTAACCAGAACACGCTTCTTTGTGCAGGACGGAGATGGCGGATTCAAATCACTGCGTCTTGGAGAGCCAGACATCGACATCAGCGAGGTCTCATTATTCAAGACCATATGGAATCTTCACAGCGGCCAACTGTTCGGCCTGCCGGGGAAAATAATTGTGGATTTACTTGCCATAATTCTGGCATTTCTGAGTATGGGAGGCATTCTAATCTTCATACTTCCCTACCCTATCCGTGCGCGTACACGCAAACACCTCAAGGCCACCCGGAAAATCCGTGTATTCAGATGGAACGTAAAGTGGCACAACAGCGTGGGGTATGTCACTCTTCCGCTGACTTTGCTCATTGTTCTCACTGGCATGTGCCTGAGGCCGCCGCTGATGGTACCATTCGTGCTGAATTCCACCAAACCGCTGCCGGCATCGACGATGGATACCGGTGACAAGTGGCACGACCGGCTGCGTGCCTTACGTTTCGACGCAGACTCCGATACATGGCTTCTCTCGACCTCCGAAGGTTTCTTCCGGCTTGACAGCCTGAACGGGCGTCCCAGGATTATACCCAAAGATAAGGTACCGCCGGTAAGCCCCATGGGTATCACCGTGTTCGAACACACCGCGCCTGACAAATGGCTCATCGGTTCGTTCAGCGGTCTTTTCCGATGGAATCCATCGACAGGACAGAGCCGGGACTATTTTACAGACGAAATATTTGATTCCTCCGAAGCCGGCGGCTTTATATTAAGCGACCACCTTGTCAGCGGATACAGCCATGACCTTAACGAAAACACAGTTTTCGATTATGCCGAGGGTTCGGACAGCAAACTCCCGGAGAGCGAACTCTTGCGCTCACAGCCCATGTCCCTCTGGAACTTTGCCCTGGAGTTACATGTGGGCCGTTGCTACGACCCATTCCTCGGTCCTCTGTCTTCCATGTTCGTATTTATCTCGGGAGTGGCAATTCTTCTTGTGCTGGTCTCTGGATACATAATCCACAGGCGCATGAAGAGACGCTGACCAATATCTTATCGATACCGGCCAGCGTGACATCATTGATTTTCAACCGGAAGATTCTTAGCGATACTGCGGCAGCAACGGAACGGGAAAGCGTGAGAAGAGTGTCTGCACAGCCTTGTTTATATCCTGAAGATTACGGTAAGACTGGGGCTCCCCATTATTAAGTATAGTTGCTACGGAAGCCGTGTAAAGCGGCAATTTCTCCGGGAAGTTGATGAAATCCATTGTAAGCACTCCCTCACGGTAGATGCCGGTTATGACCTCGGCATTCGGATTGATCGTAGGCCAATAGTAACTGTACGGATACATATAGAATGGTGCGTAACCGCCCCAGTATGGTCCCCAGTTGGGTCCGTAGGCAGGACCGCCGTAGGCCATATATGCAGGTTCGGTGTCAATCTCGCGGTGTACAGTAAGGCCGATGTTGATAAGCAACGGGGAGTTCGGGTCTTCAGTGAAGCCTCGCATGATCATCTGCTCGCGTATGGCCGCAGCGATGTTATAGTAAGTGACCATTGTCATTCCAGGTATCATCTTGCCTTCGTCCGGAGTCACGATACGGAATGTCCTGTAATTGGCAAGATCAGCGTTATTGAATGTCTGGGAATTTACCAGAGCAAACGGCGAGCACGAAGTAAGGCTAAGTGCGAGAACGCCTACAAGCAGCATTAGAATCTTTTTCATAATATTGATATTTTTCATGAAAATAATGTAAGATTTAGGACAAGCCTAATCACATATATATAATTAACATCCGAATATTCGGAAAGTTCTGCCATAAGTTTTTTGGGCACATTTAACACATTTTAATTGGCGAACAGGCTTATATTCGGGCTTTTATTAGTAGTTTTGGAAACGTAATGGCATCGAAAAACGCCTTATATTCCAATTTCAACCTTAATCATCACTGTACCAGAGCGGTACGACCATACAAGACGAAAGTTTCTGATGTACGAAAACCAAAATGATATCACCGATTTCTTTGTTTCCCTGATAGAGGAACATGGAAGCCTCGATGTTGCCGAGGCAGAATTCAAACGCATAATTTCCGATGATCCTGAACTCCAGAAGGAGTATAGAGCATACTGTGAGGAGAATTCGCTGAGCGAGCGTCACGCCTTCAAGGATTTCTGTGAGGAATACCTCGAGAACCGCGAATCCGTATGGGACGTTCTGGACGAATATAGCGATGACGGTGAATAAACGACTATGAAAGGCCATAATACAGAGTCACTGCATCGTCTGCCGGCCGAATGGGAAGCCCAGAGCGCCATACTCATGGCATGGCCCCATACCGATACAGACTGGGCCTATATGCTCGCTGAGGTCCAAGATTGTTACGAGGCGATAATCCGAGCCATGAAACAACCGGGACTGCATATACTCCTCGCCGGACCTGACCTCTCCGAGGCACGAACGCGTCTCGGCGACCTCGAGGCTCATTCGGAAAGCGGCTCGGGCATAATTTTCGTCGAAGTCCCTACAAATGACACATGGACGCGAGACTTCGGTCCGCTGACATGTGTTGCGGCTAACGGAGAATATATACTGAACGACTTCAAGTTCAATGGCTGGGGGCTTAAATTCGCCGCCGACCGTGACAACCTTGTCACCCGAAAATTGTTTGATAATAAAGCATTCGACTTTCTGCTCAATGGCAAGACAACGTACCACAACAGACTTAACTTTGTGCTCGAAGGCGGTTCGATAGAGAGTGACGGTTGCGGAACACTTATGACAACCTCAAGATGTCTCCTCTCGCCAAACCGCAACGGGGCCTCTGACAAACATGAGATCGAGGACTTCATTATCAAGGCTCTGGGAGCACAGCGACTGCTTTGGGTGGATCATGGAGAACTTGCAGGCGACGATACGGATGCCCATATAGACACTCTGGCACGTCTTGCGCCCGAGGACACGATAATATACTGCGGATGTGACAGCCCGGAAGACGAGCATTACCAGCCGCTTACAGCCATGGCTCAGCAACTGGCGACATTCCGTACTCTCCAGGGGCTGCCATACAACCTGATAGAACTCCCTTTGCCCGATCCCATCTACGATGAGGACGGCAACAGGCTTCCGGCTACTTACGCCAATTATCTCGTAACGCCTCACAAAATACTGATGCCAACTTACGGACAGACAAAAAAGGACTCACTGGCAATGCAGATGCTACGTATTGTTTTCCACGACCGCGACGTAGTGGGCGTCGACTGCCGTGCCCTAATTCGGCAACATGGCTCGCTCCACTGCGCAACAATGCAGTTGCCTAAAGTATAATTGACATGACAATGGAACATAAGACACTTAAAGTAGGTATAATTCAGCAACATAACACCTCCGACATTGCAGACAACCGGCAACGGATTGCCGAGAAAATACGTCGTCTGTCCAAAAACGGCGCAAAACTGATTGTAAATCAGGAACTGCACGATTCGCTATACTTCTGCCAGACTGAGAATGTTGACCTTTGTTCCCTCGCTGTCAGCGTTCCGTCCGAGGCAACCGATCTATATGCCGCCCTGGCAAAAGAAATGGGTGTAGTCATAGTCACTTCGATATTCGAGCGTCGCGCCGCCGGACTGTATCACAATACGGCAATTGTATACGAGGCTGACGGGGGCATCGCCGGACGTTACAGGAAAATGCACATTCCGGATGACCCCGCATACTATGAGAAGTTCTATTTCACTCCCGGAGATCTCGGTTTCAAGCCCATCGATACTTCCGTCGGACGCCTCGGCGTACTTGTATGCTGGGACCAGTGGTATCCCGAAGCCGCAAGGCTAATGGCACTGCGCGGTGCCGAAATCCTCATATACCCAACGGCGATAGGCTATGAGAGTTCGGACCCCGAGGACGAGCAGGAACGTCAACGCGAGGCCTGGACAACCGTGCAGCGTGGACATGCAATAGCAAACGGATTGCCGGTAATCGCCGTAAACCGCGTAGGGCACGAACCCGACCCCTCGGGGGCTACAAACGGAATACAGTTCTGGGGGAGCAGTTTTGCAGCAGGACCTCAAGGGGAACTTCTTTACAGGGCCCCAAAAGATTCAGAGGCAGAGAAAATTGTCGACGTTGACCTTGCGCGTTCCGAGCAAGTACGCCGCTGGTGGCCATTCCTGCGAGACAGGCGCATCGATGCCTACGGCGGTCTGACCTCACGTTTCATCGACTGAAAACAATTGCGGATTAACACCAGTAACTAACATAAAACATTCAGTACTATGGGAAATATATACAACAGCCTTATCGAACTAATAGGCGAGACACCTCTTGTTGCGCTGGACCGAATCGGCAATTATCTTGACCTGAAAGGGAGAATACTTGCAAAAATCGAATCATTCAATCCGGGAGGAAGCACCAAGGACCGTGCAGCCTTGTCTATGATAGAAGATGCTGAAACCACCGGACGACTTCGTCCCGGTGGCACCATCATTGAGCCTACCAGCGGAAATACAGGCATTGGCCTTGCCTGGATAGGTGGTCTGAGAGGTTATCGTGTAATACTCTGTATGCCGGAAACCATGAGCCGTGAACGACGTGACATACTCGCCGCACTTGGTGCGGAACTCGTGCTTACGCCGGGAGCGGAAGGCATGAAAGGCTCAATTGCACGCGCAGAGCAATTGCAGTATGAAATTCCCGGAAGCGTTATTATGGGTCAGTTCAACAATCCTGCAAATCCCCGCGCCCACATGCTGACAACCGCACGCGAAATATGGCGTGACACAGGCGGAAACATAGACGCATTCGTCGCCGGTGTCGGCACCGGTGGCACAATTACAGGTGTAGGCCGCGCCCTGAAGAAACTCAAGCCTTCGACATGGATTGTCGCCGTCGAGCCTTCCGACTCACCCGTACTATCAGGCGGTAACGCCGGTCCGCATAAGATACAGGGCATAGGTGCCGGAATGGTTCCGGCGAACTATGACGCATCCGTTGTTGATGTTGTCGTTCCGATTACTTCCGGACAGGCTCGCGACGCGGCCCGGCTTCTCGCCCGTAAAGAAGGAATCCTCGCCGGCTACTCGTCCGGAGCCGCCCTCGCTGCAGCAATCGATCTGGCCATGCGCGAAAATTTCGCCGGCAAGAACATTGTTGTCCTTTTACCCGATACAGGGGACCGTTATCTCTCTACCGACCTGTTCTCCGATTCGGAATCCTGAATCATTCACTCCATAACTACGTCTTGCGCGCACATTTGTACGCGTAAGCGGATAACATTCCTTTTTCCTTAATTCTAAATACATTTCAAAATGACTAACAAAACATACGCCACATCATGCCCCCGCTCGCTGAAACACGCCATAGCCGATATTGTCGAAGCGAACGCACGTGCATCCGCTTATGACGGCAGCAAGGTACATGCCGGCCCACTCCCCTCTCTCGACACAATACGCAAAATAATATCTCTAATAAAGGCAATTCTTTTTCCAGGCGTGCTTGACTCACACCGATATGAACCGGAAATGTGCAAATACTTCACAGGAGTGAACGTAGAACAACTGCATACACTTCTGACAGAACAGATAGAACGCAGTTTCAATCTTGTCGGAGGACAGCCGACCTGCGAGGCGTCTGATACGGCACTGAGGTTTGTCTACGCACTCGCAGACATCCGTCTCACACTGATGACGGACATTACATCGATGTACGAGAATGACCCGGCATCCGTTTCACCCGCCGAGGTGATTTTCTGCTATCCGGGGGTCGAGGCAATGATATATTATCGCTGCGCACATTTTCTACTTCATGAAGGCGTTCCACTCTTACCTCGCATCATCACCGAACTGGCCCACTCGAAGACCGGCATAGACATCCACCCGGGTGCTGTCATCGGCGACTATTTCTCGATTGACCACGGTACAGGTGTCGTAATAGGAGAGACATGCCGCATAGGCCACCATGTAAAAATCTATCAGGGAGTCACCTTAGGAGCAAAAAACTTCAAACTCGATGAACAAGGGCACCCAATGAACATACCAAGACATCCTATAATCGAGGATTATGTGACAATCTATGCCAACGCCACAATCCTAGGCAATATCACAATCGGCGCACACAGTACTATAGGCGGCAATGTATGGGTAGACCGCGATATTCCACCGATGTCGCGTATACTTCAGGGACAGACACAGACAATTTAAGACAACGTCAGTAAATACATAGATCCGTTTTTAACCGCCTGAAATCATTCGAATCATTCAGGGGGCAAAGCCAACTCCGTGCATAAAAGTTTTTTAACTTGTCACTTTTGCCGATGTCATGAATTTTTAGTAAATTTGCATAGATAAAAACTTCTAAAACAAATTTATAGCAAACATACAGACACATGAAAAAAATCTGCGCTCTGACAGCCATCGCGCTGCTCGCATCCGCATCGGTGCCATCGCTTGCACGCACCAAAGCAACCAAACCCGCCGACGATGAGGTAATTCTCCACGCATGGTCGTGGAACTTCGACAACATAGCCAAAGCCATGCCCGAAATCGCAGCGGCCGGTTATGACTACGTTCAGACATCGCCTGCCCAGGCCTGTTATGTCGGCGACAACGGTGGCATGGCCCTATTCTCGCAACCGGGAGATTCAGTAATGGGCAAATGGTACTATTATTATCAGCCCACCGACTGGACCATAGGCAACTATATGCTCGGCGACCGCAATGCCTTCCGCGCCATGTGTGACAGCGCATACAAATATGGCGTCAAAGTTATTGTAGACGTCCTTCCCAACCACACGGCAATTGACCACCATGCCGTACTTCCGGGACTTGACAATGCAGTCGGCGGTCACGACAAGCTCTACCACGCCAATGGGTTCACTCCTATCACCGACTACAACGACCGGTACCAATGCACCACCGGAGAAATGGGCGGACTTCCTGACGTCAATACCGAGAATCCAGACTTCCAGCATTACTACATGCAATATGTCAATGATCTGATCAACCTCGGCGCACGCGGCTTCCGCTATGACACGGCAAAACATATAAGCCTTCCCTCAGACCCACTTGACGCCCAAGCCAGTAAAAACAATTTCTGGGATATCTTTACCGGCAAGGAAGGCGTCAAGGGACTGTCGATGCTCATGCCCGACAGCATATACATATACGGCGAAGTCCTTCAGGACAAAAATGTCAAGGAAACCGAATATGCCGAATACATCGACCAGACAGCAAGTGCATACGGCCATACCCTGCGCGAAGCGCTTCAGAAAGGTTCCGCATCGGGCATAGACCTGAATGACTGGCACCATCCCGTACCTGCAGGACACCTTGTAACCTGGGTCGAAAGCCACGATACATACTGCAACGCTCACGAGTCAGCCGGTCTCAGCGATGACCAGATTCGCCAGGGCTGGGTATTCCTTACCGCACGCCAGGGCGGACGTCCGCTGTTCTTCAGTCGTCCCGCAGGCTCTACCCGCGAGAACTACTGGGGCAACAACCGCATAGGCGAACGTGGGAACGATGAGTTCAAGCATCCCGAGGTTGTAGCGGTCAACAAGTTCCGCAACATCATGAGTGGCCAATCTGAAGAACTTGTTGTTTCCGATAAAGGCAGCGTGCTTGAAGTATGCCGTGGAAACGCGGGCGCAGCCCTTGTCAACATATCCGAGAAGGATGCCAAGGTAAAGATGCCAACAGGTCTCCCTGACGGAACATACACAGATGCTGTCCACAACGCTTCTTTTAAAGTCAAAAAAGGATATCTTGAAGGCCGACTCGCGCCCCTGTCTTCCTATCTGCTCTACGCAAAGTGAAACGGCTGAGACAAAAACTTTTTGACATCTCAAAAAAAAATATTAAATTTGCACTCCGAAACGCGAATAAAACAACTATAGTTATATATAAAGATGAAAAGAACGTTCCAACCCTCTAACAGAAAAAGAGTTAACAAACACGGATTCCGTGAGCGCATGTCTACTCCCGAAGGTCGCAAGGTGCTTGCCCGCCGTCGTGCCAAAGGCCGCGCACGTCTCACCGTGTCCTGCTCTATCGCCAGCAAGTAATCAATTTGTCTGACGAAGCCGGCAACTATCTGTTTGTCCGACTAAAAGACAAGCAATCACATTTCTGCCGGGTCTGCCCCGTGAGGCGGCAGTACAACCAAGCCCCCGAACCAACAGGTCCGAGGGCTTGATTGTTTTTGGTTGATAAGTAGTATTATGTCTCCGAACTATTTTACAGTATAGTTGAGTTTCTTAGTTGTCCGACGAGAACGTGATGAAAGTCCTCGGCCAAAAATTGCCAGGAAAAGACGACGGGAAGTACCATGGTTCTTATGGTAAGATGAAAAAGTATCGTGGCCAAAAGAAAAACCCGGTTTGTTTACACCATCCGGAGAGATATAATAATAGGTTACGTCCTCAATCAGGGAACTAATCCCGTCCTGAGGTGAAGGCACTGCCGAAACCTGATTCCGGTCGGGGGAAATGCAAGTAATATCCTTCTGATGACACAATTCGGCCACATGACCTATTGTCGCGTCAAATTTATCAAGCAGAGGCTGCATATCGAAATCCTTCCACGAACTGTCTCCAAGATCCTGAACAGGTCGCAACTGGACGATATCAGGCAGCAAACCGGCAGGCCATACATCAAAAAACCTATTAGCGGACAAATCATCGACATTCATGGAGTTGACGGTAAAATTCACACGCACTTTAAGTGTGGGATAACATGACTTTGTTTCTTTGATTATCTCCAGGAGACGAATGAGATATTCAAATTTTGCTCCAGGCATCAGATACTCGTATGTCTCAGAACGTGTGCCGTGCATTGATAGAGTAATCTCAGTGAGTCCATTGGCAGCAAGTTCTTTAAGATTGACCTTACCGGCAGCAATCAGTTGACCGTTTGTTATCAGGGATATATTTGGAATCCCGGCTTTCCGTCCCCTTTCAACAAGAGTTGCAAGACCCTTATAAAGTGTCGGTTCGGCACTGCATCCTATCTGAAGTTTAACTGCACGGCTGAAAAAGGCTTTCTCGATTTCTTCAAGACGCTCTTCACTTACAATACCATGCATCTTTGCCCTATGCTCATCATCACTGAAAAGACACATACGGCAGCGAAGGTTACATGCAAGCACCGGATCGAAGAATATACCTATATATCGGCGTCCCGTGACATGCAATGCCCATAGGCCAAAAACCTTCATGAATGAAGGCACCCGGCGACTTCCGGCAAGTCTGAGAAGTTTATATATGTTCATGTCAAAAAATCCCGCCGCCCGCTATACACATAGACAGCGGACGGCGAAAAATGCGTTTAAAGATTATTTTTGACGGGGTGATTCCCAGAAGACCTCATCATGCCCAGTCTGTTTGTTGATGGCACGACTAAGCACAAAGAGATAATCACTGAGACGATTGACGAAGCGCAGCAAAGTCGGATCTATGCTTACACCGGTAGCCTCCAGTGCGATAATACGGCGCTCGGCGCGACGAACTACAGTTCGGGCAACATTCGCTCTCGCCGCGTCAGGATGCCCCGAGGGCAAAACGAAACGATTGTGAACCGGAAGAGTCGCATCAAGGGCGTCTATCTCTTCCTCGAGACGTTGCACGGCCTCAACTGGGAAAGGAGCAGGCTGCCATTTGCTCTCAGCCTCGGTGGCAAGAGTCGAGCCAATGTCGAACATTCGAGACATTACTTCAGAAAGTACCTCCCGCTGACGGTAAGGGAGAGCATCAGAGGCATGAAGAACCCCGACCCATGAGTTAGCCTCGTCTATTGTACCATACGCCTCGAGCCTCGCATCAGCCTTGCTGACGCGTGTCCCGCCTACAAGAGAAGTCGTTCCGCTGTCACCAGTGCGGGTATATACGTTGGATTTCATAATCAAGCAAGTAATTCCACACCAATACCGGGACGGTCGGGGATGGTGACTTTTCCGTCAACAATCTTGATTCCGTCAAAGAGATCGTTTGCAATCAGGAGATTTCCGTCAAGATCAGCGTAGTCGACGAGTGGAGCAAGTTGTGCGGCGGCGGTGACAGCACAAGAGGTCTCAGTCATGCATCCTATCATGACCTTCATACCCATAGCACGAGCAAGAACAGCCATCTGATATGCCTCATGGAGTCCGGTAGATTTCATAAGTTTGATATTAATGCCGTCGTAAGCCTCAGATGCCCGCTTGACATCGGGCAGACGCTGGAAAAATTCATCAGCGATGATAGGCAGTGGCGAACGCTCACGCAACCATGCCGTGTCATCAAGATTTTCCTTAGGCATAGGCTGCTCCACGAAGAGACATCCACGCTCAGCAAGCCAATGACACATGTCGAGAGCCTTCTCGCGATCATTCCATCCCTGGTTGGCATCAACACATATAGGCACATCAGGACGTTTTTCACGAATGATCTCGATCAGTTCCTTGTCGTTGTCAAGACCCATCTTAACTTTAAGAACCTTGTAAGGCGATGCCTCGTCAACCTTTTGGCGAACTACGTCGGCGGTATCGATACCTATGGTGAAGGAGGTGTTGGGACAGTTATCGGGGTTAAGTCCCCAGATTTTGTACCAGGGCTGACCCATAATCTTACCGAGAAGATCGTGGAGGGCAATATCTACAGAAGCCTTTGCGGCGCGGTTGTTCGGTGCAACAGACTCCATGTATTCGTGTATGTCCTCTATGCGGAAAGGATCCTGAAACTGGGCGAGGTCAAGTTTCGAGAGGAAAGATGTAACCGAGTCAACGCTCTCACCAAGATAAGGAGGCATCGATGCCTCGCCATAGCCTGTAATGCCGTCGCATGTCAGGCGCACCTGAACTCCGGGGGTTGTCGTACGTTGGAATTTTGCAAGGTTGAACGCATGACGTAATTTCAACTCGTAAGGCTCAAAAGTGAGGTTGAGACGACCCGGAGTAAAAATCTTTTTTGTAGGCTCGCCTGCTGCCGACATCGACATTTTAGGGAGGGCGAGAGCAGCGGCACTAAGGGCGCCAAGCCGCAGAAAGTTTCTTCTGTTCATATGGTGGGTTGTTAATTTCCTGTAAGAATGATTGGTGAAAGATTATTTGTTAAAATACCATGGATGCTGGGCGGCACGTGTGATACCCCGTGTTCCCTGGTTGCCATTAATGCGCACGGCGTGAAGGAACGGTGTGGAGAGATATGAGTCACTTTCAGGATCGACGCTGTTGCGTTTAACGCGACCCGATGAGTGAACGTAACTGCCGTCGTGATCATATATTGCCACATGTGTAACCCGGCCGTTCCGTGTACCGAAGAAAAGAAGGTCACCGGCCTGGCAGTCCCTCCAGTTCTCAGGCTCGATTCGGGTACCCGTAAGCGCCTGCTGCGAGGCATCACGCATCAGGATAAGGCCGTTTGCAAGGTAAGATGTCTTGGCAAGCCCCGAGCAGTCAAGACTCTTGACCGAAGTACCTCCCCAGAGGTAAGGAGTACCCTCCATGGAATATGCAATGTCAAGTATGGTCTCGGGATTGAATTCCTGAGCGGCCCATTCTTCAATAGGAGTCACAGCGGACGCATCTACCCAGCCGCGGCGTCCGTCGGGCAGTTCAATTTCTATACGGCCCTTGCGGGGTTTAGAATCTGTAGCGACAACAATATTGCTTAAAACAAGGTCTGTGACAACATCACGTAAACCAGTTGCCGTTGGAGTCGTGTATGCACGTGTCTGGTAAGGTGTGGTAACAACCATGCGGCGGGAATTACGCCAAGCGTCCATCTCAGCCTGAGTCTTATATGCAAGACTTGAAGAAGGAACCCATGCAATATAGCCGTCCGGGGTCTGGACACGACTCCATTCATCGGAATTTTCAAGGACACGCAGAGGCATTCCCATCAATGCCTGTGTAGCCATCTCACCGTAGTGAGCACCCTTGGTACGCAGACTTGCGACAGAGATTCGCGGAAGTGCCCATTTGTCATACGGATACACAAAAGTGCCACTGCCCGGCGCTATTTTTACTCCAGTCCTCCGTATTGCATTGTCCAAAGTATCGGCGACCCATTGCTCGGATACAAAGCCCGTATAGCAGATATTGTCTCCATCAGCCTCATGAGCAGAGACATTGAAGAGTATCTGACGGGAGTCGGGTGCGTACTCTTTATTCACACGCTCAATTTCGGAATTGACCTTATCAAGCGATGAATAGGCCTGTGCCCCCAAGGCCGAGAGCATGAATGCAGACGAAACGACCAGTATATTGATTTTCATTGTTGAGTTATGCTTTTAAGAATAGAAAATATCAGAGTGATACAACCAGAAATATATTTTGATAATTCGGTAATATTAATCAAGGACATCAAACCGTTTTTTCCATGCGGGATAGAAGAGGTTGCCCTTTGTGGTCTCAACCTCACCCATCTGGAAGTCTACCGTCTCGCTACGGACAAAACGTTTTTTCGGATAAAGTTCACCACACACACCCTTGTTGGTTGCCATACGGAACAAGTCAAGTCCTGTTGAATAATAATCACGCAGGCCTTTGTCCTTAAGTGCTGTCATGCGTCCATAAGAAACGTCAACGGGAACCCATCCGACCCCCTCGAAATATACTTCGGCCCAGTCATGTAGGTTTTCCTTACCCTTGGGAGTAACCCAACCGCTTTCCCAACGTGCAGGGACGCCGAGTGAACGCATAAGCGAAATGTATAAGAGAGAAACCTGTCCGCAGTCGCCGTGGCCTTCCTCGAGTACATAAGCAGGAATACATTCCAATGTACTGTACTCGCGTGCGCCGGCCCATGGATAACGTGATACTATCCAGTCAAAG
>CALKRW010000006.1 GCA_937989585.1 uncultured Porphyromonadaceae bacterium | reverse complement strand
GGGCCCCCGTCAATTCCTTTGAGTTTCACCGTTGCCGGCGTACTCCCCAGGTGGAATGCTTAACGCTTTCGCTGTATCACCCAGGACTCATTCGCCCCGGACAATTAGCATTCATCGTTTACTGCGTGGACTACCAGGGTATCTAAGCCTGTTTGATCCCCACGCTTTCGTGCCTCAGCGTCAGTTGGGCGCCGGTATGCTGCCTTCGCAATCGGAGTTCTGCGTGATATCTATGCATTTCACCGCTACACCTCGCATTCCGCATACTTCTCGCCCACTCAAGACTGCCAGTTTCAACGGCCGGAAGGGGTTGAGCCCCTCGATTTTACCGCTGACTTAACAGTCCGCCTACGCACCCTTTAAACCCAATAAATCCGGATAACGCTCGCATCCTCCGTATTACCGCGGCTGCTGGCACGGAGTTAGCCGATGCTTTTTCTCCGGGTACTCTCAGTCGGGAACGCGTTCCCGTTTTGCTCCCCGGCAAAAGAGGTTTACAATCCGTAGGACCGTCTTCCCTCACGCGACTTGGCTGGTTCAGGCTTCCGCCCATTGACCAATATTCCTCACTGCTGCCTCCCGTAGGAGTCTGGTCCGTGTCTCAGTACCAGTGTGGGGGACCTTCCTCTCAGAACCCCTACGCATCGTTGCCTCGGTGGGCCGTTACCCCGCCGACTAGCATAATGCGCCGCATGCCCATCCACCGCCGGAATCGCTTCCTTTTATCCCGAGGAGATGCCTCCCCAGGATCATACGCGGTATTAGACCGGATTTCTCCGGATTATCCCCCTGCGGTGGGCAGGTTGCATACGTGTTACTCACCCGTGCGCCGGTCGCCGGCAGGAGATGCAAGCATCTCCCCCGCTGCCCCTCGACTTGCATGTGTTAAGCCTGTCGCTAGCGTTCATCCTGAGCCAGGATCAAACTCTCCGTTGTTTTCTATCTTGTTTCTTTCTTTTCTTATACCAAAAGGAAGTCCCAAGACAGCGAATCTTAGTTTGTCTGCTGTCTGTCCTTCGGCGTCCGCTTCTTCGCGGGCGGCTCCGGACGGCTTCTTGGCCGGACTACGTCTATTGTGCTTGGTCGAAATTGACAGAGAAACATTTTCGTGTCTCTTGTACTACTTCGTCTCTATTGTAAGTCTTTCAATGTTCTCTTTCGTGCTCCGGGCAGTGCCCGAAAGCGTTTGCAAAGTTACGGCGAGTTTTTGAATCTGCCAAATGTTTTTGAATTTTTTTTTGAAAACTTCTGAACTTTTTGCCTTTTCAGTTGTTTGTGCCGTTCCTCTGAATTGCGGGTGCAAAGGTACGCCCTTTTTTATTACCATGCAAGTTTTTTACCACTTTTTTATGTTGTAAAACATATAAATTTTCATAGATGACTAATTCTCAAAGATTTGAGTTTCCAAAAAAAAATTAGCGTTTTAACGCCATCAAGTGATAAGCCTCAAATATGACTCGCAAAAAATAAAGCAGTCAGCCATGACGTCCAAACGTATTCCCGGTATAAGCGCTGCCATATACATTATATAATAAAGAGGAATAGTGTATGATGTTGGGGAGCATATCAATTTTTTTTGTAATTTTGGGGGTTGAAAAATTTCCTGCGACAATTTCCAGGCACAAGCAGGAGAGTCGCACAATATGTATTACCATATAAAGTATTATTATGAATCTGTTCGATACAATCAGCGAAGATATTAAGAAAGCGATGCTGGCACGCGAGAAAGTGCGCCTGCAGGCATTGCGCGGAATCAAAAAGGAATTTCTGGAGGCCAAGACCGCTCCCGGCGCCAATGGCGAACTGAGCGACGAGACCGCCATGAAGATTCTGGTGAAGATGGCCAAGCAGCGCCATGAGTCGGCTGACATTTATACAGCCAACAACCGTCCCGAACTGGCAGAGGTTGAACTCGAGGAGGCCAAGGTCATCGAGGAATATCTTCCCAAGAAACTCACCGAGGGAGAACTTGACGCCGAACTCGAGAAAATCATCGCCCAGACCGGTGCCTCATCGCCTGCAGACATGGGCAAGGTGATGGGCGTGGCAACCAAGGCCCTCGCAGGCCGCGCCGACGGCAAAGCCATCTCGGCCCGTGTGCGCGCGCTGCTCGCCAAATAAGCCGGACGCGCCGAAACCCGAAAATCAAAAACAACCTATATATAAATTTGGATTATGCTTACATTACAGCAAATCAAGGAAGATCCGCAAGGTATAGTCACTCGCCTCGCCGTAAAAGGCTTTGATGGTGCAGAGGCTATAAAGATGGTACTGGAGAACGACGCCAAGCGCCGTGCCCTGCAGTTACAGAACGACAATCTCGGCGCCGAACTCAACAAGAAGGCCGCCGAAATCGGCAAACTCATGAAAGCCGGCGAGAAAGAAGCCGCCGAAAACGCCAAGGCCGCTGTTGCCAAAATCAAGGAGCAGCAGAAAACAATATCCGACGAACTGTCAGAGACCGAGGGCAAGATCCGCGACATCCTGCTTTCCGTTCCCAACGTTCCGTGCGCGATGGTTCCCGAAGGCAAGACAGCCGAGGACAACGTCGTCGAGAAGACCGGCGGTCCGATGCCCGACCTCGGCGAGGACGCGCTGCCCCACTGGGAACTCGCAAAGAAATACAACCTGATTGACTTCGACCTGGGCGTGAAGATTACAGGCGCAGGATTCCCCGTCTACATAGGCAAAGGCGCAAAACTTCAGCGCGCGCTCATCCAGTTCTTCCTAGATGCCGCATCCGAGGCAGGCTACACCGAAATCCAGCCGCCTTATGTCGTAAACGAGGCTTCGGGCTACGGCACAGGCCAACTTCCCGACAAGGAAGGCCAGATGTACCACTGCGAGGTCGACAACCTGTACCTGATTCCCACTGCCGAGGTTCCCGTGACCAACATCTACCGCGACGTCATAATTCCCGGAGACGCACTTCCCAAGAAGAACTGCGCGTACTCGGCATGCTTCCGCCGCGAGGCCGGCTCGTACGGCAAGGACGTGCGCGGCCTGAACCGCCTGCACCAGTTCGACAAGGTGGAGATTGTCCGTATCGAGAAGCCTGAGAACTCTTACGCCGCCCTCGAGGAGATGAAGGACCACGTACAGTCGCTGCTCGACCGTCTGGGTCTGCCATGGCACATACTGCGCCTGTGCGGCGGCGACATGTCGTTCACTTCGTCGATAACCTTCGACTTCGAGGTATGGTCCGGCGCACAGAAGCGCTGGCTGGAGGTTTCGTCCGTATCGAACTTCGAGACCTATCAGGCCAACCGTCTGAAATGCCGCTACCGCGACGAGGACAAGAAAATCAAACTCTGCCACACGCTGAACGGGTCTGCCCTCGCACTTCCCCGCATCGTGGCCGCGCTGCTCGAGAACAACCAGACTCCCGAAGGCATCGTCGTTCCCGAAGTTCTGCGCAAGTACACCGGCTTCGACATCATCAATTGATTTCCCTCTGACATAACAATAACAGCGTCAGCCCGCGCCGGCAAATTTGCCAGACGCGGGCTGACGCTGTCTCATACATGATCCGGTCCTATTTCTTGGGATCCAAGTACCTGACAAGAAAAATTTCTGTAGGAAAGTGGTCGGAGTAGCCGTTAAGCCATACACCCGCGGCAAAGGTTCGCAGAGGATAGTTCTGACGCGTTCCCTCGGTATCCTTGAGGAAGTCGAAGTTCAGGACCTCGGCCTTCCAGAAGTGCCAGCGGTTGTCGGGAGCGTTGGCAAGGTTGCCAGAGATGATGATCTGGTCGAAGAGGTTCCATGCCGACTTGTATGCAAGAGTGCCTATGCCGTCGTCAAGTTTTTTCCAGAACGGGTTGTAGAAGCCATGCTCACCCACATCCTTGCGGTCGCGCTTGGCATTTAGGACCACAGCGCAGGATTTGTCCTGGGGATCATCGTTAAGGTCGCCCATGATCACGACATCCATGTCAGGGTTGACTTTCCACAGCGAGTCGGCGATGTGGACGCAAAGACGTGCGGCGGCCTCGCGGTTTGGCGAGGATTTCTCCTGGCCGCCGAGGCGTGAGGGCCAGTGATTCACAATGACAGCCAGAGGCGAGCCGAGGAGTTTGCCAACGACGCACATCTGGTCGCGGGTAGCGAAGCCGATTTCAGTCAGAGTATGGTTGGTGACATTCTCGACCTTGAAATATCGTGGATTGTACAGCAGGCCAACGTCGACGCCACGCTTGTCGGGCGAGTCGTGGTGGCATATCTGGAGATTCCAGGGCTTCAGCTGAGGGTCGTTCACGAGATCGACGAGCACCGAGCGGTTCTCAATCTCGGAGACGCCGATTATGGCCGGGCCATAGGGTGTCTGCTTAGATGTGAAACTGGATATTGCACGTGCCAGATTCTGGATTTTCGACCAGTACTTCTTATGGTTCCACTGGCGGGCGCCACCGGGAGTAAATTCGACGTCACGGCCAAGGGGGTTGTTCGGAATGGTGTCGAAAAGGTTCTCGAGGTTGTAGAAGGCGATTCCCGCCACCTGAATCTTCCGGTTCTGGGCAGGCATCTGGGCAATCGCGAGAACGGCGATGACAGCGAGGGTTAATATACGTTTAATCATTATTCTTGGATATTAGGGATCGTTGGTATTAATGGAGACCCGTCGCGTGCGCGCCGCGACGGGATGCGGTCATATCAGTTTGTCCATGTCAGGTTCCATACCGAGAGGCGGTCTTTGTTGCCGGAGGTGGCACCCGAAAGTCCGTCGTTGACAATCTCGATAGTGAACGAACCCTCGTAGTTGACATCCATCGAGAATGACAGCGCGGTCTTGGTCTGCACGGGATTGCATGTGACTGTCATGGTCTTTACAACCTTGCCGGAGGCATCCTTCACATTGACGGTGAATCCGGCCTTCGACTCGTTGAAAGCGAAGCCGTAGGAGAATGTCAGGGTCTTGATTCCGCCGGTGAGCAGAGGCGATACTATCGAGCCTTCGGCGCCCTTGGTGCCCTTGATGGTGGGAGCGATGGTCCCGGACGCGCCGATGAACTTGAAGATGGGGTTACTGTCCTTGTCACCGCCACCGAGAACGATAGCGTTGGTTGCGGTCCATCCTGTGGCATTGGTGTAGGTTCCATAGGGCGAAGCCTTGGTCTCGCCGCCGTTGAACGAGTTGAAGTCGCCCTTGTATTCGCCGGATGGATCAGGCTTGGGATCTGGATCAGGAGTGGGGGTGCTCCCGGCGTTGAGGCGCACATTGTCCACGCACCAGGTAGCATAGTTGGCATCCTGGGTCGCATAGTAGCGGAAGCCGATGTATATCGTGCCGCTGTATGCCGACAGGTCGATCGAGCCGGAGTTGACCCAGCCGGAGTAGCCGCTGGCGGGAGCGGTGGCGAGTGTGGGATTGAGGCGGGTGTTTGTAGATGCGCCGGGATTGCTCTCGGTCATGACATAAACCTCGAACCGCGTAGTAGTGGAGCCGTAGCCGTTGACCTGTGTGTCGAAGGTAAGGACCTTGCTCGATACCTTTGACATATCTACGGGTGGCGAAACGAGCCATGAGTCGAATGGAGGTGTCGTACCCTTGTATCCGGTCATGGCGGCGTAGTAGTTGTTGTCGAAGGTGGGGAAATACCAGTTCTTGTCACCGGAAACCATGGTGCGTGTCCATCCCGAAGGCAACTGGTCGTTGGGGAAAGTCTCGTCAAGCGAGGTCACGGGATCGACTACGACAGGAGGTGTCGGAGTGCCGCCCTCAAGCACATATTCCGAGGTGTTCTTGAGTCCTGGGACACCGGAGTACTTCATGACGTCACCCTTCAGCGTCACGACCTTGCCGAGATTGCCGGGATTGTCCTGGAGGTTGAGGGCGGTGCGGACATCCCCGCTGGGAAGCTGTATGCCTATGCACTTGGTGTAGTCGCGGACATCGGCCGACGGAGCCACGAGTAGGTTGGTCTTCATGGTCGCGGGAGCGGTGAAGCGCGCGGTCTCGGCGTTGATGTAGTATGTCGAGGACATGTCAGCCCAGCCTACGATGTAGCCCTTGACCCACACGCCCGACTCTACGGCGACCTGGGTCGACTGGGGATTCATGGCGATCACCTGACCGACATTATAGGGCGAAGCCTCAGTACCGTTTCCATCGGGGAAGTCGCCGCCGCCTATCTCGACACCTTCGATGCTGAACTCATCGGCCGAGCCGTTGTTGCCGGTCACGCCGTAAGTATCCATATATTTGGCCATCGAGCCACGTACCATTATCTTGCGTCCGTAAACGCCGGGGTTGTCGGGAAGGTTACCGTACTTCTCGAGGTCGGAGCCTGCGGGAAGCGAGATGACAAGAGCGTGTGCTATGTCGCGCGTATCGGCGCTCTGGCCGATAACTAGAGTATTGCCGAGAACGGGAGTAGCGGACCATTCGACGTCATCGTTTGATGTGACGCTGGTGACTTCAGGTGCGACAGCGCCTACGATGTAGCCGGTGACCCAGCCGCTGGCAGCAGTGCCCGCGGTCTCCAGAGCGACAGCCTGGTCGACTGTCCAGGGCTTGTTGCGTGTGCCCTCGGCCTCGGTAGGATTGCCGATGTTCATGCAGCCGTCGTAGTCGATGAGGACGAGTTGCCAGCCTGTAGTGCCATAGTACGAGAGGATGCACACGAGATCAAGCTGGCCCTCGGGAAGCGTACGGTTCCAGAAATTGGCATAGCCCGATGTGCGCACATTGAGTTCCTGCCCGTTCACGTCCTCGATTGTCTGGTTGACGCCCGAGGAGTGGTAGGTCGAGAAAGTCTCCTTGCCGCCGTTGGTGAAGTGTACGTTGTTGAAGCGTACCAACTGGCTCTGGTAGCGGCAGAGGCCGTCGGGATTTGTGGGAAGTTCGGCGAAGGAGTTGATCTGCAGGGTGTCGATCTTGTCAACATCGGGCAGACCGCTGAGTTCGACATGGTCGGCGAAATACTGGGGCGACATGAACGAGATCTCCCACGCGTTACCGTTGGCGTACCACTCGGGCATGCCGAGTTGTACGAGACCGTTGTACTTGCCGATGTACATTCCCGTGACATCAAGGACTACGTCCTGGCCGCGGCGGTAGTTCAGGTATAGGTTGTATGAGTTGATGGACAGGGCAATCGCGGCTGTCTCATCCTGGATGACCAGGGACTTGAATACGTTTCCGGCCTCGTCGGACGAGACGACACGGCCATGGATGATGACGCGGTCCTTGCCGGTGAAGTCGGCGGCGTCAATTGTATCTGCATAGTTGGTGGCGTCCTGCCAGTATGCGCGTTTCAGTTCGTAGATACTGGTATTGGGCTGGACCGACGCCTCCGGCACTTGGACGGCAGGAGCGTCGATGTCGTCCTGACAGGCGGTCAGAGCGGTCGCCGAGAAAGCGGACACGGCAAGCCAGACGAGGTATTTCTTAAGGCTTTTCATATATTATAGTATTATATGGTACAGGAGAATAAGTTAGTTGGCGTTGAGTCTGACATTGTCTACACACCATGTCGCGTAGTTGGCGTCGGTAGTGGCATTGTAGCGGAAGCCTATGTAGATGATGCCGGTGAAGGCCGAAAGGTCGATGCTGCCGGAGTTAACGAAACTCGAGTAGCCGGAGGCGGGAGCCGTTGCCAGAGTCGGGTTAAGACGGGTGTTGGTCGAGGTCGAGGGATCAGCCGTCGTCATGACGTAAACCTCGAACTTCGACGTGGTCGAGCCGTAGCCGTTCACCTGTGTGTCAAAGGAGAGCGTCTTGTTCGTGACCTTAGACATGTCGACAGGAGCGGAGATAAGCCATGCGTCGAAGGGAGGATTCGTGCCGTTGTAGCCGGTCATGCTTGCATAGTGGTTCTCCTGGAAGGATTTGACCTGCCATGAGTTCGAGCCTGAGACCTTGATGTTTGACCATCCTGCGGGAATGCTGCCGTTCTCGAAATCGACGTTAAGCGATGTCTGAGGTTCGCTTGGACCGACAGGCTCGGGATCGTTCAGGCCCTCGCCCTTGAAGTCGGAGGTATTCTTGAGGCCTGCGGTGCCGAAGTATTTGTCGAGCGCGCCCTTGAGCATGACTTCCTTCTTATAGACGTTCTTGTTGTCCTTGAGGTTTAGTTTGGTACGGGCTTCCGAGCCTGAGGGCAACTGGACGGGGATACACTTGGTGACGTCAGTGACGTCGGCCGAAGGTGCCAGAAGTATGTTCGACGCTACCGAAGCATCGTTGTTGAAATGGGCGCCGGAACTGAGGACCTGCCCCTCGACCCAGCCTACGATGTAGCCTTTGACCCATACGTCGGTACCTGTGGCTCCGGCCTGGACATCAGCGACCGTGAAAGGTTTGGATTCTGAGCCGTCGTTGGTGATGTCGCCGGGAGTGTCGGGATTGTCACCGCCGGGAGCCTTGGTGAGTTCATAGCCCTCCAGGCCGTCGATGCCGTTGAGACGTATCTGCCAGTTGTCGCGGTAGCAGCTGAGGATACCGACAACTGTGCCGGTGCCCTCCGGGCAGTAGTAGTCCCAGAAGTCGGAGTAGCCCGATGTGTAGAGGATGATCGAGCCGGTTCCGTCGGTCATGGTGCGCGAGGTGTTGGAGTTCTGTTCGGCGAGGGTCTTCTTGCCGGCATCGGCGAAGGAGACATTCTTGATGGCAATCATGCGGCACTGCCAGTCTAGCCATTCGTCCTGCTTGTTCTTTATCTGGTCAAGTTCGGCTATGGTGACTGTGTCAATCCTGATTTTCTCGGGTTCGGCGAGACCGTTGACCTGGGCATGCTCGGTGAACGTGGCCGAGGGAATACGCGAGGGATAGCCCGAGGTGGGTGCGGCGCCGATCTGCATCAGACGGCCATAACCGCCGATATATAGGTCGGTGACGTCGACCACGATTTCCTGGCCGTACTGGTAGGTCTCGTTAAGGTCGTAGGCGTCGACGTTGAACTGTATGCACTGGTCGCCGTCCTCGTTGCATATGACGAGTTGCTTGAAGAAGTTGCCTGAGGCGTCCGACGAGATGACGCGGCCCGAGATGATGTAGTGCGTGCCGTCGGCCTTGGCCGGAATCTGGGTGGCGTAGTTGGATTCTGCCGTATAGAACTGCGCCTTCAGGTCGTTGACCTGTGTGTTGGCCTCGATGGTGGCTTCGGGCACCACCATCGGGGGACGCTCGAAATTGTCGTCGCACGATGTGAATGCACCGCTGCCCAAGGCCAGAGTCGCGATATATAATAATGTCTTTTTCATTTTTCGTAATGTCGTTTTAGGTTTGAAAACGATAGTGTCTTATGCTGATGTGAGCCTTGGGGGCTTAGAAACGTACGCCGACGTTGAGGAATACTCGGACACCCTGGGCGTAGGAGTATTTGTTGGGGTACTTGTCGCGGTTGTAGTCCTTGGTGTCGAGACGGCCCTGCTGGTAGGCGTAGGTGCATACGTTCTTGTTGTTGAGCACGTTGTTGATATTGAGGTTGATGTTCATCGACACCTTGCGGTTGATGTAGATGAGTTTGCCTATCGAGACGTTCAGCGAGAAGGCGTTCTTGAGTTTGTCCTGGGCGGAGAGTTCGTCAATCTTTGCCTGGAGTTTCTCGGGAGTGCAGTCGGGGATGTTCTGCCAGAGGTCGGGCAGAGCCTCGTGGTATGCGGGGGAGAGGTTGACGTATGCGTCGCCCTGCCATGTACCGTTGACGTTGAAGAACCAGTTCTGGGGAGCGGCGTAGTCGATGCCGATGTTGAACACGGTCTGGGGAGTCGAGCCGAGATAGTAGTTCTTAAGGTAGACGGTCTGGGTGGTATCTGGGTGCAGGCCATTCTCGAACGAGCGTGTGCCCTTGGGATTGTTCTTGTACTGGTACTTGGCCCATGTTCCGGCGAATGTCGCGGTTATCGAGGGCGTGATCTTGTATGCCATGCCGAGTTCGATGCCCTTGTAGACACGGCGGACGCCGGTCAGAGCGTAGATGGCGTAGGTCGAGTAGCGGTCATCGTAGAAGCCAGTGCGCTCGGTGGCGTTGTCCATCATCGTATAGAAGCCGGTAAGGCTGCCGCGGAAGCGGCGGTAGGACCACGAGTATGAGAGGTCTGCCGAGAAGTCGCGCTCAGACTCGAGGTCGCCTACGAGTGTGTTCTTGACACGGGGAGCGATGAAGGCCTGGTCGGCCAGAGGTGCGCGTGTGCCGTACTGCAGGTGTGCCGAGAAGAAGTTGCGGCCGTTGAGTTTATAGGTGGCACCGGCTTTTGCCATGGCGTTGTCGAAACGCGATGTGGCCGATTTGCCGAGGGAGTTCTGGGGAGCGCGGCCGTTACGCATGTGTCCGTCGCGCCAGAACTGGGTGTAACTCATGCTTACGCCCCAGAAGGCATCCCAGTGGGCCGAGGTGAAGGTATTCTGCAGCCATGCCTGGGCGTTGATGTAGTACAGGTTGTAGTCGTAGCCGAAACGGTCGCCCTTGCGGACACGGCGGTTGGGGTTGTCGAGGTCGTTCTGAAGGTTGTCCGGAGCGATGGTGATGTCACGGTCTGAGAAGGGGTCGATGTCTACCCAGAACTGTCCGCCCATCAGGTCGCGGATGGTCTTGTAGTAGTCGCCCCTGGTGTAGTTGAACGATACGCCGCCCTGCAGCGAGAGGTTGTTGTTCAGCTGGCGGTTGACATAGGAATTCAGCATCGCCGAGAAAAGATTCGAGTGACGGTTCTCCATGATGTACGACGAGCCTTTCTTCTGGTCCTCGGGAAGGTTCTCGTTCTCGACGTCGTTCAGGTAGTTCACCTGATACAGGGCGTCCCAGTTGATCTGCCGTACCGAGGGATCGTTCTTCCACAGGTTTGTGTAGAAGTCATATTCCTCCGAATTGTCGGCATAGTTCGACGGAAGGTAGCGGTAGTAGGTGGGATTGGGGTCGTTTGCCTTGTAGTACTGCAGTGCCGACTGCCTGTAGTTGGCCCAGCGTACCGACATTGTGGTGTTGAGGGTTGTGCGTGCATCCTTGTATAGCCATGTCAGCATCATGGTCGGGTCGAAGGTCTCGACGATTCGCGAGGAGCGTTTCTTGCCGTCCTGCCAGCCCCAGTTGGGGTTATAGAGGTTCGAGCCTACGAGATCATAGACTTCCTGATATGTGGCCGAGGCGTTGGCTCGCTGCGTGGGGCCGCCGAAGGCCGTGAAGGTTAGCGAGTTGTGTTGGTCGAGGACTTTCTCAAGCGAGAGGAAGAGGCCTCCCGAGTTATAGAATGTGCCTTCGACCACGCCCTCGTGTGAGTAACGGCCTATGCCGGCTATGGTGTAGGCCCAGCCGTGCTCGTTTACGCCCGAGGCGTACGAGGCCATGGCTCGCAGGTAGTAGTTGGAGTTGGTATACGCCAGCGAGCCGTTGAAACCGGGTGCATAGGTGTCGGTGATGGTATTGTACATGGTCGAGCCGCCGATATTGCCGAAGCCGTACGACGAGGCATCCATGCCTACGGTTGTCGTGCGGTTGCGGAAGGCTCGCGAGGTCAGGCCCATGAGTGTGGAGAAGTTGAAACGGCCTCTGATGGGGTCGTTCATGTTGACACCGTTGAGATAGATTGTCTGATACTCGTTCTGATAGCCACGATAGCGGAAATACATGGGTCCGAAGTTATAGGACGCCGTATTGTAGTAGATGTTGTCGTTGGCACCTGTCAGCGCGACTATGCTCTGCGAGTTGCCCTCGTCGTCCTCAAGCATGGTCTCGTCCATGACGAGGCTCTCGCTGTCACCGTAGTATTCGGTGCCGGGGTCATCGAGGGTCAGGCGGATGGTTCCCAGTTCAGTGGTCTTGCCGGAGATGTTCACGTCCATGCCGTAGGACTGGAAGTCATCGTTGGTCACAATCAGGTAGTCAGTACCCTGCTTGGCCTGTAACGTGAATTCACCCGAGAAGTTGGTGCTTGTCGAAATGCCTTGGTTGCGCAACGAGACCGCCGCCCCGGAGACGGGAGCGCCGGTCGAACCGTTCACCACAACTCCGACAACACGCGAAGTCTGTGCCACGGCCGGAATTATCGCGGCCAGAAGCATGGTCAATAACAGTTTTAGTCTCATAAGAGTGGTTAGAGTTAGTTATAATTATTATTTCGTTTTTCGTGGTTTATGTCTGCGGTCATATGTCGGTTACAAGGGTATTCCGCGATGCGGAAAAAGTGTTCAAAGTTAGTAAAAAAACACAAAACGCCAAAAGTTTTGGTCTTATATCAATTCAGGACAATTTATCATTATGTAAACCTCCTTTGCATGGTATTTGTTGATGCGGGTCCGTCTATTTTTCAGACTTTAGAGGATATTGCCCGTTTTTTAACATTATCCCGCCGGGTTAACTTAACAAAACCGCGGCATCCCTCGTCGCACCGGGATTTTCCGGGGCGCGGGGATGCCGTTGTGCTTTGGTTTTATGCCGTTTTTATTGCTCTGTGGTCTGACTGTAGGGAATCTTTTCGGGATCGACATTGTCGAACAACTCGATTTCAGCCACAATCCATTCGTTGGGGCCTACGCCGGCCTGCTCAAGGCCCATGGCACCCCATGCAAGGGAGGGAGGAAGCACGAACGCGCCTTTGCCCTGCGTACCCATAAGGCCGAGTGCCTCGCGGATTCCTTCGGGCTGGCCGTCGACATTTATGATGGCGTTGTCCTGACCGAGGATGGGCGTGCCGTCGACATGCCTGAGATGGATATTCACAAGCAGAGGCTTGCTCAGGTCCGGACGCGCGCCACCGGGATTCTCTATGTACGGCAGGAGGCCCGACTCGGTTGGACGAACGCCCGAATGCGAGGCCTGGAAATCGCGTGCGAAACGCTTGCCGGCATTGTCATTGCCTATGCCCTGGGGCGAGCGTGCGGCGGCATTCTCATCGCGGGTACGGACTTTCTCGTTGAGTTTCTCCTGGAACGTGAACAGTCGGCGCTGCAGACTGTCGATCTTGGCCTCGCTGACACTGTCGCCAAGCACGGCAAGGTCGATCAGGCGGATTATCTCGCTGCGCTTGAGTTCGATGCCGTTCTCCTTATATTTTCTCAGGTCCTCGCTGATCTGCAGGCCTGCGTTGACGCCGGCAATGAAGTCGAGGCTGTGTTCCTGCGACAGCGACATGCGCAGTCCCTTCAGGAATTCCTTCTTGTCGACAGTGATGTCATCATACTTCTCGCTGTTGGCCATAGCCTGGTTGAAATATGCGCCCATGAACTCGCCATAGGTTGCAGTTATCGAATCGACGGTTGCCGACGATACTGTTGTGTCCGTCTCGGCAGTACCGTCGCCGTGACCGCAGGCACCAAGACCCATGGCCACAAAGGCTATGGCCACCGAAGTCAAACTTGTTTTCTTCATGATCTTATTTTGATTTTAATTTGATTGTGTACACCTGGATATACCGTTTATTACGGGTGTGCAAATATACGACTTTTTTCTTCCCGCCCGGTCTTTTATACATTTTTTTGCAGGTTTTTGGATGACTTTTCACCTCGAATCGCTAACTTTGTGTTCACAGACGGATACAACCCCGCAAATACGAAAAAGAAACAAAACACATGACATCATGAAAACCATAAATTTTGCCGAAACACCTTCTCTCGTAAGCCAGTACCTGACCGAAATGCGCGACGTCAAGACACACACCGACCCTCTGCGCTTCCGCCACAACCTTCGCCGCGTGGGCGAGATCATGGCTTATGAGATTTCCAAGACTCTGAAATACAAGACAGTCGAAGTCGAGACACCGCTTGCCCCCGCACAGTGCAAGGTTATCGCCGAGCCTGTGGTGCTCGGCACTATTTTCCGTGCCGGACTTCCGTTCCACCAGGGTTTTCTGGACTATTTCGACCATGCCGAGAATGCTTTTGTCTCGGCATACCGGAAATACAAGGAGAAAGAAAACTTCGACGTCTGCATCGAATATCTCGCCTCGCCACGTCTCGACGGCAAGACCCTGATTCTGTGCGATCCGATGCTCGCCACCGGAGCCTCGATGGAACTGAGTTACCGCGCCCTTCTGACAAAGGGTACCCCCGCGCATGTTCACGTCGCATCGGTCATCGCTTCACAGAAGGCCGTCGACTACATTGCCAAGACCTTCCCCGCCGAGACGACCACTCTGTGGGTTGGTGCGATTGACGCCGAGATCAACTCCCACTCCTACATAGTTCCCGGACTCGGCGACGCCGGCGACCTTGCATACGGCACCAAGGACTGATACCACTTTTCTTCTTGGCCTTTATTTTCCACAGTCTCGGGCCCCGCTGTCAGTTCAGACGCCGGGGCAACAGGAAGACTATGGACAGGATTATCATTGCACCCAGTACCCAGGGATAATACAGGTAGGGGAACGGGGCCGCCGGCGAGATGCCGGCAAGCGACGCTCCAAGCAGTGTCTGCGCGCCGTACGGAATCAGGCACTGCACGACGCACGAGGCCGAGTCAAGCAATGACGCGCTCTTGCGCGGGTCTATGCCGTAACGCCGCGAGATGTCACGCGAGATGCCGCCAACAGTGATGATGGCAACGGTATTGTTTGCCGTACAGAGATTCACCACTCCCACAAGCAGCGCTATAACCGCCTGTCCCCCCCGCTTACCCGAGACACAGGACGTGAGCCCCTGAAGCAGATACTGAATGCCACCTCCGGCCTTTATGATGCCAAGCATTCCCGATGCCAGGAGCGTGATCACTATCAGGTCGCCCATGCCTATGATGCCTCTCCCGCAGTGCTGTGCCATGTCTATAAGGCTGAATCCTCCGGCATAGCCCAGCAGCATCGAACTCAATATGCCAAGCGTCAGCACCACAGTGACGTTTATCCCCATCACCGCCGTGACTATGACCACTATATAAGGAGCCACGAGCCAGGGCTTGCTTTCCTGCGTGACTGTGGCTTCGGCACTCCCCTGACCCATGATGACATACAGTATGAGAGTGACGACCGCCGCAGGCACGGCTATCCACAGGTTGGTCCTGAACTTGTCAGCCATATTGCAGCCCTGCGAGCGTGTCGCGGCAATCGTCGTGTCAGAGATAAACGAAAGGTTGTCGCCGAAAAACGCGCCTCCGAGCACTGCGGCCACATAGAACGGCACGCTCGCGTCGGACATCACCGCCATCTGCCTTGCCAGCGGAGCCAGCGCGACAACCGTTCCGACGGACGTACCTACCGCCAGCGATATGAAGCATGATGCCAGAAACAGCGCCGGCACTATCATTACCGGAGGGAATACGCTCAGCGCCAGATTCACCGTGGCATCGATGGCGCCGGTTTCCCTTGCCAGAGACGCGAAGGCACCTGCAAGCACGAACACCCATATCATGTACAGGATGTTGCTGTGGCCGGCGGCCCGGGAGAATGTCTCGATACGCTCTGTCAGCGGACGTCCGCGATAGATGAGCACAGCCCACATCGACGCCGCTACAAGCGCCACCGAGATCGGCATTTTGTAGAAGTCGTCCAGCACCACGGAGACTGCCACATACAGCAGCAGGAATACAATCATGGGCGACAGGGCCAGCAATCCCCTTGCGGCGGGGATACGCTCGGCGGTGGTTTCCGTTGTTTTTTCCATATTTCTCAGACAGGTCAGGAGAGAGGGATTTATATCAGACGGGTCGGCATACGCTGCTGCGCAGTGCCGGCCCGTCGGTTTATTGGTTTAGATATTGTCAGCGGACGAGGACTTTGGCCGTGAGGCCGTCGGCGCGGAGAATGTACAGGCCCGCGGCGGGAAGACGCACGCTGCTTACTCCGCTGAGGCTGTCGATGAGGACGCCGCCCGCATTGTAGACCTCAACCTTCTCGGCTTCGCCGTTCAGCACCACCTCAAGACCGATGACAGTATAAGACAGGCCCTCGCCATCAGCGCCGATGCCGCCGACCGAGGCGGACGCATCATTCAGGACATAGGCGCCGAGACCGTTGCCGGGACTGTATACATATACACGTGTCATCGACGGAGACACAACTACCGCGTCGACAGGTGACGAGCAGGTTGACGAGACAACGTTTCCGAGCGTGCCTTCGGGGAAGACACACAGTGCGCTCATGTCGCTGAAGTCACGTTTCTCCGCCGAGACCAGAGCGAAGCGAGAGCCGCTCTGCGACGAGGCGGTGGTATAGACATGATAGGATTTCTCGCCCATGGTGAACCATGCTCCGCCATTGTCGGCGGGGTCTGCCGGAGCGCAGGCCGGGGCCTTGTCGAACGATCCGGCCATGGCGGCCGTGCGGCCCCATGTATAGAGTGTCCATGCCGTCGAGCCGCCGTCAACGAACACGGCGTTGTTGCCGCCTTCGGGAACCACGCGGGGCGCAATGCCGAAGTTGTCGGCGCTCGAGGGATAGAACTTGCTGATGTTGCGCACAGTCGACGTTGCGGTTGACGGAGAAGACACTACCCACTGGACGAGTTTGTTGTTGTTTGATGTGGCCGCCCATACCTTGAACGAGCCGGAGTCCACATCACCCTGCACGCCGACATGGTCGATGCGGACGCCTTCGAGGCTGCCCGCAGTCAGCGAGGCTACCTGTGTCAGCGAGCCGTCGAGCAGATTCACCTTGTGCAGAATTACGGGGGTTGTGGCAATGTCGAGACTCAGGTTGGCTATAAGGATATTGCCCCTTGAGTCACGTAGGACATCGTTGCAGGGCAGATAGCGCACCTTGCCTTCCTCACCGAGGCTGATGCGGCGCAGATGCTCGCCGGTGAGGGCGTCATACTGGTCGAGATATATGTCTGCCGAGGAACTTGCCGCCGAACGGCCGCTTACGAACACGAATCTCTCGGTCGCGACCATGCCGCGGTTGAACGAGCCGTTGCTGCCATCGTCGAAGGTCATGTTGCCGAAAGGCTGGTGTGCCGAGCGGTGCCACAGGCTCTCGAACGTTAGTTGGTCGGGAAGTGGGTATGCGGCGGCATCTTTCCTGACGGTATAGCCGGGCTCGTATGTGCCAAGGGGTGCGGGCGAGACAGTGAACGACCATACGTCTGACTCCGTGCGCGACACGCGGATGCCGTCGGTGACAACGCGCCACGAGTATTTGCCATTGGCAAGAGCGATGCTCTCTATTTCTGTCGAGGTCGCGTCCGTGGCGAGATCACGGGCTATCAGCGGCGACTCGAATGTACCTCCGTCGGCTATCAGTTCGAAACGCAGGGACTTGACATAACGGTCAGTGATTTTGTCCCATGTGAAATTAATCTTTGCGCTAGTGTTGTCCGATGCGTCGGCAGGAGTCCTGAGCACGGCCTTCTGGGCGGGTACGGGCTGGGGAACGATAATGCTGCGGGCATCGGAATAGCCGGAGAGTTTGCCGCTGACATTTGCCACGGCACGCCAGTAAAGCGTGGTGCCGGGTTCGAAATTCTCCAGGTCTACCGTAATGGTGGTCTCGCCCAGGCCACGCTGCATCACCTCGATTTTGTCAAAAGCGGCATCCCGGGCTATCTGGAAGTTATAACTCGCGCCTTCGACCGCCGTCCACGTGAAAGTCTGGTCCCAGGCGGCGGTGACACCGTCGGCGGGGCTTGTCAGTGTCGGCGCGTCGGCGCGTTCGTTGCTGTAACTGCACACCGCGGGCTGAGATTCGTAGCCGAAGCCGTCGTAGACACACACGGCAAACCAGTGGTCGGCACGCTTGTCGGCCGGAACAGTGAACGAGGGCGAGTACGATACGCCGGCAAGATAGGCGCCGTCGATGCCGTCGCCGTCCTTGGCGCGTGCGCTCTCGTTGTCATGCGTCATGGGTACGGCATAGACGCTGTAACGGATAATGCTCTTCTCGGAAGCGCCCTTGACCGGTGTCCATGTCAGTTCGGTGCCGTCGAAATTCAGGTTCGTGACTGCCTCATAGACGGGATGCTCCTTCCAGTCGACCTTCGGCACGAGGGTCTTGTGGGTGTACTTGTTCTCGCCGAGATAATCGCCTAGGCCCGTAAGGCCCGGACCGTTCATCGAGTTAGTGTTGTAATATATCATGCCTGGAGCATTGTTGCGCGTGTCCGTGCGCGTCAGGTCTACCTGGGCGCCGATTTCAGCCCAGCCGGTCTTCTTGTCTCCTTTGGAGAACTCGTCGGTCTCTACCTTGTATGCGGCGGCTGAGACATAGTTGTGACGGTTGAAGTGGTCGGCGACCATCGACCACCACTCGCACAGCACGTCATAGCGTGCTACGCTGTTGGACCGGGCCCAGTATATCTGAGGCGATATGAAGTCGATCGAACCGTCGGCCAGCCATGCCAGAGGGTCGGCGTAGATTTTGTCGTACTGCCAGTCGGAGCCGGAGGTGGGCTTGGGCAGTCCGTACTTCGATGCCGACTTGTAGGCGACACCGGCAGGACCTATGCCGAATCGCATGTCGGGGCGAGTGGCCTGTATATCGTCGTATAATGTCTGAACGAACGTATCAGTATTCTTGCGGCGCCAGTCTGGGAGCGACAGTTCTGTCCCGGAATTCTGCCAGAGTTCATAGTCGGGGGCGCTGCTGTCATCGGCCATTCCGTCGCCGGGATAGAAGTAGTCGTCGAAGAGCATGCCGTCGATGGCATAGTTGGTGTAGATTTCCTTTATGACGTTGAGGCAGTGCTCACGTGCCTCCGGAAGGCCGGGGTTGAACGATGTCCAGTTGCCCGACTTGATGAGCCAGCCTTTCTCGGCCCACTCCTTGTCCTGGGGTGTGGTGAAGCGCGAGTCGGTGGCATAGTCATGGCCGTTGGCGTTCACACGGTAGGGGTTTACCCATGCGTAACACTCCAGGCCACGCTTGTGGCACTCCTCGATGGCGAATGCCAGAGGGTCCCAGCCGGGATCCTTGCCGCGTCGTCCCGAGATGTCGGCCGACCACGGCTCGTAGGAGGATTTATAGTAGGCGTCGGCACGCGGACGCACATGGATGCAGACTCCGGTGAAATTCTGACGCTGGAAATTGTCGAGATAGGTGATGAGCTGCTGCTTGGCCTTTGCCTCACTGGTTGTGTTTTTCGGCCAGTCGATACCCATGCCTGCCACCCAGGTCGAACGGAACTCGCGTTTCGGTTCGGGAGTCTGGGCCGTTGCTGTGAAACCCGCCAGACCGATTGCCGAGGCAATGACGGCGGCGATAATCGTTTTCTTCATTAATGCTGATGAATTTAAAAAGTGTATGGCAATCTTTAAGGTAAGTGGAAATTTTTTTTAAAGGCAGATAATCCGCCCTTGCGGACGCATGATCATGATTCAAGGTCATTATTTTCCCCGCGGCTAACTGACCGCACGTGGAAGAAATCGGTTCCGGAAAGTAAAAAATGCGGACCAGCGGGGTATTCGCACTCCGATGGTTCGCATTTTTATATTCAGTTATTCTCAGACAATTGCTTATTCTGCTGCGGGAGCCTCGGTTGCGGGGGCCTCTGCTGCGGGAGCGGCGACAGGTGCCTCGGCTGCCTTGGGAGCGGATTTGCGACGCGAGCGGCGTGTCTTGGCCGCGGGCTCTTTCTTGTCCTTGAGCATTGCCTCGTTGTAGTCGACCAGTTCGATGAAGCAGGTCTTGGCGTTGTCACCCAGACGGTTGCCGGTCTTGAGGATACGTGTGTAGCCACCGGGACGGTCGGCGATTTTCTGAGCCACACCGTTGAACAGTTCTTTGATGGCTTCTTTGTTCTGGAGGTGTGCGAAGACGAGACGGCGGTTCTGCATGGTGTCGTCTTTGGCACGGTTGATCAGCGGTTCGGCGTATACGCGGAGAGCCTTGGCCTTGGCCAGGGTCGTGAAGATGCGCTTGTGCATGATCAGCGAGATGGTCATGTTGCTGAGCAACGAGTCGCGGTGGGCTTTCTTGCGGCTGAGGTGATTGAATTTTTTATTATGTCTCATCGTTGTTACTCTTTATCTAATTTATATTTTGAAATGTCCATACCGAAACTGAGGTTGAGGCTCGACAGGAACTCATCGAGTTCGGTGAGCGACTTCTTGCCGAAGTTACGGAATTTCAACAGGTCGTTCTTGTTGAAGACCACGAGTTCGCCGAGAGTCTCGACTTCGGCGGACTTCAGGCAATTGAGGGCGCGTACCGACAGGTCCATGTCGACAAGTTTCGACTTGAGAAGCTGTCGCATGTGCAGCACTTCCTCGTCGAACTCCTCGTTGTCGCCGGTCTCGGTGGCCTCGAGGGTGATTTTCTCGTCCGAGAAAAGCATGAAGTGGAAGATGAGGATGCGCGCGGCCTCTTTCAGCGCGTCTTTAGGTGAGATCGACCCGTTGGTGGTGATTTCAAGAATAAGTTTGTCGTAGTCGGTTTTCTGGTCTACACGGAAGTTCTCGATGGTGTACTTGACATTCTTGATCGGGGTGTAGATCGAGTCGATGGCGAGGACATTGATGTCGTCGCCCGGGACCTCGTTCTCCTCGGCCGGTACCCAGCCGCGGCCCTTGTTGATGGTAAGTACGATCGTGAAACTTGCATCGGAATCCAGATGGCAGATGACGAGGTCGGGATTGAGGACCTCGAAACCGGTCAGAGCCTTCGAGATGTCGCCGGCGGTGAAAACTTCGGTTCCGCTGACGGTGATGGTGGCTTTCTCCGAGTCGGTGTCAGCGACGATCTGCTTGAGGTCGACCTTCTTCAGGTTGAGGATGATGTTGGTGACATCTTCCTTCACACCGGGGATGGTGTCGAACTCGTGCTTCACGCCGTCGATGCGTATCGACGAGATAGCGTAACCCTCGAGCGATGACAGCAGCACGCGACGAAGCGCGTTGCCTACGGTGATGCCATAGCCGGGCTCCAAAGGCTTGAACTCGAATTTGCCAAAGTTGTCGGTCGATTCGAGCATCACGACTTTGTCGGGTTTCTGGAATTGTAAAATAGCCATGGATCTGGATTTTAGGGATTATTACTTCGAATACAACTCGACGATAAGTTGCTCCTTGATGTTCTCGGGGATGTCCTCACGGGCGGGAACGTGCAGGAACTTGCCGCCCTTGATGCTCTCGTCCCATTCGATCCAGGGATACTTGGTGTGGTTGAAACCGGCAAGATTGTCGTTGATGACCTCGAGCGACTTCGATTTCTCGCGTACAGCGACTACGTCGCCGGGCTTTACCTGATATGAGGGGATGTTGACAACCTGGCCGTTGACTGTGACATGCTTGTGAAGTACAATCTGACGGGCGGCGGCACGTGTGCGGGCGATGCCGAGGCGGTATACCACGTTGTCGAGACGCGACTCGAGCAACTGCAGGAGGATCTCGCCGGTGATACCCTTCATCGAGGATGCTTTCTCGAAGAGGTTGCGGAACTGCTTCTCGAGTACGCCGTATGTGTATTTCACCAGTTGCTTCTCACGCAGCTGGACGCCGTATTCCGATGTTTTGCGGCGCTTGTTCTGTCCGTGCTGGCCGGGGGGATAGTTCCTTTTCTGAAGAACTTTGTCGGGGCCGAAGATGGGTTCGCCGAACTTACGGGCAATTTTGGTCTTGGGACCTGTGTATCTAGCCATTTTTGATAATCGTTTATATGGGATGTCTTTCCGGGGAAGCGGATGCCGTGACGGCTTCGTTGCTGCTGGCAGCGTCGGCGCCTGTCGTGCTCCGGGTCTTCCCTGCCGGCTTGCGGGCTGGTCCTGGCATCGGGTGCTTCGTAGGTCGTTAGTGCAGCCGCGACCATTGAGAGGTGATGTTATAATGGTCTTTTATTCACGTTCTGACCTCGCTGGCTACCGTGCCTCTGGGCCTTCCCTGCCGTCCGATGGCGGCGCGGGCTTAGGGACATCCTGTGTTGTTGATGTTGTTTGCTACTTACTAAAAGGATGTTAAGAGTCTTTGTTAGGTTTCGGATGCCGGCGTATTATACGCGACGACGTTTGGGAGGACGGCAACCGTTGTGGGGCAGGGGCGTGACGTCGATGATCTCGACCACCTCGATACCTGCGCCGTGGATTGTACGGATAGCGGACTCACGGCCGTTGCCGGGACCCTTGACATAGGCCTTTACTTTGCGCAGGCCCAGGTCGTAGGCGGTTTTCGCGCAATCCTGAGCGGCCATCTGGGCGGCGTACGGTGTGTTCTTTTTCGAGCCACGGAAGCCCATTTTGCCGGCCGACGACCAGGAGATTACCTGTCCTTCGCTGTTGGCTAGGCACACGATGATATTGTTGAAAGACGAGTGTACGTGAAGCTGGCCCTCGGCCGATACCTTGACGTTTCTCTTCTTTGCTGCGACTGTCTTTTTTGCCATAATTCTTGGTTATGTTTATTATTTGGTAGCTTTCTTTTTGTTTGCAACGGTTTTCTTGCGGCCCTTGCGGGTGCGTGCGTTGTTCTTGGTCGACTGGCCGCGAACGGGCAGACCGTTGCGGTGGCGGACGCCGCGATAGCATCCGATATCCATCAGACGCTTGATGTTGAGCTGGATTTCGCTGCGAAGGTCACCTTCGACTTTGTAATCGCTGCCAATGACTTCACGAACTTTGGCGGCCTCGGAGTCAGTCCAGTCCTGGACTTTCTTGCTCACGTCCACACCGGCTTTCTCGAGGATTGTTCTGGCGCTCGAGCGGCCGATACCAAAGATGTATGTCAGGGCGATTTCACCTCTTTTGTTCTGGGGGAGGTCAACTCCCACGATTCTTACTGCCATATTGATTTTTGGATTGATAAATTTTTCAAATAACTAAAAAGTTATCCCTGACGCTGCTTGTGCTTGGGATTCTTTTTGTTGATTACGTAAAGGCGGCCTTTACGACGCACGATCTTGTCGTCTGCTGTGCGCTTTTTGATTGAGGCTCTAACTTTCATTTTTCTTTTAACAATTTATCTTTTAGTAATTTAGTTTGTTATCTATGATGATGACGGAACTTCCGCCCCACCCTTCCGGGATGGCCGGGCGCAGGTCCGCGGATAGGCCGTTCCGACCCGCGAGGGACGAATCAGCCTGCGAAGGTACAACTTTTTTTTGAAAGTACAAAATGCTATCTTGCGGTCAGATAGATTTTTGCGCTTTCTCCGCCTCGGCTTTACTTGTAGCGGAAAGCGATACGGCCCTTCGAAAGGTCATACGGAGACATCTCCACACGCACCTTGTCGCCGGGAAGAATTTTGATGTAATGCATGCGCATCTTGCCCGAGATGTGGGCCGTGATCTGATGACCGTTCTCGAGTTCAACGCGGAACATCGCGTTCGAGAGTGCTTCGACGATAGTGCCGTCTTGTTCGATTGCTGCTTGTTTTGCCATATATCTGGGTTAGGGGTTGGGATTATTCTATAAAGCGGTCGCCGAGAGCCTCGCGGATGTACTCGAAGGTCGTCAGGACCTCGGTCTCGCCGTCGACTATAGCCACGGTGTGCTCGTAGTGGGCCGAAGGCTTGTGGTCCTTCGTGCGGCATGTCCATCCGTCCTGGTCAATGCGAATGTTGCGCGAGCCGAGGTTGATCATGGGCTCGATGCAGATGCACATGCCGTTGCGGATGACGGGGCCGATGCCGCGGCGTCCATAGTTGGGAACTTCAGGGTCTTCGTGCATGTCGCGGCCGATGCCGTGGCCGCACATCTCGCGGACTACCGAGTAGCCGCGACGCTCGCAGTAAGTCTGGATGGCGTTCGCGATGTCGCCTATGCGGTGTCCCGCACGACAGGCGGCGATACCCACGTCAAGACTGCGGCGCGTGGTCCGCAGAAGTTCCATTGTCTTCTCCTCGACGTCGCCGATGGCGAACGTATAGCACGAGTCGCCCATGAATCCGTCGAGTTCGACAACGAGGTCGACTCCGCAGATGTCGCCGTCGCGCAGTTCGTACGACGATGGGAAACCGTGTACGATGATGTCGTTCACTTCGGCGCAGATGGCGCCGGGGAAGCCCCCGTAGCCGAGGCAGGCGGGAACGCCGCCGTTGTCGTGGATAAACTCACGCGCCAGGGTGTCGAGTGCCTGAGTGGTGACTCCGGGTCGAATCGCGGCTGCTATCGCTCCGAGCGTACGCGAGGTGAGGTCGGAGGCGCGGCGCACGAGTTCGATTTCTTCGGGTGTCTTGATATATATCATTTTCGCTTGAAAACTTGATATTATGGTTAGAGGATTGAGGGTCACCCCGACTGACACGGGGCGTATGGCTGGAGGAGAGTCCTTTCGGCACTATCCCCCGGAGCCTGCGGGTGAGGCTTCGGGGGGAGTTGCCTATGAAAGGGATTTTGCTTATTGGGTGCCTGTCAGAACAGGCTTACTGCTGTCCGGAGACGGGTATCAGTAGGCGGCGCCGGTGGTGCGGCCCTTGATCTTGCCTTCCTTCATGAGGCCGTCGTAGTGGTGCATCATCAGATGCGACTCGATCTGCTGGAGTGTGTCGAGAACGACACCCACCATAATCAGCAGGGATGTTCCGCCGAAGAACTGGGCGAAGCCGCTGCTGATGCCGAACAGACGCGCGAACGCGGGCATGATGGCGACGATGCCCAGGAATATCGAGCCGGGAAGTGTGATGCGGCTCATGATCGTGTCGAGATACTCGGCGGTCTTCTTGCCGGGCTTGACACCGGGTATGAAGCCGTTGTTGCGCTTCATGTCCTCGGCCATCTGGGTGGGACGCACGGTGATGGCGGTGTAGAAGTACGTGAAGGCCACGATCATGATGAAGAACACGAGGTTGTACCAGAATCCGTTGATGTCCGAGAAGGCCTGGAAGAACGATCCGCCGTTCTCGCTGCCGAAGCCGACGAGTGTGATGGGGATGAACATGATGGCCTGCGCGAAGATGATGGGCATTACGCCGGCGGCATTCACCTTCAGGGGAATGTACTGGCGAGCGCCTCCGTACTGGCGGTTGCCGACGATGCGCTTGGCGTACTGCACGGGCACCTTGCGGGTTCCCTGCACGAGCAGGACGGCGCCGACGGTGACGGCGAACAGCAGGACTACCTCGACGATGAACATCACCAGACCGCCCTGGGTGCCGCTGGCACCGGGCATGCGCGAGGTGAACTCATAGAAGAAGGCTCCCGGGAGACGGGCGATGATGCCCACGAGGATGATGAACGAGATACCGTTGCCAATACCGCGGTCGGTGATGCGCTCGCCGAGCCACATGATGAACATCGAGCCTGCGGCGAGGATTACCGTCAGGTAGGCCTCGGTCCAGAAACCGAGCTGCAGCACGGCGCCTCCGTGGGCTGCGGAGAACTGATAGTTAAGGTTGTACAGGTATGCGGGCGCCTGAAGAAGGAGAATGAGCACTGTCAGGTAACGTGTGTACTGGTTCAGTTTCTGACGGCCGGACTCGCCTTCGCGCTGCATTTTCTGGAACGACGGCAGGACCATGCCCAGGAGTTGGATGACAATCGACGCCGTGATGTAGGGCATGATGCCCAGCGCGAATATCGAGGCCTGGGAGAAGGCGCCGCCGGAGAACATGTCAAGCAACTGCATCATGCCTGTCTTGTTGGTAAAGTTCTCCAGGGCGTCGACAGCCTCGGGAGAAATGCCCGGCAGCAGCACGTAGCAGCCCAGACGGTAGACCAGTACCAGCAGGAAGGTGATCAGAAGACGCTTGCGCAGTTCTTCGATGGTCCAGATGTTTTTGAGTGTTTGGATAAATTTCATTGTCGGACTCAGAGTTTGACGGTGGTGCCGCCGGCTGCCTCGATGGCTGCTGCGGCTGCTTTGGAGAATGCGTTGGCCTCAACGGTGAGAGCCTTGCTGATAGTGCCGCCAGCGAGGATTTTGACGACCTGGCGGGAGTTGATGAAACCTGCAGCGCGGAGTTCGTCGAGTCCGATTTTAGTGAGGTTTTTGGCCTCTGCGAGAGACTGCAGGAGGTCGAGGTTAACGGGTTTGTATTCTATGCGGTTGATGTTCTTGAAGCCGAACTTGGGAAGACGGCGCTGCAGAGGCATCTGGCCGCCTTCGAAACCGATTTTGCGCGAGTAGCCCGAACGGGATTTTGCGCCTTTGTGTCCGCGGGTTGATGTTCCGCCCTTGCCGGAGCCGGGACCGCGACCGATGCGTTTGCCGTGCTTGACCGAGCCGGGAGCGGGTTGGAGGTTGCTTAAATCCATTGTCGTATGTTTTTATTTTTCGGATTTGACTGTTAGGGTTTGTTGATTTCCCTCGCGGGCGGCCTCGGCGCCCCGCTATGCGGGGGAGCCTTAGGCCGGCTGTGGGGGCTGGGGTGCGTGTCAGAGGTTGGTAACGGTCACCAGATGGTGTACCTTTGTCACCATGCCGCGGATTGCGGGGGTGTCTTCCTTGACTACGCTATGGTTCATTTTGTGCAGGCCGAGTGCGTCGAGAGTGCGTTTCTGCACTGCCGGGCAGTTGATGCGGCTCTTGGTCTGGGTGATTTTGATCTGTGCCATGTTTGCGGAGTTTTAATGTCTTTAAGGACTTGTTATACGATCAGCCTTTGAAGACCTGTTCTACTGAGATGCCGCGGTTCTGGGCGACCATTGCGGGCGAGCGCATTTCGTCGAGGGCGGCGAGTGTTGCCTTAACCAGGTTGTGGGGGTTGGACGAACCCTTCGACTTGGCGAGCACGTCGCTGATGCCCACGGACTCGAGGACGGCGCGCATGGCGCCGCCGGCCTTCACGCCGGTACCGGTCGAGGCGGGTTTCAGGATGATGCGCGAGCCGCCGAACTTGGCTGCCTGCTCGTGGGGGATGGTGCCGTTGTGCACGGGAACCTTGATGAGGTTCTTCTTTGCGGCCTCGACGCCCTTGGCGATCGCGGCCTGGACCTCGTTGGCCTTGCCCAGGCCCCAGCCTACGATACCGTTCTCGTTGCCTACGACAACGATGGCGGCGAAGGTGAATGTACGGCCGCCCTTGGTTACTTTGGTGACGCGGTTGATGGCCACGAGACGGTCCTTGAGTTCGATGTCGTTGGTCGATTTTACTCTGTTATTTCTTTTTGCCATTGTTGTGTATGCTTAGAATTTTAATCCGCCTTCGCGCGCTGCGTCGGCCAGTGATTTTACGCGACCGTGGAAAAGGTATCCGTTACGGTCGAAGACTACGGTGTTGATGCCGGCCTCGAGGGCTTTCTTGGCTACGGCGGCGCCGACCTGTGCGGCGATCTCGCTCTTGGTGCCCTCGCTCAGGCCCTTCGATGATGCCGACACGAGGGTGCGGCCTGCCAGGTCGTCGATAATCTGCACGTAGATCTGCTTGTTCGAGCGGAAAACACTCATGCGGGGACGTTCGGCGGTTCCTGAGATTTTGCCGCGGATGCGGGTTTTGATTTTATTACGACGTGATATCTTAGTTACCATTGTTGTTTACGTTTTAGAGGGTTTTATTTCGCGCTGGCGGACTTGCCTGATTTGCGGCGGATTACTTCGCCTACGAACTTGATGCCCTTGCCCTTGTACGGTTCGGGCTTGCGCAGCGAGCGGATCTTGGCGCACACCTGGCCCAGGAGCTGCTTGTCGTCGCTCTCCAGGATGATCAGGGGGTTCTTGTTACGCTCGCTCTTTGCCTCGACCTTGACTTCGGGCGGCAGCTTGATATATATTGCGTGCGAGAAACCGAGCGACAGTTCCAGGACCTGGCCTGTTGCGGTGGCGCGGTAGCCGACGCCTACTAATTCCATTTCCTTGCGGTAGCCTTCGGAAACGCCTACGACCATGTTGTGGATCAGGGCGCGGTACAGGCCGTGCTGGGCGCGGTGCTCGCGGTCGTCGGTCGGACGGGTCAGGACGACGTGGCCGTCCTCGACCTTGACGCTGATCTCGGGGTTGATGGTCTGGGTGAGTTCGCCCTTGGGGCCTTTTACGGTGACGGTGTCATGATCAACCTTGACGGTGACACCTGCAGGGATTGCGATGGGTGCTTTACCTATTCGTGACATGTTTGTGTTTCCTTTCTTGGTTGACTGTTAATATACGTAGCATAACACTTCGCCGCCGATCTTCTCCTCGGCTGCCTTCTTGTTGGTCATCACGCCCTTCGAGGTCGAGAGGATGGCGATGCCCAGGCCGTTGAGCACGCGGGGCATTTCCTTGTAGCCCGTGTACTGGCGGAGACCCGGACGCGACACGCGCTTGAGGTCCTTGATGGCGTTGACACGGTCGACGGGGTCGTACTTGAGGGCGATCTTGATGACGCCGGCGGGGGTATCACCCTCGATGAACTTGTAGTTGAGGATGTAGCCCTGTTCGAAAAGAATCTTGGTGATTTCTTTTTTCAAGTTTGAGGCGGGAATCTCAACCACGCGGTGGTTGGCTTTGATGGCGTTCCTCAATCTTGTGAGATAATCTGCGATGGGATCTGTCATTTTTGTTTTTGTTTTAAATTGATTGGGTTGGCCCAACAATATTTAATTCTCGGATACTGGGGGGACGCGGGGCGTCCCGCGGCCTTGTCGAGGAACAGCCGGCGCGCTCGCGCGGCCGCCCCGGGGGCCGAGCCGGCACGTGGCCGGCGGGGGTATGTCTTTCCGGATATGCTCCGGGGGGAAGAGGGTCCTGAGGATAAGAACGTGCGCAGGTGCCTGTTTATTGTGCCTGCGGGGGCTGCGGCGGGGTTCCGAGAGGAATGGGCGTGAACGCGGCCGTCGGCCCTGAGGCTCCGGTGGCGGCCATGAGGCCGCCGGCGGCAGGTCACCAGGATGCCTTCTTCACACCGGGGATCAGGCCCGATGATGCCATCTCGCGGAACTGGATGCGCGACAGGCCGAACTGGCGCATGTAGCCCTTGGGACGGCCGGTGATCTTGCAGCGGTTGTGCAGACGGATGTACGAGGCGTTCTTGGGCAGTTTCTGCAGTTCCTGGTAGATTTCGTATGCGCTCTCGCCCTTGAGGGCGAGTTCTTTGGCGGCTTTCTTGAGGTCGGCCTTGCGCTGGGCGTATTTTGCGACGAGTTTAGCGCGCTTGACCTCGCGGGCCTTCATTGATTCTTTAGCCATTGCGGGTTTTTATTTTTTAGCGTTTTTAAAGGGGAGGCCGAACTCCTTGAGCAGTGCGTAGCCTTCTTCGTCGGTGTTGGCCGAGGTTACGAAGGTGATGTTCATGCCCTGGAGCTTGTTGATGTTGTCGATGTTGATCTCGGGGAAGATGATCTGCTCGGTGATGCCGAGGGTGTAGTTGCCGCGGCCGTCGAGTTTCGACTCGATGCCCTTGAAGTCACGGATACGGGGCAAGGCCACGCGTACCAGGCGCTCGAGGAACTCGTACATGCGCTCGCGACGCAGGGTCACGCGTACGCCGACAGGCATCTTCTTGCGCAGCTTGAAGTTCGAGATGTCCTTCTTCGACAGGGTCTGTACGGCTTTCTGGCCCGAGATGGCCGTGATTTCGGCTATGGCGGTGTCGATGAGTTTTTTGTCCTGGGTGGCGGCACCCAGGCCCTGGTTGATGACAATCTTCTCAAGGCGGGGAACCTGCATCACAGTTGTATAGTTGAACTGCTTCTCAAGGGCGGGGACAATGCGCTCTTTGTATTCTTTCTGAAGTGTTGTGGTGCTCATTATTTAATATCTTGTCCTGATTTTTTAGCGTAACGAACTGTTTTGCCGTCGGCGTTCTTGTGGAAACCTACGCGTGTGGGCTTGCCGGACTTGGGGTCGAGCAGGGCGAGGTTCGAGATGTGGACGGGAGCTTCTTTCTTTACGAGGCCGCCCTGCGGGTGGGCTGCGCTGGGCTTTGTGGCCTTGGTGACGAAATTGACGCCTTCGACGATTGCGCGGTACTTGCCGGGCATGACTGAGAGTACCCGGCCCGTTTTGCCGCGGTCTTCGCCCGAGCGGACGTAGACGGTGTCACCTTTTTTGATATACATTTTTGCCATTGTAGTCGGATGTTTTTAGGTGGGTTCAGAGTACCTCGGGAGCGAGGGAGACGATTTTCATGTTGGTGGCGCGGAGCTCGCGGGCTACCGGGCCGAAGATACGTGTGCCGCGGAGCTCGCCGGCGTTGTTGAGAAGTACGCAGGCGTTGTCGTCGAAACGGATGTACGAGCCGTCGGCACGGCGGATTTCCTTCTTGGTGCGGACTACGACTGCCTTCGACACGGTGCCTTTCTTGACGTCGGAGCCGGGCATGGCGTTCTTCACGGTGACGACGATGATGTCGCCGACCGATGCGTAGCGGCGGCCGGTGCCTCCGAGCACGTGGATGCACAGTGCCTCTTTGGCGCCCGAGTTGTCGGCTACGGTTAAGCGTGATTCTGTCTGTATCATTGTTATTTAACTTTTTCGATTATTTCGACAAGACGCCAGCGTTTGGTTTTGCTCAGGGGACGGGTCTCCATCAGGCGTACGGTGTCGCCTACGGAGCACTCGTTCTTCTCGTCGTGGGCGTGGTATTTCTTTGTTTTGTTCACGAATTTGCCGTAGATGGGGTGTTTCTCCTTCCACTTGACGGTGACGGTGATTGTCTTGTCGCCTTTGTTGCTTGAAACTACTCCCACACGTTCTTTTCGCAGGTTTCTTTTTTCTTCCATTGTTGTGAGCGGGGATTATTTGTTGTTGAGTTGACGTGCGCGCAGTTCGGTCTTCACGCGGGCGATGTCACGGCGGTCGGCAGTGATCTTGGCGGGATTGTCCAGGGGTGTTACTGCGTGGTTGATGCGGAGCTGACGGTAGTCTTTTTCCATCTGAGCGAGGCGCTCCTCGAGGTCAGCGGTGGGGAGTTCTTTGATTTCTTCTTTCTTCATGATGGCTTAGACGTTTTGAGTGGGGTCATAGTCTCTGCTAACGACAAATTTTGTGGTCACGGGAAGTTTCTGGGCTGCGAGGCGGAGTGCCTCCTTGGCGATGTCGTACGACACGCCCTCGAGCTCGATGATGATGCGTCCGGGAGTTACGGGTGCCACGAAGCCTTCGGGCGAGCCTTTACCTTTACCCATACGTACTTCGGCAGGCTTCTTGGTGATGGGTTTGTCCGGGAAGATGCGGATCCAGACCTGGCCCTGACGCTGCATGTAGCGCGTTACGGCGATACGGGCAGCCTCAATCTGACGGCCGGTGATCCATTTTGACTCGAGGGTCTTTATGCCAAAAGAGCCGAAGGCGAGCTGGTTGCCGCGCTGGGCGAGGCCTTTCATGCGGCCTTTTTGCTGGCGACGGAATTTGGTTTTCTTGGGTTGTAACATTTTAAGTCATTTAAATGGTTAGGCTGATGCTTCAGTTTGTTCTCGTGTGCTGAGATCAGCGGTTGTTTTTGCCGGCACCGCGACGGAAGCCTCCGCGACGGGGTGAGTCGTTGCGCGAGGGGCGCGATTCCTTGGCAGATTGAGTGAAGTTGGGGGCGAGGTCGCGTTTGCCGTAGACTTCGCCGCGCATGATCCATACCTTTACGCCTACGACGCCGACCTTGGTGTGGGCCTCGACCAGTGCGTAGTCGATGTCGGCGCGGAGGGTGTGCAGGGGTGTGCGGCCTTCCTTGAACATCTCGCTGCGGGCCATTTCGGCGCCGTTGAGACGGCCCGACACCTGTACCTTGATGCCTTCGGCGCCGGCGCGCATTGTTGCGGCGACTGCCATCTTGACGGCACGGCGGTATGCGATCTTGCCCTCGATCTGACGGGCTATCTGCGAGGCGACGATCTCAGCGTCGAGCTCGGGACGCTTGACCTCGAAGATATTGATCTGCACGTCCTTGTCGGTGATCTTCTTGAGTTCCTCCTTCAGTTTCTCGACTTCGGAGCCGCCCTTGCCGATGATCAGGCCGGGACGCGAGGTGCAGACGGTGATGGTGATGAGTTTCAGTGTACGCTCGATCACGATGCGCGATACGCTGCTCTTGGCCAGGCGTACGTTGAGGTATTGACGGAGTTTGGCGTCCTCGAGTATAGTGTCGCCGTAGTTTTTACCGCCGTACCAGTTTGAGTCCCAGCCGCGGATGACGCCGAGACGGTTTGAAATAGGATTTACTTTCTGTCCCATGTTTATGCTTCGTGATTTTGCTGGTTATCGATAGTGTCGACGATTACGGTCACGTGGTTGGCGCGCTTGCGGATGCGGTAACCGCGGCCCTGGGGTGCGGGGCGCAGACGTTTCAGCATAGGTGCGGGATTGACGTAGATTGTCGAGATGTAGATTTGGCCGGACTCGGCCTTGGTGTCATTCTTGGCTTCCCAGTTGGCGACTGCCGAGCGGAGAAGTTTCTCGAGACGGGCGGCTGCCTCCTTGTTGGAGAATTTCAGGATGCCCAGGGCGCGGAACACTTCCTTGCCGCGGACCATGTCGGCGACAAGACGCATTTTGCGCGGCGAAGAGGGGACGTTGGTGAGTTTGGCAAAAGCGATGCTTTTGGCAGCTTTCTTCTTCTTGTCGGCTGCTAATCTTTTTCTTACACCCATTTTATTTTTGAATGTTTTGTTCGTTAATTGAATTTAATGGGCCCGAGGCTTATTTCTTCTTGTTGCCGGAGTGACCGCGGAATGTGCGGGTGGGGGCAAACTCGCCGAGTTTGTGGCCTACCATGTTCTCGGTCACGTAGACGGGAATGAACTTGTTGCCGTTGTGGACTGCGAAGGTGTGGCCTACGAATTCGGGGGCGATCATCGAAGCGCGGCTCCAGGTCTTGATTACTGATTTTTTGCCTGAAGCGTCCATGTCAGCGACTTTCTTCTCGAGTTTGACGCTGATGAAGGGGCCTTTTTTAAGTGAGCGACTCATATTGCTGTTTAGTGTTTTATCAGATTACTTCTTTCTGCGTTCGATAATATACTTCGAAGAGTGTTTCTTGGGCGCACGTGTCTTGAGACCCTTTGCATAGAGGCCCTTGCGCGAGCGGGGATGACCGCCGGAACTGCGGCCCTCGCCACCGCCCATGGGGTGGTCGACAGGGTTCATGACAACACCGCGGTTGTGGGGACGGCGTCCGAGCCAGCGTGAGCGGCCGGCCTTGCCGGACTGCTCGAGCGAGTGCTCCGAGTTGCCTACGACACCCACTGTGGCGCGGCAGGCCGCGAGGACCTTGCGTGTCTCGCCTGAGGGTAATTTGATAATCGCATAGTCGCCTTCACGTGAGATGAGCTGGGCGAATGTGCCGGCCGAACGTGCCATGAAGGCGCCCTGGCCGGGACGGAGTTCGATGTTGTGGATGAGGGTACCTACGGGAATCTTGCTCAGCGGGAGCGAGTTGCCGACTTCGGGGGCTGCTTCGGGTCCGGAGACAACGGTCTGGCCTACTGTCAGGCCGTTGGGAGCAATGATGTAGGTCTTGGCGCCGTCTACATAGTAGAGCAGCGCGATGCGGGCCGAGCGGTTGGGATCGTATTCGATCGACTTGACGACGGCGGGCACTCCATCTTTGGTTCTCTTAAAGTCAATCATGCGGTATTTGCGCTTGTGGCCACCGCCAAGGTAGCGTGTGGTGAGGTGGCCCTCGGCGTTGCGGCCGCCGGTGGCGCGTTTACCGACTGTAAGAGATTTCTCCGGTGTTGTAGCAGTGATCGTACCTTTGAATACACCGATAACTTTGTGTCTTTGCCCGGGAGTGGTGGGCTTGAATTTTCTTACTGCCATTTTTTATTTAGATGTTGCTGAAAAAGTCAATGGTCTGGTCTTTGTCGAGGGCGACGATCGCTTTCTTCCACTGGGCGGTCTTGCCGCGGAGGAGTCCCGATTTGGTCCAGCGCGATTTGTTCTTCGAGCGGACCACGCAGGTGTTCACGCGGACGACCTTGACGCCGTAGGTCTTCTCGACAAGATCTTTGATTTGGTATTTGTTGGCCTCGGGCGAAACACGGAATGTGTAAAGGTTAAGCCTTTCGGTAAGGCGGGTGGCCTTTTCGGTAATGATGGGTTTGATCATTATGTCCATAGTCTGTTTCCTCCTTCGGTTTAGAGATTATTGATTACTTCGAGCGAGCCTTCGGTCAGTACGATGGCCTCGTTGTTGAGGATGGTGTAGGTGTTGAGGTCGGCGGCGTTAACGCTCAGGGCGTTGGGCACGTTGCGCGACGACAAGTACACGCTCTCGTTCTTCTCGGGGAAAACCATGAGGACCTTCTTGTCGGCGACATTGAGGTTGCGTGTCACCTTGACGAATTCCTTGGTCTTGGCCTGGGCGAGCTCGATCTTGTCGACAACGATGATCTGGCCCTCGGCGGCCTTCAGCGAGAGTGCCGAGCGGCGCGCGAGCTGCTTGAGTTTTTTGTTCAGTTTGAAGCGGTAGTCGCGGGGACGGGGACCGAAAACACGGCCGCCGCCTACGAGTACGGGCGAGTTGATGTCGCCGATACGTGCGCCGCCGCCGCCTTTCTGCTTGTGCAGCTTGCGGGTTGAGCCGGACACTTCGGAACGTTCTTTTGATTTGTGTGTGCCCTGACGCTGGTTGGCCAGGTACTGCTTGACGTCGAGGTAGAGGGCGTGCTCGTTGGGCTCGACAGCGAAGACGGCGTCGCTCAGCGTTGCCTTGCGGCCGGTGTCTTGTCCTTCTTGATTGTATATTGCGAGTTCCATGTTATTTCTCGATTGAAATGATTGAACCTTTGCTTCCGGGAATCGAGCCCTTGAGCATGATGAGATTGTGTTCGGGGATGACCTTGATGACCTGAAGGTTCTGGATGGTTACCTGTTTGTTGCCCATCTGGCCTGCCATGCGCATGCCCTTGAACACTTTTGCGGGATACGAGCAGGCGCCTACCGAACCGGGGGCGCGGAGACGGTTGTGCTGGCCGTGTGTGGTCTGGCCTACGCCGCCGAAGCCGTGGCGTTTCACTACGCCCTGGAAGCCTTTGCCCTTGCTGACGCCTACGACGTCCACGAAGTCGCTCTCGGTGAAGAAGTCAGCCGTGATGGTGTCGCCTGCCTTGTAAGTGTCTTCGAATCCTTTGAACTCGGCCAAGTATCTCTTGGGGGCTACGCCGGCTTTCTTGAAGTGGCCGATCTCGGGCTGGGTCAGATGTTTCTCCTTCTCATCGCCGAAACCTAACTGAAGGGCGCTGTAGCCGTCCTTCTCCACGGTTTTGACCTGGGTAACCACGCAAGGACCTACTTCGATAACAGTGCATGGAATGTTCTTTCCCTCGGCACTGAAAACGGATGTCATTCCGATTTTTTTTCCTAATAATCCTGGCATTTCTTTGTTTGTTTATGGTTTGTTGTTTGGTTGGATTGCTTTGGTGTGGGGTCCGCGGCGGTTCCGCCCGGCATGCGGACGGAACCGCGTGACCCGTGTGGTATTCTTGCCGTCTGTCAGACCTTGATTTCGACTTCGACGCCCGAGGGGAGTTCGAGTTTCATCAGCGCGTCGACTGTCTTGGCGGTCGAGTTGTAGATGTCGATCAGGCGTTTGAACGACGAGAGTTGGAATTGCTCGCGCGATTTCTTGTTGACGAAGGTCGAGCGGTTGACGGTGAAGATGCGCTTGTGGGTGGGCAGGGGTATGGGACCCGAGATCACGGCGCCGGTTGCCTTGACCGTCTTTACGATTTTCTCGGCGGATTTGTCCACGAGGTTGTGATCGTAAGATTTGAGTTTGATACGGATTTTCTGGCTCATGATATTTGTTTTTTCTTTTTTTCGATGAATGTTGGTGCCGTGAAGCGTTATTTGATGAGGTCCACGCGGCCGTCGCACTCGGTGAGCACCGATTTGGCGATCGAGGACGATACCTCGGCGTAGTGCGAGAAGGACATGGTTGATGTGGCGCGGCCCGAGGTGATTGTACGCAGGGCGGTGACATAGCCGAACATTTCGGCCAGAGGTGCCTTGGCCTTGACGACGCGGGCGCCGGAGCGCGATGTCTCCATGCCCTCGACCTGACCGCGGCGCTTGTTGAGGTCGGAGATTACGTCACCCATCGATTCCTCGGGAGTGACGACCTCGATCTTCATGATAGGCTCGAGCAGTACGGGACCTGCCTTCTCGCAGGCTTTCTTGAAGGCCTGGATGGCGCAGAGCTCGAACGACAGCTGGTCGGAGTCGACGGGGTGGAACGAGCCGTCGATGACGGTGACCTTGAGCTGCTCGACGGGGAAGCCGGCGAGGACGCCGTTCTTCATTGCCGAGGTGAAGCCCTTCTGGATTGCGGGGATGAATTCCTTGGGAATGTTGCCGCCCTTGACCTCGTCGACGAACTGGAGGTTGCCCTCGAAGCCGTCATCGACAGGCTCTACGCGGCAGATGATGTCAGCGAACTTACCACGGCCGCCGGTCTGCTTCTTGAATACCTCGCGGAGTTCGTAGGGCTTGGTGATGGCCTCCTTGTATGTAACCTGGGGACGGCCCTGCTTGCACTCGACCTTGAACTCGCGCTTGAGACGGTCGATGATGATGTCGAGGTGAAGCTCGCCCATGCCGGAGATTACGGTCTGGCCTGTCTCCTCGTTGGTCTGGACGCGGAAGGTGGGGTCCTCCTCGGCGAGTTTCTGGAGGCCGACGCCGAGTTTGTCGAGGTCCTTCTGGGTGAGGGGCTCTACGGCGATACCGATGACGGGATCGGGGAAGTCCATTGCCTCGAGAACGATGGGGGCATCCTCGGCACACAGGGTGTCACCGGTGCGGATGTCCTTGAAGCCTACGCCTGCGCCGATATCGCCGCAGCCGATCATCTCCTTGGCGTTCTGCTTGTTCGAGTGCATCTGGAACAGGCGGGAGATACGCTCCTTCTTGCCCGAGCGGGTGTTGAGGACGTATGAGCCGGCGTTGATGTCGCCCGAGTATACGCGGAAGAAGCAGAGGCGGCCTACATAGGGGTCGGTTGCGATCTTGAACGCGAGGGCGCACATGGGGGCCTCGCTCGAGGGCTCGCGGGTGAGGATCTCGTCGGGGTTGCCCACGGCGTGGCCTTCGACAGCGCCTGCGTCAAGAGGCGAGGGCAGATATGCGGCGACTGCGTCGAGCAGGCACTGCACGCCCTTGTTCTTGAACGACGAGCCGCAGATCATGGGAACGACGTCCATCGAGAGGGTTGCCTTGCGGAGGGCGGCCTTGATCTCATCGATGGTGATGGTGGAGGGGTCGTCGAAGTATTTCTCCATGAGGGTGTCGTCGAATTCGGCGATCTTCTCGAGCATCTTGTCGCGGTACTCCTGGGCCTCGGCCTGGAGGTTGGCGGGGATTTCCTCGACGCTGTAGTCGGCGCCCATCGACTCGTCATGCCAGAAGATGGCCTTCATCTGGATGAGGTCTACGACACCCTTGAAAGTCTCCTCTGCACCGATAGGAATCTGGATGGGGCAGGGATTTGCGCCGAGTACGTCGTGCAGCTGGCGGCATACCTCGAAGAAGTTTGCGCCCGAGCGGTCCATCTTGTTCACGTAGCCGATGCGGGGTACGTTGTATTTGTCAGCCTGACGCCATACGGTCTCCGACTGGGGCTCTACGCCGCCTACGGCGCAGAATGTGGCGACGGCGCCGTCGAGGATGCGGAGCGAGCGCTCTACCTCGACAGTGAAGTCCACGTGTCCCGGAGTGTCGATCAGGTTGATCTTGTATTTGTTGTTGTTGTATGTCCAGAACGCGGTGGTGGCGGCGGAGGTGATGGTGATGCCGCGCTCCTGCTCCTGCTCCATCCAGTCCATGGTGGCTGCGCCGTCGTGGACCTCGCCGATCTTGTGTGTCAGGCCGGTGTAGAAGAGGATGCGTTCCGAGGTAGTGGTCTTGCCGGCATCGATGTGGGCCATGATGCCGATGTTTCGCGTGTATTTAAGTAAATCGTCAGATTTTGCCATTGTTGGTTATGCGTTATGTGTAAGAATCTAATCTTGCGGTTGGAAAAATCAGAAACGGAAGTGAGCGAATGCGCGGTTGGCTTCGGCCATCTTGTGCATGTCCTCTTTGCGCTTGAATGCGCCACCCTGGTCATTGAAGGCGTCGACGATTTCAGCAGCGAGCTTGTCGGCCATGGTCTTGCCGCCGCGCTTGCGTGCATAGAGGATAAGATTTTTCATGGAGATTGATTCTTTGCGGTCGGGACGGATCTCGGTGGGGACCTGGAAGGTTGCGCCACCGACGCGACGCGACTTGACTTCTACCTGAGGTGTGACGTTCTCAAGTGCCTTTTTCCAGATTTCGAGAGCGGTCATCTCCTCGTTGGGGAGTTTGTTCTTGACGATCTCGAGGGCATTGTAGAAGATGGTGTACGAAGTGTTCTTCTTGCCGTCATACATGAGGTGGTTGACGAATTTCGACACACGGGTGTCAGCGAAAACGGGATCGGGCAGGATGACCCGTTTCTTAGGCTTTGCCTTTCTCATTTGTGGTTTTGTGTTTCGATGTGTTTTTGATTGCTTGGTTGCTTGCTTCTTTGTCTTCAGCGCCGTGTTGATTGGTTTTTCGGACCCTCCGGCCCTTAGGTTTTGCGCTTACTCAACCTTTGTTGCTGCGAACAAGTGTTTCAAAAACGAGTTAAATTGTTTGAGTGATTTAATCTCGCGGTGCGTTTAGTATTACAATTCACCATGCTTCCGGTATGACTCCCGCCGCGCCTGTATATTATATATAATGTGTAGCGCGGCTCGTCATTCCCTGACATGATTACTTCTTGGCTGCACCGGCCTTGGGACGTTTGGCTCCGTATTTCGAGCGACGCTGAGTGCGGTCCTTGACACCCGATGTATCGAGAGTGCCGCGTACGATGTGGTAACGTACGCCGGGAAGGTCCTTGACACGGCCGCCGCGAACGAGTACGATCGAGTGCTCCTGCAGGTTGTGACCCTCGCCGGGGATATAGGCGTTGACTTCCTTGCCGTTGGTCAGGCGCACACGTGCGACCTTACGGATGGCGGAGTTAGGTTTCTTGGGGGTGGTGGTGTAGACACGCACACACACGCCGCGGCGCTGGGGGCAGGAGTCGAGTGCGGGCGACTTCGATTTGTCGACCAGAGCAACACGTCCTTTTCTTACTAATTGCTGAATAGTAGGCATCTTAGTTGTGTTGGTTTGACTTTTGTTTGTTATTTCTAATTCTAAACTTGTTGATTCACACTTTGCACACCCCGTCGACACCCCTAACCTATTGACCCGTCGGCCATTAGGCAGGAATATCGGGCGGGATGCCCTTAATTCGACCACAAAATTAGCAATTAATTTTCTATCTACCAAACAATTCGATACCTTTTTAACATAAAAATTTCAATGCAAATTCCGCCGTATCATCAGAATTACGCCACTTTGGAGCCACGATAAAACCGCCCGCGAATTCCCCTCCGGATTTCCGTGAATTTACCTACGGAATTTGGACAATCCGTTTTTATGGCCTATCTTTGTCCATCCTTATTTCTAAATTACAATTTTACAAATCCCAAAAAATCCACGATTATGAAAAAACTATTTCTTGTAATGGCCATCGGCCTCGGTATGCTGGTAGTGTCTTGCACAAGCAAGGAAGAAAAGGCCATCGATCTCGTCAAGGAAGCCACAGAGCAGATCAAGGACGCCGAGTCTATGGAAGACATCGAGAAGATCACAGATGAAATGGAGAAGAAAAGCGATGACCTGGGCCTCTCCGAGGAAGAAGAGAAAGCCCTTCTGGACAACCCCGAATTCAAAAAGGCCGTTGAGGACATGATGTCCGCCTCCGTAGCCAAAGGCATAGAACTGGCAACAAAATAACATCCGGTCCAATACCGAATCACCCATTCGCAACAAAACTAAGTCGAGGCTGCAGCAGTCTCGACTTAGTTTTTATAGTGCTAAATGGAGCGTCGATTCACTCCAATCGTTACTTATCAGTTTTATTCTTCAATTGTTTTTTAGCATATTTCAAATATTTTTCCGGGAATTCCGATCCTATCATGAAATATTTATCATAAGATATGAAAGATTTGGGAACAAGATTTATATCTACAGTGTGATAAGTTGTTAAGTCTATCAATTGGACTCCATTATTCTTAATTAAGAATGTCTTTTGTATATTCAAATTATTATCCGGATCCAACGTTAACGTATCTGGCAATTTTTTGATGGCAAATTTATTATTGGCATGAGAACGGCCAAAACCCAATAAAGGTGTCATGTATAATGTATCTCCCTTTTGCTCATATGTGCCTGTCTCAGATCCTAAAATTAAATCATACAAATCATAAGATTTTTGTAAGGGTTTGAATATTAGATATATATACCAGGCCATCTCTGCTGTTTCTCTCTGATATAAAAGGACCTGGCTATCCGAAAAAATATTGTAGTCGTCAGCTGATTCTTTATTTCCTTTTGCTATACAGTTGCCGGGGATTGAAATTATGCCGGTAATTAGAATGACAATATAAATTAACTTCTTCATGTGTAATATTATCTAGTTATCTAATTATGACTGTTTTATCCTATTTTCCGGACCTTTTTTGTTGCTTTGCCAATTTTTTTAAATAACCCTTGGGCAAATCTGATCCAACCATAAAATATTCGTCAGATATATAATTTTTGTATGATGGATTAATATCTTTGACATTGCAAGGCGTAACATCTTTCAGTTGTATCCCCAGGTTTTTCACCAGGAATTTCTTTTGTATGTTCATGGAATCCGGGGTTAATGAACCTGATAATTTGACAATGCTGGGTTTGACAGAATCAGGATGGTACATTGATAACTCAGGTGTCATGTACAAAGTATCGCCTTTTCGCACCTAAGAACCTATTTCAGAACCTGAATGCTCATTGTATAATTCGTAAGTTCTTAGTCCTCGTTTGATAAATAGATATTGAAAGTCAGTTGTATCCGGTGACTTTCTCAAATAAAAAAGAACATCGTAGTAAAACTCAATCGAATCATTTGCAGTAACTTTATTTCCTTTCCCAATACTATTGCAGCCTATCGACACACTACCGATAATAAAAATCAATATATAAACTAACTTTCTCATTTTGACTACAATTTGTTTGTCCTATACATTCTACCTATCCAGCGGAATGCACTGTCATTCCATAAAGACATTAACCTTGTTGGCAGAATATAAATCGTCCCTAAATTTATGGCTTTTGACTGACAAATGCAAATAAAAATGTAAAATTCCTTAAACTTTTAATAAATTTTATAAAAAGCACATCGCGTCCACTGCATATACAATACATCCCCCGACCTTTTGACTTACTTCGTCATTCTGACCTAACACCTAAAACAACCTCGCCCCTTGTCTCTCTGACCTAAGACCTAAATACCACCTCTCGAACAAAAAGCGAGACTACACGACCGGCGCGCCGCTTTTTTTGAAAAATTTCGGCGTTCGGGATTTTATTTATTGGCGTTCGGGATTTTATTATTATTTTTGCACGATATTGTGGCGTTGTCTTTAGTCGGCGCCATGATGTCTTTGTGTTTTTTACTTCTGCACAAGCCGTTACGGGACTCGATTGACTGAGTTTTTGACCGACGGCTTCAATGTGTAATAAATTTGTTACCTCACCAACTAAGTTACTTATATGTCTTCTGTCGATAACATTAAGAAGAATTTCAGCAAGGATGCCTTCGTGCACTGGATAAAAAAGCCCCAGGTTTGGGGATTCTTTGTATCGATGGCCGTGATGGCCCTGGTGTCACTGGCGTTTTTCTTCCCCAATAATTTCGCCGGCGACACGCTGTCGCAGCAGGACCAGGTGCAGGGCGCGGCCAACGGCGCCGAGGCCCAGGCCTACGAGGCCGAGACCGGCGAGAAGGCCCTGTGGACCAACTCGCTGTTCGGCGGCATGCCCACCTTCCAGATTTCGCCGAGTTATGAGTCGAACTCGCTGTTCGACTGGCTGAACGATGTCTACGGCCTCGGTCTGCCGACTCCGTCCAACCTGCTGTTCATGATGATGTTCGGCTTCCTCATCATGTGCTACTGCTGGAAGATGCGCTGGTGGTACGCACTGATCGGCGCCCTGGCGTGGGGTCTGTCATCGTACTTCGTCATCATCATCGGCGCAGGCCACATCTGGAAATTCCTGGCACTGACCTACATGCCGCCGATGATTGGCGCCATCGCCCTGGCCTACCGCGGGCGTCCGCTGTCGGGAGCCGCGCTGCTGGCCCTGTTCGCCATGCTGCAACTCAACGCCAACCACCCGCAGATAACCTACTACTCGGCGTTCATCGTCGTCGCCCTTGTCATCGCATGGCTTATCGACGCCATCCGCCACAAGCACATGCGCCGCTGGCTCGTAGCCTCGGGAGCATGCCTTGTCGCCGGCGCCCTGGCCATCGGAGCCAACGCGCCGAGCCTCTACAACACCTACGAATACTCGAAGGAGACCAAGCGCTCGGCCTCGGAACTCACTCCCCTCGAGGCCCAGAATCCGCAGACCGACGAGTTCGGCCAGCCGATTGAGCCGGAGAAGCCCACCGGAGGCCTGCCCAAGTCGGAAATCGGAGGATGGTCGAACACTCCCTCCGAGACCATGACCCTACTCGTCCCCAACATCAAGGGCGGAGCATCAGGCCGTCTCACCGGCGGACGCATGGTGGCACAGACTCTTTCGCAGGCTCCGGGCGCCGAACAGTCGATGATTGACAACGACCCGTTCCAGCTGCTTGTCCAGATGCCGCAGTACTTCGGCGGCAAGACCGACTCGTCGGGCACCAACGGCCCGTTCTACTTCGGCGCGCTGATCTGCGCGCTCTTCCTCCTGGGATGCTTCATCGTCAAGGGTCCCGAGAAATGGGCGCTTCTCGTCCTCACAGTGTTCTCGGCGCTCCTTGCCATGGGCAACCACTTCCCGGCGCTGACCGACTGGATGATATACCACTTCCCGATGTACAACAAGTTCCGCGCCGCCGAGACCACACTGGTAATCGCCGCGATGTGCGTGCCGCTACTGGCTATGCTCGGCCTGCAGAAACTCTTCACGACGCCCGACGCGCTGCAGCGCTACCGCAAGGACCTGATCGCCTCGTTCGGCTTCCCCGTCGTGCTCTGCCTCGTGGCATGGCTGTGGCCCTCGTTCTACGGCGAACCGCTGTCGTCGCACGAGCAGAAGATGTTCCAGGACGCAATGACCCAGGGCGCCGACCCTCAGATGCAGGAAATGCTCAGGACAACTATCGAGAACGTCAAGGCAATCCGTCTCGACATGATATCGCAGGACGGCATACGCTCGCTGCTGATACTCATCGCCGGCGGCATACTCACCGTGCTGGCCGCCAAGGAGATGATAACGAAGGCCATGGGCGCGCTCGGCATCGGGGCCATCGTGGTCTTCGACCTCTACACCGTCGACAAGCGCTATGTCGCCGAGGACTCGTTCGTCACCTCGATGGCCGACTTCGACGATCCCCTCGAGCCTGACCGGATAGACAAGGAGATTATGCAGGACAAGGACTATTACCGCGTCATCGACTACTCCGCGTTCACAAGCCCCGAGCGTTCGGCCCACCACCACATGGTAGGAGGCTACCACGCCGCCAAACTCAACCGCTACAACGACATGATCGAGCGTCAGGCCATCTACAGCCCCGCTGTCCTCGACATGCTCAACACCCGATACGAGATCGGCGTCGCCCAGGACGAGCAGGGACAGTCGTTCCTAACCTATCAGCGCCGAGGCACCGAGATGGGTCCGGCATGGCTGGCCGACTCGCTGGTCTACGTCCCGAACGCCGACGCCGAGATGGCCGCCGTCAGCAGCGAGACCTTCGCTCCCGCCGAGGTCACCGTCGCCGACCGCCGCTTCGCCGAGATTCTCGGCTCGCAGCAGCCCTCGCTCGTGCCCGGCGACAAGATCGTGATGACCAAATATTCGCCCAATCAACTGAAGTACAAGGTCACCACCGCGAAGGGCGGTCTGGCAGTATTCTCCGAGGTCTACTTCCCGTGGGGATGGCACGCCACCGTCGACGGCAAGGAGGTTCCGCTGGCCCGCGTAAACTACATTCTCCGCGCCATGCGTGTTCCCGCCGGAAGCCATGAAATCACGATGACATTCGACCCGAAGTCAATCCACGTCTCCACCACAATCGCCTACACATGCGTGACGCTGATTTACCTGACAGTGCTCCTCGCGCTGTTCTTCTACGTCATCCGCCACGAAGACACGAAGTGCGAGCCTAACCCCGCCGAGGACAAGAAAGCCTGAGATCCGGCCAATAACGTCACGGAATGAAAGGTCTCGCCCGTTGGTACAAGAACTGGAGGCATGGCCGCGGATTCGGGGTTCACTCACCGCTTGCCTACCGGCTTGTCAGCGAGGTACTGCGCCCCAGGAGCGACGCCTGCTACTATGGCGAGGCATGGGCACGCGCGCTTTTCGCCGGGGACAGGCGCAGCCGGGGGGCGGCCACCGTCCTGCGACTGCTGGCCGACCGCAACCCCCGCTCGGTGGCGCTGATATCCGGTGCGGAAAATGCTCCGTCGTGGCGCAGGCTCATTGCCGGCACCGTACCCCGCGCCCAGATTGCCGACACAGTGTGTACTGACAGCGAATTCATAATCGTCGACAGCACGGAAGGCCTTTCGGTCCAAGACCTTATGGTGCCGGCCGACACCAAGTCACTGCCCGGGGGAAAAGGCGTCTATACCGTATTCACCAACCTGCGCGACAAGTCGATGCGCCGAATCTTCGAGGAGCGTTTCGTGCGCTCTGGCTTCCGCGGGCTCATCATCGACTCGGAACGCGACACGGCGGTATGCGTGGCGCGTCACGGACTTCCCCGCCAGTACATCTCCGCACGCTTCTGAACACCATCGTGAACGCCATCGGGGCGTCCGGGACACGAAAGCACCGGGGCAGGACAATAAAACACCTTTTATCGCGTTAGATACCTGTATAAATATCTGCCAATGAAACGACTGGTATTCGCCACCAACAACGCCCACAAACTCGAGGAACTCCGCGCCATTTCGGCGGGGCGTCTCGAACTGCTGTCACTCAACGACATAGACTGCCACGATGACATTCCCGAAGACGAACCCACGCTCGAGGGCAACGCTCTCGCCAAAGCGCGTTGGGTCGCAGACCGTTACGGGGTCGACTGCATAGCCGACGACACGGGCCTCGAGGTAGATGCCCTGGGCGGCGAGCCCGGCGTGCGCTCCGCACGCTACGCACCCGGAGCGGGCCACGACTCGCAGGCCAACATGCGCCTGCTGCTCGAACGTCTCGAAGGAGTCGCCGAAGACAATCGCACTGCACGTTTCCGCACAGTCATCGCCTACATCCCGCACGGCGGCGAGCCCCGCCTCTTCGAGGGCCGCGTCGAGGGCCGCATCATCGGCGCTCCACGCGGACAGGGCGGTTTCGGCTACGACCCCGTGTTCATGCCCGAGGGCTGGGACAAGACATTCGCCGAGGCACCGGCCGAAGAAAAGAACGCCATCAGCCACCGCTCCCGCGCCTGCCGCGCATTCATCGACGCCCTCTGCAACGGGGACGCCTGACATCCGGCCCACACTCCGGACGAACATAAACCAAACCATCACGCACATATACCACAACCAATGATAAGAAAAGCCTTACTTCTGCTCGCCGCCACAGCAAGCCTCGCCGCCACGGCACAGGCCGTGGGCGAGTGGACCATCTACCCGCTGTTCGACGGGAACGCCACGGCACTCGCCGACGGCAAGTCGAAGGTCTACTACGTTTCGGCGGGTCGCCTCTTCTCCTACGACAAGGAGGGCAACGAGACGTACATCTACACCGCCCAGAACAAACTGTCGGACATCAACATCGACAAGGCATTCTACAATCCCGACGACGAGTATCTGTTCGTGGCCTACGACAACGGCAACGTCGACCTGGTATACGACAACGGCCGTGTGGTCAACATGCCCGACATCAAGGATGCCTCGCTATCGACCTCGAAAACCGTCAACGACGTTGCCTTCCACAAGGAACGCATCTACTGCGCGACCGCGTTCGGCATGGTGGTCTTCGACGAGAAGAAACACCAGGTAGCCGAATCGGGCGTATACAACCGCAGCATACAGAACATCGCCGTGGCCAACGACCACATAGTGCTCTTCCCCGACGCCGACACACACAGACTCTACCGCAGCCCCGTCGGCGACCGCCACAATTCGCTCGACAAGTTCACCGACTGGGGCGACTGCTGGGGTACGCTCTTTGGCAGCGTGGGCAACAACCTGTACTATCTCAACAGCGGCAATGTGGTCATAATCAAGGTCGACTGGTCGACATACGACAAAACGGTCGAGGTGACATCCATCAAGCCCGTGGTGAATCCCGTCACACTTGCCGACGGCACCCTTCAGGTGATTACGGCCGACAAAATAATCATACTCGACGAGGACGGCAAGACTGTCAGCGAGACCGCGCTGCCCGAGGATTTCCGCAACAAGACCATAGCCTTTGAGTCGAGCCCGGCATCCGCATGGGTGCTCGATGCCGAGGGACTCGGCAACTACAATCTCACGACCTCGCCCGTCACGGTGCTTCAGGACAAGGCCTCGGTCAACGGCTCGAACGTCCGCGAGGTGGCCTACATGCGCCTGTCGCCCGACTGCAAGCGCATCTATCTTTCGGACATAGGCGACACCAACATCAAGAGCATCGGCGGCGGTGACGTATATGCCAAGACACCGTACACCAACTATCTGGAGAACGGAGAGTTCCACGATGTCTCCATCTACGATGCAAGCGGCGACAACCCGCTCATTCCCTATCTGCAGAACCTCAACCACAACAAACGCCTGTACGGCGGCTCGGGCCGCATAGCGGTCGATCCCGAGAATCCCGACCGCTACTACATAGCCGCGACCATCGAGGGCCTGTACGTGGTCGAGAACGGCGTCGAGGTCGCCAAATTCAACTACAAGAACAGCCTTTACCCTGACTTCTATACCTCTGCAGCGACAGAGAACAACCGCTACTTCCCGATGAGTTGGGACGTAAACTTCGACCCGGAGGGCAACCTGTGGTGCGGCGCGTCGGTCAACACCAACTTCCCGCGCTACAGTTCGTACATGGTATTGCCCAAGGCCAAACTCAAGGGCGACCTGAGCAAGGTGACCCGCGATGACTGGCAGATGTCGAAGCACACCACGCTCGAGGCCCCGGCAGGCGCGGGCTGGAAGGACCAGGGCTCGCTCATCTGCCGCAGGTCGCGCATGATGTTCACATTCAACGGCAGTTACGAAGTCCCCGCCGTAGCATACGACACCAAGGGCACATACACGAACACCGCCGACGATGTGGCCTACGCCCTCAGCAACATGATCGACCAGGACGGCAACTCGTACAAGCCCATGTACCACTACTGCGCGGTCGAGGACGAGCGCGGCCGCGTGTGGTTCGGAACCTCGGCCGGTCTGTACGAGATAACCAATCCCCTGCAGGCCACCGACCCGAACATGCGCATACGCCGCCTGAAGGTTCCGCGCAACGACGGCACCAACTACGCCGACTACCTGCTCGATTCGGAGCAGATCAACGACATAGCCGTCGACAGCAGCAACCGCAAGTGGATAGCCACCGAATCGTCGGGCGTCTACCTGGTAAGCGAGGACGGCGACAGGATTATCGAGCACTTCGACAAGGAGAACTCTCCTCTGCCCTCCAATTCGGTTTACTCGATACTCTGCGACCCGAACTCTAACCTCGTCTACTTCGGCATGGCTACGGGCCTCGTGTCGTATTCATCGACAAGTTCGCCCGCGGCGGCCAGTTACGATGACGTCTACGCCTATCCCAATCCCGTGCGTCCGGACTACACGGGACCTGTCACCGTCACAGGCCTGATGGAGAACTCGCTGGTGAAAATCGCCGATGCCGCAGGGAATGTCTTCGCACAGGGCCGCTCGAACGGCGGCATGTTCGTATGGGACGGCTGCAACAGTGCCGGTGAGCGCGTCCGCTCGGGCGTCTACTTCGTCTTCGCCTCCCAGAACGCCAACGGCAGCGCCTCCGGCGCCGTCACCAAAATCCTCGTCATCAACTGAGACAAGGCTGACACCAGGACTCCCGCCAGCGACTTAGGCAAAGCCTTTTCCGTCTGACTGCAAACCAATTAGCATCAATCAGTCACAACTGAAAATAACCCATAATTTCAATGTACTCTTCCTCAGGACTGCCCAAACGGCTGTCCTGAACTTTTTAATGGCCAAAGCCGACCACTCACCGACCCTATCCATCAAATCACCTTTTCACTAATCAATCTAACTTTATCACAACTTTATCTTCTTCATTACATCTTTAATATTTGTCTTTATCACATTATTCCTTCATTAATCTATTATCTTCTTAATCACAACTTTTGTTTATCTTAATCACAGCACAAAGTTAAGCACCCAAAATCCCGACCACCCTCACCCGGCTGAATAGATTGTCAAAATTTACAAAGTTTAGCAATTTAGTGCGAAAACAAAATAAAGGCGGCTGTGGCGTTGGGGGACGTCACAGCCGCGTACGCTTTTGAATATGATTATTTGGCTTTGGATCCCGGTGGTTTTATCGTAAAAACAGAGGGTGTTTTAACAATGGGAAATTATCTATGGATAAAGGTTTGGCCAAACAATTTTCTGATGGAATGAGTTTTTTAGGAGAAAAATCTCTTTTGAAGAGAGCGGTTTCTTTTGAGGGGCTCAGTCTTTTTGGATGACGAGGTAGTTGGTGAGGCTCCAGAACTGGTCGGGGTTCTTGATGCGGATTACTTTCTGACCGGCCTCGTCGACGAGTTCATAGGAGGCCTGGGGATGGTTGGTGAGGATTTTTGCCTTTTTAGTGTTCAGGGGCAGGGTGGTGAGTATCCTCTTGTCGCTGATGACGAAGAAGCCTTTGTCGAAGTCGCCTTTCATCAGTTTGGTCTTGCGGAGGAATCCGGACTCGATGATGTTGTGTTTCTTGAGTTCCGACTTCGGGGCTATCACATAGAAGCAGGTGTTGAGTTCGTTCTCGAGTTTCACAGATGCCTCCTGGGCGGCATTGCGCTCGCCGGTGACGGTGCTGACTGTGGTGTTGAGCGAATCGACCTCGCTGTTCAGGGCGCCGATGTGTTCGTTGGCGGCTGTCAGTTGCTGTCTTAGCGACTCGATCTCTTCCATCTGCGAGTCGATCTGTGCCTTGAGGGCGTCGATTGTCTCCTGAAGTTCCTTGTTGTTGATGGTCGATTCGTGGAGTTTACGCTCCAGATCGCTCAACTGCGCCTTGCGCTGCCGGATTTTCTCTTTGAGGCTTGCGATGTCGGCGAGAATCTGTGTCCGCTGTCCGGGATTCTCGGCCAACTGACCGGCCGAAACGGCCATTATGTTCTCAAGAGTCTTGATTTCGTTAAGACCGGCCGAAACCTCCTTAACGAGCGAGAGCAACTGGTCGCGCTCGTTAAGGGCTGTTGCGAGTTCCTGTTTGGAGATGTTCTCCAGAGTCTGCTGGTCCTTTTCTTTGTTCCCGTTGCAAGAGAACAGCATGGTGGCGATGGCCACGGTTGTGATAAGGTGTATTGTTTTCATTTTTCCTGTGATTGATTCTGATGCAAAATTCGCAAGGATTCGGGTGCGCGCACAGGAAGTGCAAACAGACGGCGGAAAAGTGTAAATGAAGAGGAGGTTCAATATTTGCCGGAGGCGGAAAGAATGGGTAATTTTGCACCATGAAATCATTAGAGCACAAAACGAACCTAATTTTCGATCTCTTCTTCTGCGTCGTCATCATGCCCCTGCTGACGCTTTTGGGGCCCGCGCACTACTGGTGGACGGTGTCGCCACTGTTCACCTGTCTTGCGATTGCATATCTTTACGGATGCTATTTCGTCACAAAGGTATTGAATTTGCCGAAACTGATACTCACAAAATCGTATTACCGCATAGGCATAATCGCGTTTCTGCTGATTCTGGCTACCTATCTGCTGACACTGTACCCGCTGCCGGAGATAGATTTTGTCATTCCCTCGATGAGCGAGTACCAGACGCGTGTCCGCAACTACAACATGACAATATCCGTGTGGTTCATGTTCTCGGTAGTGATCTGCTACTCGCTGACCGTGGCCTTCATAAAGGAACTGTACCACCGGCTCCTGCTGCAGAACATCGTCGAGAACCAGCGCGACAAGGCGGAACTGGCCCTTTACAAGGCCCAGATAAATCCGCATTTCCTGTTCAACACCCTGAACTCGCTGTACAGCCTGATAATCGGCACCTCGCAGAAAGCCGAGGACGCGTTCATCAAATTCACCGAACTGCTGAAATACACCTATATGACCGCCAACAGCGACTGGGTGACGATAGACGACGAGATCAACTACATCAACAACTACATAGACCTGCAACTCATACGCCTGAACGACCATACACGCGTGACAAGGGAGTTCTCGGTCGACAACGACTCCGAGAGGATTCCGCCCATGATTTTCCTGACCTTCGTGGAGAACGCTTTCAAGTACGGCGCGTCATCAAGCCGCGACTGCGATATTGTGATAAGACTCCGCCTGAGCGATGGCGTGCTGGTTTTCGAGACCCGTAATATGATAGTGAAACACTCCGACGAGTTCCGCAAGGACATGCCCGTCGGACTGGACAATTGCCGGAGCAGGCTCTCGGCGCTGTATCCCGACGACTATTCACTCGACATCACGGAGGAGAACGGAGCGTTCAATGTCAAACTGAATATAAACCTGAACAAACATGAATGATAGGATAAGGTGCGTGGCCATCGACGACGAGCCGCTGGCCCTGGAGGTAATAGAGAAATTCTGTCAGCGCACGGGAAACATCGACCTGAAGAAATTCTCCGACTCCGAGGCCGGTCTTGAAGCCGTCCTGCAGGGAGGGACAGACATAGTATTTCTTGACATCGAGATGGACGGAATCAACGGCCTGCAGATAGCGTCCAGACTGCCGGAGAACACCTGTTTCATATTCACGACAGCGTACCTGCGCTACGCCCTCGAGGGATTCGACCTCGACGCCGTGGACTACCTTCACAAGCCGTTCTCGTACAGCCGCTTCCAGATCGCCTTCTCGAAGGCATTGCGCCGCATCGGACGCGGACAGTTGCAGACCACATCGCAGTGCATCACCGTCAAGCAGGACTACAACAACATCAGCATTCCGATAGACGACATACTCTATGTCGAGGCTGTGGAAGGATATTCGAAGATTTTCAGGGTGTCGGGCGACTGCATCATATCGCGCATACTGCTGAAGAATGTACAGGCACTGCTTCCGGAGGAGCAGTTCCTGCGCATCCACCGTTCGTTCATCGTGTCAAGGTCGAAAATAAAGAGTTTCAGCAAACAGGGCGTCGTGCTCAGCAACGGCTCGACGCTGCCCGTAGGCAGACAGTACGCCTCCGCTGTCTCCAGCCTGATGTCTTAGCGGCCCGGTGTCCCGGCAAAAAGAAACCGGGCCAAAACGATTATCGTTCAGGTCCGGTCCTTGGGGGGGAGAAGAGAGGAAAGCACTATGTCATGAAATTACTCGACGGGGGAGGATTACTCGGCAGGGAGGACTTCGCCTTTCTCGTTGAAGAGGACGTCCGAGGCATTGCCTTCGGCATCCGCGAGGGTCACCTTGAAGGTCCTGACACCGTCAGCCTCTCTGACATAGGCAGCAGTGACGGTCTTGCCCTCGAACTTTGCGGCGAGCGCGTCCCTGACGGTCTGGGGAAGTTCGTCAGCATTCATTACCTGGAAGGCGACTTCGACGGTGGCTGCCGCCTGTGCCTGTGGTTCTTCGGGAGTCTGTGCGAAAACTGTGGTGCCTGCGAACGCTGTGATGAGTGCTACAGCAAAAAGAATCTTTTTCATATCTTACGGTTTTTAGTTTTGGCCCTTCATCATTGAAAGGTGATGCAAAGTAACGCCATCCGTGCCGGGACATCAAGCATGTGTAAACAGACAGCGGATAAACGTAAATGAAACAGTGATTTTTCCACGATAGCGCTTAATGATACCGGACAAGGGGGCGGGGCGATGTGTTTTTTTGCACAGGTGGGTGATTTTGTCTAATTTTGTATGCTAAACAAAGATTAACGCAAACGTGGATAAAGATACTCTGAAATATAGCGGCGAGAAGGACAGGGCCACCGGTCTTGCCGGCATGGCCATCGCGCTGTACGCATGTGACGGAGAACAATACCTCGCTTCGGTCTCCGTCGACCTCCCTGTGGGACAAGGCCTGACCCTGACCCCGGATTTCGGTTTCGAGGGCAATCCCTCGCTTTCGGCCAAGTCGGTGTGGAACCAATTGCTGAAGCAATATGAACTCTCGACAGCGATGGTGCTCGGCAACGCCATGTGCCGCTCGTATGTCGGCAGAGGCCGCAGGCTTGACAATGCGGCAATGGCCGTCCTGCGCGATTTCGTCTCGAACGAGGGCCGCGACCGCTGCAATCTGGAGAACGACGAGGCCGAGCATGTCTACGACAAGACTTTCCGCTTCCTCGAACGCATTTTCACCCACAGCACAGTTGTCACGGTGGCACGCAGCCTTGCGGACACCCTGTGCGAGCGCCGCGGACTGACCGCATCAGAAATCATGGACATACTGTCGCCCGCCTCTCGGCAGATAATACGCCTGTCCACACCACACACAAAACACGATACCATGCTGAACCTGACACCCATAGCACGACAGATATTCAAGCGGCGTGTGAAGGCCGCGCGCACGTGGACCGGCCCGGGCATCGAGGCCGCCCAGCGCAAGGTTCTTGGATACCTCACCACACGCGGCGCGAAAACCTCGTTCGGAATGGAGTCAGGACTGAAGCCCACCGATTCGTTCGAGACCTTCGCGGCGACAATGCCGACGAGAGACTATCCGGACATGCGCCGGTGGGTGATGCGCATGGTCGAAGGCGAGCGCGACGTGCTGTGGCCGGGACGCTGCAGACGCTTCGCGCAGTCATCTGGGACCTCGGACGGACACTCGAAATTCATACCCGTGACGGAGGACTCGCTGCGGCTGAACCACTATCCCGGAGCGACGGACGCCGTGGCACATTATCTAAGCCTCTATCCTGAGTCGAGGATGTTCGCCGGCAAGGGCTTCATTCTCGGCGGCAGTTTCGCCACCGAACTCGAAGTTCCCAAAGGCGTTCGTGTCGGCGACCTGTCCGCCAACCTCATCGAGGCCATCAACCCGATGGTCAACCTTGTCCGCGTCCCGTCGAAGGAAATCGCCCTGATGGAGGACTGGACCCAGAAGGTTCCGGCCCTCGTTAACGCCTCGATAAGACAGAACATCACCAACATCTCGGGCGTGCCGTCGTGGTTCATGACCGTGATAAAGGAAGTAATCAAGGCCGCCGGCGCATCAAACATTCACGACGTGTGGCCGAACCTCGAGGTGTTCTTCCACGGAGGCATCTCGATGGAACCGTACCGCGAGCAGTACGCCATGCTCTGCGATCCGGCACGGATGCACTACCGCGAGACCTACAATGCCTCGGAGGGTTTCTTCGCCGTCCAGGACCTGCGCGAGCCGGGGTCGATGCTGCTTCTGCTCGATGCCGGAGTGTTCTATGAGTTCGCCCCGCTGGACAGCGCCGACGAACCCGACTCCCCTACTCTCGCCGCATGGCAGGTGGAGGAAGGCCGGACATACGCGCTGATAATCACCGCGGCCAACGGCCTGTGGCGTTACCGCATAGGCGACACCGTGCGCATAGTCTCGAAAGACCCGCTGCGCATAGCCATAGCGGGCCGCACGAAACACTACATCAACGCGTTCGGCGAGGAGGTGATGGTGCACAACACCGACCGCGCCCTCGCAAAGGCCTGCCGCGAGTGCGGCTGCATGGCCGAGAACTATACCGTCGCACCGGTGTTCGCCGACGGCGGACACCGCGGACGTCACCAGTGGCTGATAGAATGGTCGACACCGCCATCCCGGCCCGAGGTCTTCGCCGAGGCGCTCGACAAGGCGCTTCAGGCCGAGAATTCCGACTATCAGGCCAAGCGCTCGGGCGGCATCTTCCTTGACAGGCTGAGCGTGACCGACGCGCCGCGCGGTACATTCGACGCCTGGCTCGCCTCGACCGGCAAACTCGGCGGACAGCGCAAGGTGCCGCGCCTGAGTAACGACCGCCACATAATCGACCCCATACTTTCCTCGATAAAAATATAAACTACACATAACGACATGAAAAACAAACTCATCCTCTCGCTTATCGCCGCCTCGATGACGGCAATGCCGTCCCTCGCCGCTCCCAAGGCCGCAGCACAGGAGGCTCCGAAAGCCGACTACGTGTTCTACTTCATCGGCGACGGCATGGGCATGGGTCCCGTTATGGCGGCCCGCAACTATATGCGTCTGGTGCGCAACGACCGCGACACCCTGGCCATGACCACTTTCCCGGTAGCGTCCTGGGCCATGACATTCAGCGCCTCGTCGCCCATCACTGACTCGGCGGCGGCCGGTACCGCGCTGTCGACAATGCACAAGACCAACAACGGAATGCTCGGCGTCACCCCCGACTCGACAGCCGTACTTTCGATTGCCAAAATGCTCCAGTCAAGAGGCTGGGGCGTGGGCATCGTCACGTCGGCCTCGCCCGACGACGCGACACCCGGTGCGTTCTACACGCACGTCCCGTCGCGTTCGATGTTCTACGAGATTGACCGCGATGCCGCCAACTGCGGCTACGAGTTTATCGGTGGCGCAAACCTTCGCGGCACCAAGGACAAGGACGGCAAGGCAAACGACATCCACACCCTGCTTGCCAAGAACAAGGTGAGCATAACCCACTCGCCCGACTCGGCGGCAATGCTGCCCGGTCGCGTAATGCTGCTGTCGCCCGGCGATGTCAACAACAACATCGGCTACACCATTGACTCAATCAGGGGGGCCCTGACGCTGCCCGAGATGACCCGCGCCTGCCTGACTAAACTCGAGCGCGAGACTCCCGAGCACTTCTTCATGATGGTCGAGGGCAGCAGCATAGACCACGCCCTCCACGGCAATGACGGCGGAGCGGCAGTCAAGGAAGTAATCAACTTCGACCAGGCTATAAAAGTAGCCCTCGAATTCTACCGTAAACACCCCGACAACACCCTGATAGTAGTAACCGCCGACCACGACACCGGCGGCATGGCCCTTGGCAACACCACCCTGAAATATGCAGCCAACCTCAACCTTATCGACCGCCAGCGCGTAAGCAAGGAGGCTTTCTCGGACTACTGCCACTCGATACTGCGCTCGCGCCGCTACTACACATGGGAGGACATGAAGGAATATCTTTCGGACAATCTCGGACTGTTCACGGCGATTCCCGTGAGCGATGAAAGCGAGAAGAATCTCCACGAGGCATTCGACCGCACATTCCTGGAGCGCAACTCCAAGGACGAGAAGACGCTGTACAAGTCGTTCTCATCGTTCGCAGTCGACGTGTTCCGTCTTGTCAACGACGCCGTAGGCTTCGGCTTCACGACAGGCAGCCACACGGGCAATCCCGTTCCGGTGTTCGCCATCGGTGCCGGAGCGGAGGCATTCAGCCCCGTGAACAACAACATACAGATACCGGCACGCATCCTCGAGGCCGTCGGTCAGTGAGCCGACGGTCCCGTGTCGCCGGGACGCCCGGCAAGTCAGGATACAAAAAAGCCGTTCGAAATCGAACGGCTTTTTTGTGTAGCCCATAGCAGAATCGAACTGCTCTTTCAAGAATGAAAATCTTGCGTCCTAACCGATAGACGAATGGGCCGCCTCTATGCTATGCGACTGCACGTTAACATGCAAAAGGATAAATGCAGTCCTCACAAGCGAGTGCAAAGTTAGGCCTTATTTTTCACATAGCCAAATTTTTTGCGATTTTTTTGAAAAACTATCCGATATTTGCGTAAACCCTAATCGGGGCAGCCTTAGTAATTTCGCATCGTGATTTTCAAAACCGCAAAAAGAAAAACAATGACAATAAAAACCTATATCGCAATGATCATAACACTGGCGGCGGATTGGCATACGTGGGCGCCATGCACGACAGTTTTCCACATTCGCTGGAACTGTGCAGGGCAGGATATACGGCTTTCGCGCTGATTTGCCGTCCGGACGATCCATATAATGATCTTGCGCGCGCGATAGAGTACACAGGCTATTCGTTCGTATCGGAGTTCGATCCTCCGACATACAACTGTGTCGGCTCGAACGACGGCATCGCCTCATGGCAGACCATGCAGAACCGTCTTCAGCGACTTTCGGCAATGGGTATTCCGACCGAGTTCCATGTGTATAAAGGATTAGGCCATGGCTTCGGAATCGGCACAGGCACCGTCGCCGAAGGCTGGGTGAGCGACGCCATCCGCTTCTGGGAAGCCAACATGCACGCCGACAACAGCGGCATCCCACCCGTCTACGCCGACTGAAAGGTCACCAAAAGCGGGTAACGGTGGGATGGGGGATGGCTATTTTGGGAAAAGTGAGTATATTTGCAGGTATGAATAGGGAAGGTGTTATCCGGACAAAGCGTTACGAGGCTCCTTGCGGGACAATACTGCTGGGGGCTTTCGGCGACCGGCTGTGCATGTGCGACTGGCTGACTGAGAAACATCGCGGCCATGTGGATGAACGGCTGAGAAGGACACTTAAGGCAGAATTTGAGGAAGGCACGACGGATGTGACCGAACTTGCGGTGAGTCAACTGGATGAGTATTTTGCCGGCAAGCGCAAGGAATTCAGTGTGCCGCTGCTGTTTGCCGGCACGGAATTCCAGAAAAAGGTTTGGGCGGAACTGCTGAAGATCGCCTATGGCCAAACCATCTCGTACGGCGAGATGGCACGGCGGATCGGCATGCCTTCGGCGGTACGCGCCGTGGCAAACGCCAACGGAGCGAACTCCCTCTCGATTTTCGCGCCATGCCACCGCGTGATAGGTAGCGGCGGCTCGCTGACCGGCTACGGCGGCGGCCTCGACACGAAGCGCGCCCTGCTCGAACTGGAGGGAGTAATATTAAAATACCGTGGTTCAGAATCATGCAGACAACAATACAGGCCATAGCACTGCGCACAGTGAAATACAACGACCGCAACTCGATACTCACCGCATGGAGCGGTGAGCACGGCATGGTTTCGCTGCTGATGCCTTCGTCATCCGGCGGCGAGAGCCGCCGTCGTCGGGCCTTGACCCAGCCGCTCGCGCTGTTCGAGTGCGTCGCCGACATGCGGCCGGGACGCGATGTCCACCATGCCCGCGACCTAAGGCCGCTCGTCGCCTTCGGCAGCATCCACACCAACGGCATGAAGGCCACCATCGCGTTCTTCCTCGCCGAGGTCCTGGCCAAGGCACTCCAGGGTGGCGCCGACCCGAACATCTGGAGATTCATCACGCAGTCGCTCGTGGAGTTCGACAGATCCGGGACACGCGACGCCGCCAACTTCCATCTGTATCTTCTCGCGCGCCTTACCTCCTTTCTCGGCTTCGGAGCAGACAGCAGCGGCTACGAAGACGGACGCGTGTTCGACTTCGCGACGGGGTGCTTCGTCCCCGAGGCACCGACCAAAGGTCGCTATCTGACAGGAAGAGAGGCACGGCTTGCACGCATAATCATAGACAGCGAATGGAGCCGCCTGCGCCTGATCGGACTGAACCACACGACGCGCGCGGCGATACTCGACGCGCTGACCGACTATTACGCAGCCCACGACATGACACTGACTCCCCTGAGGACACTTGACGTTATCCGGGGATTATAGACATGATGACAGGCCGGAAAAACCGGCCGTATACCTAAATTAATATTCAGATACAAATTTTTAGGTTTATTAACTGCGGTGATGACATAATTCCGCAGAAAAGACACTACCTTTGTGCCAGTTAATAGTAACTATGTTTTAATAGAATTATACTTTACAAAAATCTTAAAAGTATCAGGTAACCTTCGAACCTTAAATTTAGCACATTCAAGTATTAAAAACCACCGGCTGACCTACCGGTGGTTTTATTTTTTTCGTAACTTTGCGGAATAGTTACCCGCCTTTCAGGCGCAACAAGAATAAAAATCAATCATTTCCCATTATGGCCGAAATCAAAATAGCCGGCGTAATGCGCGCCGGCGCCTATTCCCCAAACCATATCGGCAACGACGCCGCCATCTTCAACATCACCGCCGACCAGTTGCGCAAGCGCGGCTGCGAGGTAAACATCTACTCCGAGGAACAACTCGCCAACGGCGCGGTGAACGAACGCATCATCGTCAACATGTGCCGCGAGCAACGCTCGATCAAGCGTCTCCAGCAACTGGAGGATGACGGCTGCCTTGTGATCAACTCGGGCTACGGCATCGAGAACTGCACCCGCGAGCGTATGACACGCATACTCGTCGGCTCGAACATCCCCTACCCCGAGAGCCTCATCGTCAACACCGACGAAGGCGTGGTCGACGCCCTGGTCAAGGGAGGCTACGAGCACTGCTGGATAAAGCGCGGCGACTTCCACGCCATGCACAAGGAGGACGTGTCGTTCGTGCGTCACCCGCAGGAGGCGCAGGAGGTGCTTCAGGAATACTTCCTGCGCGGCATCAAGCGCGCGGTAATCAACCGCCACCTCGAAGGCGACCTCATAAAGTTCTACGGCATACGCGGATCGGACTTCTTCTACTGGTTCTATCCATTCGAGGCCGGACACAGCAAATACGGCTACGAGGCCATAAACGGCGCCGCCAAGGGACTACCTTTCGACCGCGACTATCTGCGCTCCATATGCCAGCATGCAGCCGAGGAACTTGATGTGCTGATCTACGGCGGCGACTGCATAGTCTCGCCCGAGGGGGACATACGCATCATCGACTTCAACGACTGGCCATCGTTCGCGCCCTGCCGCGACGAGGCCGGCCCCCACATCGCCAAGGCCATCATCGCCGCAGTCAAGAACCGCTGAGAGCAAAGCGACGGGCCGAACACCAAGGCCCGCTGCCCGACACCCACCAAGAACAAGCAAAGACAATGACTGAAACCCAAACAAAGACCTCATACCGCGACACGCTGAAGAGCAGTGACACCGAGGAGCACATCGACCTGGCGTTCTACCGGCCCATCGGCTACGCATGGGCATGTCTCGCGGCCCGCCTCGGCGTGAAGCCGAACGCTATCACCATAGCATCGATATTCCTGGGCATCGCCGCCGGCGTGTGCTTCTATTTCGACAACATGTGGATAAACGTGGCGGGCATGGCTCTGCTGGTATGGGCCAACTCGTTCGACAGCGCCGACGGCCAGCTGGCGCGCATGACCAAACAGTACTCGCGCATAGGCCGCATACTCGACGGCATGGCCGGCGACCTGTGGTTCGCCTCGATATACATAGCCATCTGCCTGCGCGAGAACTATACCTCGGACTTCTTCATGGCCCACCCGTGGCTCATATGGGTCATCGCCGTGGTCACCGGCCTGTGCCACGCCAAGCAGGCCGCAATGGCCGACTACTACCGCCAGTTCCATCTGTATTTCCTGAAAGGAGAGGAGGGTTCGGAACTCGAGAACGCCGAAGGCCTGAAGAAAAAACTCGCCGCGCTGTCGTGGAGCAGGAACTTCTGGCAGAAACTCGTTCTGACCTTCTATACGAACTATACCGTCAGCCAGGAGGCGATGACACCCTCGATGCAGCGCCTGCGCCGCGCGATTGCCGAACGCTGGCCCGACGGCAGGATTCCCCACACGTTCCGCCGCGATTTCCGCCGCGCCTCGCTGCCGCTGATGAAGTACACCAACATCCTTTCGTTCAACTGGCGCACCATCGCCCTGTTCACGGCTATATTCGCATGCATGCCGTGGCTGTACTTCGCATTCGAACTCGTCATCCTCAACCTGCTGCTGGTCTACATGGTAGTGCGCCACGAACGCATATGCCGCAAGTTCGCGACAGAAGTAAAGGAAGGCAAATACTGAACACATAGCAAAATGACAGACAACGAAAAGCAAGACTTCAAGGCGATACCCTCCGGGGTACGCGGCATAATATTCGACTACGGAGGCACCATCGACACACGCGGCGACCACTGGGCGCACATAATACGCAAAGGCTGGGACGCGGCCGGAATCGAAGTACCGGAGGAGACATTCCGCGACTGCTATGTCGAGGCCGAGCGCGAGCTCGCCCGACACAGGCACATACTTCCGGGCGACAACTTCCTGACACTGCTGCAGAAGAAAATGCGCATCGAACTCAAGAGACTGTGTGATCTCGACGGAATCTCGCCCGACGACATCGAGACCAAGGCCCTGGAGGTTGCCGAGTACTGCTACGGCTACGCCAGAGAGTGCATCGCCGAGGCCATTCCCGTCATTGCGAAACTCGCCTCGGAATATCCCCTTGTCCTCGTGTCAAACTTCTACGGCAATGTCGACGAGGTGCTCCGCGACTTCGGCCTGCGCGGATACTTCCAGGGCGTGATAGAGAGCGCCGTCGTGGGCGTACGCAAGCCCGACGCCCGCATATTCATGCTCGGAGTGGTTGCCCTGGGCATGAAGCCCGAAGAAGTCCTCGTAGTCGGCGACTCGCTTCGCAAGGACATACTCCCGGCACGTTCCATCGGCTGTCACACCGCATGGATAAAAGGACGCGGCTGGACAGCCGCGGAAGACGCCGCCACCGACCCGTCACAGATCGACTCGCTTGCCGCGCTTGTCCGTTGATAAGCCAATCCCCGCGACAACAATCCGCGGGATCGCTTAAAAAATACAAGGCGTTTAAAATTAATTATGGAGACGCCTCCCGGAGTCTCCATAATTAATAATAAACCAATCATTATCACATTTCTTGCAATGGGAAAAAGCGTTTTGTTTCGCTTTTCTGTATTTAGCGCCGAAGCAGGATTGTTTGTTCGACAGATTTGAAAAAAATTTTTCAGGTTTTCTCGCATAAAACACTTAAATCTTTAATTTGCAAAGAACTACCCCGAAAATATAAAATTTCTTTATATAAAGTTTAACACAGGTGTGCAACCGAATTTCCCGTGAAATTTCGTATCTTTGCAATACATAAGCAAAACTCCACAAAACAAGAAACAAATAAAAAAATCATACAATATGGAAAAACCCAAAAAGACCGCCGCCAAGAAGGCGGCTCCCGCAGCCGACCCCAAGAAGGTCAGGCTCGAAGCCTTGAACGCCGCACTCGGCAAAATCGAAAAAGACTATGGCCGCGGCGCCGTGATGCGTCTTGGCGATGACTGCGTCGAGGATGTCGAGGTCATTCCCTCCGGCTCGATCGGCCTTGACTATGCGCTCGGCGTAGGCGGTTATCCCCGCGGACGCATCGTCGAGATCTACGGTCCCGAATCGTCCGGCAAGACCACACTCGCCATCCACGCCATCGCCGAGGCCCAGAAACAGGGCGGCGTCTGCGCCATCATCGACGCCGAACACGCCTTCGACCGCTTCTACGCCCAGTCGCTCGGCGTAGACATAAACGAACTCCTCATCTCCCAGCCCGACAACGGCGAGCAGGCCCTGGAAATCGCCGAACAACTCATACGCTCGTCGGCAATCGACGTGCTGGTTGTCGACTCGGTGGCCGCGCTGACTCCCAAGGGCGAGATCGAGGGCGAGATGGGCGACCGCAACGTCGGCCTGCAGGCCCGCCTGATGTCTCAGGCCATGCGCAAACTAACCTCCATCATCGCGAAGACCAACACCACCTGCATATTCATCAACCAGCTGCGCGAGAAAATCGGCGTCATGTTCGGTCCCTCGGAGACAACCACCGGCGGCAACGCCCTGAAGTTCTACGCCTCGGTGCGCCTCGACATCCGCTCGCGCTCGACCATCAAGGACGGCGACGACATCCTTGGCCGCCGCGCCGTGGTCAAGGTCGTGAAGAACAAGGTCGCACCCCCCTTCCGCAAGTGCGAGTTCGACATCATGTTCGGACAGGGCATATCCCGCGCCGGTGAAATCCTTGATCTCGGCGTCGAGTACGACATCATCAAGAAGTCCGGCTCGTGGTTCTCCTACGACGGCAACAAACTCGCCCAGGGCGCAGTCGCCGCAAAACGAATGCTCAGCGACAACCCGGAACTGGCCGACGAGATCGCCGAGAAAATCGCCGCTGCGCTCCGCGAGAACTCCAACGGCATGCATCCCTCGCCCAAGAAGTCCCAGGCCGAAAGCGACGAAAAGGCCGAGACCTTCGCCGACCCCGACGCAGACATTGTCACCTCCGACGGCAAACTCAACCTCAGTTCCGACATCGACGACGAGTTCTCCATCGAGGAAGACCTTTAAACCTCACACACAGACGGCAAGTCCCGACGGACCTGCCGTTCTGTGTTCATCACCCCTTCAAACTCAATAAACAATGAACTACGCAATAATAGCCGCCGGCGAAGGCTCGCGTCTCGTGCAGGAAGGCGTGGCCCTTCCCAAGCCCCTGGTCGACCTTGACGGACGTCCCATGATTCGCCGCCTCATCGACATATTCCTCTCCTGCGACGCCGAGCGCATCTCAATCATCGTCAACGAGCAGATGACAGCCGTCCGCGAGTATCTCGAGTCCCTCGAACTGCCCGTACCCCTGCATCTCGTTGTCAAGTCTACACCCTCGTCGATGCACTCGTTCTACGAGGTCTCGCGCATATTCGAGAATCCCGATGACAAATTCATCCTCACCACCGTCGACACCATCTTCCGCGAAGACGAGTTCCGCCGCTACGCACGCGCCTTCGCCGATGACGATCAGGCCGACGGACACATGGCCGTGACCTCGTTCATCGATGACGAGAAGCCCCTCTACATCGATGTCGACGCCGATGGCTGGATTACAGCGTTCCGCGACGCTCCCTTCCCCGGAGTGAAATACATCTCGGGCGGCGTCTACGGACTGACAGGCCGTGCCGTCACCGTTCTCGAGGACTGCATGTCGCGCGGCGTCAGCCGCATGCGCAACTACCAGCGCGCACTCATCGAAGCCGGCCTGCGCCTCCGCGCCGACGCCTTCGACAAGATCGTCGACGTCGATCACGCGGGCGACATCGCCACCGCCCGCGCCTTCCTCCTCAACAAATAAGCCATCCATACCGCAATATAAATCCCTCGAAGTGCTTCAACTCGAGGGATTTCTTTTTATCTGTTTGTTCTAAAAATAAAATTTCGAAAAACATTTTACGAATAAGATTTGTTCGTGATTATAAAATGACTTATCTTTGCAATCAAAATGATATCATCATGGACATAGCACTCGAAAAAAAAGCCCACGTGTTCCGTCTACCTGTCTATCTTTTGGACAAACTGAAGGAACTTGCGCAGAAAGACCGTCGCAGCCTTAACAATTATGTTGAAGGCCTGTTACTCGACGCAGTATATCATGAACCAAATGAAGAAACAATCGTAGCCATGAACGAAGCCAAGTCCGGCAACCTCGAAGGTCCGATTGACACCTCGAGCGTCGAAGCGATGCTCAAATCCATGGACTTATGAAAGAACTTCGCTATACGCGACAATTCAAGAAGGACTTAAAGAGATTCCTCAACCAACCTAAAAAACTTAAGGAACTACAGCAAGTCCTGAATATGTTACGGAATGATATGCCATTACCCGAAAAATATCGTCTGCATACTCTGAAAGGAGATTATTCAGGGTGTTTGGAATGCCATATCGAGGGAGACTTTTTGCTTATATGGTATGACGAACAAAACGATACGCTTGCGCTGTTCAGACTCGGTTCCCATTCCGAACTGTTCAAGGACTAATTCCTTCCCCACATAACTATCGAAAAAGGAGGATGTATCACATCGTTATATGTGATACATCCTCCTTAAAGTTCAAATGCTATCTGTTTTGGATTGAATATTATCTGCCGGCTGAACGTTTGCGACGAGATGGCAAGGGTTTAGATCCAGTTTTGCCAACTTTCTTCGTACTCTTCTTAGGCGTTACTTTCTGTTGCTTTATGAACTTAATATCCCCATCTACAACTTTTACAACAGGTCGTTCCTTAATCGAACTGTAACCTTCGGCCGTCAAAGTAACCCAGGGGCCGTCTCCACGCTCGGGAAGGTACGCAAGGACATCAACCAAATAACCTCCGTTGGTGCCTGTATGCCTCTCAATCATAATGTTTTTAAAGTGAGTCTTGGGCTTGACCGGCATCTAATCGAGATAAATAAAGTCTGTGAAATAACTCTGGATATTGTAATCACCACTTTCTTTGCGGTATTCCGGGAAGAGACAATAGTAGTCATTAGACCCTACGGTTGCCTTTGCAAGATAATAATTGCAATCATAGGTACTTACTGTCATTGAGTCTGGTTTCCATAAGCCTTCGCCGGTCACATATTCTACACATCCAATGTCAGTCCCTCCAAAAGCATTACGAGGGTGATAAAAAATATCCTTATCTAATACACTTCGATTTTCTCCATTGTTGACAAGAATTGAATTTGGTTGAAGTACAACTTCTGTTCCGGTAAATTCAAAGCCCTTGTTTTCTGCAGTTAACCTGATTATGCCTTTCTGTGCATCAAGTTCAGACACTCCTGTACCATGGTCCATGGCACATCTTTCCAAAGGTACATCTTCCCTGGCATCTGTATAAACATTAGTTGGTCCATTGTTCCAGAAGGCACAGTTGGAAATCTGATATCTTGATGGATAAAAACTTTCAAGTTCAAGCGCTCCTTTATTGTCAATAAATGTACAATTAACCACATTAAAATCAGGCCTGACGAGATGGACTATTCCCTTACGGTCGTAATCTTTCTCTGTATTTCCAACGAAAAGACAATCCCGGAAAGAAGCATTGCTATAAACATATATGTTGTAGCAATGATTTGAAGTAACTTTATTGTAAAGAAATGTACATTTATCAAAATATACAATGCCTGAATTATCAAATTCTACAAACCGCAATGCCCCATCGCCGGAATTGTAGTTAAACTGACAATTTTCAAATCTTGCTCTTTTACATCCGTCAATATTCACACCTCCTTCTGCATTGTTATTAAAGTTGCAATCTATCACTGCTAACGTTCCTATGTTTTTACCCGACAGACCATAACCACCATTTCCCGTAGTATTACATGATATGAGTTGGGCTTCTGTGTTGGACCGGTGAGCCCAGTTAGTAATTTGAAATCCTTTGGCATTGCATTTCTTTAACATTCCGTTTCCACCATTGAGGTCTAATGTCATTATTCTGTCGGCGTCACAATTTACAAGGGCTCCCCCCTTTACACTAACACTTCCCGAAAAACTCACATTAGTTATCTGGCTATTAATAAACTCAATACCTGGATAATTAATGCGCACCTTGTCGGACGAGCCTTCTTTATGCCATGTACCGTCAAGCACTATATTACTAAATGCAACACCCTCTCCAGTATCTGGTAAATTCAGGGAATAAAAGCCTGGTGCCACTTTTAATTCTAATAGATCAACTTTCGCTCCGATAGCAAGCACCGAGCCAAGATCGGAAGTCGGATTTTGTTCAGTCATGCCGTCCCCTGTCCCTGTAGGACTCACGAAACGGGTTACTGTAAGAGCAGAAAGACTCTGTCCAGTGAGCAAGATAGCGGTGACAAAAGATAGGATTTTTTTCATGTTGTAAGATTAAAAGATTATTGGATAATGATAAATGTAGATAAAAGAAAAACTCTAAGTTTGCAACAGCAAAATAAAAGAGTGTAAAAGGCGTAGGAATCTATATCTGTTACCGTCCCACTGCTTGAGGCTTCTCGCATTGCCCATCGATAGTCGGACGGCAACGAAGAAGCCCTACGCCTGTATATGTAATTAATACACCGACTCTATTCCTCACGGAATAACTTGTCGAATGCAAAACAATTACATATCAGTGGACATCTACCGTTGCTTTGTCCCTGACTATCGATAGAAATTTTGCGAGAATCTCAAGCAGTCAAGAATCAGCGCGGATAAACGCTATTCACTATGTCTTATGTCCCGCCATCTTCCAATGTTGGAGTTTTGCGGTCTATACATGCAAAGATATACAAATTATTTTGAATAAATGCATTTTAGATACAGTTATTGCCTTTATACTTTATAAAACAAAAAGGAGGTGCAAACGCATCTCCTTTTATTGTATTGGGCTGTTATAGGGTGTGGGGTTATTTCTCGCGCATGTAGATGGCGATGGGGGTGCCGGTGAAGTTCCACTTTTCACGGATTTTGTTCTCGAGGTAGCGGCGGTAGGGTTCCTTGACCCACTGGGGCAGGTTGCAGAAGAAGATGAAGGTGGGTATCTGCGCGCCCTTGAGCATGGTTACGTATTTTATCTTGATGTACTTGCCCTTGTTCGAGGGTGGAGGATAGGCGCCGATGACCTCGAGCAGGTAGTTGTTGAGTTGCGATGTCGGAATGACGCGGCGACGGTTCTCGTAGACGTCCTTCGCGGTCTCGAGGACCTTGAAGATGCGCTGCTTTGTCAGCGCCGAGCCGAAGATTATGGGAAAGTCATCGAATGGAGCGAAGCGGCGTCGTATGGCATCCTCGAAATGCTTGATGGCCTGCTGGCTCTTGTCCTCGGCGATGTCCCATTTGTTTACAACTACGACGAGCCCTTTCTTGTTGCGCTGGATAAGCGAGAAGATGCTGACGTCCTGGGCCTCGATGCCGCGTGTGGCGTCAATCATGAGTATGCAGACGTCGGCGGCCTCGATGGCGCGTATCGAGCGGATTACCGAGTAGTACTCGATGTCCTCGTTGACCTTGTTCTTCTTGCGGATGCCGGCTGTGTCGACGAGGTAGAAGTCGAAGCCGAACTTGTTGTAGCGCGTGTAGATGGAGTCGCGTGTCGTGCCCGCGATGTCGGTGACGATGTGGCGGTCCTCGCCGATGAAGGCGTTGATGAGCGATGACTTGCCCGCATTGGGACGGCCGACGATTGCGAACTTTGGAATGTCGTCGAGTTGCTCCGTGTCGTCATCCTCGACGGGAAGGTCCTTGACTATCTCGTCGAGAAGGTCGCCTGTACCCGAACCGTTGATGCCGGAGACGGGATACGGGTCGCCGAGCCCTAGGGAATAGAATTCCGCCACGTTATATATCCACGTGTTGCTGTCCACCTTGTTGGCGACCAGAAGGACGGGCTTCTTGGACTTGCGCAGTATCTCGGCCACATGGTCGTCGAGGTCGGTGACGCCGTTCATGGTGTCGACCACAAAGAGTATGACGTCGGCCTGCTCGATGGCGAGATGGACCTGCTTGTTGATCTCGCCCTCGAAGATGTCCTCGCTGCCGACTACCCAGCCTCCGGTGTCGACGATCGAGAATTCCCTGCCGTTCCAGAAGACCTTGCCGTACTGGCGGTCGCGGGTTGTTCCGGCGGTGGGGTCGACGATTGCGGTCCGAGTCTGGGTGAGGCGGTTGAAGAGGGTTGATTTGCCGACGTTGGGACGTCCGACTATGGCTACGAGTTGGCCCATGGTTATGTCAGTTAGTGTTTGTTGGTTAGTAAGAGGGAGGAGGCTTGCGCGCTATCCGTCTGCAAAGATACGATATTTCCGCGACATAGAGGCGGCGATGCGGTCCGGAAGTTTTTCCGGACTGAAGGCGCCCGTTATTCGATGTAGCCGAACTGGCGGAGTTTGTTCTCGCGGTTGCGCCAGTTTGGCTCGACCTTGACGAAGAGTTCGAGATATACGTTCTTGCCGAAGAATGTGGCGATGTCCTTGCGGGCCTCGGTTCCCACGCGTTTCAGCATCGAGCCGCCGTGGCCTATGATGATGCCCTTCTGGGAGTCGCGCTCGACATATATCACGGCCATGATGTGGATCGCCGTCTCTTTTTCCTCGAACTTCTCGACGATGACCTCGACCGAGTACGGGATTTCCTTCTCGTAGTTGGTGAGGATTTTCTCGCGTATGATTTCAGTGACGAAGAAGCGGGCGGGCTTGTCGGTAAGGGCGTCCTTGCCGAAGTAGGGAGCGTGTTCGGGCAAGAGTTCGACTATGCGGGCCAGCAGGTTGGCGACGTTGAAGTGTTCCTTGGCCGAGGTGGGGAAGATTTCGGCGTTGGGCAGAATCTTGTTCCAGCGGTCGACAAGCGCCTCGAGTTCCTGCTGGCTCTTGACGAGGTCGATCTTGTTGATTACCAGCAGCACAGGTATGGTCTCCTTGGCCACGGAGGCGAGGAAGTCAGCGTTCTTCTCGGGGTCCTCGACGACATCGGTGATGTAGAGCAGGATGTCTGCGTCGGTCAGCGCCTCGCGCGAGAAGGCGAGCATCGATTCCTGGAGTTTGTATTTCGGGTCGAGCACGCCAGGGGTGTCGGAGAATACAATCTGATATTCCGAGGTGTTAACTATGCCCATTATGCGGTGGCGCGTTGTCTGGGCCTTGGAGGTTATGATTGACACACGCTCGCCGACCAGGTCGTTCATGAGCGTCGATTTGCCTACGTTCGGGTTGCCAACGATGTTGACAAAGCCTGCCTTGTGTTGTTCCATGCTGTTATGTCTTTAAATTTATTATCGGAAAGATTTAATACCGGCCTCTGATGGACTGGTCTATATTTTAAAAACACGGATAGCACCTGAAAAGATGCTATCCGAGGGTGAAAGTTATGGTTTTTTTGAGAATTTTTCAGAAATTACATGTCCCAGACAAGATACATGGCGCCCCATGTGAATCCTGCGCCGAAGGCGGTGAGGATAATCTTGTCTCCTTTGTGGAGTTTGTCCTTGTTCTCGTCAAGGCAGATGGGAATCGATGCGGCCGATGTGTTGCCGGTGTGCTGTATGTTGACAAGCACCTTGTCCATCGGTATGCCGGCCTTGTCGGCGACAGCCTCGATGATGCGGAGGTTGGCCTGGTGGGGAACCAGATACTTGATGTCGTCACCGGTGAGCTTGTTGCGCTTCATGACGTCGAGCGACGACGTGAGCATGTCGGTGACGGCGTGCTTGTAGACGTGGCGTCCGTCCTGATAGAGGTAGTTCCAGCCGTTGGCGATGGTGTTTTCATCGAAGGGATGAACCGAGCCGCCACCGCGCATTACCAGATAGTCGAGACCCGAGCCGTCGACGTGGAGCACGGCATCGCGAACACCGACACCTTCTTCGTCGGTGGGCTGGACGAGGACTGCTGCGGCGCCGTCGCCGAACAGGGGACAGGTCTGGCGGTCCTTGTAGTTGATCATCGAGGACATCTTCTCGGTGCATACCACGATGACGTTCTTGTAGACACCGGCGCGGACATATGATGCGGCGTCCTGAAGAGCGACGATGAAACCGGCGCAGGCGGCCTGTATGTCGTAGGCATAGCCGGAAGTGAATCCGACGCCGTGGTGTATGATCGACGCTGTCGAGGGGAAACGGTAGTCAGGGTTCGATGTAGCGCAGATCATCAGGTCGAGTTCGTCGAGGGCAAGGCCTGTGGATTCGAGGAGCCGGTTTACGGCCTTGATTCCGAGATATGATGAGCCTGTGTTGTCTTTCTTGAGGATGCGGCGCTGTTTGATGCCGACGCGCGTGGTGATCCATTCATCGTTGGTGTCGACCATGTGCGACAGCATTTCATTGTCGAGTATGTCGTCGGGAACGTAGGATGCGATTCCTGAGATTCGGGCGTTGATCATATTTATTAAAGTGATAGGGGACGTTTTGTTGATGACAATGAGTTACAAAGGGTCACCGCACGTCCGAGGCAGGCTTTGCCTGATGTCGGACGACCGGCGACGTTTGGCGGTGCAACCGGGGCACGGAAGCCCCGGGTTACATCCTGATGTTATCAGAGCTGCTCGTCTTTGACGATAGCCTGATGGCCACGGTAGTAGCCACATTCGCCGCATACGGTGTGGTAAACATGCCAAGCGCCGCAGTTGGGGCAGAGGGCCAGAGTGGGGGCTACAGCCTTGTCGTGTGTACGACGTTTTGCTGTGCGGGTTTTCGATTGTTTGCGTTTAGGATGTGCCATTGTTCTTTATATTATCTGATTTTTGTTTATAATCGGTCTGTCAGTCGTTTTCGTTGTCCTCGGCGGAATCGCTGTCCCCGCCTGCCTTACCGGCCAGAGACTTGAGGACATCCCAGCGGGGATCGGTGGCTGCGCCGGAGTCGGAGTCGATCTCGTCGACGGAGTCGAGCAGTTCCTGTTCCAGAGGGTCGGCCAGAGTGGCGGAATGCTTGTGGAGCACCGCGCTCATCTGCCGGTTGCACTTGCCTGCGGGGTGTACATGCTTGATTGGTATAGCAAGCGACACCGAGTCGTAGATCATGTACGAGACATTGAGGTCGTTGTCGGTCCGGGGTATCTCGAGCAGGGTGTCTGACTCGTCCTTGTATTCGTCGCCATACCTGACGTTGATGTCGTAGGAGGTCTCGATGGGGAAAATCAGGTCGTCGAGGCAACGGTCGCACAGGACGGTCACCGTTCCGCTGAACTTGAAGTCCATAACATAGAGGTCGCGCACCACATTGACCGTCAGCACGACATTGACATCAGCGTCATGAATGTCAGTGCTCTCCATGTTGACAAAGAATTCCTTGTCAAGGTGATACCTGAAAGTGTGGGTACCTTCGGTAAGCGACTTCAGGGGAACATTGAAGGCTGTGAATTTTCCCATAGACACAAAGGAGAAAACCGGACCCGCGAGAGCCCGAGGGTGAAAAAACTGCGCAAAGGTACGTAAAATCCATTACACCACCAAATTTTTTCGGTCTGTGCGAAGGATTTTCTGCCCGGATGGCCGGAGAGCGGCATCAATAGTAGGCGACGCTGTCGACGGCAGCGTAATCGTCGTACGCCACCGTGCTGTCAACAACAACCGCCTCGGCAGGTACCGCCACCTCAGAGGCACCGATGTAGCCACGGGCCTCCTCGTCAATTTTGTCCAGAAGCTTCCGTCCACCGGGAAGTTCTGAGATTTCATTCAGGATACTGGTGCATACCTCCCTTGTCGATTCCGAGACAAATTCGCCATAAAGGTAGGTCGAGATGGCTCCGACGAGTTTGGCGGCAGCAGTACGCAACTCACTGCTTTCCTCAACGTCAAGCATATAGACGCATGTGGACTTGAAGACATCGAGGCCCTTTAGAATCGCCCTGTCTGTCTCGCCTGCGGAACATACATTTATCATTGTCGCGGCATCAAAACACAGGCTGTCCAGTTCCGTAGCCGAAGGGCCGGTGTATTCCTCCGCTTCATCCTCGTCCTCGTAACTGTTGCTGCTCTTGTTCGAGACGAAGAACCAGACGCACGCGCCGACGGCGAGCACACCGATAACGATAAGCAGAATCTTCAGCCAGTTCTTCGAGGCCGGTCTGTCACCTTCATGACCATTGCTGCCGTTATCGCTTACACTGCCATCTCCGTTATTGCCGCCATTTTTATTTCCTCCATTATTGCCATTATTGCCTGTATTTCCGCCGTTGCCGTTGTTTCCGCCGTTGCCGTTGTCTATCACTACGGTGTCATCGTTTTTCTTCAGGGCATTGAGCAACGCGCCGGCATCGGGCAGGCGGTCGACCGTGCGCATGGCGAGCGCCTCCTTGAGCACCTTGCGGCCTGCGGCGGGAACCGACGCGGGGATAAGGCTGTCGAGCGCCTGCTCGTCGAGGTCGAGCGCCTTTGGCGGAATCTTGCCGGTCAGGCAGTAGAGCATGGTGGCGCCGAGAGAGTAGACGTCGCTGGCCGGCGAGAACTCACGGATGCCGACATACTGCTCGACAGGGGCGAAGCCCTCGGAGAAGCCCTGGGTGCCGATGGTCGATGTTGCCGAGCCGTCCTCGTTGTAGTGCTTGGACAGCCCGAAGTCGATGAGAACGGGGCGGTAGGTGCCGTTCTCCTGAGCGAGCATGATGTTCGCGGGCTTTATGTCGAGGTGGGTTATGCGGTTGCGGTGCAGATAGGCCACGGCGTCAATCACCGGGAGCAGCAGCCCGAGGGTCTCGTCTCACGAGAGCGCACCGTGTTCCTTCACGTAGTCGCCGAGCGAACGCCCCTCGAGATACTCCATGACGTAGTAGGCGGTGTTGTTCGCCGAGAACACCTCGCTGACATGCACGATGTTGGGGTGTCCGCCCGAGATCTTCTGCAGGCGCCTGGCCTCGGAGACGAAGGTGCGCAGCGAACTGTTCACGCGCTCGGCAACAGGCTGCGAGTAGGTGATGGCCTGCGAGTCGTCGCGGTCGCAGTCGCTTTTCAGAAAGTGTTCCTTGATTGCCACCACAACCTGGACGGGCAGATTGCCAATCTGGGTCGAGAATGTGGCAGAATATGTGATGCCGAAGCCGCCCGAGCCGAGCACCGAGCGGACGGTATATTTGTTCTTGCCGGTGTCAAGGACATGGCCGACATTGAGTTCATGTGCCATAAACGCAGGATTCTTTTTTAAGGTTTTACAGGTTTTTACCAGTCGCAAAATTAACCTTTTCCTGCGGGATTAACAAGTTTCGGGAGCGATAAATACGCGCGCGAGCAATATAAATCGCATTATTGGCACGAAATAATGCCGCGCAAGAACGAGAGTTGCGATTTTTTTCGTAATTTTGCACCGAGTTTTCACTCACCTTTTTGCAAAGCATAATAACTATTATAAACAGGTTAACACTAACTCAAACGTTCTATTATGAGTAAAGAGAAAAAATTCTTGACTTGCGACGGCAACCAGGCCGCCGCCCATGTCAGTTACATGTTCTCGGAGGTTGCCGCCATCTATCCTATCACCCCGTCGTCGACTATGGCGGAGTATGTCGACGAATGGGCAGCAGCCGGCCGCAAGAACATTTTCGGCGAAACAGTCCTCGTCCAGGAGATGCAGTCGGAAGGCGGTGCCGCAGGTGCCGTGCACGGCTCGCTCCAGGCAGGCGCCCTGACCACCACCTACACCGCATCGCAGGGCCTTCTGCTTATGATTCCCAACATGTACAAGATCGCAGGCGAACTTCTTCCCACAGTCTTCCATGTTTCGGCCCGTACACTCGCCAGCCACGCTCTGTCGATCTTCGGTGACCACCAGGACGTGATGGCCTGCCGCCAGACCGGCTTCGCCATGCTCGCCGAAGGTTCGGTACAGGAGGTCATGGACCTGGCCGGTGTTGCACACCTCGCCACCATCAAGTCGTCGGTTCCCTTCGTCAACTTCTTCGACGGCTTCCGCACCTCGCACGAGATACAGAAAATCGAGCAGATCGACGCCGAGGACCTCGAGCCGCTGCTCGACCGCAAGGCCCTCGCCGACTTCCGCAAGCGCGCCCTCACCCCCGACGCTCCCGTTGCACGCGGCATGGCCGAGAACGGCGACGTTTTCTTCCAGCACCGCGAGGCATGCAACAAGCACTATGAGGCCGTTCCCGAAATCGTCGAGAACTACATGGCCGAGATCTCGAAGATCACAGGCCGCGAATACCACCTCTTCAACTACTACGGCGCACCCGACGCCGAGCGCGTCATCATCGCCATGGGTTCCGTAACCCAGGCCGCCCAGGAAGCCATCGACTCGCTCGTAGCCAAGGGCGAGAAAGTAGGTATGGTTGCAGTTCACCTCTACCGTCCCTTCTCGGCCAAGCACTTCCTCGCCGCAGTCCCCAAGACCGCAAAGCGCATCGCAGTGCTCGACCGCACCAAGGAGCCCGGCGCCAACGGCGAGCCCCTCGCCCTCGACGTCAAGGAATGCTTCTACGGCGTCGCCGACGCTCCCGAGATTGTCAGCGGACGCTACGGCCTGGCCTCGAAGGACACCACTCCCGCAATGGTGCTCGCAGTATTCGAGAACCTCGCCCTGCCCCAGCCCAAGGACCGCTTCACCGTCGGCATCGTCGACGACGTCACATTCACCTCGCTGCCCGAGAAGGCTGAGGTAGCCCTCGGCGATCCCTCGACCTTCGAGGCCAAGTTCTACGGCCTCGGCGCCGACGGCACTGTTGGCGCCAACAAGAACTCGGTAAAGATCATCGGCGACAACACCAACAAATACTGCCAGGCATACTTCGCATACGACTCGAAGAAATCAGGCGGCTTCACCTGCTCGCACCTGCGCTTCGGCGACAAGCCCATCCGCTCGACCTATCTGGTGAACACCCCCAACTTCGTGGCATGCCACGTACAGGCCTACCTCCACATGTACGACGTGACACGCGGTCTGCGTGACGGCGGCACATTCCTGCTCAACACCATATGGAGCGGCGACGAGCTCGCCAAGAACCTCCCCAACAACGTCAAGCGCTACTTCGCCCAGCACAACATCACCGTCTACTACATCGACGCAACCCGCATCGCTGTCGAGATCGGCCTTGGCAACCGCACCAACACCATCCTCCAGTCGGCATTCTTCCGCATCACCGAGGTCATCCCCGTCGACCTGGCCGTAGAGCAGATGAAGAAATTCATCGTCAAGTCCTACGGCAAGAAGGGTCAGGACGTAGTCGACAAGAACTATGCAGCAGTCGACCGCGGCAACGAGTACCACAAACTCGAGATCGACCCCGCATGGGCCAGCCTCCCCGACGACGAGTGCGCCGACAACAACGATCCCGCATTCATCAACGACGTTGTCCGTCCCATCAACGCCCAGAACGGCGACCTGCTGAAGGTCAGCGCCTTCACAGCCAACCCCGACGGCACCTGGGAACAGGGTACAGCGGCATACGAGAAACGCGGCGTGGCTGCCTTCGTTCCCGAATGGGATGAAGCCAACTGTATCCAGTGCAACAAGTGCGCCTTCGTCTGCCCCCACGCCGCCATCCGTCCCTTCGTCCTCGACGCAAAGGAAATGCAGGCCGCTCCCTTCGCGGAAGACGCCACAATCCCCGCCATCGGCAAGACATTCACCGGCATGCGCTTCCTCCAGGCCGTCGACGTACTCGACTGCCTCGGCTGCGGCAACTGCGTTGACGTCTGCCCCGGCAAGAAGGGCGTGAAGGCTCTCGCCATGAAGCCCCTCGAAAGCCAGCTCCCCGTCCAGAAGGAATGGGACTACTGCGTCAAGAATGTCACCTCGAAGCAGGACCTCGTCGACATCAAGGCCATGCCCAAGAACAGCCAGTTCGCGACTCCCCTCTTCGAGTTCTCCGGCGCTTGCTCCGGCTGCGGCGAGACTCCATACGTCAAACTCATCTCGCAACTCTTCGGCGACCACGAAATGGTTGCGAACGCAACAGGCTGCTCGTCGATCTACTCGGGTTCGGTTCCCTCGACTCCCTACACCACCAACGCCAAGGGCAACGGTCCCGCATGGGCCAACTCACTGTTCGAGGACTTCGCCGAATTCGGCCTCGGCATGAAGATCGCCACCGACAAGATTCGCGACCGCGTCGCCGCCGTCATGACCAGCATGCTCGGCTGCGCACAGTGCTCCGACGAAATCAAGGCCCTCGCCCAGCAGTGGCTCGACAACAAGATGAACCCCGCCGTAACACGCGAGGTCGCCGACAAACTCGTTCCCCTCTGCCAGGCATGCGGCTGCGACAACTGCAAGGCCCTGCTCGAACTCAAGGGCTTCATCGCCGCCCGCTCGCAGTGGATCATCGCCGGTGACGGCGCCGCCTACGACATAGGCTTCGGCGGTCTCGACCACGTGCTCGCTTCGGGCAAGAACGTCAACGTCCTTGTCGTCGACACCGAGGTTTACTCGAACACCGGCGGCCAGGCCTCGAAGGCTACCCCCATCGGCGCCATCGCCAAGTTCGCCGCCGCAGGCAAGCGCATCCGTAAGAAAGACCTCGGCCTCATCGCCTCTACCTACGGCTACGTCTACTGCGCACAGATCGCCATGGGCGCCGACAACGCACAGACCCTCAAGGCCCTCCGCGAGGCTGAGGCTTACGACGGTCCCTCGCTGATAATCGCCTACGCACCCTGTATCAACCACGGCCTCAAGTCAGGCATGGGCAAGAGCCAGGCCGAGGAAGCCAAGGCAGTCGCATGCGGCTACTGGCACCTCTGGCGCTACAACCCCGCTCTCGAGGAAGAAGGCAAGAACCCCTTCTCGCTAGACTCGAAGACTCCCGACTGGGACAAGTTCGAGGACTTCCTCAAAGGCGAGGTACGCTACGCCTCCATGCTCAAGTCCTTCCCCCAGGAAGCCGAGGAAATGTTCGCCGCCGCAAAGGCCAACGCACAGTGGCGCTACAACAACTACCTCCGTCTGAGCCAGCAGCAGTGGGGCGCCGATCCTCTGATCAAACCCCTCGAGCAGGCCAACGAGAACGCCTGATCCCACACCTTATAATATAAGATAGCGCGAGCCCCGCCTCACCGGCGGGGCTCGCTGTTTCAAGTCCAAGCGGGACCACCCTAATAAATCAAGCAGTTACGAAACAAATCGTAACAGCTTTTCTTTTGCCCAGCCCTCTATATTGGTTTAGGTTTAGTCGGGCATATCTAAAGCCCGAACCAAACTAATCCGACTTCTATCATCCATGACGGTGCCAAATGATTGCAAAAGCATGCGATTTGGCCGTGTGACGTAAGTGAATATCGTTGTTGCACACTTGAATAATGAGCACGATTGCATCGGAGTTACACCTCTTTCACCCTCTACATCAGCACTTTTTTCAACATTTCTTTTGTCATCTCGCCGAGAACCAGTATCTTTGCAAACTAAAAACTCCATTCTTATAAATGGCTATGGCACTTGACGACTCTAAAATTCATCATATCCTGATTCCCATTCTCAATACATTGGTATGGGCAATTGGCTTGTCAATGGGTATCTTTGGCTTTATGCCCAAAATAAGTGCATGGCAAACACAGCTTGTAATAGGAGGATGGACTGTTTACTTCATATTCCTTTTGGAGACGATTATCTACTATATGGATTTGAGTGTTCATCAAGCCGACAAGCAATTCGGTTCTAATGTCCTCATTTTTATATCGGCAGTTTTCCTTACCTTAATATCAGCCACTTTCTTCGGATGGTTGTTTATACAGTATAATCAAATCCTCGCCTTAGGTGCGATGATCTGCTCCATGATTGCTTCAAAAGCAGTTATGGCGTTTATGTCTAATAATCTGAATCTTTGTTTCTTCAAAAGCAAAGGTCTGACATACAGCTCTCATATATGATGGAATCTTCGTCCACACAGTTTTCAGAAGTAATGATTATTATAGGATGTGTCCTTATAATAATCTTTCTCGCCATGTTTATAATCACCGTGGTATGTGCGTCGAACAACAGGCGCAAAAAGCGTGATGCGATGTTGACGGAGACCTATAATACTGTATGCGCAGGTTCATCCCATCATCCTTCCGCTCCTATGGTATTGGCTGCTCCATCAGTGGATTATAATGAATTTCGTTCTAAGACAGGCAAAATTCTTAATCCGGAGGATTTTTATAAATTCGTGGTCGATGGCAACTCAATGCAATTCTGTGGTATCCACGATAAGGATTTGATTTTTGTGCCCAAAGGATTCACACTATCCAAGATCAAGCAACTTCCTGCTCTTTTTGTATTGCATCGTGATGCCATTGGAAATCAGCCGCAATATAAATTACGCAGAGGTTGGAAAATCTGTATGATAGATGATGATTTAGAGAAAATCATAAATACGATTCTGACGTCCCAGCAATTCGAAGATCTCCGAGAGGAAGCTAAAGCCAATAATTCATATGATTCAGATGAATTATTGAAAAAGGACTTCTTTGAATATAGGCTGGAGAGATATAAAGGAGAATATATTAATTGTGATTTTCCTAAGGAAAACAACCGTCAGGTTCTGATTTCAACGACTTTTCATACTGATGAGAATACAATACGATTCTCAATTCATCCTGTGGCATCCATCGTCGGCATTGTAGAAGAGGCTTTTGCCGCTCCTGCTCCAGACAAAGAATGATAAAGGTTCCAATCCGTGGATAAAAATTGCGACAGGCTATCAAAATAAAAGAGCGCCACCGAGAAATGAGGATTCTCGGTGGCGTTGGGTTTAATGTAGTTTGGGACCTTGTCGGCGGCGTTTGGCTTTTTGTCCTTCGCGATAGCGGTGAAGGGCCTCTTCTATGGTAAGTCCGGGATGGCGGCTTAGCCACAGTTTGAAATCATCGGGTAAAGCACTCCCTCAAAAGGACTTCCCGTTTTGGAAATCCCTTTGCCTGAATCTCGATAGGGCTCGGTCAATTCGCCCATACCCTCCTCAAAGTTCAACATATGGTCTTGAGAGTGGTTGGAGAAAACCGGTTGGAAGAGAGAGGCTGGAAATTTGGGAAGGAGTGGACGGTCAGGCGGAGGGGGTGCGTCGCTCGATGGCGTGGAGGCGGAAGAGGGCGAGGGCACCGATGATTGCGCAGGGTACGCCGGCAAGGGCGGGTGAGGCGAGGCCGTAGCCCATGTTTATGACGGCGCCGCCCATCGCGGCTGCCAGGGCATTCGACACGTTGAAGGATATCTGTATGCCGGCGCCGCCAAGCATCTCGCCGCCTCGCGCATAACGCACGATGAGATACTGCAGCGGACCACCGAGACCGAACAGCAGCGCCGGAGCAAGGAAGGCGAACAGCAGTTCGGCAGGACGCGAGGCCGCAAAGAAATAGGCCAGGGGCATCAGCACGATGATGAGAGCGGCTATGATTGCTGTCACAAGCGAGGGCGAGTGACGGTCGGAAAAGCGTCCGGCGATATAGTTGCCGGCAACCATGCCGAAGCCGACAAGCACCATAATCCATGTCATCGAGTTCTCGGGGAAGCCTGCCACCTCGGTCATGATGGGCGAGATGTAACTGAGCCAGCAGTAGACACTAGCCTGTCCGAAGAACACTCCGGCATAAATCAGCCAGGGCTGGGGATGCGAGAGGAAACGGAACTGGCCCTTGAGTCCGGTGTCGGGCAGTGACGGCAGCGCGGGAACCCATAAGCGTATGGCAATCACCGTGGCGACACCTATCATCGCGACAAGTCCGAAGGGAATGCGCCACGAGATGGTGTTGCAGATGAAGGTGAAGACCGGGACGCCGACAAGGTTGGCGACTGTCATGCCCCCGACGAGGACAGCGACAGCCGAGGCTCCCTTGCCGGGGTCGGCGAGCCGCGAGCACACAATGGCGCCCGCGCCGAAGAAGGCCCCGTGAGGAAGGCCCGAGATGAAACGGGCCACAAGCATGCACTCGAAGTTGGGAGACACGGCGACCATGGCGTTGCCGATGGCAATCACCGCCGCGAGCAGAATCATAAGCCGCCTGAGTGGAATGCGGCGCAGGAAAAGCAACATGGGTGCGCCAACGGCGACACCCGCCGAATAAGCGGAAATAAGATGACCCGCCTTGACGACACTTATTTCGAGGGCCGAGGCGATGTCGTTAAGGATTCCCATCATACCGAACTCGACGATGCCCAGCGCGAATGTGCCGAAAGCGAGCGAAAGCAACGATTTTTTCATAAAAACAATCTTTTTGGCCCGCAAAATTAGTAAAAAAATCGACCTCTCGGTCGATTCTGTACAAACTATTTTTTACGAGTTTCCTTCCGCGCTAAGGGGGTAATCAGGCCGCGTAGGGAGGCAGGCCGAGGAAGAGCGGAACGACAAGCGCCGCCGAGGTCAGCAGTGACAGAACGACGAGTATCCACGCGAGCAATGTGCGCTGACGTCCGCAGAGGAACGCGCACAGGGCGTAGCCGAGCACGGCCACGGGATAGAGTTTGACAAGCAGGAGGAGTTGTCCCGAGGCGTCGGGGGGAAGCGCCTCGAGCATCTGCGGGAAAAAGCCTATGGGCAGGATGCTGACGATTATGGCAGCGATTAGCGCGTAACTCATATCTTTTCTTTTTCTGTTATGTCACTGTTTGCTCTGCCTCTCAGTACAGGCAGGCCGAGGTCCCGTTATCTTATGCCGAGGCGGTTGGCCTTGTCGAGGCGGGCGCGGGCCTGATCGGCGCGATATGCGGCCACGGTGGCGCGCAGTCCGTCGAGGAGGCTGTGCTCGGGATTGAAGCCGAAGTCGCGTTGGGCGGGAGTGATGTCGCACGACCAGTTGCGCTGACGCATAATCTTGTACTTGTCGCGGTTGAGCGTCGATGACTTTCCGCGTGCGGCGGCGAATTTCTCGGCGACAGCCGAAGCTATCTTAGCGGTCCACAGGGGCAGGCGCACGGGAATGACGAAACGGTTGCCCAACAGTCCGGTAACCATGTCGCTGAACTCGGACTGGGTGTAGGCGCGCGGCTCGGAGATGATGTATTTCTTATGTACCACGACATCCGAGGCATTCAGCGCCCGGAACATCGCCTCGACCAGATCGTCGACATAGATGAAGGTGAGCATCTGCTTGCGGTAGCCGACGCCGAAGTCGAAGTGGGAGTCGATGGACTTTATCATCATCAGGTAGTCCTTCTCGTGGGGACCGTAGACGCCGGTCGGACGGAAAATGATCCACGGCAGCCACGCCTGGGTCTCGAGAAAGGTCTCGGCCTTGATTTTCGACAGGCCGTAGGCGGTGTTCGGCATGGCTATGGTGTGCTCGTCGAGAGGGGTGTAGTTGCGCTCGTCGCCGGGACCGAGGGCCGATAGCGAACTCATGTAGAGGAAACGCTCGGGGCGCAGATTCAGTTCCGCCATGGCATTGACGAACGTGCGGACGTATCCGAAGTTCACGCGGTCGAAGTCGCGGTAGTTGACGGCTTTCGTGGCGCCGAGATTCCAGATTATGTGAGTCCAGCATCCGCCGGGGACCTCGGCGGCATAACGCGCCACCTGCTCGCGGAGTGCGTCGGGGTTGTCGTAGTCGAAGACCGCGAATCTCAGTCTCGGGTCGTCGAGCCAGCGCCGCGAGGTGGTCTCGCGGATTCCGGCCCATGTCTCGTAGCCAAGTTCGAGGGCACGGCGTGCGATGAAGCCGCCGATGAAGCCGCCTGCGCCAACTATAAGTATGCTTTTTCCTTCCATTTTCCGTGTTTTATCTTATCGGGGTTAGTCTTATAACGTCAATGCCTTGCGGTAAGTTCTGATGAAATTGTCGGCGAACGAGGCGTTGTCGAAAGCCTCGCAGTGAGCCTGCCCCTCGCGCACCATTCTTCCGCGCAATGCCTTGTCCTCCGTCAGCATTTGGGCGGCGTCAGCCCATGCGTCGGCATCGTGCGGGTCGACATAGAGCGCTCCCGGACCACCCGCCTCCTCGAGACAGGAGCCCGTGGCCGCGATAACCGGGACGCCGCAGCGCAGCGACTCGACAAGCGGAATGCCGAAACCCTCGTAGAACGAGGTGTAGGTGGAGAACAGCGCTCCGGAATAGAGCGCGGGCAGATCGGCGAAAGGTATTCCCTCGAGCCACAGTATGCGCTCGGCAAGACCGGGATGCGCCGAGACGTAGGCGTCGATGTCGCGGGCATAGGCCGTGCGGCGTCCGACAATCACCAGTCGCACGTCCTGAGGGAGCGCGCGCAGGCCCTTGACGGCGAGCAACTGGTTCTTGCGGCCCTGGACTGTGCCGACGGCGATGATATAAGGATTGTCGCCGATGCCGTAACGAGAGCGGACACGGGCGATTTCCTCGACCGACGCGGAAGCGAACTGGCTGTCACAGCCCTGGTATATCACATCGATTCTGTCGGGGTCGACGCCGAAGTCGGAGATTATGTCACGCTTAGTACACTCGGAGATGGCGATGACACGGGTGGCGGCGCGTGCCGAGCGGCCGTATTTCATATCGTAGAGACGCCGGTCGATGGCGGTGTAGTCCGATTGGAAACGGCGCCATATCAGGTCGTGGATGGTCACGACCGAAGGAATTCCCGACTTCTCTATGTCGAGCGGCAGTTCGTTCGACAGGCCGTGATATATGTCAGGGCGCAGGCGGCGCAGATCGCCGACCATGCTCCGCGAGCGCCATAGCCACTGCATGTGGCGGGCGGCGAAGCCCGTGCCTTCCTCTAGGCGGACATTAGGCATGGCGAGGAGTTTCCACACCCTTTCGAGAGTGGCGCCGGGCGCGGTCATCAGCAGGAGTTCGGCATCAATGCCCGACCCGGCGATGGCCTCGATCACGAGGCGGGAATAATTGCCGAGCCCGGTGACATTGTTCAGCGCCCTTTTGGCATCAAACGCTATGCGGAGCATATCAGTGTTCTGTTTCGGTTATAATCAATGTATTTTAAAAATTAAGAATTAAGAATGTCTCCGTGACGGATTATCCTTAATTCTTAATTTTATATCTTTCGTTCAACTGTCTCAGAGAGATTCCTGAGCGTCAGCGGGGACGGGCTTGTCGGTTGTGACACGCTCGAGCCACTTGAGCATGCCGAGCATGACGCCCATCGAGATGAAGCAGACTACAAGGAATACTACCCAGGCTACCCATATGGGGTAGTTGTTGTAGATCCAGGGACCAATCCAGAGCAGAAGGTTGCCGACGGCAGTGGCGCCGAGCCACAGACCCTGGCAGAGACCCTGCAGGTGCTTGGGAGCGACCTTCGAGACGAAGGACAGGCCGAGGGGCGAGATGAAGAGTTCGGCGACCGTCATGAAGAAGTAGTAGACAATCAGAACCCACCAGCCGGACTTGATGACACTGACACCTGCCTTGATGGCATCGCGGAACTCGGTGCCCGAAGGATAGTCCATATAGACGGAGTAGATGGTAAGGAAGAGATAGCCAAGACCGGCGATACCCATACCGATAGCGATTTTCTTAGGCGTGGAGATTTCCTTGCCTTTGGACGAGAGAGCGCCGAAAATCATCATGATGACGGGCGTGAGAACAATCACGAAGAAGGGATTGACAGCCTGCCATATCTCGGGAGCGACAGCCGAAGTGTCGACGAAGTCGCGTGCGAAGAGCGACATAGATGTGCCGTTCTGGTGGAACGAGAACCAGAAGAATACCGCGATGCCGAGCACGGCGAAGAGTGCGTACATGCGCTGTTTGATTTCCTTTGCCATTGCGGCCTTCTCGGCGGCAGTGTACTGGACGGACTTGACAGCCTCGCGCTTGGCGGGCGAAGGCAGACCCTTCTTGGAATAGATGAAGATTACCAGCGAAAGGAGCATGGCGCCTACGGAGGCGATGAACGAGTAGTGGATGCCGGTGTTGAATACCTCGAGGTACTTTGTCGCGAACTCCTGAAGGCCGGCGGCAGAGGTGGCGCCTACCTTGGTGGCCAAGGCGTAGAACTGGTCGGCGGTGATGGTGGCATCCGTACCTGTTACGCTGAGGAACTGATGGCACATAGCGGGGAAGTCGGCATTATAGACCATGCCGTTCACGTCAAGCCACCACGAGCGGAGCATAGGTGCGACGAAGGGAGCGATAAGACCGCCAATGTTGATGAAGACGTAGAAAATCTGGAAGCCTGAGTCACGCTGAGCCTCGTATTTGGGGTTGTCGTACAACTGGCCGACGATGGCCTGGAGGTTGCCCTTGAACAGGCCGTTGCCGAAGGCGATGAGGAAAAGGGCGACACATGTGAAGGTCAGCAGCCATGTGGTGTTGCCTGAAGTGGCAAGAATGGGAATGGCGAGCAGGGCGTAACCCAAAGTCATGATTATAAGGCCGCGGATGATGGTGCCTTTGTAGTTCTGCGTACGGTCGGCGATGATACCGCCGACAAGCGACAGAATGTAGATGCCTGCATAGAAGCACGAATAGATGAGGGTCGATGTCTCCTCTTTCAGACCGAACTTCGAGCAGAGGAACAGCACGAGCACGGCATTCATGATATAGTAGCCAAAACGCTCGCCCATGTTACTCAACGCCGCGGGAATCAGTCCTTTAGGTTGGTTCTTGAACATAATTTGTGGTTTGTGGAGTTTATGGTTTATTCTTTATGAGGCCAAATTTAAGAAAAATTTGTTGTTTTCGGGCTTTTTTGTCCCGGAATCTTTAAAAACAGTGTCACGTGAGATCATTTTTTGGACTCGTTCTTGCCCTGGCGGGTCACAAGCGCGGCGTCTGTCACCGCCGCCAGGCCGGTAAGGGCCGGTCGGGAGACTGGGGCCGGGTCGGTGGTGTAGCCCTCGAGGGCGCGCTTGAGGCGATCGATCATCATCGCGCGCAGTTCGGGAGGCGAGATTACGGTGACACGCGGGCCAAACGACATCAGTTCGTCGCACAGGTCCTCGGTGACGCGCATGCGGTAGGTGAAGAGCGAGTAGGTGTCGTGTACGGTCTCGCGCTGCGAGGCGTGGAGGGGCAAGGCGCGGAGGTATTTCGACTGGAGCGGCTCGGCGCGAAGCACTATGCGACGCGGAGCCTGGCGGGTGACAACGATGCCGAACGAGTCGCGGAAGTACGCGTCGGGATCGAAGCCGTCGGGCAGCGCGAACGACGCGGACTCTATGGCCACGCGGCTCATGCGGTCGAGGGCGTAGGTCTTGAGGCGCGACTCCTTGACGTTCATGCCCACGACGTACCAGCGCTGGCGGAAGAGTTTCAGCACATACGGCTCGAAACGCAAGCCTGTGGCGGGACGCGAGCGCGTGAAGTTGTTGTAGTCGAAGGTGATGATCTTCGAAGCCTTGATGGCGTCGATGACAGTGGCGAGATGCTCGCGCGACGAGGGAATGTCCTCGAGGAAGATGCGTCCGGACACCTCGCGGGAGTTCTGGAGCACGTCGCTGACGGCGGCGGAGTTGAGCAGCCAGTCGGTCACCGAGCGGTTGTGCTTGTCCTCGTCGGCGATGTAGTACTCGTAAGTGGCCGCGTCGCACTCGATGTTTATGTTGAACAGGTCCTGAATGGCCTGGCGGTAGTTGTAGAACGTGCGGCGCGACATGGTCTCGCCGTCACTCAGCGGAGAGCGCGCCCACAGGTCGTCGAGGGCCGCGCGGGTTATACGTCCGTGACGCTTGATGGTGTCAAGAATCCAGATGTAGCGGTTCAGTAGGGTCTGGGACATAGGTTTAGACGGGGAAAGAGGTGGACAGGAATCAGAGCGTAGCGTCCTTCACGTCGAGCGGGGTGTCTTCGGGAGCCTTGATTGCGGGCCTGGAGAGCAGCAGGAGGCCGACGATGGTGAAGGCGGCGTTTATCAGCAGGAGTTCGAACGATGTGGTGTAGCCGAGCCAGGTCTTCAGCGCCCACTGTGTGACCCACGAAAGGCACGGAGCGAGTACGCAGACAACGGGAACCATGCGGTCGCGCACCGGACGGCGTCCGAACAGGCCGAACACGAAGAGGCCGAGGATTGGACCGTAGGTATAGGAGGCCAGGGTGTAGACCGCCGAGATGGCATCCTCCTCGCTGAGATAGTAGAAGAAAATGATGATGAGGCCCATGACGACGGACATGGCGACGTGGACGCCCTTGCGGGTGCGGGTGAGTCGCTTCTCGTCCTGTTTCTTGTGGGCGCCGAGGACGTCAACGGTGAACGAGGTGGTGAGCGAGGTCAGCGCCGAACCGGCTGCCGAGTAGGCGGCGGCGATGAGGCCGACAACGAAAAGCACGCCGACGATGACGGGCATCGACTCGTGGTTGACCACAGTGGAGAACAGTTCGTCGCTCTTCTCGGGAAGCGCCACACCCTTGCTGTCGCAGAAAATCACGAGCAGCGTGCCGAGCAGGAGGAAGAGGGCGATGACAAAGAACTGGACGATGCCGCTGACAATCATGTTCTTCTGGCTCTGGCGCGAGTCCTTGCAGGCAAGGTTGCGCTGCATCATGTCCTGGTCGAGGCCGTTGGTGGCTATGGCCATGAATACACCGGCAAGGAACTGCTTCCAGAAGTATGTGCCCTCCATCGGGTTGTCGAAGAAGAACATGCGCGACGAGGCGTGGCTGCCGATGGCCGAGACCATCTCGCCGGCCGAGAAGCCGAGGTTGGTGGCGATGAAATAGATGCACAGCACGACGGACATTATCAGGCAGAAACTCTTCAGCGTGTCGGTCCATATCAGAGTCTTGACGCCGCCCTGCACGGTGTAGAGCCAGATCAGGGCGATGGTGACGATGACGTTGAACTCGAAGGGTATGCCGAGCGGTCCGAAGACCATCATCTGGAGCACGGCGCACACCACGAAGAAGCGGACCGCAGCGCCAAGAATCTTGGAGACGAAGAAGAACCACGCGCCGGTCCTGTAGGTCGACTTGCCGAAGCGCTCCTCAAGGTAGCCGTAGATGGAGATGAGGTTGCGCCTGTAGAACAGCGGGACGAGCACGCAGGCTATCACGAAGTAGCCGACGATGAAGCCGAGCACCATCTGCAGATAACTGTAGCCCTTGGCCACGACCATGCCGGGAACGGAGATGAAGGTCACGCCCGAGATGGTGGCGCCGATCATGGCGAATGCCACGAGGCCCCAGGGCGCCTGGCGGTTGCCGTTGAAGAATGTGGAGTTGTCGCTGCCCCGCGAGGCAAACCAACTTATGGCCATCAGTATGCAGAAGTATACGACGATGGTGATGATTACGATTGTAGGTGTCATGTCTTGGATGAGGAGTGTGTTATGATGGTGGGATTATTCGGCGTAGAGAAGGTAGGGACGGCGCTGGGCCTTGAAGCGCTCGACGTCGCCGGCCCATGTGGCCTTGATTTCGTCGGCGGAGCGGCCCTGCTCGATCATTCCGCGGATGTCGCCGCGTCCGATGAGTTTCTCGAAGAAGTCGCGGAAGAAGGGTTTGTCGCCGAGGGCGCCCGATTCAGTCAGGTCGCGGTAGGCATCGATGAGGTAGGCGAGGTTCACGCCGTTGGCGATTGCCTCCTCGTCGGAGACGGTGCGCAGGTCGACACCGTGGCACAGGTTGCCGAGTTGCGGAGGATTCTTGGCGCCGGGGACGCTCTGGGGCGTGAATTCGAATTTGCGGTCGCGCATGTCGGGGTGTCCGTAGCAGAGGAAGGGGAAGTCGGTGCCGCGACCCAACGAGACGGGCGTGGCCTCGAAGTAGCATGTGGCGGGATAGAGATAGATGGCCTTCATCTCGCGCAGATTGGGCGAAGGGGCGACGGGAAGCGTGTAGCGGGTCTGATGGGTGTAATTCCTGACGGGAACGACCTCGAGGGGCACCTTGGCTCCGTCTTTCAGCCAGCCCTCGCCGTTAGCCATGCGGGCAAGTTCGCCGAGGGTCATGCCGTGAACCACGGGGATAGGCAGACGGCCGACGCCGCTGGCATACTTCATGTCAAGGATAGGACCGTCGACATACATGCCGTTGGGATTCGGGCGGTCGAGGACAACGACGCTCTTGCCATGCTGCGCGGCGGCGTTCATCAGGTCGATCATCGAGCAGTAGTATGTATAGTAGCGGAGGCCGACGTCCTGGATGTCGACGACTATCACGTCGAGACCGTCCATGACCTCGGCGGACGGACCGCGCTTGCCGCCGTCGTAGAGCGAGGCTATCTTAATGCCGGTGACGGGGTCGACACCCGAACTAACATGCTCGCCTGCATCGGCGTTCCCGCGGAAGCCATGCTCGGGCGAGAAGATGTTCACGACGTTCAGCCCGTTGTCGAGCATAAGGTCGAGCGTATGCCTGTCGCCGACCATGCCGGTGTGGTTGGAGAAAAGGGCGACACGCTTGCCCTTGAGCATCGGCACCCAGACATCGGTCTGAGCGGCACCTACGAGCACGTCGTCAGCATAGGCCATCAGGGCCATAAAAACAACAATAACAGATACTAAGACTTTTTTCATGATAAGGATTGGTTAATTCAGCGGACAGGACATTCGCTGCCAACGGTCCGCAGAGGTCAAAGTTAGGCAAAAAAGCGACACGTCAATGTTAACGTGTGCTTACAATTATTAACAAAATATAAAACAAGGTTTATGTTCTTTGCTATTCAAAAAAAAGCCCTACCTTTGCAACGCAAATAACAAACGGGGTATTAGCTCATCTGGTAGAGCGCAACACTGGCAGTGTTGAGGTAAGCGGTTCGAGTCCGCTATACTCCACAAGAAAAGCGAATTCAGAGCGAAATCTGAGTTCGCTTGTTTGTTATATCATTATAAATGATTATTTTTGCGACTTAAGAAGTCAAATGATAAGCAGAAACGACATTATACGTATTTGGCTGACTGATATAGCTATCTGGCTGCAACTCAAGGACAAGCGGCAGGCACGGGAACTGTTCGCCGATTATCCCCGTCTGGCCAAGGCTACGGCTGACCAACGCGAGAACTACACAGTCTCGCATTTCGGCTTACATTGGCCTGAACTGGATGAAGACCTGTCCTTCGGCGGCTTTTTCGACAAACCTTCCGAAAGTGCCGCTAATCCCGAAGTTTTTGATAACAGAATTAGGAAGGTTTTCTGATACCTGGAATTGCATTAAAACCGCTTTTAGACTGTATGAAGTTGATTGAATTAAATATGGACAAGATTGTGGCCCTGTGCAAGAAGTACAAGGTTGCGAAACTGTGGGTGTTCGGTTCCATACTCACTCCGCGTTTCAACAAGGAGAGCGATGTTGATTTTTCAGTCATTTTTCACTACGATCAGATATCTGACCTGTTTTTGACTTTCTTCGACTTTATTGATGAATTACAGCAGGTGTTAGGCCGCAAAGTCGACCTAATCGACGAGACGGCTGTAAAAAATCCATATTTCCGCTCCGAACTCGACCGAACCAAATATCAAATCTATGGATGACCAGATCAACAAGTCACTCAAGGACATACTGAACAGCATCTCCCACATCGAATTATTCTGTTCGACACGACCGAGAGAATTCAAGGCTTTTTGTGAGGATATATGTTTCCGAAGCGCAGTACAATGGGAGATTGCTATAATCGGCGAAGCGATGAATCGCATTCTGAAGGCTTGTCCTGACATTCCCATTACCTCGGCACGACGTATAGTCAACACTCGCAATTACCTCATACATGGTTATGACAGTCTGAGAGAGGATTTAATCTGGGCGATTGTCATAAATCATTTGCCTTTGCTAAAGGCTGAAGTGATTCGGCTCCTCGAATCGTCAGAAGATGTCTGACAAGCGGGCGAAAGCCCCTCCTGTTGATTAGAACTGCTATCTATTAAAACTATTTTTAGACTGTATGAAACTAATTGAGTTGAATATGGATAAGATTGTGGACCTGTGCAGGAAGTACAAGGTCGCGAAACTGTGGGTGTTCGGTTCCATACTCACTCCGCGTTTCAACAAGGACAGCGATGTTGATTTTCTTGTCGATTTCGATGAGAAACATATCGACCTGCTTGATTACGCGGATAATTTTTTCAATTTCATCCATGAAATTGAAGCCGTAATTGGCCGAAAGGTTGACATGGTTGTGAACAAGTCGATTAAAAACCGCTTTTTCCGTGCCGAAGTTGACGAAACCAAATATCAAGTCTTTGGATAAACAGATTTTGATTGCCGGACGGAGGGGGATGTCGGGAGGTTAGGGGGTGGAGTCGGATTGTTGTGGTGGAGGTGTGTTTCATAATTTTGGTGGGTTTGGTTGGTGGATTTGGTGATTGGATTTGTTGAAAATCAGGGTACAACCGTCCGCGATAGCGTATTGAAGCCTGCCTGTATAAGTTCTAACTTTGC
>CALKRW010000005.1 GCA_937989585.1 uncultured Porphyromonadaceae bacterium | reverse complement strand
CTTCATAAAAAGCACCCCAAAAGTTTTTTGTCTAACTTTTGGGGTGCAGTTCAAAATGGCAAGCCTTTTAATATCTTTAAATTCAGATCCATGATTGTCAACGCTGAAAAACAGGGATCCGGAGTGTACTCATTTAAAGGCGATTCTCGTATAACAAGAGTGGGGAAATTCATCCGGGCAACCAGTATCGATGAACTACCTCAGTTATTCAACATACTTAAAGGAGATATGGCCTTGATCGGTCCAAGACCGGCATTAACGTATCATCCTTGGCCGTATGAACAATACACCGACCATCAAAAACATATGTTTGATGTATTGCCGGGCGTAACGGGTTGGGCACAGGTCAATGGCCGGAAAGAGGTTCCATGGCCGGAGCGTATTAAGCTCAATGTATGGTATGCTCAGAATTATTCCTTTGTTCTCGATGTCAAAATTTTTATTTTGACAATCTTTAAAGTGGCTGCAAACGCAAACAACTCCAACCTTACGGAAACAAAACAATAAAACAATCGGGACGTATGCTTAAATTAATGTATATTACAAATCGCCCTGAAATTGCACGAATAGCAGAACGGTATGGGGTTGATTGGATTTTCGTTGACATGGAATTCATCGGAAAGGATGCCCGGCAAGGATGCCTGGATTCAGTGAAGAATCATCATACCATAGACGATGTCGCTCTTATAAAAAACAGTGTGACACAGGCAAAAGTGTTGGTGAGAGTAAACCCTATTCATGAAGCCCTAGATAACTATTTTTCGTCGCAAGAAGAGATAGAAGAAACGATTAAAGCCGGAGCAGACATAGTAATGCTTCCGTTCTTCAAACGGTTGGATGAAGTTAAGATGTTTCTTGACCTCGTTAACGGGAGAGCCAAAACATGTTTATTGGTGGAAACTCCGGAAGCAGCATTGCTATTGGATGAAATTGTAGAACTTAAAGGCATTGATATGATACATATCGGTCTAAACGATTTGCATCTGGCATTAGGTAAAAAATTCATGTTTGAATTGCTCGCAGATGGCACAGTGGACCGGTTGAGTGGAAAAATAAAAGCCAAGGGCATTCCTTTCGGATTTGGAGGTATAGCAACATTACATGGTGGTATTCTTCCCGGTTCAAAAGTATTGAAAGAACATTACAGGCTTGGATCCTCTATGGTTATTGTATCTCGAAGTTTCTGCAATACTGATAAAGTAAAAGAACTTGACAAAATAGAGGAAATTTTCAAAGCGGGAATAGCGGAAATACGCCGACAAGAAAAGGAAGCCACAGATGCGGCTTTGTATTTCACCGACAATAGAAAAGATGTGATTAATTCTGTAAATGAATTTGTCACCAATAATTATTTAAAATCACATTTGTCATGAATTTACTGCTTACAGGCTGTTTCCCATATACAGATGAACAAATTAATAACCTAAAACGCTTGGGCTATAATGTTTATTTCCTGCAACAAGAGTCGGAACTACTGCTATTTCCTATCGAGGAAATAGATGCGGTAGTTTGCAATGGCTTATTTTTGTATCATGATATCAACAACTTTACCGGACTTCAGTTTATACAACTTACAAGTGCCGGTTTGGATCGTGTGCCGGTTGATATAATAAAAGCAAGGGGCATACAATTATACAATGCCAGAGGCGTCTACAGTACTCCAATGGCAGAATGGGCGATTTTTCGTGTGCTTGAACATTACAAACAAGGTCAATATTTTAAGGACGAGCAAATTAACTGTCGCTGGACAAAACATAGAGGATTGCGTGAGATTGCAGGAATCACAGTAGCAGTTATTGGGGCAGGCAATGTCGGGCAGGAAGTTGCAAAACATTTCAAAGCTTTTGATGCTAAAATCACAGGTTTTGATATACACACAAACAAAACAGCTTGGTTTGATCATATGGAATTAACTGCGATGCTGGAGCAGCGCATAGATGACTTTGATGTTGTGATTGTTACAGCGCCGTTGTTGCCGACTACCAAAGGTTTGATCAGCCGAGAGGTGCTTCATGCAATGAAACAAGATGCCGTTATAGTAAATATCGCCCGAGGAGGTCTGATAGATGAGAATGCTCTTGTTGATGTACTTACAGAGCGAAAAGATTTGTTTGCCGCATTGGATGTTTTTGAACAGGAGCCCTTGCCGGCAGAATCTCCTTTGTGGAAAATGCGAAATGTCGCAGTGAGCCCGCACAATTCGTTTGTGAGCGATGGGAATAACGTAAGAATGTATAATATGATATACGATAATTTGAAAAAATTCAGAACTGGGCAATAATGAAAAAGTTCATACTCATTTCTCCGAAAAACAGATCCGCGTATAACTTTAGAGGTGATCTTATAAAGGACATAATGGCTCGAGGTTACGACGTTGTGGTAACCGGACCTAATTTGGAAGGTGCTGATATAATAGAATCTCTTGGTGCAAAATTTATAGAAGTCCCTGTAAACAAAAATGGAATTAATCCATTTGCCGATATAAGATATTGCTTAAAATTAAAAAGCGTTATGGAAGCCGAGAAAGCAGATGCAATTTTGGGATATACAATTAAACCTGTGATTTATGGTTCAATTGCAGGCTGGCTGGCCGGTGTCAAAAAACGTACTGCGATGATAACTGGAGCCGGGTATCTTTTTGCCAATAAAAGTCTCAAGGCACGCCTCATAAAGATAATTTCTTTTTTACTCTATCGAATAGGTTTAGGAACAGCACAAAAGGTGATTTTCCAGAATATTGATGATTTGAACGACTTTGTTGATAATGGACTGGTGAAAAAAGAAAAATGTCATGTCGTAAATGGTTCCGGCGTTAACATGGATAAATATAAGCCATCCTCTTATCCGGAAAGACCCACTTTTTTCTTTTTGGGAAGATTAATTTATGCTAAAGGAGGAATGGATTTTATGAAGGCTGCGAAGATTGTAAAAGATAATCATCCTAACGCCCGTTTCATAATCTTAGGTAAACTCGAAAATAAATTGCCTGATGCTATTTCGTCAGAGGATTTAATGCCTTATGTGAATGATGGGACCGTGGAATTTTTTCCGGAAACAAATGATATTGCGAAATATTACGCCATGTCATCTGTCTTTGTCCTTCCTACCTATTATCGTGAGGGAACACCGCGTGTCATATTGGAGGCTATGGCCAGTGGCCGTCCAATCATAACTACAAAAACGCCAGGATGTAAAGAGACTGTAGTTGACGGACATAATGGTTTTTTTGTCAATTCGAAAGATCCATGTCAATTGGCTTTATTATGTGAAAAATTTATACTCAATCCAGATTTAGTTAAGATAATGGGGCAAAATAGTTATGAAATCTGTAAAGTAAAATACGATGTAAAAATAGTTAATTTGCAGATGCTTAAAATTATGTCACTATGAGTATCAACGACAAACTGCTTGACGAAATAGTGGAGAAGGCTAAGGAAAGCCCACGGCTTCGAATGAATATGGACTTGAGAAACTCCGCCGAAGACAAATCGCAGCGTAGGCTCAATGTGCTTCTTCCGGGAACGGTCGTGCCAATACACCGACATCGTGAGACATCAGAAACAACCATGATTATACGCGGGAAACTGTTTATGGTATTATACGATGAAATGGGAGGCCAAATAGAGCGTTACCTTCTTGACCTGACCATCGGCAACTATGGTGTTCAGATACACAAAGGACAATGGCATACAGTGGAGGTCATCGAACCGTCAGCCATACTCGAAGTCAAGGACGGTCCCTATATGCCCATTCTACCTGAAGACATGTTGGATTAATGGAACGGATACTTCTTTGTAAGCCCAGGATGAGCGGGCGGGAGATTGATTTCATCAAGGCTGCACTTTCCGAGGATTGGGCGGTTCCCCTTGGCCCGGACTGCGACGCTTTCGAGCACGAACTGGAGAACTTTGTGAATCAAATTTCTCCGATGCAGAATGATGAATGTAAAAAGTATAATGATGAAAAGCCTTCTGGCAATTATGAATCATGCATTCTCAATTCTCCATTACCCAAGCGAGTAGCCTCGCTTGTCTCAGGCACTGCCGCGTTGCATCTTGCCCTAATTGCCTGCGGAGTCAAACCTGACGACGAGGTGATTGTTCAGTCTTTCACATTCTGCGCGTCGACCAATCCAATCGCCTATTTAGGCGCAACACCTGTTTTGGTGGATTCGGAGCGAGAGACATGGAACATGAATCCCGAACTTCTTGACCACGCCATCGCTGACCGTATCAAGGTGACGGGGAAGAAGCCGAAAGCCATTATTCCGGTTGCCATATATGGCATGCCATATAAGATTGAAGAAATCCTGAAAGTTGCCAATAAATACGACATCCCTGTTATAGAGGACGCCGCCGAGGGATTTGGTTCAAGATACAAAGGGCAGGTTCTTGGCACATTCGGCCATTTCGGAGTCCTTTCATTCAACGGCAACAAGATGATAACGACCTCGGGAGGCGGTGCCTTGATCTGCCCCGACGCCGAAACCCGCAAAACCATAATGTGGTACGCGACCCAAGCCCGCGAATCATATCCCTATTATCAGCACGAAGTAGTCGGTTATAACTATCGTCTGAGCAACATCTCTGCATGTATTGGCAGGGCGCAGATGACGGTTCTTGACGAGCACATTGCCCACCACCGCCACGTCCAGGCCCTCTACGAAGAACTGCTGAGAGATGTAAAAGGAATCACGATGCACACCGCACCCTCACCGGAGTTCGACTCCAACTTCTGGCTCTGCACGGCCACACTCGATCCCGACCTCCGCATCAAGGGACAGGAGAACGCCTACAGACAGGTCATCACCGGCGCTGTCGGTGGAGCCGCCGGCGTAACACACTCCGTCGAGTCAGCAACGACCGACTGCCAGCCCAACGACAACGTCGAGGCCCTGCGCATGGTCCTTGACGCCGCCGGCATCGAGTCCCGTCCACTGTGGAAGCCCATGCACAAACAACCCGTCTACCGCAACGCCCCTGCCTACATAAACGGCGTTTCAGAATCCCTCTTCAAGGTCGGCATCTGCCTTCCCGCCGGCCCCTGGGTCACCGACGCCCAC
>CALKRW010000004.1 GCA_937989585.1 uncultured Porphyromonadaceae bacterium | reverse complement strand
GCCATGGGAATTACCAAGGCCATCGAAGAAAAGGTCGCCGTTGCAAAGAGCCGTTACTCGGGCAAGACCAAGATCTGCTGCACACGCTACGGTAACGTGATGTGCTCTCGAGGTTCAGTAATTCCACTGTGGATTGAGCAGATCCGAGGCGGGAACCCCATCACAGTCACCGAACCATCGATGACACGCTTCATCATGAGCCTCGACGAGGCCGTCGACCTCGTGCTCTTCGCTTTTGAGCATGGCGAGAACGGTGACATCCTCGTCCAGAAGGCTCCCGCCTGCACCATCGCCACCCAGGCTGAGGCAGTCTGCGAACTCTTCGGCGGCAAAAAGGAGGACATCAAGGTCATCGGCATCCGTCATGGCGAGAAACTTTACGAGACCCTCCTAACAAACGAGGAATGCGCCAAGGCCGTCGACCTCGGCAATTTCTACCGTGTCCCCGCCGACAACCGTGGTCTCAACTACGATAAATTCTTCAAGGAAGGCGACGAGACCCGCAACACGCTGACAGAGTTCAACTCCAACAATACCCGTCAACTCGACGTCGCCGAGACCAAAGAAAAGATTGCCTCCCTCGACTATATCCAGAACGAACTGAACGGCAGTGGTAATTTCGTACAATGAAAATATTGGTAACAGGCGCCAAAGGTTTTGTTGGTAAGAATCTTTGCGCCCAACTGAACAATATCAAGGAGGGCAAGGCAAGGAACTATCCGGTTGAGATTGACGGGGTATTCAAATACGACCTCGACTCGACTCCGGAGGACCTTGACCGCTACTGCCGCGAGGCCGACTTCGTGTTCAACCTCGCAGGCGTAAATCGTCCCGAGAATCCCGAAGACTTCAAGAAAGGCAACTTCGGATTCGCCTCGACTTTGCTTGACACGCTGAAAAAGCATGACAACAACTGTCCCGTGATGCTTTCGAGTTCCATCCAGGCAACGCTTATAGGGCGTTACGCGGGACATCCCTATGGCGAGAGCAAGAAGGCAGGCGAGGAACTTTTCTTCGACTATGCCAGGGAAACAGGCGCAAAGGTGCTTGTCTATCGTTTCCCGAACCTCTTCGGCAAATGGTGCCGACCGAACTACAACTCCGCCGTCGCCACGTTCTGCAACAACATAGCCAACGGTCTGCCCATACAGGTTAACGACCCATCGGTCGAACTCGAACTGCTCTATATCGATGACCTTGTCGATGAAATGATTCTCGCCTTACAAGGCAAAGAGCATCACTGCGAGTTCGATGGCGTCGAGGCAGTAAGCCGCCCCGAAGGGCGATATTGCTACGTGCCTGTGACCTTCAAGGCCACTCTCGGAGAGATTGTGGACCTGCTGCATCAGTTTGCCGAACTGCCCCAGACACTGATGATTCCCGAGATTCCAGCAGACAGCCTTGCCAAGCGACTGTTCTCTACTTACCTGAGTTACCTTCCGAAAGACAAGGCCGTGTTCGACCTCAAAATGAATTGTGACAAGCGTGGCTCGTTCACAGAGTTAGTTCACACGCCCAACTGCGGTCAGGTCAGTATCAACATCTCCAACCCCGGTATTACCAAGGGCCAACACTGGCACAACACCAAGTGGGAGCAGTTTATCGTGGTGAAAGGACACGGACTGATACAGATGCGCAAGGAAGGTACAGATGAAGTCCTCGAATACGAAGTCTCAGGCGATAAGATCCAGTCAGTTATCATGCTTCCAGGCTACACCCACAACATCATCAACCTCTCCGACACCGAGGACCTCGTCACCGTCATGTACTGCAACGAAATCTTCGACCCCAACCATCCTGACACCTATTTTAATCCAATATGAGCAATAATGACAAAACATGTTAAGGTATCTAAATTGCGAAACTTATATCGTAGAGTTTATTCATATATAATGGGTAAATATCGACCAGTTAAATTTGCTCAAAAAATTGGTGTAAATTTTAAGGCTCCAGATCAAGTATACATATATGGCCAAGTAAAATGGAATACCGAACCTTGGTTAGTGTCCATCGGGAAAAATGTACATTTAACATCAGGTGTTAGTTTCATAGAACATGATGGTGGTACATTATTGTTCAGGAATCTTGTCCCAGATCTTGAAATTACTAAACCCATTTCTGTTGGTGACAACGTATATATAGGCAATAATGTCTTAATTATGCCAGGTGTAAAAATTGGCAATAATGTTATAATTGGGGCGGGCGCAGTTGTATCACGTGATATCCCTGACAATTCTGTTGCTGTAGGGGTGCCTGCACGTGTAATCAAAACTATTGATGATTATTTTAAAAAGATCTTGCAGGAGTCCATACATCTGGGACATTTAAAAGGAGAAGAAAAAGATAAAGCCTTAATGCGTTATTTTGGTTATAATGGAGAATCAAATGGTATCTATTTCTAGTGTTTTTAATTGAAGCAACCGTCATAATTATATAATAAACAAAAATGTGATATTCGGCTAAACGGCAATGAATCCACATAAATAATTATCGAGATAAAGTTAGAATAATCGCCCTGTATTTCGCTAATTATTAGATTTTGGCTGAACGATATTATTATGATTTCTACAAAGAAAGAACTTAAATTCTACATCATGGCGGACATGATGATGAATCGTGGCAGATTCAAATGGTCTCTCAAGGATAGAATAAAACATCTATTTTTGCCAGATGATATAATGCAATATCTCAAATCAATGAGGTATTGCGAATACTTTATTGTAAATCAACGAATTTCCCCCTCCCATTTATTCTGTAAGATTTACCACGGAATAAGGTTTAGAAAACTCGGATTAAAACTTGGATTCTCAATTGGCTCACGTTCCCTTGGTTATGGTGTGGTTATTCCCCATTATGGGACAATCGTTGTTGGCGGTTCCAATCGGATTGGCAATTATGCCGTTTTGCATACTTCTACATGCATTTCAGACAATAGCAAAGTTATAGGCGATGCTCTTTATCTAGCGACCGGTGCAAAGATGACAAGTCGGCTTACCCTTGGAGATAATGTTTCCGTCGGAGCGAATTCAGTGGTAAACAAATCTTTCCATTCAGACTGTATGATTGCTGGTGCTCCGGCCGTAAGAATTAAAGATGCTATACCATGGTATGAGAGAGACGGAGGAGCCTATGCCAACAAGGTAGAGAGAATTGAGGAACTTAAACAAAAAATAAATTTATGAAAACCGATTATAAAGACATACACTTTGGCAACAACGGCAAACTCAAACTGCTGATAATCGTCGGCACTCGCCCCGAGATTATCCGCCTCGCTGCCACAATCAACAAGTGCCGCAAGTACTTTGACGTTATTCTCGCCCACACGGGCCAGAACTACGACTATAACCTCAACGGCGTGTTCTTCAAGGACCTCAGACTCGCAGATCCCGAGGTATATATGGACTCCGTCGGCGAAGACCTCGGTGCAACAGTCGGCAACATCATCAACTGCTCGTACAAACTGATGGTCGACATCAAGCCCGACGC
>CALKRW010000003.1 GCA_937989585.1 uncultured Porphyromonadaceae bacterium | reverse complement strand
TGATACTCAGGCTGATGAAACAGAACAGCAATGGGATATAAACAAGGATGAGAGTTCGATGATGAAGTTGACGTAGATTTTCTTCGGGTTGAGGCTCTTCACAAGTTCGTACGCGGCGGCCATGGTGCCGCCGGTGGCGAGTACATCGTCGTGAAGCACCACGATGTCATCCTCGGTGATGGCGTCGCTGTGGATCTCGATGGTGTCGGTGCCGTATTCCTTGGCGTATTCCTTGCGTATAACGTCAGCGGGGAGTTTGCCGGGCTTGCGGCAGGGCACGAAACCGGCGCCGAGTTCGAAGGCGAGGATAGAGCCGCCGATGAAACCGCGGGACTCGATTCCGACAACCTTTGTCACGCCCTTGTCGCGGTAGAGTTGCGAGAGATCCCATCCGATGATGTGGAGTGCGCGGGGGTCCTTGAACACAGTAGTGAGGTCCTTGAAGACGATACCCTTGGTGGGGAAATCGTAGACGTCACGAATTTTAGACTTGATATATTCCATTTTCAAAAACGGGTTTAAATATTTGATTTTGCGAAAATTATATGGTCAATTGTTCCACGTGGAACAATGCGTCAGCGACCCATGAGTAACAGAAGGATATTGACGTCTGAGGGCGAGACGCCGGGGATACGGGAGGCCTGTCCGATGGTGCGCGGATTGATGCGCGTGAGTTTCTGACGGGCCTCGGTCGAGAGCGAGGTCAGGGTGCCGTAGTCGATGTGGCCCTCGATGACCACGTCCTCGAGTCGCTGTAGTTTCTCGGCAATGACCCTCTCGCGGCGGATGTAGCCGTCGTACTTGATAAGTATCTCGGCGGCCTCGACAATCTCCTGACGGCGGTCGTCGGGGAGGGTCTTGACAGCGGCGCGAAGTCTGGGGATGATCTCGCAGAGCATGTCGATGCCGAGTTGCGGACGGAGGATAAGGTCGATGAGACGGACGCCCTGACGCAGGGGCTGGACGCCGTGTTCCTCGAGCCAGGGGTTGACGCGGTCGGCACGCACCGAGGTCCGCGAGGCGAGTTCGATGAGTTCGTCACGCAGGCGGCGCTTCTCCTCGCACAGTTCGAAACGGCGGTCATCGACCAGCCCTATCTCGTGACCGAGGGGAGTGAGACGCATGTCGGCATCATCCTGACGCAGGAGGATGCGGTGCTCGGCACGCGAGGTGAACATGCGGTAGGGTTCGTCGACACCCTTCGTGATTAGGTCATCGATGAGGACACCGATGTAGGCCTGGTCGCGTCCGAGGGTGAATTCTCCCCTACCCTGCACGGCGAGCGCGGCGTTCGCTCCGGCGACGAGACCCTGGCCGGCGGCTTCCTCGTAGCCCGTGGTGCCGTTTATCTGGCCGGCGAAATACAGGCCGCGGACAGGGCGCGTCTCGAGTGTCGCACGCAGTTGCGTGGGGTCGAAGAAATCGTATTCGATGGCGTAGCCGGGACGGTAGATCTGTACGTCGCGGAGCGCAGGGATGGTCTGCAGGGCGCGAATCTGAATGTCTATTGGCAGCGACGAGGAGAAACCGTTAAGGTAGAATTCCTGTGTGTCCTCGCCTTCGGGCTCAAGGAACAACTGGTGCTCGTTCTTGTCGGCGAAGGTGACGATTTTTGTCTCGATCGAGGGGCAGTAGCGCGGACCGATGCTCTGAATCTGGCCGTTGTATAGGGGCGAGTCGGGCAGACCCTCGCGGAGAATTCTATGTGTCTCGGGGTTGGTGTAGACGGTGAAGCAGGGACGCTGGCGGAGTTCGCGGTGCACCTCGGGAAGATAGGAGAACTTGTGGAAATCGTGGTCGCCTTCCTGCGGAACGGTGAGCGACCAGTCGACGGAACGGCCGTCGATGCGCACGGGAGTGCCTGTCTTCATGCGGTCGGCGCGGAAACCGAGTCCGGTGAGTTGTTCGGTGAGGCCGCGCGAGGCGGGTTCGGCTGTCCGTCCGCCCGGAACCATTGTGCGGCCTATGTGCATAAGGCCGTTCAGGAAGGTTCCGTTTGTGAGGACCACGGCTTTTGCCGTGAAATGCGCACCGTTGAGCGTATGCACGCCCCCTACCTTGCCCTCGGTGATGTCGAGACCGGTGACGGAATCCTGCCACATGTCCAGGTTCGGGGTATTCTCGAGTGCATGACGCCATGCGGTGGAGAATGCCATGCGGTCGGACTGGGAACGCGGCGACCATACGGCGGGACCTTTCGAGCGGTTGAGCATGCGGAACTGTATGGCCGTGCGGTCGGTGATGATTCCCATCATACCGCCGAGAGCGTCTATTTCCCTGACAATCTGCCCCTTTGCAATACCGCCGACAGCCGGATTGCAACTCATCTGGGCTATCTTGTTCATATCCATTGTGATGAGCAGCGTAGACGCACCGAGGCGTGCGGCAGCCGAGGCAGCCTCACAGCCGGCATGGCCGGCGCCGACAACAATCACATCGTAATCGAACTTCATTTAAGTCGGAACTTATTGTATATTAATGTATTACAGCGAATAAAATTCAAACTCGCCCTTATTTCAGCGAGTCGGGCAGCATGGCGAGAGCGGCGTCCTCGTGGGCTTCCATTATCTCGCGCTCGCCGGGACCCTTGTCGTTGATGCCGCACAGGTGAAGGAGGCCGTGGACGATGACGCGCAGAAGTTCGCGCCCGTAGGTCGCTCCCACCAATTCGGCATTGGTCCCGACGGTGTCGAGAGATATATACATGTCGCCCGAGACGATGCTCCGGCGCGAGTAATCAAAGGTTATGATGTCCGTAAAATAGTCGTGGCCCAGGAATTCGACATTGACCTCGAGAATCTTCGGATCGTCGCAGAACACATAGGCGAGCGAGCCGATGCGACGGTCGTGCGCGGCAGCGACAGACTGAAGCCACTGCCTGACGGCCTCGAGGTCGAGTCCGGGCAGGGGGACGTTCTCTGTTCTAAAATCAATCGTCATTGTTCTGCGTATTATGCCTTATGTGTTGTCCCGGACTGGCAGGGTGTCGTGAAGGCATGAAGCCGTCAGCCCGTTCTTCGGGAAGTTAACCTACAAAATTACTAAAATTTGACTGAAGTCGCAAAATAAAAAATCCGGTCTCAAAAATTAACAAAAGTTTACATTCTCCGTCTATTTTGTCCCGAATCGCGAACAGCAAAAATCGGCTTTAAAATCTCTCAAACAGGCCCTTAGGTCAATTTTGAGCCTCTGAGAATCGAAAAAACCGGCCAAACTCGGGCAGGACTAAAGAATTTCAGAACCTCAAAGCCGGAAAATGCACAAAAAAGCGCTACCTTTGCAATGGGTTGCAATCCCCCACCCCACCGATCAAAAATGAATCACATCTCCGCCACCATCATCACAAAGAACGAGGAGGCCAACATCGAAAGGTGCCTGAACTCGCTGAACGGAATCGCCGACGAGATTATCGTCGTCGACTCGGGAAGCACCGACACCACCGTCGACATCTGCCGCCGCTACGGCTGCCACATCACCGAGCGCAAGTTCGACGGCTACGGATCACAGCGGCAGTATGCCTCGTCGCTTGCCTCACACACCTTCGTGCTCGCCATCGACGCCGACGAGGTGCTGTCCGACGAATTGCGTCAGAGCATCCTCCGCATCAAGAGCACGGGACTCGACCACCGCGTCTACTCGTTCGCCGTCGCCGAATACTACTGGGGTACCGAGGCACGCCACTGCGCCATCGACGCACGTCCCAAGATACGCCTCTTCAACAAGCGCTACGCGCAGTGGAACCTTATGGACCTTGGCGAGAAGGTGACCTTCAGCGAGGCACTGCGTCCATGTCTGCTCGAAGGGAAACTCCTGCACTACCGCGCCAACACAATCGAGGAATTCCGCGCCAAGGAATCTCTGAGGGCGCGGCTCAACGGCGCCGCGATAGCCGCCAGACAGGACAGGATCGGCACCATAGCTCCCTCGATGGCATGGATAAGGACCTATCTGCGCATGATGGTGAAGCGCGGGGCGATGTACGACGGACGCACCGGACGCATCATTGCGCGTGTGGTAGCGGACTCGGCAAAGGAGGCGCAGGTAATAGCCCGCAGGCTGATTGTCAACGAATTGCAGGAAAACGAGAACTGAGGGCGTAGAACGTTTCACGTGAAACAATCGGCATAAATCAGTCTCACCGAAACAAGAAATGATTAGCAAGAAAGATATAAAAATTGTGGTCGCCAAAGGGCGCGAGAATCTCAGGCCGCTGCTCGAAAGTCTGGCCGGGAACGGTGTGCCCGACGAGGCCCGACTGCTGTACAAGAGCCGCAACCGCGTGCTCATCCTGCGCTATGGCGACAAGGATTACTGCGTCAAGGCGTTCCGCCGTCCGTCGTTGCCGAATTCACTGATTTACACACACCTGCGCGACTCCAAGGCGCGGCGGTCGTTCGAGAACTCGCTGCGGCTGATAGAGATGGGATTCGACGCACCGGCGCCGGGAGGCTATGTCGAGGTGCGCCGCAACGGACGCCTGCGGGAGAGTTATTTCGTCAACGACCTGGTCGAGGGCGAGACGATACGCGACTGGGAGAAACGGGCCGACGCCGAGTCGCTGCTCGACGATTTCGCGGCCTACATGACGCGCATGCACAGGGCCGGAGTGCTACACCGCGACTTCTCGCCGGGCAACTTCCTGGTGAGCAGGGACGAGGCCGGACGGCGACATTTCAACGTCCTGGACGTCAACCGCATGGAGTTCGGAGTATTCGGCCACGATGACCTTATGCGCAATTTCCGCGCCATAAACCTCAAGCCCGAGGAGACAGCCCGTCTGGCCCGCAAATACGCCGCCGCTGCCTCGCTCGACGCCGCCAAGACCGAACGCGAGGCCCTGGGCCAACTCGCCGCCTACCAGCGCTCGAAAGTCTGGCACCGCTTCTTCAAACGCCTCATCGGCAAACAGAAAAAACGAAAATAAAGTCACACCCCATGAACCGGTCGCAAATTGCGACCGGAATACAGATTGTAGTATCATTTATTTCTTGGGACTTGCCGGAGTGAGGCAAGCAACCTGCGGAGGGTGAGAACGGGACCCGCGGGATTATATTGCAGGGGGCTGGCATTCAAACCCATAGGATATCGTCGCAAAATAACAATTAATATTTTGTTCACATAAACTAAATTAATTTGAAATATCCGGGGGGTAATTTTGCAGCGTAAAACCATATCATCATCAAATGAAACGCATCACGCTGCTAATCCTTGCCTCTATTCTATCCTACGCCGCCCTGGGGCGCGAAATATCCGGCATTGTGACTGATTCGTCAACAGGCGAAGTTCTTATCGGTGCCACGGTCTATTTAAAGCAACAGCCCAAATCCGGAACGACCACCGGACTTGACGGGTCCTTCAGGCTGACCACTGAGGCCGGCGAGCCGACTCTGGTATGTTCCTATCTCGGATATGAGACCAAAGTGATAAGCAAGCCGGGCAACGGGCCACTGACCATAAAGATGACTGAATGCGCCGCCGAACTGCAGGAAGTCACGGTTACGGCATCAGTCTCAAACACTGAGCCAGGGGCACGGATGATAGAGCGAAACTCAATGAATGTCGTCAATGTGATGAGTGCCAGGGCCATGGAACTTTCCCCTGACATAACTGTCGGAAACATCATTCAGAAAATGTCAGGAGTCACCACCGAACGCAACTCATCGGGCGAGGGACAGTATGCCATTCTGCGGGGGATGGACAAACGCTACAACTACACCCTGGTGAACGGCGTGAAGATTCCGAGTCCCGACAACAAGAACCGCTTTGTCCCTCTTGACCTGTTCCCGTCTGAAATACTTGACCGCATAGAGGTTTACAAGTCAATGATGCCTAATCTCGAAGGGGACGGAATCGGAGGTGCGGTCAACCTTGTGATGAAAGACGCGCCGACGCGGCGCTTACTTCACGCAGACATCACGACGGGATATAACGCCTTGTATCTTGACCGTGATTTCCTGTCATTCAACCATGATGACATTCATAGGAAATCACCCAATGAGATAAAAGGCACAGGCGGCGACTACGGCGTGAAGGCATCAGATTTCACCAGTTCCAACCTGCGCGTGAAGAGTTCACGTCCACTGCCTGATATTCTTGCCGGAATCTCATACGGCGACAGGTTCATCGACAACAGGCTGGGACTCATAGCGTCGGTGAGTTACCAGAATCTCAATCGCGGTAAGAACAGTGACTGGTATTACCGGCCGGCATATATGACCAACGGAGTAGAGCACAGGGAGTATTCGGACAACCGCCGGCGTCTTGCCGTCCACGGGAAAACAGACTACGCCTTTTCACCCCAGCACAAACTCTCGTGGTACAACGGATGGCTCGGCATGACAAATGAGCAGACACGCCAGGCGCAGGATGAGAAAAGCGCGTCAGTGCGTATGCGATGGAACCGTCAGGGCATATTCAACTCAACGCTCCGGGGATGCCACCTGCTGTTCAATGACAGGCTCAGGATTGAGTGGAAGGGCGTATTCTCCAATGCAACGAACCGTACACCCGACAATGCGACTGTACATGTCCAGGGCAACCATCTTGCCACCAGCAAGGCGGCTGTGCGCCGCTGGGAGCACAATTCCGACCGCGACAGGGCCGGATATGTCGATCTCTCCTATGCTTACAGCAACTGGGATTTCTCGGCCGGAGGGATGTTCCGCTCAAAGAAACGCAACAGTTTCTTCAATGAATACACTTTCGATTCGGCTACGGGGAACGGTGATGTCCAGGTGTTCGGGCAAGACTGGAACAACTTTGACGGCATACTGATAATTCCCCGTGAGTTCGGCAATGTGGGAGACCCTCTCAATTATGACGCGGATGAGACAATCGCCGCCGGATATGCCATGGCAAAACTGCACATGCCGAACTGGGAATTCATCGCAGGGCTGCGCATTGAGAACACCAGCCAGGGCTATTCACTGAGGTTCCCGCGTGACGTTGATCCGGAGGGACGTCAGAAGTATACGGACTGTCTGCCGAGCATCCACGTGAAACGCATGCTGACGGAGCGGATGAACCTGCGCCTGAGTTACGCCCGTGCCATCAACCGCCCGAGTTTCTTCGAGATTGTCCCGTACAGCATCATAAACGAGGAATACAAGGAGAAGGGGAATCCTTCACTGAGACATACTGTAGCCGACAACATCGACCTGCGGTGGGAATACTTTCCCGGACCCTCGGAGCAATTCATGGCAGGACTCTTTTACAAGCACCTCCGCAATCCCATAGAATACGGACTCATCAACGAGGGCCAGGACACCTATTACATGCCCGTGAACATGGGCAACGCCAACAATATGGGGGCGGAAATCGACATATTGAAGTATTTCAACAAATTCGGCGTCAAGGCCAACTACACCTTTACCCGTTCACGCATAACCACGGACAAGCGCACAATGCAGGGGAACGAGATAATAAGCGTAAGGCAAAGCCGCCCGCTCTTCGGCCAGGCCGCGCATGTAGCCAACCTCTCGCTTCTCTTCAAGGATACGCGTGACGGATGGGACGCTCAGGTCACCGGCAGTTACATCAGCCGCAGACTCGCGGACGTGAGCAACTGGTATGACAACGACATCTGGGAAAACGATTATTTCCGCATGGAAATCTCGGCGGAGAAGTCATTCAGATGTGGCGTGTCAGCATTCCTGAAGGCAAGCAACCTGCTCAACCTCCCGATGATAAGATACTACCACAAAGGTCCTCATACCGACAGCGTTGCCGACGTGGAGCGAGCCGGAGGCAATGTCGTGGAGCGCAAGGAACGATACGGACAGACCGTATTGCTTGGAATAAGATTCAAACTGTGAGTAATAAACATAAGAAACCAACCCAACAACAAATTCATGCAGATGAAAAAATTAGTACTTGCCGCCATGATTGGCGCGGCAATATCGCTTGCCTCATGCGGCGATAACGACGAGCCGGAAGTACCTTCGGTAAATACCGAGGTTACAGACACCGAAATGAGAGTATCAGGGACATGGGCCGCGGGCTCTGAAATCAGGCTCGACCGCCACCTGGTTATTCCCGAAGGGAAAAGCCTCACGATCGAGCCGGGAGTGAAAGTGATCGTATCGACCTCGGGAGTCGGGGTGAACCATACCCCCATAGAGATAATTGTCAAGGGAAACCTCTATGTGCTCGGAAGCGAGGAACAGCCCGTACTCTTCACGGTCGACGAATCCAGACGCACGGCGGCCAACACGTTCGCCGGCCTGTGGGGAGGCATTGTAGCCACAGAGTCGTGCGGGGAAATGGTGATTGACCATGCTGTTATCGAGTATACAGGCGGTCAGGTTATAGAAGGCTCGCCGTCCGCCACTGCCGGAATCTACACTGCCGGGGATGACGCCTATCCTCAGATAACTACGAACAACATCAACGGCAAGTACGTCATTACGAACTCAATACTCCGCAACGGATGGAGCGACGGAATCTATCTCATGGGCGGCTCAGCCATAATATCAGGGAATGTCTTCGCAGCCAACGGATACAGCGGCGCCGAAGCCGTCAACATCAAGGCCGGGGTGAAGGCCGACATAGCCGGCAACATCATGTTCAGTCCCAATACAAACGGACTCAAACTCTCCTCCTCGGGCCAGAGCGAGACCCGCGGACAGGCCATCGCCAACGCCTACAACAACACCATCATCAATGCCGGCTGGCGGCGCGACGGTGAGAAAGGCGGATGCGTCTATGTGGAGAAGAACTGCCTGGCCAACGTGGTCAACAACCTGATGGTGAACTGCAAGTTCCGGGCCATGACTCCCAATTACAAGAATCCGAATGCGCCAGACGCCGGTTTTGACGACAAATCGGTCATAGACTACAATATGTATGCATCAGGGACACAGAAGAGTCAGATTGTCTATCCCGAAGAAAGCAACGTGGCTTTCGCTTACGAAGGCTACAACTATAAGCATAAGAACTATAATCCCGCAATTGACACTCACAGCGTTATCGCCACAAAAGAAAATCCCGTGAATCCGGACTTCGTAAATTACGACATGAATGCAGTCGGTCTGACTGAATATGCCTACAACCCGGCATGGGACTTCCATCTTTCAGCAGGTTCTCCTGCCCTGAGGGCAACATCGGCCAACGTCACCCCCTGCTTTGCAGACGGTCTTGAAATCAACGGCAAGTTATATCAGTCACCGGCCCTCAAGCCTTATTTCGGCGCATTCGGAGCAAAATGACCATGGCCATGATACGCAGAATATTCTCATTCATACTGCTGGTACTTGCAGCCGGCCTGAGCGCAAATGCACAGACGGCGGCAACAGAACTGGACGGCGATGTCAAACTGATGATTGGCAACGACCTGGGACGCAACGGATACTATGAGCAGAAACACATAGCAGAACTGATGGGCAGAGTCGCCGAGGCAGTGGGCCCGGATGCCTTTCTCGCACTTGGCGACACCCATCACTATCTGGGAATAGAATCAGTAAGCGACCCGTTGTGGCTGACTGACTACGAACTGATCTATACACATCCGGAACTTCAGGTGGAATGGTGCCCGGTCCTGGGCAACCACGAGTACCGCGGCAACACACAGGCGGTGATTGACTATTCAGGGGTCAGCCGCCGGTGGACGATGCCCTCGCGATATTATACGCGAATATTCGACAATAACGGTACACGCGTCAAGGTCGTTTTCATAGACACTACGCCGATTATCGACAAATACCACTCGAATACCGCCGAATACCCCGATGCGGCCAGACAGGATGTGGACACACAGTTGAGATGGCTCGACAATGAGCTCAGCCGCGACGACAATGCCGACTGGACAATTGTTGCCGGTCATCACCCCGTCTACGCGCAGACGCCGAAACAGAGCAGCGAGCGCGATGACATGCAGCGGAAGGTAGACCCGATACTGCGGAAACACAAGGTGGACATGTATATCTGCGGACACATCCACAACTTCCAGCATATACGCCGCGACGGCATCGATTATGTGGTCAATACCTCCGGCTCGCTCTCCCGACCTGACGTATCGGCCACCGACGGCACCGTGTTCTGCAGCGGTGTTCCCGGGTTCTCCGTGCTTACAGCCACTCCGTCCATCCTCACGCTCTCGATGGTCGACAGAGACGGAAAGGTGATACACCAGGTCACCCGCACAAAGTAACAACGTGGAGTATTATGACCTTCAGGGCACAAGAGTCGACAGGCCGACCCATAGCGGCATCTTCATCAGACGTCATGGCAACAAGGCGGAAAAAGTCCTTGTCGCACCCGGACGATAGAGTGTCGCGCATAGACGGCAATACCGCCTATTGGTAGTAAGTAAGTAAATGATTGATAATACGCGGACGGAGGCGGGCCGGGTGGCTCGCCTCCGTTGTGGGGACTGGTCTTGGGTATAAGACTTGGTAACTTTTGTGGAATGTCTGGACGGTGTTTCCGCCGGGTGGCGTGAGGGAGAGGGTCAGACCATGGGAGGGGAAATCAGACGGTGAGGATTTCTTTTTCTTTGGCGGCGAAGATGTCGTCGATTTTCTTCATGTAGCGGTCGTGGAGTTTCTGGGCGCTGCCTTCGGCGTCTTTCTCGACGTCCTCGGGCATGCCTTTCTTGACGGCTTTCTTCAGGCCCTCGATGGCGTCGCGGCGTGCGTTGCGGACGGACACCTTGGCGTTCTCGGCCTCGGCCTTGCACTGCTTGACGAGTTGCTTGCGGCGCTCCTCGGTCAGCGGGGGGATGGAAATGCGTATAACCTCGCCGTTGTTCTCGGGCATGATTCCGAGGTCGGAGTTGATGATGGCGCGCTCGATCTCCTTGAACATGTTCTTCTCCCAGGGTGTGATGGCGATGGTGCGGGCGTCGGGAGTGGCGATGTTGGCGACGTTGGACAGGGGTGCGGGCGAGCCGTAGTAGTTGACGCGGACTGCGTCGAGAATCTTGGGATTGGCGCGTCCGGCGCGTATGCGGGCAAGGGATTCGTCGAGATATGCTACGGCGAGATCCATCTTTTCTTCCGCGGGGTCGAGATAGGTTTTAGGTTCGGTCATATTTATGGGAAGGTTAGAAAATTTGCTGATTTAAGGTTGTTAGTAAACGACGGTGCCGATAGGCTCGCCGGAGACAACGCGCATGAGGTTGCCGGGGGTGTCCATGTCGAAGACCACGATGGGCATGTGGTTCTCCATGCACATGGCTGTGGCGGTGAGGTCCATGACCTTGAGTCCGCGCTTGTAGACCTCGTCGTAGGAGATGCGGTCGAATTTCGTGGCCGCGGGGTCCTTCTCGGGGTCGGCGGTGTAGATGCCGTCGACACGCGTGCCCTTGAGCATGACGTCGGCGCCGATCTCGACGGCGCGGAGTGCGGCTCCGGTGTCGGTGGTGAAGAATGGACAGCCTGTGCCTCCGGCGAGGATGGCGACCTCACCGGCCTCGAGTGACTCGATGGCCTTGCGGTTGGAGTAGTATTCGCCTACGGGATACATGTTGACGGCAGTGAACACGCGGACAGCGCCGCCCTCGCTCTCGATGGCCGAGCGGAGTGCCAGGGAGTTGATGACGGTGGCGAGCATGCCCATCTGGTCGCCGGTGACGCGGTCGAAGCCTTTGGCCGCTCCGGAGAGTCCGCGGAAGATGTTGCCGCCGCCGATTACGATTGCCACCTGGACGCCACGGTCGGCGATGGCCTTGATCTGGCGCGCATATTCGGTGAGGCGCTCTGTATCGATGCCGTGTCCCGAACCTGCGGCGAGCGATTCGCCGCTGAGTTTCAGGAGAATACGTTGGTATTTGGTTTCCATTGGAGTAAAGGTTTTATGAGTTTGCCACGAAGTTAATAAAAATCGCGGAAACGCCAAAATCCACGCCGTAAAAAGACAGGAACGTGTCGCGCTGACGCCCCTGGAAAGGATTGCCCGTACCACGCGGGGAAGCCCCTTTCGCGCCTGCGGGCTGAATGGCTTGAATCCCAAATATTTTTCTTACCTTTGCAAAACCAACAAATCCTATAAACCAGTTACTATTCCGTGAAAAAGATTCTTTCGCTTATCTGTGTGCTCGGCTGCGCCCTTGTCGCGTCAGCCCAGGGAGACCCCGTGAAACTGACCGTCAGCGGCAAGACGTCCCGCTTCAACAACGGCCTCATCAACTTCACCGTTTCGGACGCCGCCCGCGTGTCGGTGATGAAAGGCGCCGGAGCGACGCTCAACATGCTTTCGACCAACGGCGTCTACTTCGACTACACCGCCGAGAAGAACGCGGCCCTGAAGCCCGACAAGTTCGAGGTCATCCGCCAGGACGATGACTACGCCGAGGTGCTATACTCCAACACCACGTCGGCAGTGCGCATGTCGCAGGGCTTCATCGTGCGCCGCGGCGAGTGCGGCTTCTACACCTACATCCTGATGGAAGGCACGGCCACCCCGCTCAAGATACGCGAGGCACGTGTGTGCGTGCGCGCCCAGTCGAATTTCCTCAACGGCTATGTCGACGACAGCATGAACGGCAAACTTCCCTCGGTAGGCGAGATGTCTGCCGCCGAGAACGACCCCGACCGCAACATCCAGGACGCCACATACCGCCTCAACGACGGCTCGATCTACACCAAGTACGACTGGGCGCAGTATGTGGTCAACGACTCGGTACACGGCCTGATGAACGACAAGAACGGTATCTGGAACATAGCCTGCTCGCACGAGTGGCTTAACGGCGGCCCGATGCGCCAGGAACTTACCGTCCACGCCACCGGCAAGTCGCCCATCACCATACAGATGCTCCAGGGCGAGCACTTCGGCGCCTCGGCCATGACCCTCGCCGAAGGCCAGAAGATACTCTACGGCCCGTTCTTCGTCTACGTCAACGGCGGCGAGAGCACCGACGCCATGATTGCCGACGCCAAGGCCAAGGCCTCGGCCAAGCAGGCCGAATGGCCCTTCGAGTGGTTCGTCAACGAGAACTATCCCCTCGACCGCGCGACAGTCAGCGGCCAACTGACCCTCACCAACGGCATGAGCCCCGAGGGCATGCAGGTGGTGCTTGCCGCTCCCGGCAAGGAACTCTACCAGCAGACCGGCGGCTACATGTACACAGCCAAGGCGGACGAGAACGGCTACTTCGCGATTCCCAACGTCCGCAAGGGCGACTACTCGCTCTACGCCTACGCCACCAAGGGCATCATCACCGACGAACTCGAGAAGAAGGACATCAGCGTCAGCGGCGACACCGACCTCGGCACCATCAGATGGGAGCCCGTGACACTCGAGTCGCAGTTGTGGAACATCGGCGAGAACAACCGCATGAGCGACGGCTTCAGACTCAGCGAGCATCCCCGCTCATACGGCCACTGGGAAGGTCCCGAGGCCAACCTGACATACGTCATCGGCGAGAGCACTCCCGAGAACAACTGGTACTACGCCCAGACCAAGAACGGCAAGTGGACCATCGAGTTCAACCTTGACCGCGCCTACGAAGGCTCGGCCATCCTCACCGCATCGGTTGCCGGCGCCACCAACAACCCGCGGATAGCAGTCGAGGTCAACGGAAAGAAAAAGGCCAACTGGTCGTTCTACAACGACGCCGGCATCTACCGCAGCGCCATCCTCGGAGGCCGCCACAGCGTCCGCTTCGTCGAGTTCCAAGCCTCGGAACTCAATGTCGGCAAGAACACCATAACGCTCACCCAGTCGGGCATAGGCCGCAACGGCGGCGTACACTGGGACTGCGTCAAACTAGAGGCCGGAGCGCCCATTGACGCCGGTGCAGGCAACATCGCCGCCGACACCGACAGCACCGCTCCCGTCAGCGTCTATACACTCACAGGCGCGAAGGTCGGCACGTTCGACTCGCTCGACGAGTTCAGTAACACCACCGTCGCTCCCGGCCTGTACATCTACCGTCAGGGCACGCGCTCGGGCAAGATCGTCCGCTGACGGCAGCCGCCTGCGGCCTGCCATTGAAGCGTTTCACGGCCTGAGTGCCTCCGGACATAAACTTGAAGGCGGCCTGAGCGGTTTATAATATTTACAACAACCAAGAACTGAAACACATATGAAATTTGCAGAAATGGCGTTCGAGGTATTCGAGCGCGCGACAAAAGACTATCATGAGAGCGACCACGTTGACGCTCAGGAACATAACCCCTACCCTGCGGGCAGCATCGAGCATGTGCTCTACGACAAGAACTGGATCGACGCCGTTCAGTGGCACCTCGAGGACCTGATACGCGAGCCCGAGATCGACCCCGCCGAGGGTATGAAACTGAAACGCCGCATCGACGCCTCGAACCAGCGCCGCACCGACGTCGTCGAGGAACTCGACTCGTACTTCCGCGACAAGTACAGGGACGTCAAGCCCCTGCCCGGCGCGACAATCAACACCGAGTCGCCCGCATGGGCCCTCGACCGCCTGTCCATCCTGGCGCTGAAGATATGGCACATGCGCGCCGAGACCGAACGCGAGGACGCCGGCGACGAGCACCGCGAGAAGTGCGCCGACAAACTGGCCGTCCTGCTCGAGCAGCAGACCGACCTGACCGATGCCATCGACCAGTTGCTCGACGACATCGCCGCGGGCCGCAAGTACATGAAGGTCTACCGCCAGATGAAGATGTACAACGACGCGGACACCAACCCGGTGCTATACGCCAAGAAGTAAACCATAGCCTACCCCACCCCGAATTGACAGCAAAGGTGCAATCAGAAGCGGACGGGCGCACGCTTGGCGTGGCCCGTTTCTCGGCCATAGGCGACGTAGCCATGGCCGTGCCGGCAGTGTATTCGCTGTGCCGGACGTATCCGTCGCTGCGCGTGGTGTTCGTCACGCGCCCGCGGCTGACGCAGATATTTGTCAACGCTCCCGGGAACCTGACGCTCGTCGGCGCCGATGTGGACGGCGAGTATGCCGGGGCCATGGGCCTGAGGAGGCTTGCCTCGCGGCTTGTGGACGAATACGGCGTCACTGACTATGTGGACATCCACAACGTGCTGCGCACGCGTATGCTAGGCCTCTGGCTCAGGGTACGCGGCGCGAGGGTCACTACGCTGATCAAGGACCGCGCGGGACGCCGCGCGCTGACCCGCGCCGGGAACAAGGTTTTCGAGCCGCTGATGACTTCGGCAGAACGCTACGCCGAGGCGCTGGAGCGTGCCGGATTCGCGTTCCGCGACACCTTCGGGGGACTCTTCGGGGGCGAGGCGCCGGAAGCGATGTTCGCCGCGCTGAGCGGACCGAGACCCGGAGGCGAGCGGTGGATAGGCATAGCGCCCTTCGCCGCACACGCCGGCAAGGTCTACCCCGCCGACCTGATGGAACGTGTCGTCGACGAACTCGCGGGCATTGACTCGCTGAGGATATTCCTGTTCGGCGGCGGCGCTGCCGAGCAGGCCGTGCTCGAGTCATGGCAGGCCAGGCACCCAGGCAAGGTTGTCTCCGTGGCAGGCAAGAAAGCCGGATTCGCCGCCGAGATGGCCCTGATGTCGCGCTTCGACGTGATGCTGACCATGGACTCGGCGAACATGCACCTCGCGGCGATAGCCGGAACACGCGTGCTGTCCGTGTGGGGCGCGACCCACGCCTACGCGGGCTTCGCGGCATGGCACACCGGCGCGGAGGACAGAATAGAGAGCGCCCTGCCCTGCCGTCCCTGCTCGGTATTCGGCAACAAGCCCTGCGCACGCGGCGACATGATGTGCATGCGCTCGATCAAGCCCTCGGACGTGGCACGGCGCGTGCTCGGGGCGCTGAAACCAATCAAATGAAAGGATTCTATGGAAGAAGATTTTGACATACGGCGCGGCGAGGGCGACAAGGAGTTCGAGAAGGCCCTGCGCCCGGGACGCTTCGGCGCGTTCAACGGCCAGGACAAGATTGTCGACAACCTGAAGGTGTTCGTCCAGGCTGCGCGAATGCGCGGTGAGGCGCTCGACCACACGCTGCTGTTCGGCCCTCCGGGTCTGGGCAAGACCACACTGTCGGCCATCATCGCCAACGAACTCGGCGTGGGCATGAAGGTGACCTCGGGTCCCGTGCTGGACAAGCCGGGCGACCTCGCCGGCATACTCACGACGCTCGATGAGAACGACGTACTGTTCATCGACGAGATACACCGCCTGAGCCCCGTGGTCGAGGAGTACCTGTACTCGGCGATGGAGGACTACCGCATCGACATAATGATAGACAAGGGTCCGGGCGCACGATCGGTGCAACTGACCCTCAACCCGTTCACGCTCGTAGGCGCGACTACGCGCAGCGGCCTGCTGACCTCGCCCCTGCTGGCGCGTTTCGGCATCAAGTGCCACCTGGAATACTACGACCACGAGGTGCTGGAGCGTATCCTGCGCCGCTCGGCGTCACTGCTGAACGTGGAGATGACCGCCGAGGCGGCCCACGAGATAGCGCTTCGCTCGCGCGGCACGCCACGTATCGCCAACGCCCTTCTGCGCCGCGTGCGCGACTTCGCCCAGGTGAAGGGCAACGGCGTAATCGACACCGAGATATCGCGCTACGCCCTCGGCGCACTGAACATCGACCGCTATGGACTGGACGAAATCGACAACAAGATTCTGTCCACCATCATCAACAAGTTCGCGGGCGGTCCCGTGGGCCTGACCACGATTGCGACGGCCATAGGCGAAGACCCCGGAACGGTCGAGGAGGTGTACGAGCCTTACCTCATCAAGGAAGGCTTCATCAAGCGCACGCCACGCGGACGCGAGGTCACCGACCTGGCATACAGGCATCTCGGAATGTCGCGTCCGGACAGCCAGCCGAGCCTGTTCGACTGAACGGGGGCAAAGATACGTGCCGTGATGCGTGATATGATACGTGCCAAAGGCACGTCCGTACAAAGAGGCACGTCCATACGATAAATTAAATAATCTAAAAAATCATTCTCACATGGCAGGAATTAAGTCGCTGATGAAGGATACGGCCATCTACGGGATGAGTTCGATTATCGGCAGATTTCTGAACTGGTGTCTCGTCCCGCTGTACACGATAATGTTCCCCGCCGCCGAATACGGCGTGGTGACATTCGTCTACTCGGTGGTGGCGCTGGCACTCATCATACTCACATACGGCCTTGAGACAGGCTTTTTCCGCTTCGCCAACCACGAGGACTACCGCGACCCCATGACGGTCTACTCCACGGGGCTGATATCGCTGGCGGTCAGTTCGACGGCATTCATCGTGCTTGTCGCCGTGTTCCTCAGTCCGGTGACGGTGTGGATGGAGTGCGCGGGCCATCCGTCGTGGGCGATGATGATGGCCGTGTGCGTGGGTATCGACGCCTTCACCGCCCTGCCCTTCTCGTACCTGCGCTTCCGCAAGCGTCCGATACGCTTCGCCACTCTGCGTCTGGTGAACATCGGCATCAACATCTTCCTCAACCTGTTCTTCATACTGATGTGCCCGTGGCTGATGCGCGTGGCTCCGGGAACCGTCGACTGGTTCTATGACGCCTCGTTCGGCATCGGCTACATATTCCTCGCCAACCTGATAGCGTCGGCGGTGACGCTGCTGATGCTCCTGCCCGAACTCCACGGCTTCGCCTGGCGTTTCGACGGCAGGCTGTGGAAGCGCATGATACTCTACTCGCTGCCCCTGCTTGTGCTCGGCGTGGCGGGCATCATGAACCAGACCATTGACAAGATACTCTACCCGGCGCTCGTCTCCGACCCCTCGGAGGCAATGGAAGGCCTCGGCATCTACGGCGCCAACTACAAGATAGCCATCGTGATGGTGATGTTCATCCAGGCGTTCCGCTTCGCCTACGAGCCGTTCATCTTCGCCCAGAGCAAGGAAAAGGGCGAGAACAAACTTCAGGCCTACCGCGACGCCATGAAATACTTCGTGATATTCGGACTGCTGATATTCCTCGGCGTGATGTACTATCTGGACATCATACGCTACTTCATCTCGCCGCGCTACTTCGCGGGCCTGAAGGTTGTGCCGATAATCATGATAGCCGAACTGTTCTTCGGGATATTCTTCAACCTGTCGCTGTGGTACAAACTCACCGACAAGACCGTATGGGGCATGTACTTCTCGCTGATAGGCCTTGCCATCACCATAGGCATGAACGCCGTGCTGGTGCCCCGCATGGGCTACATGGGCTGCGCGTGGGCCGCTCTGGCGTGCTACACGACGATGATGGTGCTGAGTTACTTCACGGGACGCGCCAAGTACCCGATAGGCTACGAGACGGGGCGCATATTCGGCTACATGGTGCTCGCCGCCGGCTTCTGGTACGTTGGCTGTCCGCTTCTCGACGGCCTGCCCGAGGGACTGCGCTTCGGCATACGCTTCGTGCTGCTGTGCGGATTCCTCGCCATAGTCATGCGCCGCGAGAACATCAGTCCCAGGAGCATACTGAAGGGCGTGCGACGCTGACCACGCAAAACTGAAAGCAAAGATGAAAGTCGTACTGATAAACCATAGCGACGTGCGCGGCGGAGCCTCGGTGGTGACGCTGAGGCTGACCGAGGCCCTGCATGACACCGGCGTCGACGCCACGATGCTTGTGGGCCACAAGGAAGGCGACTCGCCGCTTGTCGAGGAAGGCTCGCAGTGGCGCCGCCGACTGAGTTTCGCGGCCGAGCATCTCGACATCGTGGCACACAACAAATTCTCGCGCGACAACCTCTTCAAGATATCCACAGGACGCTTCGGCATGGGCCTCTCGCGCCATCCGCTGGTCGAGGAGGCCGACATCGTGGTGCTGGCGTGGATAAACCAGGGCACGCTGTCGCTGGACGAAATCGCCCGTATAGCGCGCCGGAAGCCCGTGGTGTGGGTGATGCACGACCGCTGGTGCTACACGGGCGTGTGCCATCATGTGCCCGACTCGTGCGACAGGCTCGCAAGCCGCTGCGGGATGTGTCCGCTGCTGAAGACGCATTCATACGAGGACCTGTCGCGCAAGGTGTTCATGGACAAACTCAGGCTGTACGGGCACGTCCCCTACCCCGCGCTGAGTTTCATCGCCGTAAGCACATGGCTGAAGGAGGTGTGGCCCGGCGGACTCATAGACAGCGGCAGGGTCGAGGTCATTCCAAACGTCTTCCCGGTCGGCGACTACTCCTGGCAGCCGCGCAGGACACGCTCCAAACTCTCGCTTCCGGAAGGCCCGCTGATAACGATGGGAGCCGCGCGGCTCGACGACCCGATAAAGAACCTTCCGCTGGCCGTCGAGGCCCTGAACCGCATCAATACGCCCGCCACGGCGGTGTTTTTCGGCGGCGTGAGGGACCCTGGGGCTTTCGACGGACTGAGGATGCCTTACGTCCACCTCGGACCGCTGACACAGGAGCGTGTGGCCGACGTGCTGAGCCATACGGACGTGGTGCTGTCAACATCGCGCTTCGAGACACTGCCCACGACACTCATCGAGGGCATGGCCTCCGGAGCATGGCCAGTGACAACAGGCAACGGAGGGCAGGCCGACATCATAGCCGACGGTGTGGACGGCGATATCACCACGGACGATGCCGGAAGCATCGCTGCCCTGACGGAAAGGGCCATACTCGCGGGCCACGACAGGCGCCTGCAGCACGAGGCATGCGAGCGCCGCTTCGACTGCGGAGTCGTGGCACGGCGGTATGTCGAGCACTTCGAGAAGGTGATACGCGATTTCAGGAAAAGTAAATAACCGAAAAAAACAAGTAATACCATGTCAGCAAAGAAGATAAGTGTCGAACTCGCCGACTTCGGCAAAACCATAGAGGTCGAAGGCGGAACAAGCCTCGCCGAGATAGCCGCGATAGTCGGAAAAGACAGCGGCAAGGAATTCAGGCCGATATGCGCCACTGTCAACAACAAGACCGAGGAACTGGACTTTGCGGTCTACGCACCTAAGATAGTGCGCTTCCTCGACAGTACGTCCGACTCGGGCTCGCGGGCCTACGTGCGCTCGCTGTGCATGATGCTCTACGCCGCGGTCCACAGGCTTTACCCCGGCTCGCGCCTGCGCATCGAGCACTCGGTGTCGAACGGCTACTACTGCCGCTTCCCCGGTCTCGAACTGACACCCGCCATAATAGCCGGAATCGAGGCGGAGATGAGGCGCCTGCACAAGGCCGCCCTACCATTCGTGCGCCACGAGAGGCCGCGCGAGGAGGTCATCGAACTGTTCGAGCGCCAGGGCCTGGACGATAAGGTGGCACTTCTGAGGACCCAGGACAGCCTGTACAGCGTGTACCACACGCTCGACGGCCTCGCCGACAGTTACTACGGCTGTCTCGCACCGGACACGAGCCACATAGGCGTATTCGCGCTGACTCCCTACGAGGACGGCGCCCTGCTGCGCGGCATCGACCGCAGCGACCCCTCGCGCACGCCCGACATCATACCCCAGCAGAAGATGTTCGACGCATTCACGCGCTACACGGCCTTCAACAACATCATCGGCGTGTCGAACGTCGGCGAACTCAACCGCGTGGACATAGACCGGCACACCTCGGAACTCATCAACGTGGCCGAGGCGCTGCACGAGAAGTACATCTCGCGCATCAGCGACGACATCACACGCCGCTTCGAGGAGGACGGAACCCGCGTGGTGCTGATAGCCGGACCGTCATCGTCGGGCAAGACCACGTTCACCAAGCGCCTGGCCGTGCAGTTGCGCACCAACCTGCTCAGCCCCATACAGATATCGCTCGACAACTACTTCGTGGACCGCACGCTCACTCCCCGCGACGAGAGCGGCGACTACGACTACGAGTCGATACGCGCGCTCGACCTGGCACAGTTCAACAGCGACCTGCGCGACATCATCGCGGGCCGCGAGGTAGCGTTGCCCACCTACTCGTTCGAGACCGGCACGCGCTACTACCGAGGCGACACGGTGCAACTGGGTCCGCGGTCGATAATACTGATAGAAGGCATCCACGGCCTGAATCCCGAACTCACCAACACGGTCGACCAGCACTACAAGTACCTGATCTATGTCTCGGCACTGACCACGCTGTCGATCGACGACCACAACTGGGTGCCTACGACCGACAACCGTCTGCTTAGGCGCATAATACGCGACAGCAAGTACCGCGGGACGTCGGCGCTGGAGACACTGCGCCGCTGGCCGTCGGTGCGCCGCGGCGAGGAGAAGTGGATTTTCCCGTACCAGGAGAACGCGGACGCCATGTTCAACTCGTCGCTGCTATTCGAACTGGGCGTGATGAAGAAATACGGCGACGAGGTTCTGGCCGCCGTTCCCAACACGGCGCCTGAATACGCCCAGGCCTACCGCCTGCGCAAGTTCCTGAGTTACTTCAAGCCCATCCCCTCGGAGATGATACCGCCCACGTCGCTGCTGAGGGAATTCCTGGGCGGCTCGTCGTTCCACTACTGATTGGGTTCTACGGCTGTCCGTGACGCTTTATTTGACGGCATAACATAACGGCAGCGCCCCGGCCTTGACGGACCGGGGCGCTGTTGTGTGATGTTCAGGCGATTGATCAGGCCTTTGCGGCGAGGGGCGAGGGAACGTTGTAAGTGCGGGCACCAAGTTCCTGGTCGAGCATATAGAGGGCGAGTTTGTCGTCACCGATCATGTGCAGACGGTCAACGAGGCCCTGGGCGGTCTCTTCTTCCTCGACCTGCTCGGAGACGAACCAGTCGAGTTTGCCGCGTGTGGCGTAGTCGTGCTCAGCCTCGGCGAGAGAGTAGAGTTCGTTGATGAGGCCGGTGACCTTCTGCTCGTGGGCGATGGTGTTCTCGAAGCAGGCGAGGGGCGATTCCCATTCCACGGGAACAGCGTCGATGGGAGCGAGTACGACACGGCCGCCACGCGAGAACAGATAGTTCATGAAGATCTCGGCGTGAGCCTGCTCTTCCTTGAACTGAACCTTGAACCAGTTGGCTATGCCGTGCATTCCTAAAGCCTCGCACTGAGTGGCCATCGAGAGATAAAGATAAGCCGACCAGAATTCAGCGTTGATCTGGTCATTGATTGCTTTTTCAATCTTGGGAGAAATCATAACAGATTATGAATTTAGAAGTTAATGTTGGGTTTTCGAAATCTTTTACAACGGATATCCTTTGGGTTATCTTGGGGTTATCCGTAGGGCTTCCGTGGGGTTTACCCTTGGATTTCCGCGATCGGAGCAGGATAATCGCGCATCCGGCCGGGGTGGGGGATAAGTCCACTCTTCACGCGTTTATGCATTTCTGCAAAATTAGCGATTTTTCCGCACCATTGTCCACCTTCTCCCCGATTTTTTCAAATTACTTCAAAATCTATAGTGTCTTTCATCAAATAACTGCTTAATTTTTTGGTCGTTCCAATGTTTGTTTATAATTTTGTCACCGTGGTAATAATTACTGTGGTTATAAAACATGAAATTCTACAACCGAACAAAAGAAATAGAAGAACTGCGGCGTATCCAGAGGCGTGCCTTTGAATCAAGATCACGCATGACTGTAATTACCGGCCGACGCCGCATAGGCAAAACATCACTCGCCCTGCGCGCCACCCAAGGCGAAAGTCCGACAGTCTATCTGTTCGTGAGCAGAAAGAATGAGGCTGCACTATGCTCGGAGTTCTCAACACTGATAGCCTCTCAACTTAGAATCCATGTTCCAGCAGGTGTGACATCATTCCGTGAAATGTTCTATCTCCTGATGGAAGCGGGGAAGACCATAAAGTATAACCTTATCATCGACGAATTCCAGGAATTCTACAATATCAATTCCTCTGTTTTCAGCGACATGCAGAATATCTGGGACTCTTACCGAAACGACACACACGTGAACCTGCTGCTGATGGGTTCGGTGTACTCGATGATGCACAGGATATTTGAAAGTTATCACGAGCCACTGTTCGGCAGGGCTGATGCAACAATACGCCTAACGGGATTCGGCACCGAGACCATGAAGGAAATCATGCGCGATTTCCGTCCGGAATACTCCAACGACGAGTTGCTCGCCTTCTATTGTGTCACCGGAGGCGTGCCAAAGTATATCGAACTGCTGTGCGAGGACACTGACCTGTCGATCGAGGGTATGTTCAATTATATCGTCAGGGAGAATTCACCATTCGTGAACGAGGGCCGCAATCTTCTGATCGAGGAATTCGGCAAGGATTACGGGCTGTATTTCTCTGTGCTGAACTGCATCGCGTCAGGCATAAACACACAGGGCGCCATCGAGGGCGCATTGGGCGGAGTTACTGTGGCGGGACACCTGAAACGCCTGATTGAGGATTATTCGCTCATCAGGCGCGTGCGTCCGATAATGTCGAAGCCACGCTCGCAGAACGTGCAGTACGAAATCACTGACAACTTCCTGAAATTCTGGTTCAACTATTTTGACCGTAACCAGACATTGGTTGAACTTAATAACTTTGAGTACCTGCGCCATATTGTCATATCGGATTATCCGACATTCTCCGGACTTGCGCTTGAAAAGTGGTTTCGCATGAAGTTGGCGGAAAGTCACCGCTATGCCGACATCGGCTCATGGTGGGAGAGAAAGAAGGGTAAGGAAGCCAACGAAATAGATATTGTCGCCATAAGCATTGACGGTAAAAACGCACTGGTGGCGGAAGTGAAACGTAAGCGCGAGAATTACAGCCACAAAGACTTCATGGCGAAAGTAGAGCGCATCAAGACATGCCTGCTGATGAAATACGAAGTCGAAACCCGACTTCTGACCTTAGACGACATGTGATATAGACCAAGCCGCAAAAATCACAAAACAGTAAACATTTCGGGGATTAATCAACTGACTCTTAAATCTCGCAATACCTATGGAACATATATTAAATTTTGCTGAAAATAAGATAGTCACCGATATTCAGGCAATAATAGAACAGTCGCGGCTTCAGGTGGCGGCTACCGTCAATGCCGGTATGACACTAATGTACTGGCACATCGGCGAACGCATCAACCGGGAAGTGCTCGGCGGCGAGCGCGCTGCATACGGCAAACAGATTATCGCGACGCTGTCGCGACAATTGACAGATGTATATGGCGGTTCTCAGTTTTCTTTAAGGAACCTTCGCAGAATGATGCAGTTCGCAACCGCTTTCCCTGATATTAAAATTGTGACATCAGTGGTGTCACAATTGTCTTGGACTCATTTTCTGCAAGTTATCTCTATGGAAGATGATTTGAAGCGTGAGTTTTACCTAACTATGGCCGCAGACCAGCGATGGTCGGTACGCACCCTCAAGGCGAAGATCGACAGCATGCTCTACGAGCGGACAGCCATAGCAAAGAATCCTGAAGATGTGATTATAATTCCGATGATTGCGAAACCCTAAACTCCGGAAACTGAAGGCAACCTACGATAGGCGTAGCGCAAGAGAACTCGACCTGTGGTCCAACGACTTCTTCCTCCGGGTTGCCGAGATGATGCGATTCTGAACTCGTTGAGGACCCGCGTCGCCCACTGGCGGAAGAGCGTGACCCGACGGCTGTTTACGCGGTAACCCACGCTGATGATGGCGTCGAGGGAGTAGAACGAGGTATTGTATTTTTTCCCGTCAGCAGCAGTATGTGCAAATTTTGCACATACTGAATCTTCACATAACTCACCCGTCTCAAATATATTTTTGAGGTGTTTGGTTATGACAGTGCGATCAACCCCGAACAACTGCGCCATGGCTTTCTGTGTGAGCCACAGTGACTCATTTTCCACGTAGGCCTGTACCGTCCCGGAATTGTCAGGCAGATTATATAGCACAAACTGTATCTCCTTAGCCATAGCAGTCAGTTCTTTCAGAATACATAATGTTTTATGAATTATGCAAATATAGCGATTTATTCCGACGTGGCAATGGGATTGGGCGGGTCAACTTTTAAGATTCCGAAGGCAATAACTTTTATTCTGTCTAATTCCCGACATTCAACATGGTTTATGTTAGAATTCTCCTTTAAGTTTCACGACACGTTTTATTGCCACCTCAGAAAATCTTTGTATCTTTGTATGTGGTTAAGTAACAACTTTGTACCGGGATTAAACAGATTGGAGATTTGCGGTCAAAAAATTTGACTGCAAACAGCAGTTCGGAATTAAAAAATAAAACGCACCGTCCCATCCGGATTGTGATTGCCGGACCAAATGGTGTTTGCGATATTTTGACAGATTATTTTGCTGATTATTAAATATTTCCTATTTTTGTGGACAAATTTAAAGTGCGACTTTAAATTTGTCCAGTTTTAATTATTTCAGGGATTCGGGGCTGTATTCGCGCTGACCCTGGGTATTTCTTTGAGGGGATTTTTTGAAAAAGGTGACGGGGTGGGGGAGATTGGCAAAGTTTTTGTAACTTTGCAGGTTGAAAGGGTGCGCGTTGCGCATTCTTCAGTGAATTTTTAATCTGTAAGAAACAAATATAAGTTAGAGAATATAAGTCATGTCTATCAATGATACTATCAGCGAGGCCGTGAGCCTCGCAGTCGAGGCGCTCTATGACGTGAACTGCCCGGCAGCGGATATCGTGCCGCAGGCTACGCGCAAGGAGTTCGAGGGCAACCTCACCATCGTTGTGTTCCCCTGGGTGAAGGCCGCACGCAAGGCCCCCGAGGCCGTGGGCCGCGAGATCGGCGATTGGCTGGTGACAAACTGCGCCGCCGTCAAGGATTTCAACGTCGTCAAGGGCTTCCTCAACATCGTCATCGAACCGCGTTTCTGGAACAAGGTCCTCGAGGGCATCGCCGCCAATCCCGACTACGGCAAGAAAGAGGTGACCGAGCAGTCGCCTCTGGTGATGGTCGAGTACTCATCGCCCAACACCAACAAGCCCCTGCACCTGGGCCACCTGCGCAATATCCTCCTTGGCTGGTCGCTGAGCCGCATCCTCGGCGCATGCGGCAACCGCGTGGTCAAGACCAACATTGTCAACGACCGCGGCATCCACATCTGCAAGTCGATGCTCGCATGGCAGAAGTGGGGCAACGGCGCCACCCCCGAATCTACCGGCAAGAAGGGCGACCACCTCATCGGCGACTTCTACGTGCTCTTCGACAAGCACTACAAGGAAGAGGTCAAACAGATGGTGGCCGCAGGTATGGACGAGGAAGAAGCCAAGCAGAAGGCACCGCTGCTGCTCGAGGCCCGCGAGATGCTGCGCCGCTGGGAGCAGAAGGACCCCGAGATCCGCCAGTTGTGGGCCATGATGAACTCATGGGTCTATGCCGGTTTCGACGAGACCTACGAGCGCATGGGCGTAGGCTTCGACAAGATATACTACGAGTCGGAGACCTACCTCGAGGGCAAGGAGAAGGTTCTCGAAGGCCTCGAGAAGGGCGTGATGTTCCGCAAGGAAGACGGCTCTGTATGGGCCGACCTCTCGGATGCCGGACTCGACCAGAAACTGCTGCTGCGCTCCGACGGCACCTCGGTCTACATGACCCAGGACATCGGCACCGCCAAACTGCGCTACCGCGACTATCCCATCGACAAGATGATATACGTTGTCGGCAACGAGCAGAACTACCACTTCCAGGTCCTGTCGCTGCTGCTCGACCGCCTGGGCTTCGCCTGGGGCAAGGACCTCGTGCACTTCTCATACGGCATGGTCGAACTGCCCGAGGGCAAGATGAAGTCGCGCGAAGGCACCGTCGTCGACGCCGACGACCTGATGGACGAGATGGTGAAGACAGCCACCGAAGTATCGAAGGAACTCGGCAAACTCGACGGCCTGAGCGAGCAGGAGACCCGCGCCATCTGCGAGACCGTGGGACTCGGCGCCCTCAAGTACTTCCTGCTGAAGGTCGACCCGCGCAAGAACATGACCTTCAATCCCCGCGAGTCTATAGACTTCAACGGCAACACCGGCCCCTTCATCCAGTACACCTACGCCCGCATCCGCTCGGTGCTCCGCCGCGCCGAGTCCGAGGGCATGGCCATCGGCGACTACTCGCAGGCCGTTCCCGGCGAGAAGGAAATCGCACTGATACAGAAACTCGCCGACTATCCCGGCGTCGTGGCCGAGGCCGGACGCTCCTACTCGCCCGCGCTCATCGCCAACTACGCCTACGACCTGGTGAAGACCTACAACCAGTTCTACCACGACTGCACCATACTCGGCGAGAAGGACGAGGCCGTGCGCTCGCTGCGCCTCGAACTCAGCGAACAGACAGCGCGTGTCGTCAAGTCGGCCATGGACCTGCTCGGCATCAATGTTCCCGAGCGCATGTAAACCTTTTTGCCTCTGCGCTGTCTAATATAGAAGAACGGCCGCTGCCACGCGCACAGGAAAATCAATTTCCGGCGGGCGCAGTCCCCGGCCTAATCAGAACAAGAATAAAACAACCACAAACCAAATAAGGAAAAATGAACAATTACCCTCCTCAGTACAACCAGCAGGCTTACCAGCAGACCTGGAACAGCCAGAGTTTCGTCACCCGCGTCAGCGACGTGATGAAGAGCGTCTACCTCCGCATGACCGGCGCCCTCGTGGTCACCGCCCTCATCGCCATGTTCTGCGGCAATTCCTTTGAATACCTCAACTTCATGGCCCACAACTCGTGGTTCATGTGGTTACTCGTCATAGCCGAGTTCGGCATCGTCATCGGCGTTTCGGCAGGCATCAACAAACTGTCGAGCACCACGGCCGCACTGCTGTTCTACCTCTTCGCCGTCGTCAACGGACTGCTGCTTAGCGGCGTGTTCGTAATCTACACTGGCGTGTCCATAGCCAAGACATTCTTCATCACCGCCGGCACCTTTGCCGCGATGAGCGTCTACGGCTATTCCACCAACCGTGACCTCAGCAAGATAGGCTCAATCCTGTTCATGGCCCTCATCGGCCTTATCATCGCCTCGGTGGTCAACATGTTTGTAGCAAGTTCGGGTCTCGACTGGATCATCTCCATCGTCGGCGTCCTCATCTTCGTAGGCCTCACCGCATGGGACACCCAGCAGATAAAGAACATGGCCCAGCAGATGCCCGCCGCAGGCGTAGGCCGTCTCGCCACCCTCGGCGCACTCAGCCTATACCTGGACTTCATCAACCTGTTCCTCTATCTGCTCCGTTTCTTCGGCAACAGCAACGACTGATCATAACCTTTTAGCAAGACAGTGCTCGTGGAAAAAACAGCAGCGGGCAGGAAACATAACATATATGCCGAGTTGATTCGACTGGGGTGGCCAATCCTCATCGGTCAACTCGGCATGATTGTTGTGTCTTTCGCCGACAACATCATGGTCGGCCGCTACACCACCGAGGCCTATGCCGCGTCGTCGTTCGTCAACAACGTGTTCAACGTCGCCATCCTGGCGTCCGTAGGATTCACCTATGGCATCACGCCCCTGGCGGGAGCGCTGTTCGGACGCGGAAAGAAGGAGGACATAGGCGCTGTGGTGCGCCGCGGCCTGAACATCAACATACTCTTCACCGTCCTGATGACCGTCGTCATGGGGGCGCTCTACTTCTTCCTCGACCGTCTGGGACAGCCTGAGGAACTTCTGCCGCTGATACGGCCCTACTACCTGATAGTGCTCGCGGGAATGATACCCGTGGCAGTGTTCAACGTCTTCGCCCAGTGGAGTTACGCCGTCAACGACTCGCGCACGCCCATGTGGATAATACTCGCGGCCAACGCCCTGAACGTGTTCCTCAACTGGCTGCTCATCTACGGCAACTGGGGCATGCCCGAACTGGGACTGACGGGAGCCGGCATAGCCACACTCGCCGCACGTCTGCTGTGCCCCACGGTGATGCTCGTTATTTTCTTCACCTCGCGCCGCAACCTTGATTACCGCGCGGGCTGGCGCCGACGCGACCTCCATCCCGTGTCGGTCCGCAAATTCTGGCAGACCTCGCTTCCCACCTCCCTGCAGATGGCCTTCGAGACCGGAGCGTTCTCGCTCTCGGCTGTCATGGCCGGTTGGATAGGCAAGATAGAACTCGCCTCATTCCAGAGCATAGTTATCGTCGGCACGCTGGGATTCTGCATCTATTACTCGCTCGGCGCCGCCATCGCCGCCAAGGTGGCGAACGCCACTTCGGCGAAGTCCGGGACACGCCGTCAGATGCGCCGCGTGGCTTTCGCCGGATACAGGATAATGCTCGTGCTGATGACATTCTCGTCGCTTGTGTTCATTTTCTTCGGACGTGACCTGATGGGCATATTCAGCGAGGACCCCGCGGTCATAGCCGTCTCCTCGTCACTTATTCTGCCGCTGGTGCTCTACCAGTTGGGCGACGCCACGCAGATAACCTTCGCCAACGCCCTGCGCGGCACGTCGAACGTGATGCCCATCCTGTGGATAGCCTTCTTCTCTTACCTCGTTCTCGGACTTCCGTCAACCTATATCCTGGCCTTCACCTGCGGACTGGGTCTGTGGGGCATAGTGCTGAGTTTCTCCGTGTCGCTTTTCACCGCCGGAGGATTCTTCCTATACTTCTTCATGCGTACCACAAAACCTGTCAGTAACATGTCGAAAAACGCATGAATAAGTTTTAAAAACTAAATTTGGAAAATCCGTAAAAAATCGCATATATGAAAGTTGCATCAGAAATACAAAACTTCGCCCCGATGAGTTTTCAAAAAGATTTGAGTAGCGGAAAAGGCGTTTTTCTACTGTTCCGACAGCCATCTGCAGGAAAAACTTTTCAACGCAGCGGAATTGTTGACAGATGTCAGCAAAGTCTGCAACGTGCAAGCACTCAGCGATGACGGCTGTTCATAACACTGTAGGCAATACATGTTCCGATGTTGACAATGAGAAAAGCAAATATTCGGTAAAAAAGTTATCAAAGCAATCTACAGCAATTATTATTATTATATAGATTTTAAAAACTTTAAAACTTATAAGTAAGAATAAAGAGATGTCGAAAACCAACCCTCAGGCGCCGCGTGCCGCCACCGTCGGAATGTTCGACGGCGTCCATCTGGGCCACCGCCACATCCTGCGGAAAGTCGCCGACGAGGCGCGCCGCTGCGGCGCGGAGCCCGTGGCCTTCACCTTCGACCGCCATCCCCTGCAACTGATAAGGCCCGAAAGCGTGCCTCTGATGCTCTGCACGCTCGAAGAGCGTGTGTCGCTGATACGCTCGACGGGAATAGGACAGTGCGTGGTGCTCGAGTTCGACGGGCGTCTGCGCTCGATGACCGCCGGAGAATTCATAGCCATGCTTGCCGCCGACTACGGGGTGGGGGAACTGGTGATGGGCTACGACCACGGATTCGGCAGCGACCGCCTGCGCGACACCTCCGAGTACGAGGCCGCGGCCGCTCCATCGTCTGTCAGGATCGTGCGCTGCGACCGTTTCGAGGTCGGCGGCCACATAGTGAGTTCGAGCGAGGTGCGCCGCGCCTTGTCCGAAGGCCGTGCCGAGGATGCAGCGCTGATGCTCGGCAGACCTTACAGCCTCGCGGGACATGTGGTCGCGGGCCGTCAGTTGGGACGCACCATAGGTTTTCCGACAGCCAATATCGAGCCGCCTGCGGGTCTCGCCGTTCCGGCTCCCGGAGTCTACTGCGCGAGGGCGAGGGTAGGGGAGACAGTCTTTCCCGCAATGGTCAACATCGGCCACAACCCTACTGTCGCCACAGGCGCTCCTCTGAGTATCGAGGCACATCTGATAGGCTTTGACGGCGACCTCTACGGCAGGGAGATGACCCTGGAATTCATGGGCCGCCTGCGCGACGAACGGCGTTTCGGCTCGGTTGACGAACTTGCCGCCCAACTCGCCAGGGACAGGGATAAATGTTTGCAAATGCAAATATAGTAAAACACCGTAATCAGTTGAACATAAAACGCTTGTTTATCAAGACGAGCCGGTGTAGATAAATAATTTTAAAATTTCGTTTGGAATTGTAAATTTTTAGGTGGAAAATCACTAATTTTACGCTCGGAAAACATCACCTCTTACGGACAGTGAATCATGGCTGACGAACCCTACCACATACCTGCGCTTCTGCCGCAAGCCCTTGATGCCCTGAACATCAGGCCCGACGGCACATACATTGACGTCACATACGGCGGCGGCGGCCACTCGCGCGCCATTGTGGAAAGGCTCGACGCGCGCGGCCACCTCTACGGCTTCGACCAGGACATCGACGCGGTCCGCGGCGCGATTACCGACGGGCGCTTCACCATGGTCTACTCCAACTTCCGCTTCATAGAGAACTTCATGCGCTACTACGGCGTCAGCGAGGCCGACGGCATACTTGCAGACCTCGGCGTGTCGTTCCACCACTTCGACACGGCCGAGCGCGGCTTCACCTTCCGCGACAGCGACTCTCCGCTCGACATGCGCATGAACACACGCTCGCACACGACCGCAGCCGACCTTCTGAACACCGCCGGCGAGGCGCGCATCGACGAGATATTCCGGCTGTATGGCGAGGTGCAGGGCTCGCGCAACCTTGCCCGCGCCATCGTTAAGGCCCGCGCCGCGAAACCTCTCGTCACCGCCGGCGACCTGCTCGCCATAGTAGAGCCAATGATCAATCCCGCGCGGCGGAAGAAGGAACTCGCCAAGATATTCCAGGCGCTGCGCATAGTCGTCAACGACGAGATAGGCGCACTGCGCCGTCTGCTCGAATCCTCGCTGAGGATACTCCGTCCCGGAGGACGTCTCGCCATCATCACCTATCACTCGCTCGAGGACCGTCTGGTGAAGAACTTCATGCGCACGGGCAATCTCGAGGGCCGCGTCGAGAAGGACATCTTTGGACGCAGCGACTCGCCTCTGAAGACCATAGGCAACAAGCCAGTGGTTCCCGACGAGGCCGAGATAGCGGCGAATCCCCGCAGCCGTTCGGCCAAACTCCGCGTGGCCGAGAAACTCTGAAAAAACATCTCTCCGCAAAGCCTCAAAAATCAGTCACGATGAAAAAAAACAGCAATACCGGAAAATCCGGACGCGGCGACGAGCGTAAGCCGAGAAAACAGTCCATAGCGCGGCGAATCATCTTCGGCTCGGTGATATCGTCTGACTTCATCGTGCGCCACTGGCTGAAGATTTTCGTGCTGCTTCTGCTCATCATGATATACATCTCCACGAAATACCAGTGCCAGACCGACATGGAGACCATACGCAGGCTCTCCAACCAGCTCGAGGTGGTGAAGACCGAGCGCATACGCCAGCGCTCGACATACATGAGCCGCATACGCGAGTCGGCTATGCAGCAGCTGGCCGACTCGGTACATCCCGGTCTGGTGGTGCAGGAACAGCCGCCATTCCATCTCGACCCTGTGAAAAAATAAACTTCTCCTGACAGAACATTCTCTCACCCTCAGAAATCATCCGCATTATGCCTTCAAAGAAGTCAGCACATAAAAGTTCGCGCCGCATCCAGATAATCTGGCGATACACCATCGTGTCGCTGGGCATACTCGTGTTCTCGGGTATGATAGTGCGTTCTGCCGTCAAGACCACGGTCACCGACGTCGAGGCATGGAACAGGAAAGCCGACAGGGAACTCTCCCGCGTCGACACCATACAGCCCCTGCGCGGCGACATACTTGCCGCCGACGGATCGGTGCTGGCCACAAACGTCAACTACTACAACATCCGCATCGACTTCAAGTCGAGCCAGTTCATGGACGACAAGTTCCGCGCCGCCCTTCCGGCCCTGGCCGACACCCTGGCCCGTCGTCACGGCATACGATCTGCCGAGGAGTGGAAGGCGCGCCTCGAGGCACAGGTGAACAAACCCAAGAAAGAGCGCAACAACTCCTTCCTGCTTCTGCGCGACCTCACCTACGACGAGAGCGAGGCCGTTAAGAACTATCCGTTCTTCAAGGAATCTAAGAACCGCAACAGCACGGGCTATGTGCGCGAGACCAAGGTCAAGCGCTGCTACCCCTACGGCGACATGGCGAGGCGTTCGGTAGGCCGCGTCACTGAACTCCCCAACCGTCAGGTGCACGGCATGTCGGGACTCGAGTACGCGCTCGACTCGTTGCTCTATGGCTATCCTGGAGTCTACAAGAAGGTTCCCCTGACGAAGAACATCGTCAACTGGACCGACAAGCCCGCGCGCAACGGCTATACCCTGACCACCACCATCGACATCTCCATGCAGGACATAGTCGAGACCGAACTCAACGCCATGCTCGACTCCACCCAGGCCGCCTGGGGAACCTGCGTGCTCATGGAGGTTGCCACAGGCGACATCAAGGCCATATCAAACCTCGAGCGTGACAGCACCGGCAAATACATCGAGGCCCAGAACTACGCCCTGCTAGGCTTCGAGCCGGGTTCGGTAATGAAGACCATATCGATGGTAATAGCCCTCGAGGACGGTTTCGTCACCAACCTCGACCAGATGTACAGCATAGGCTCGACCTACGCATACGCCGGAGGCAAACCCATACGCGACACCCACTCGCCGGCACAGTTGCCCGTGCGCCGCTTCCTCGAATACTCGTCGAACATCGGCATGACCAAACTTGTCGCCCCACACTTCCAGGACAATCCCAACCGCTTCCGCGAGCGCCTGCAGCAGATGGGTTTCCTCGACAAGTTCAATACAGGCATCGCCGGCGAGCGCATACCCCACTTCCCGAAACTATACAAGGACTACGGATGGCTCGTGTCGCTCAGCCGTCAGATCTACGGCTACGCCTCGCAGATTCCGCCGCTCTACACCTGTGCCTTCTATAACGCCGTGGCCAACGACGGCCGCTTCGTGCGTCCGCGTCTGGTGAGCGCCATCCGCACCCCGCGCGGCGACTCCGTACTGCCCGTGACCTACGTTCGCGACCGCATCTGCTCGAGCGAGAACGCCGCCAAGGTGCGCGCCATGCTCCACGACGTCATCTACGGCAATGCCGGAACCGCGCGCATGCTCCGCGACAACCTCGTCGACATCGCGGGCAAGACAGGAACGTCGAAGGTCGCAATCGAGGCCAAGCGCGACTCCGCCAACAAGGTCATTCCCGGAACCGGCGGCGGATATGTCGACGGCCAGTATCACCTGACATTCTGCGGATTCTTCCCCTACGAGACTCCCAGATACACCTGCGTGGTGATGATATCGCGTCCCGCGCCCCAGTTCCGCTCGGCGGGAGGCACGTCGGGCATGGTGCTGAAAGGAATTGCACGCAGGATGTACTCGCACGGAATGCTCGGCAACCGCTCGGACTACCGTGCCGTGAACACCAGCAGCGGCAGTCGCCCTACAGTCTACGCCTCCGGCGGTCAGAAGACAGCCGACCTCAAGAACATGCTCGGCACTCCCGCCGTCGACCGCATAGTGGCCCCGGCAGGACAGAAGGGCGGGGTCCCCGACGTTCGCGGACTCGGCGTGCGCCAGGCAGTCGCCACGCTCGAGAAGGCCGGATGCGAGGTCAGTGTGCGCGGCTCGGGCTATGTGGCCACGCAGTCGCCCGAGCCCGGGAGCGCCATCAGGCGCGGAACACGTGTCACCATCAGTCTCAGCCAGAACATATAGTCAAACCCATATAACGAAAAAATGACCCTTCAGGAACTCGTTTCATCCATCGACATAAAGAAAACATATCCCGGAACCCAAGGTTCCGGGATTGACATTAAAGTGCTGACCGCCGATTCGCGCGCGGTCGTGCCCTCGTCGCTGTTCGTAGCCATTCCCGGCACGGGCGTCGACGGCCACCGTTTCATTCCCCAGGCTGTGGAGAAAGGCGCCGTCGCCGTTGTCTGCGAGCATGTCCCCGAAGACCATGCCTCCCATCCCGCAGTGACCTGGATCGAGGTGGCCGACTCGTCACTGGCCATGGGTTTCCTAGCCTCGCAGTGGTATGGCAATCCCTCGCGCGAACTCACCCTCGTCGGCGTGACCGGCACCAACGGCAAGACCACCATAGCCACCCTGCTCTACGAGGCATGGACCGCCCGCGGCGTCAGGTCCGGTCTCCTCTCGACCGTCGAGAACCGCATAGGCGCCGAGGTAGTGCCGTCGACACACACCACAGGCGACGCCATGGAGATAAACGCCCTTATGCGCCGCATGGTCGACGCAGGATGCCGTTTTGCCGCAATGGAGGTGTCGAGCCACGGAGCCGCACAGAACCGCATAGCCGGACTCGACTTCGACGGCGCGATATTCACCAACCTCACCCGCGACCATCTCGACTACCACAAGACCGTCGACAACTACATCCGCGCCAAGAAGAAATTCTTCGACAACCTCAGGACAGGCGCCTGGGCGCTAGTCAACGACGATGACAAGCAGGGCAGGGTGATGGTGCAGAACACACGCGCCCGCGTCAGCGGCTACTCGCTGCGCTCGCTCGACGATTTCTCGTGCAAGGTGACAGAGATGCGTCTCGACTCGACGACAATGTCAATCAACGGCATCGAACTCACCACACGCTTCACCGGACGCTTCAATGCCTGCAACCTCACCGCCGTGTTCGGCGCCCTGGTACTGATGGGTGTCGCTCCCGAGGATGCCGCCGTCACCATCAGCGCCCTGCGTCCCGTGTGCGGACGCTTCGAGACAGCCGTATCGGCTGACGGCGTCACCGTGGTCGTCGACTATGCCCATACTCCCGACGCCATCGCCAACGTGCTATCGGCCATCCGCGCCGTGGCTCCGTCGGCGGCAATAACCACCGTGACGGGCGCAGGAGGCAATCGCGACCACGGCAAGCGCCCCACCATGGGAGCCGAGGCCGCCAAACTGTCGGCACGCCTCATCATCACCTCCGACAACCCGCGTGACGAGGACCCGGTCGTGATAGCCGCCGCGATAGCCGAAGGCGCCGCGTCCGTCCCCACCGGCTGCCGCGTCGACACCGTTCTCGACCGCGCGGAGGCTATAAGGAAGGCCATCGCCGAGGCCGCTCCCGGCGACGTCGTTCTTGTCGCCGGCAAGGGACACGAGACCTACCAGGTGTTCGAGAACGGACGCACGATCCATTTCGACGACCACGAGCAGGTCCGCGCCGCCCTCGACGCGAGGATAACGAAATAAAATTACGGTATTGCCAATTTTTTCAATTAATTTTGCAGGTTGAAACAATCATAAGCATCCATGTTCTACTATCTGTTCAAATTCCTGTCAGATTATGACGTACCCGGCTCGCGCCTGCTCGAGTATGTGACCTTCCGCTCGGGCGCGGCATTCGTGCTGTCAATGCTCATAGCCATATTCATAGGGCGCCGCATCATCAACCGCCTGCAGATGATGCAGGTAGGCGAGGTTATCCGCAACCTGGGCCTCGAGGGCCAGATGAAAAAGACCGGCACGCCGACCATGGGCGGCATCATCATCATCATCGCCATAGTCGTTCCCTGCCTGCTTGTCTCCAAACTCGGCAACCCCTACATGCTGCTGATGCTCTTCGCCACGCTGTGGCTCGGAACCATAGGCTTCCTCGACGACTACAAGAAGGTGAAGAAGCACAACAAGGACGGCATGAAGGGCAAATACAAGATTTTCGGACAGATAGGCATAGGCATCGTTGTCGCCGCCACCATGTATTACCTCTCGCCCGACGGAAAGGCTCCGGTCACCACCATTCCCTTCGTCAAGGACATGAACTTCAGTTACTCCTCGCTGACCTCGTGGCTGGGCGGCAGTGCCGAGACAGCCGGATGGCTGGTGTTCGCCGTCATCACCATCTTCTTCGTGGCAGCGACCTCCAATGGCGCCAACCTCACCGACGGCCTCGACGGCCTGGCCACAGGCACCTCGGCCATCATCGGCGTGACTCTCGCCGTAATGGCCTACCTCGGCGCGAGCGTCGTCTACTCCTCCTACCTGAACATCATGTTCGTGCCCGGTTCCGAGGAACTCGTGGTCTACATGTCGGCCTTCATCGGCGCCCTCATCGGCTTCCTGTGGTACAACGCCTATCCCGCCCAGGTATTCATGGGCGACACCGGCTCGCTCACGTTAGGCGGCATCATAGCCGTATTCGCCATACTCATACACAAGGAACTGCTGCTGCCCGTGCTCTGCGCCATATTCTATGTCGAGGACCTATCGGTGGTCATGCAGGTAAGTTACTTCAAGTTCACCCACGGAGCGCGTGTCTTCAAGATGACGCCCCTCCACCACCACTTCCAGAAGGACTACGACCCGGCCGTGAACTGCCTCATCAGGAAACCGCGCAACGGAATCCCCGAGCCGAAGATCGTCACCCGCTTCTGGATTATCGGCATCATACTTGCCGTCTGCACCTTCGTGTCACTGAAGATACGTTGAAAACATTTTTAAGAAAGACATCACGATGAAAGAGAAAATAGCAGTGCTGGGTGCCGGAGAGAGCGGCGCCGGAGCAGCGATACTCGCCAAGGACAAGGGCTTCGACGTCTTTGTCAGCGACTTCGGGAAGATACCCGCGAAATACAAGGAAATGCTCGACGCCGAAGGCATCGCCTGGGAAGAGGGCGGCCACAGCATGGACCGCATCCTCGGATGCGGCCTCGTCATCAAGTCGCCCGGCATAGCAAGGGAGACTCCGGTGATGCGCGCCGTCACAGAGAAAGGCATTCCCGTTGTCAGCGAGATAGAGTTCGCCGGACGATTCACCGACGCGAAGATGATATGCATCACCGGCTCGAACGGCAAGACAACGACCACACTGCTCACGCACCACATACTCACCTCGGCAGGCATCGACGCCGGACTCGCCGGCAACGTGGGCAACTCGCTCGCCCTGCAGGTGGCACGCGACCCGCATCCGGTCTACGTCATCGAACTCAGTTCGTTCCAGCTCGACGACATGCACCGCTTCCGCGCCGACATAGCCGTGATGACCAACATCACCCCCGACCATCTCGACCGCTATGACCACCGCTTCGAGAACTATGTCGACGCCAAGTTCCGCATCCTGCAGAACATGACCTCCGACCAGTCGTTCGTCTACTGGGCCGGTGACCCCGTCATCGCCGGGAAACTCGCACGCACGAGCACAGACGTCACCATGTACCCCTACGGCGAGCACTGCGCTCCCGGACTTGACGCCTGCGTCACCGACGGCGGACGCCTCACCGTCCGTGCCGGCAGATACGGCCTCGACATGGAACGCTCGCGCCTCTCGCTGCCCGGCGTTCACAACCTCTACAACTCGCTTGCCGCCGCGACGGTCGCCTGCCTCATGGACATCGAGCCTGAGAAGGTCGAGAAGGCACTGTCCGACTTCCCCGGCGTCGAGCACCGCCTCGAGTACGTCTGCGACGTCGACGGCGTGCGCTGGGTCAACGACTCCAAGGCCACCAACGTCGACTCCGCGTTCTATGCCCTCGGCTCGATGACAACCCCCACAGTCCTCATCCTCGGCGGCAAGGACAAGGGCAACGACTACAGCCAGATCGAGCCGCTGGTGCGCGAGAAGGTGACCACCATCGTCGCTATGGGACTGCACAACGAGAAGATAGTCGACTTCTTCGGAAAGACTGTTCCCGTGGTCGACACCCACAGTCTCGCCGACGCTGTCGAGGCCTGCCGCCGCGCGGCACGTCCCGGCGACACGGTGCTTCTGTCGCCGTGCTGCGCAAGTTTCGACCTGTTCAGCAGTTACGAGGACCGCGGACGCCGCTTCAAGGAAGCCGTGCGCGCACTTGCCGGAAAGGAGGCCGCTCACTGACATGGCCGATCCTCTCTCTGTAAAGAATCCCCTTCTGGTCGAGGAGACGCCCCGCCGCCGCACCACAGCCCGCGACGACATGGCCGCCGTGCGCCCCAAGCCCCGCATCGACAAGCAGATATGGGGCATATACATACTGCTCGTGTGCATCTCGATAGTCGAACTCTACTCCGCCTCCTCGCGCGAGATCTCAGCCGGAAACATCTTCGGCCCCATCATCCGCCACATCGGACTGCTGGGCGCCGGTTTCCTCATCATGGTCGGCATGCAGCGCGTGCACTACAACAAAATCTACAAATGGACCTACGTCATCGTGGCCCTGTCGGTCATCGCCACGATATACACCATGTTCTTCGGAACCGTCATCAACGGCACCCGCCGCTCGTTCGCGCTCCTGGGCATCTCGGTCCAGCCCTCCGAACTCATCAAACTGTCGGCGGCGCTGCTCATAGCCCGCGTGCTGTCGCACTCCCAGATTAAGGGTGTCAACGACGTCACCACACGCGGCGTCGTGATCTGCGCCGTGGCCGTGCTCGTGTTCGGCCTTCTGCTGGTCAACCAGGGACTGACGAACACGCTGCTGCTGATGTTCATCTCGCTGTCGATGATGATTATCGGCGGCGTGGGCGTACGCAAGTTCTTCACCGTCATCGGCATCTATGCCGTACTCGGATGCTGCTACGGGGGATACAAGCTGCTTGGCGGCGACGATGACGGCAAGGCGGCGGTTCAGACCGAGCAGACCACAGGCATCATCAGCGGCACGAACACCGGCGAGGTAGACCGAACGTCGACGCGCAAGAACCGCATCGTGAACTATTTCAGCGACAAACTCAGCGAGCCCATCACCGCCGACAACCAGCAGGAACAGTACTCCTACATCGCCCAGGCCAACGGCGGCATCTTCGGCGTCGGTCCCGGCAACTCGCGCGAGACGGCGCGTCTGCCACTGGCGTTCTCCGACTACATCTACGCCATCATCATCGAGGACACCGGCCTTGTCGGCGGCCTCTTCGTCATGATACTCTACCTGTGGCTGCTGGCCCGCGCCGGACGCATAGCCTCCCAGTGCCAGAAGGCATATCCCGCCTTCCTTGTCATAGGCATGGCCGTGTTCATAGTCTTCCAGGCGCTGTTCCACATGGCCATCGTCACCGGTTTCTTCCCCGTCTCGGGCCAGCCGCTGCCGCTGATATCCAAGGGCGGCTCGTCGGTGATCATCACCTCGCTGGCCCTGGGAATAATGCTCAGCGTGAGCCGCTTCGCCCTGCGCAAGGGACGCCGCCAGGAGGTGCGCGACGAACTCTCGACCCTCACCGACCTTCCCCAGGCCGACAACCCAACGGCCCTGTAAAAGACAAAACATTCCGAACGAATATAATTATACAGCACAACATGAATGTCCTCATAAGCGGCGGCGGAACCGGCGGACACATCTTCCCCGCACTGTCCATCGCCAACGAAATAAAACGCCGTCATCCTGACGCCCGCATACTCTTTGTCGGCGCCGAGAACCGCATGGAGATGGAGCGCGTCCCCGCGGCAGGCTATCAGATTGTAGGCCTGCCCGTGGCAGGTTTCGACCGCAGGCGCCTGTGGCGCAACTTCAGCGTCCTGGCCAGACTCTACAGGTCGATGCGCAAGGCACGCAAGATTCTCGCCGACTTCAGGCCCGACATCTGCGTCGGCGTCGGCGGCTACGCCTCCGGCCCCGTGCTGAAGGCCGCCCAGGGCAAAGGCATCCCCACGCTCATCCAGGAGCAGAATTCCTACGCAGGCGTCACCAACAAGATGCTCGGCGCAAAGGCCCGCGCCATCTGCACCGCATATCCCGAGGCCGAGAGATTCTTCCCCAGGGACCGGATAATCCTTACCGGCAACCCCGTCCGCGCCGACCTGCTCGAATGCGCCCTCTCGCGCGAGGAGGCCAAGGCCGGACTCGGCTTCGACCCCAAGCGCCCGCTAGTCCTCGTCGTGGGCGGCTCGCTCGGCGCACGCACCATCAACAACGCGCTCATGGCGCACGCCAGAGAGATAACCGATTTCGGCGCACAGATTCTGTGGCAGACCGGCAAGACCTACGGACTCGAGGCCCAGTCGTCGCCCGCCGCCAGACTCCCCGGAGTCAAGGCCGTCACCTTCATATCGTCGATGGCCGAGGCATACCGCGCCGCCGACCTCGTCGTGGCCCGCGCCGGTGCCGGAACCATCAGCGAACTCCAGTTGCTGGGCTGTCCCGCCATACTCGTGCCCTCGCCAAACGTCGCCGAGAACCACCAGTACAAGAACGCCATGGCCCTGGTCGACAACGAGGCCGCCGTGCTCGTGCCCGACGCCGAGGCCGACAGCCTGCTCGCCCCCACCGTCATCGAACTCCTCAAGGACGTGGGCCGCTGTGACGTCATGTCCGCCAACATCCGCAGGATGGCGCTCCCCGACTCGGCCGCACGCATCGTCGACTGCATCGACGGGATTGTCGACGCCGAAAGCAAGAACAAGACCAAAGCCTGAAAAAGAACAACAATGGAACGAAAGAACATATACTTTGTCGGCGCCGGAGGCATAGGCATGGCCGCCCTCGAGCGCTACTTCCTATCGCGCGGCATGGCCGTGGCCGGATATGACCGCACGCCCTCGCCGCTCACGTGCCACCTCTCGGACGAGGGCGTGGACATAACCTATACCGACGACCCGGCGACAATCCCCGCGCCAATGCGCGACCCCGCCGACACGCTCGTCGTCTACACTCCCGCTATTCCCGCCGACAACCGCATCCTCACCTTCTTCCGCGAGGGCGGCTTCGACATACACAAGCGAGCCGAGATTCTCGGCCTGATCACACGCGGCAGCAAGGCCCTGTGCTTCAGCGGCACCCACGGCAAGACCACGACCTCGTCGATGGCCGCGCACATCCTCGATACCTCGGCGACAGGCTGCAACGCCTTCCTGGGCGGCATACTCCGCAACACAGGCTCGAACCTCGTGCTCAGCGCCACGTCGCCCTACAGCGTCATCGAGGCCGACGAGTACGACCGCTCTTTCCACCGCCTCTCGCCCTGGCTCGCCGTAGTGACGGCCACCGACCCCGACCACCTCGACATCTACGGCACCGAGGAGGCTTACCTCGAGTCGTTCGCCCACTTCACCGAACTCATTGCCCCCGACGGCATACTCCTGCTGCACACCGGCCTGAAACTCAGGCCGCGCCCGGCCGAAGGCGTCCGCGTCTACACCTACTCGCGCGACGGGGGCGACTTCCACGCCGCCGACATACGCCGCGGAGGAGGCACCATAGTCTTCGACCTCGTTGGTCCGGCAGACCTCGTCCCCGGCGGCGTGATCCGCGACATCGAACTCGGCGTACCCGTAGAGATAAACATCGAGAACGCCGTCGCCGCCGCCTCGGCCTGCCTGCTCACCGGAGCCGTCACACCCGGCGACGTCCGCAAGGCCGTGGCCTCGTACCTCGGCGCCGAGCGACGCTTCCAGTTCCACCTCAAGGAGCCCCTGCCCGGAGGCCATGTGGTCATCGACGACTACGCCCACCATCCCGACGAACTCCGCCAGTCGATAGCCTCGGTCAAGGCCCTGTATCCCGGTCACAGACTCACCGTGGCGTTCCAGCCCCACCTCTACACCCGTACCCGCGACTTCGCGCCCGAGTTCGCCCGGGCACTCTCGCAGGCCGATGACGTGGTGCTCCTCGACATCTATCCCGCGCGCGAACTTCCCATACCCGGTGTCACCTCGCGGATTATCTTCGACCGCGTCACTTCGCCCGAAAAGACGTTAATCGCCAAGGAAGATTTGCGCGATACGATAAAAAACCGTAACTTTGAGATTCTTTTAGTGGCCGGTGCCGGCGATATAGTCGACTATGTCGAGGACATAGCCGCCGACGCCCGTACCCGCTGAGACTGTAATTCGGATTCTAGACCTCTCCCTTGAAAATGTCAAGACGCGCTGTCATACGTTGTGTATTATCGGTTCTGCTCGTGGCCTACCTTGCGGTTGCCGTGAGCCTGAGCCGCTCGGCCACAGCCGCCGCTCCGCTCAACGGCGTCGACATCGTGGTCAGCGACTCCCTGCGCTCGGGCTTCGTCACGGCCGATGACGTCGACGCCGCGGCAGGCAACATCGTGGCCATGCTCGACACCACGTCCCGCGCCTCGGTCAACACCCTTGACATCGAGCGGCGCCTCAGCGCCATGCAGAACATCGAGTCGGCGCGCTGCGTCATCCTCAACAACGGCGTCCTGCGCATCGACGTCACTCCCATGGCTCCCGTGGCCCGCGTGTTCCCCGACAACGGACCATCCTACTACGTCAACGCCGAGGGCAAGCGCATCAGCGCCACCTCCGCCTCGCGCATCGACGTCCCGGTCATCTCTGGCCACATCACCCCGCGCACCGACATCCGCGCCCTGCTCCCGATGCTCGCGCGCATCAAGGCCAGTCCCGAACTCGACGCCTGGGCCTCGTCGGTCACGCTGACCCCGCGCGGCGACATACTCATCGTCCCCTCCGTCCTCGGTCACGTGGTGCTGATAGGCGACACTGCCGACATCGACTCCAAGTTCGAGCGCGTGCGCCGCTTCTACCACGAGGTGATGCCCGTCAAGGGATGGAACACCTACGACACCGTCTCGGTGAAATGGCGCGGCCGCATCGTCGCCACCAGGCGCAGCAAGAAGGCCGGGCAGAAGATACCCCTCACCCAGCTCGACGGCGTCATCGACGAGACTCTTCCCGACGAGACGATGCAGGTGTCCGACGTCCCGCAGACCTCACAGGGCTCCTCGATTCCCACGACAATGCAATAATTCAATCCAACCATGGACAACAGACATATAATAGCACTCGAAATAGGTACCTCGACGCTGAAACTCGGCCTCGCCGGGATTTCGGAGTCGGGAACCGTCATACTTGAGAGCGTCGAGACGCGTCCTCTGCACGGCGGCGTGCGCTACGGCCGCATCCAGAACATCGACGAGGTCTCCGATGCCCTCGCCGATGCCGTCAGCGCCATGAGCCGGCGCCCCGGTTTCGCGCCGGCAAGGATCACAGGCGCATACGTCGGCATAGGCGGCCGCTCTCTCGGCACCGTCAGCTCGCGCGTCAGCCTCGCGCTTCCCGAGGACGGTCCCATATCACGCCAGGTCATCGAGAGGCTCGAGAACGAGGCCGCGGGCGCCGTTCCCGAGGGACGCCAGATGCTGCGCATCATTCCCCTGCGATACACCGTCGACGACCTGCCGACACAGAATCCCGTGGGCACAATCGGCTCGCGCATAGCCGCCGAATACACCCTGGTCCACTGCGACCCCCGCAACATGCGCAACATCGAGACCGTGGTCTGCCAGCGCCTCGGACTTGACATCTGCGGATGGGCCGTGCGTCCGCTAGCCATAGCCGACCTCTGTCTGCTGCCCGAGGAGACAAAGCCCGGATGCATGCTCGCCGACATAGGAGCCGAGACCACAACCGTGACCATCTTCAAGGACTGCAAGCTCCGCTACATAGCCACCATACCCCTGGGCTCGCGCCACATCACCGGCGACCTGTCACAGGGTCTCGGAATCACCGAGGAGGAGGCCGAGAGCCTCAAGCGACGCCTCGGAAGCGCCGTCAGCGACTCATCGTCGATGACCGTCGAGCAGATAAACATCGACAAGTTCATCCAGGCCCGCGCCAGCGAGATCGCCGCGAACATCGTCGCATACATCGACTTCGCCGGATTCAAGAACACCGACCTGGCCGGAGGCATCGTCATCACCGGCCGCGGCTCGAAACTCAAGAACTTCGCGGCACTGCTCGAGAACAGTTCCCGCATGCGCGTGCGCAAGGCCACGCCCCGCGTACCCTTCGAGATAGCCGACACGTCGATAGTCGAGAGCGACATGACCGACCTCCTGGCCCTCTCGGCCTACGCCGTGCGGTACGCCCGGTCGCCCGAGGCCGTCCCGTGCATCGACGCCCCCGCTCCGGAGCCTCCAACCGCTCCCGGGCCCGGGGAAAAGCCCGAGCCACGCCGCGAGACCGACGACCGCGAGACTCCAGGACACGAAGACTCCGCGTTCACCATCGACGAGGGCCCGGCGCGGACATACGCCGGTTTCGGCGACGACAGCGATGACTTCAACTCGTACGAGCGGCGAGGAACCGCCTCGGCAGGAACCGCCCGCGACGACTACGACGACCCCTACCTGCTCAGCGATGACAACGAGGCCGAGAAACTGCGCCAGCGCGACGAGGAGGCCAAGGCCGAGAAACGCCGCCAGGCCGAGCGCCGCCGCAAGAAGGAAGAGGACCGCGCACGCGCAGCCGAGCAGAAACAGCGGCAGAAGGAACTCAAGCGCGAGAAACCAAATCCATGGATAACAAGACTCCAGACCCTCAAGGGCTCGCTCTCCAACCTTGTCTCCGGACCCGACGACACCGACGACCTCGACGAACTGTAAGAAACACCTCCACTCCACGCAACAATGTCCCGAAACAACCATCATCACCACTACTATAACAACAAAGCCACCATGGCAGATAGCATAACAGATACCTCAGTATTCAAATCAGAAGCCACGCCCACACAGTCCATCAAGGTCATCGGCGTGGGCGGCGGCGGCAACAACGCCGTTGAGCACATGTTCCGTCAGGGCATACAGGACGTCTCGTTCGTCCTCATCAACACCGACCGCCAGGTCCTCGACGAGTCGGCCGTCCCCAACAAACTCGTCATCGGTCCCGGACGCGGGGCCGGAGGCAAGCCTGAAGTCGCCCGCCAGTTCGCCGAGGACAACGCCGAGGCCATACAGGACATATTCGACTCGCAGACAGACATGGTGTTCATCACCGCCGGCATGGGCGGCGGCACGGGCACCGGCGCGGGCCCCGTCGTGGCGCGCATGGCCAAGGAACGCGGCATCCTCACCGTAGGCATCGTCACCATCCCGTTCCTCTTCGAGGGACGCAAGAAGGTCCTCAAGGCCCTCGAGGGCGCCGAGGAGATGGCCAAGAACGTCGACGCCCTGCTCATCATCAACAACGAGCGCCTCACCGAGATCTATCCCGACTACGAGATCATAAACGCGTTCTCCAAGGCCGACGACACGCTGCTCAACGCCGCCCAGGGCATCACCGAGATCATCACCAAGCGAGGCATAATAAACCGAGACTTCAACGACGTCGACTCGACCCTCCGCGAGGGCGGCTCGGCAATAATCTCCTCGGGCTACGGCGAGGGCGAGCACCGCGTGACCAAGGCCATCGAGGACGCCCTCCACTCACCCCTGCTCAAGGACACCGACATCATCGGCTCGAAGAAGATGCTCATGATACTCTACATCTCCGACGACCCCAACCAGCCATTCCTCCAGTCCGAGACCAGCGAGCTCACCAGTTTCATAAGTTCCATCGACAAGGAGGTCGACGTCATGTGGGGACTCTACAAGGCCCCGGACCTCGGCAACAAGGTGAAGATAACCATCCTCGCCTCCGGATTCAACGTCACCGTCGACACCGACAGCAGCGAGGACGCCGCACAGCCGCGCAAGATCGACACCATCATCGACGACACCTACGGCGCCGACCGGGCCGCAGGAATGTCGCGCGGCAACTTCAAGATAATCGACCCCGACCACATCGACGACGAGAGCACCATGGCCTCGCTCGAGACCGAGACAGCCGCCTCGCGCCGCGGACGGTTCAACAACAACACCTCCGCGACGCGTCCCGCGCAGAACTCCGGCAACGACTCTTCTTCCAAATTCATCTCCTTCGACGACATCTGATATCATCCAAATCCCGTCACTGAAACATGCCAGACCAAGAACAACAGCCCCGCTGGAGCGAGATCGAACACCTTCCGCAATGGGACGAGGAATTCTACCTCGTCTACACAGCCAGGAAATTCGGCAAATGGGTCATGCTCAAGACCCTCCGTCCCGAGTTCAGCGACAAGCCCGAGTACCGTGCCATGCTGGAGAAGGAATTCGACGTCCGCTACAATCTGTCACATCCCAACATAGTCATGATCAACGACTTCGAGGAGGTGCCGGGGGTAGGCATGTCGATAATCACCGATGACGTCTACGGCGACTCGCTGCGCAGGCTCCTCGACGAGAACCGCCTCGAGGACAAGCACTACCGGCAGTTGAAGACACGTCTCCCGGCGGCAATGGAATACATCCAGCAGAACCATCTGGCCCACCATCCCATCCGCCCCGAGACCATCATCTTCACCGAGAAGATAGGCAACCTGAAACTCATCGACGTCGGCTTCGACCAGAAGAAATCCCTCTCGCACGCCTCGACCGACGGCGACATCTTCAACTACGGGCTAGTCATGACCGAGGTCCTGGAGAAGACAGGACGCCACGACCCCGTGATGTCGCGCGTGGCCGCGCGATGCATATCATCCGACCCCAAGAAACGCTTTGTCGACGTCCAGGCCCTGGAGATGGCGATAGCCGGCGCCTCGCAGAAGCGCCTATACCTCACGGTCATCGCATTCCTCGTAGTGATGGTCGTGCTGCTGGCCCTGTTCTCAGCAGGAGTCTTCCCTGCGCTCAACTATTAATCAATTGAAACATGTCCCTGATAATCAAACCGGTAATACCGCTGAAGAAATACCTCAAGAAATACGTTGAGTTCGGCATCGACCTCTACAAGGGCAACGGTTACTTCGTCCCGCCCATGATTTTCGACGAGATCAACACCCTTCTGCCCGAGAAGAATCCCGCCTTCGAGTTCTGCATCTCGCAGTCGTTCATGGCCTACCGCGACGGTGTCCCCGTAGGCCGCATCACCGGCATCATCAACCGCCGATACAACGACAAGACCGGCCGTAAGGTCCTCCGCTTCGGCTGGGTCGACTTCATCGACGATGCCGAGGTGGTCGACGCCCTGTTCCGCGCCGTCATCATCTGGGGCAAGAACCGCGGAATGACCGAAATCGTAGGTCCTATGGGCTTCTCCGACATGGACCACGAGGGAATGCTCATCGAGGGATTCGAGGAGATGGGAACAATGGCCACCATCTACAACTATCCCTACTACAGGGACCACATGGAGCGAATGGGCTTCGTCAAGGACGCCGACTGGATCGAGTACCGCATCGCCGTCCCGGACTCTATTCCCGAAAAATATCAGCGCATCGCCGACATCGTGGCCCGCAAGTTCAACCTCCGGCCATACGTCATCCCCTCGCGACAGGAGGTCAAGGAGCGCTACGGACGCGCCATCTTCGACCTCATCAACGACGCATACAAGGACCTCTACGGATACGTCGCCCTCACCGACAGGCAGATCGACTACTACATCGACATGTACCTCGGCCTGCTGCGGCTAGAGGACGTCTGCCTCATCATCGACGAGAACGACAAACTCGTCGGAGTGGGCATCTCGCTGCCATCGCTCTCGCAGGCACTCCGCGCGTGCGGCGGCAAACTCTTCCCCACGGGCTGGTGGAAACTCTTCCGCGCCATCCGCGGACACGCCGACGTTGTCGACCTGCTGCTCGTGGCCATCGCCCCCGAGTACCAGAACAAGGGCGTCAACGCCCTCCTGTTCTCATACCTCATCCCCAACTACAACAGGAACGGCTACCGCTTCGCCGAGTCGAACGTCGAACTCGAGGACAACACCAGCGTCCAGAAACAGTGGGAATACTTCGACTACCGCCAGCACCGCCGCCGCCGCGCCTGGCGCAAGGACATATAAGCACTAAGTCATAGTCACAGGTGACGAAGTACTTTGTAACTCATGACCATGACCTGTTAACTGATTTCAACTTTCTCCGGCGACTAAACGTTAATAACTAACAGTGACCACACCCTTTCGTTTCAATCTAAACATACTTTCCATGAAGACACTCCTACTACGCCTGCGCCTGACTGCCGCCATCCTCGTCATGTCGGCCGCCTTCAGCGCTGCGGTGGCGCAGAGTACACCCGATGTCGCCATCCCCGCCGGATACTACAAGTCGCTCAACGGCCTGCGCAACACCGAACTCAAGACCGCCATCTACCGCCTCGTCCGCAACTTCACCGAGGTATCGTCCTACAACGCGCTGCCCCAGTACTTCTTCTACACCGACACCTATCCCGAGTCGGACCGCTGGTGGGACATGTACTCGAACATCCCCCTCTACGGTCCCTCGTTCCGCGGCCTCAACCGCGAGCACTCCTTCCCCAAGTCATGGTGGGGAGGAAGCACCGAGGTGCCGGCATACGTCGACCTCAACCACCTGTATCCCTCCGAGCAGGCCGCCAACATGGCCAAGTCCAACTATCCCCTGGGCACCGTCGACCGCTCGGCGAGCGTCAACTTCGACAACGGCGTGACCACCGTAGGCTATCCCGTCCACGGACAGGGTGGGGGTGCCAACTTCGTCTTCGAGCCCGCCGACGAGTACAAGGGTGACTTCGCCCGCACATACTTCTACATGGCCACGGCCTACCAGGACCTCCGCTGGAAATACACATACATGGTCAGCAACAACACCTATCCGACGCTCAACCCATGGTCCGTCGAACTCCTGCTCGCCTGGAACCGCCAGGACCCGGTTTCAGACAAGGAGCGCGTGCGCAACGCGTGGGTCTACCGCTTCCAGAACAACCGCAACCCATTCATAGACTATCCCGAGCTCGCCGAATACCTCTGGGGCGACCGGCGCACCGAGGCTTTCTATCCCGGCAGTTCCTCGCTGCCCACCGGCGACCCCCTGCTCGTGACTCCCGTCCAGGACATGTCGCTCGACTTCGGCCAGGTGGCCGAGGGGGGCACCGTCCAGTCGCGCCTGTTCTTCAACGGCGAGAACCTCACGGCACCCCTGCGCGTCCAGGTCTACCGCGATGACGCCGCCATGTTCTCGCTGTCCACCTCGTCAATCGACCAGACCCTCGTCAACCGCGAGGACGGCTACTGGCTCACCGTCACCTACCGTCCAACCTCTACCGGACGCCACACCTCGCGTCTGCTCATCTCCGGCGGCGGCATCGCCGGCTCACGCGGCATCGCCCTCATCGGCGAGTGCCTGCCCGTGCCGACGCTCACCGCTCCCACCGCCACCGAGGCCTCGGACATAACCCCGACCTCGTATGTCGCCAACTGGACTCCCGTCGGGGGCGAGACCGTCGACTACTACGTCGTCACGCGCACACGCTACACCGGAGGCAATGCCGTCACCGAGGAACTCGACGCCGAGACCAACTCACTGCAGATTGACGATTTCGGCGAGTCCGAGCGCGAGGCATACTCCGTCCAGTCGGTACGCCTCGGCTACCGCTCGCCAATGTCCAACGTCGTCTTCGTCGAGCATGCCGGAGTCACCGGCGTGGAGACCGACTCGCCCCTCGCCGTACAGCCCGTTGACGGCGGACTCCGCATCATCTGCTCCGCTCCCCACACCGGACTGCGCGTATACGACGCCACCGGAAAGACCGTCGTCTCGCTGCCGCAGGCCGTCGACAACACCGACATCTCCCTCCCCGCAGGCGTCTACTTCGTGACCTCCGACTCGCAGCACAGGCCCCTCAAGGTACTCGTCCGCTAAAGCCAAGCATTAAGTCAGGGCTACAAGTTACGAAACATCTCATCACTTGTAACCCTGACTACTGACCTAAAACAACTTCATAACTCATAACTCTGACCTATAACTTAAATGAAAGTTACCTCACAGACTCTCGAGAGGCGTGCCTCCAAGGTCACTGTACCCGACGGCGAATCGACCATAACCGACCGCATACGCTACCTCATCAGCGTCATGCGGCGCACCCAGGCCCAGTTCGCAAAACTCTGCGGAATCGATCCCGCGGGTCTTTCCAAAATGCTCTCCGGCCGACTGGCCGTATCGAGGCGTTCCATCAGCCGCATAACCTCCGCCAGCGGCGTAAGCCGCGAATGGCTCGAGACAGGACAGGGCCTGCCCTATCCGCGCATCACCGATGCCCCCGAGGTCACCATGGTCAACGCCGGAACCGGACTCGATGCCGTCACCGACCCCGAACTCTGCCACTTCAACATCATTGGCGCCCCGGTCTACGACGTCGACGTCACGGCAGGCAGGCAGGAACTGGCCGCGATGTTCACCTCCGAGCACATCGTCGGAAGCCTGTACCTGCCACAGATCGATCCGCGCAACCCCATCGTCCGCGTCAGCGGCGACTCCATGATTCCGAGGATTCCAAACGGAAGTTTCATATCCATCCGCCGCATCGAGACCGACGCAACCATCTACTGGGGACGCATCTATCTGGTCGTCACGCAGGACTACCGCATGGTGAAGGTCCTCCACCGCCACGACGACCCTGAGTTCGTCATCCTCCACAGCCTCAATCCCGACTATGACGACATCGAGATCAACCGCCGCGACATACGCCACCTGTTCCTCGTCGAGGCCGTCATGAACTACGATGTCCTCTGATTACACGAATTCTTAAATACAGACTCAAATGAAAAAACCTCTCATAGTATTCTCCACCGGCGCCGGCATGAGCGCCGAGTCCGGCATCTCCACATTCCGCGACAGCGGCGGACTGTGGGAGAACTACAACGTCATGGACGTGGCCTCGCACGACGGCTACTGCCGTAACCCGAAACTCATCCACGACTTCTACAACGCGCGCCGCGCCGAACTCTTCAGGGCGCAGCCAAACGCCGGCCACCGGGCCATCGCCGAACTCGAGAAGGACTACGACGTCATGGTCATCACCCAGAACGTCGACAACCTCCACGAGCGTGCCGGCTCGTCGAACGTCCTGCACCTGCACGGCGAACTCGACAAGGTGCGCGCCGTCGACGACGAGTCGCGCGTCTATACCCTCACCGAGGACTCGTGCATGACCTCGCCCGATACCGTCATCGACGGTCACCGCGTGCGTCCCCACATCGTCTTCTTCCAGGAAGCCGTGCCCAACTTCGAGCCCGCCACAAAGATTGCCGCCCGGGCCGACATCTTCGTCATCATCGGCACATCGCTCGCCGTCTATCCCGCCGCCTCGCTCCTCCACTACGTGCGTCCCGGCGTACCCGTCTACTATATCGACCCGCATCCCGCACAGGTTCCCGCAGGTGTCAGCGTCATCGCCCAGGGTGCATCCCGGGGCATGCAGACCCTCCTCGGAATCCTTCACCGAAAATAAATCCCTTGCATTTTGGACATTCCCCAACTGATCGCCCTTTTCATCGCATTGCTCTGTCTCCTGATCTCGGGTTTCATCTCGGGCAGTGAGATTGCCTTCTTCAGCCTCACCGACTCCCAGGCCGAGGAACTCGAGGACTCCAGGCGCGGCCAGGCCACGCTCGCACTGCTCAGGAAGCCCGAACGGCTTCTGGCCACAGTCCTCATCGCCAACAACCTTGTGAACGTGACCATCGTCGTGCTCACCAACTTCGCCCTCGGTCCGATATTCAACGACATGGCCCCGTGGCTGAGTTTCGTACTCCAGACCGTGATCCTCACCTTCCTGATCCTGCTCTTCGGCGAGATCGCGCCGAAACTCTTCGCCAACGCCAACCCCATGCGCTTCGCCGTCATGGCCACCCCCGGCATGACGGCCTTCTCGAAAATCTTCTCGCCGCTCTCGCGCATGCTTGTCGGATCATCATCATTCGTCAAGCATGTCGTCACCAAGCAGACCCCAAACATCTCGACCGACGAACTCTCACAGGCCCTGCAGATAACCGACGTCGAGACCCCGGGCGACAAGCAGATGCTCGAGGGCATACTCCGCTTCGGCGACACCACCGCCAGCGAGATAATGACCCCCCGCATCGACATCACCGACATCGACATCACCGAGCCCTTCGACAAGGTCATGCACATCATCATCGACTCAGGCTTCTCGCGCCTACCCGTCTACGAGGACACCGAGGACAACATCCGCGGCATACTCTACTCTCGCGACCTGCTCCCGTACATCGGCGAGAGCCCCGACCCGGCGTTCGCGTGGCAGAAACTCCTGCGCGAGCCGTACTTCGTCCCCGAGTCACGACAGATCGACGACCTGCTCGAGGACTTCCGCCGCCGCCGCATCCACATGGCCATCGTCGTCGACGAGTTCGGAGGCACCCAGGGCATCGTCACCATGGAGGACGTGCTCGAGGAGATTGTCGGCGACATCAACGACGAGTACGACGAGGACGAGAAGACATACCGCCAGTTGCGCGAGGGCACATACGAGTTCGAGGGCAAGACCCTGCTGACCGACTTCTTCCGCATAACCGGCCTCGATTCCGACAACTTCGAGGACGTCGCCGCCGACGCCGAGACACTCGCCGGAATGCTCCTCGCCATCAAGGGCGACTTCCCCAAGGAGAAGGAACCCCTCGTCTACGGCCGCTGCCGATTCATGGTCATCGACATGGAGGCCCACCGCATCAAACTCGTCCGCGTCAAGATCCTCCCCGAGGACACACCCGAATGACCACGCGTCCCACAGTCTGCCACAACGTCCCCATGAGACAACTCCTGCTTGCCGTAATCTGCCTATGCCTGCTCGCCTCGTGCAGCTCCGACAGCGGCTCCGCACCCGTCCCCAGGCCGCGCGCCTATCCCCGCATCGAGGCCTACCCCGCCGAGTACCGGTCCGTCGACTCCCTTGCCCTGAGTTTCGAGGCCAATTCCTCCGCCCGCGTACGCATCAAGGGACCCGCCGCCGCCGACATCATCTATCCCCGCTACAACGCCACGGTCTACGTCTCCGTCATCAGCCTTCCCGCGCCCGACTCCGCGGCCATTGCACGCGCCCTGAGTTCACGCCTCGAGCGTGCCGCCATGAACCTCGGCGCGACACAGGCACACACCATCGACTCCACCTCCGGCGACTTCGACACCCAGATTATCCGCGCCGACGGAGCCGTCCCCACGCCCGTCCAACTCATAGCCACCGACTACGCCCGCCGTCTGCTCACCGCCACGGCCTTCGTCGAATTCATCCCGTCGCCCGCCGCCACCGACTCCCTCGCCCCCGTCATCGATGCCCTCCAGGCCGACCTCACTCACCTCGCCGCCACCCTCCGCTCACCCCCCCCCCCCCCCCCCCCCCCCC
>CALKRW010000002.1 GCA_937989585.1 uncultured Porphyromonadaceae bacterium | reverse complement strand
AAGAATCTGGACGGCTATCTTTATATGGCCTACATGCTATCGCGGACGGTTGTACCTCCAAGGTTAAGGCCAAACTGGGCTTTAGGAAGGTCTGAGCCAACCCATTCACGGTCGCGGTTGTTTATCACGCCGTCTCCGTTAGCATCCACATAGCGCACACGACCGACACCTGGGCGACCGAAATCGACCTTATATTTGGCGTTATAGGCATCGACTTCTTCCTGTGTTCGGAATATGCCGTCTGTTTTATATACAAGCCATGAGCCGAGAGAATTGCCAACTATGGTTTTGTCAATGCCATTGCCGCCTCCCCATGTATAATAAATGTCATCCATCAGGTCTGTGACCTTGTTTTTCATTGCAGAGACATTCAACCCTATGTTGTAACTGAGGCCGTTAGAGAGAGTCTGACGCCATTCTGCCGTGATTTCAACGCCTTTGTTGATCATCGAGCCACCGTTGTACCAGCAGTATCCACCTTCGCCAATGGTAGCGATATAAGGTTTCTCGACAAGCATGTCATTGGTTTTCTTATGGAAATAATCAAATGTAAAGAACAGGCGGTTGTTAAGAAAAGACGCATCGAGGCCCACATTTGTCTGATATGTTTTTTCCCATGTGAGATCCGGATTAGTTGTGCGCGAACGGAGGGCTCCGGGTGAAAGTGTATTTCCACCTCCGAGCGCATAGGCTGCTCGGTCAAGATCCATCAAGTATTTGGCATAGAAAGCGTCGTTGGCTATAAGGTCGTTGCCGTTAACGCCGTAGGCGCCGCGGATTTTCAAGTCATTCAGCCAGTTGCGGGTGCCTCCCATGAATTTTTCCTGTGATATGCGCCAACCCAGGGAAACAGAGGGGAACCAGTCATAGTTGTGGCTGTCTGAAAGACGTGATGATGCATCGCGTCGAAGTGTTACCGATGCCAGATACTTATTGTCCCAGAAGTAGTTGATTTTTCCGAATACCGAGAACATCGAGTAGTTCGAGGCACCTGAGCCTGTGTTTTTGTTTGTTGTCACATTACCGAGGTAGAGATAATTGGGATCCTCTATTTCTAGACCTTTTCCCTCTCCAGACATATCTTCAAAGTGGTTGCGTTTTGCTTCAACGCCTAAAAGGGCCATTAGGGAATTCTTACCGAAGTCGATATTGTACTGAGCTGTGTTGGTCCACACCCAGTCAACGGTTTTGCTTGAATACTGATAGAGATAATTAGTTTTGTCGCGCAAGTTCGCAGGAGTGAAATTCTTGTCCGATCCATTGTGGTAGTTAAGACCGAAGTTGGTCTTGAGAATGAGATTTTTCACCGGCTCTACCGATAGATAGGCATTGCCGAACACTCTCCAATATTCATGCTTGTTGGTCGCTTCTTCATTGATCAGTCTTACCAGATTCGGAGTATCATTGAGTCCGAAAGCGACTTGGTCGTTATAGTTTCCCTCCGAGTCATAAACGGTTCGTGCAGGATGCATCTTGATTGCATTTTCCTCGATGCCGCCTGGAGCGTTATGTTGGCGCCACCAGTTGAGAGTAAGGTTCCCACCGATTTTCAGACGATTATTTATAAAACCATAGTCGGAACTGAAACGTGTATTGGCCTTCTGGAAGTCGCTGCCCTTGATGATGCCGTCATGGTCAAGATAACTTAAGGACAGTGAGGAAGAGCCATTTTCATCTCCTTTCGACAAACCTATGCTATAGGTCTGCATAAGGGCTGTCCTGTGAATCTCATCTTCCCAATTCGTATTCTGAGGATTTACCAATACACCGTTGAGATTAGTATAAGGCTGGAGTTTAGGTGTGGCTCCATTGCCGTAAAGTTCCGATGTAGGAGTCGTGCCATAAGCATATTTATAAGCCGACCAGTATGTCTCGCCCCATTGGTCTGCGTTCATCATGCTGAGGCCGCTTTGATAAGTCTGTAGGGTTAGCGTGGCGTCAAATGTCACACGGCATTCGCCTTTTTTTGCTCGTTTGGTAGTGATTATTATTACGCCGTTGGCGGCTTGCGCTCCATATATGGATGCTGATGCAGCATCTTTAAGAACCTGAATTGATTCAACATCGTTACTGTTGAGGATGGTACCTGGATTTTCGCGGGTCATTACTCCGTCAATTACATAGAGAGGCCCGTTTGCATCGCTTCGGAATGATGAAGCGCCTCTGATGGAAGTTCCCGTGCTAAGGCCACCCGGAGTACCATCGGTTGTGATGTTCATCCCTGCCACTCGACCCTGAAGAGCCTGAACAACATTACCGGTCGGTGTGTCGGCGACATCTTTCATTTTTACCACCGATACAGAACCGGTAAGGTCGGCCTTCTTTTCAGTAGAATAGCCGACAACGACAACCTCGTCAAGAAGTTCTGAATTCTCTGCAAGATAAATTTTCATCTCGGGTGCAGCTTTGATTTCTGTGGAAACGAACCCTATGTAGGATACTTTCAGAAGTGTTCCTTCAGGAACCGAGATTTCAAAATTGCCGTCGATGTCGGTCGTTGCGCCGGTTTTTGTAGCCTCACACAAAACAGATGCTCCAATCAGAGGCTCATCATCGGTTTTTGAAAGCACCGTCCCATGCACAGTGATGTTCTGTGCCTGTGCAATGACTGCCATTATTAGCAGCATGATTGCAATGAGAAATGTTCTTTTCATATTATTGATACTTTTGTTAAAATTTCTATCGCAAATTTAGCCTGTTATCTGTGGGGCAGACTATAAAGAATGTTGTGCGGGCCATCAAATTTTGGACAATGCACGATTTTTGATAGGATATGCACGGTTTTTATTAATCTTGGGTGAACAAAAAACGCGTCTCACTGGAATCTGATGAGACGCGTTGATGTGTCGGGGATGTATCGGAGATCACTTTGACAGTTTGTCCCTGGCCTGAGAAGGTGTCTCTCCAAAGGCATCACGATAACATTTGGTGAAATATGCCGGTGTGGAGAACCCTGTCTCATAAGCAATCTCACTTATGGTTTTCTCTGTCGATATTATGAGGTCCCGGCCTCGCTGCAGGCGTAACCGCCGCATAAGTTCGACCGGCGCATAATTTGTGAGGGACTTGATCTTACGGTAGAACTGCGAGCGTTCCAGCCCCATTTGCGATGCAATCATATCGACGTTAAGGTCCGGGTTTCCCATTCCTTCCCTGAATATCACGAGAAAGCGATTGTAAAACTCGTTATCAATATCTCCGGTCGGGAGTGCGTCTGAACGGGAAGGTTTCCCTGAATCTTCTTTTATCAAGGCGTTCGGCCGTGAGTTCCACAAATCCATGATTCTCTTACGGTTTAATATCAGACTTGAACACCTTGATTTCAGCACACTGCTGTTAAACGGTTTTGACAGGTATCCGTCGGCACCGCTGTCATATCCCTGCACACGCTGTTCGTCCATAGAACAGGCCGTCAGCATCAGCACGGGGATATGGGACGTGGACACTTCATTTTTTATATGTCTGCAACATTCCAGACCGTCCATGACCGGCATCATTACATCACATATAATCAGATCAGGAACGTATCTGGCGGCCATCTTCACGCCATCTTTCCCGTTGGATGCGGTAATGATGTTATACTCGGCGCATAACAGCTCACCGACAAGTTTCTGTATGTCCCGGTTGTCATCAATGACAAGGACAACCGGTTTATTGTCATCAAACGACAGTTTGCCTTCGATATTTTCAAGTTCAGTTTCCGCATCTCCGTGTCCGATTACACTCTCCGTTACCGCCGTGGTTTCTGCCACATGTCGTACAGGCAGCACTACCGTGAAGACAGAGCCTTTGTTCACCGTGCTTTCCACGCTGATGCTGCCTCCGTGCAACTCAACGAAGGCTTTGGCAAGCGACAGGCCGATTCCGGAGCCTTTGGGATGGATTCTGTCAACCTGATAAAACCTGTCGAAGATATTTCCGAGGTCTCGTTCGCTTATACCTTCGCCGGTGTCCGCCACTTTGAACGAGAGAGAGGTATCGTTGCATTCATAAGAGACTTTTATCGTCCCATTGTCAGGCGTGTATTTGAAGGCGTTTGATATCAGGTTGAAAAACACGCGCTCAATTTTTTCCGTATCAATGGCTATCGGCATTGGCTTGTCGGCAGACGCTGTTTCAAGTGTAAGTTTAATATCCCGCTTTCGTGCAAGGGAGTAGAATGATTCCATCCAGTCATGGATGGCCTGATTGAAGTCAATTTCCGTCAGTCTGAGATTCAGTTTGCCGTTCTCATATTTCCTGAAGTCAAGTATCTGGTTTATAAGCCTGCGGAGTATCCTGACATTCTTGTTCGCTATCTTGATGAGCGTATTCTGCTGGGGAGTCAGATTGTCTGCGGCGGCAAGTTGCTCGACCGGTTCGGCTATCAGGGTCAGCGGAGTGCGCAGGTCATGCGATACGTTTGTGAAGAATATCAGTTTTGATTGCGTCGCGGCCTGCAACTGTTCGTTGAGTCTGGTCTGCTTGTCTTTCTCCTCTTCCAGGAGTCTGTTCTGGACCAGAAGTTCCTTCTGGTGCCGGCTGCGCTGCCAGTATGCGCGGAGAAGGAGGAAGCCCACACCGAACAGCAGCACGATGATGGCGATGCTGGCATAGAACAATGAGGTCTGCGATGAATGTTTGGCCCAGTAGTCATCTATCTGTGCCTTCAGGAGTTTCATCTTCTCGGTTTCCTCCTTCAGGGTCTCGTTCTGCAGGAGCAGGATGTCGGCATTGGTCAAATCCACCGCCGAAGATACAGGCAGCATTGTCTCTTTTCCGTACGGCTCATTTTTCAGGATCGCCAACGCGGTCTGTATGAGCCGGCGACCTTCGGTAGGATAAAGGAAAGTCGCATCAATCACGCTGTCGGCAACCGCCTGAATACCAATGTTAGGCGCTGCATCGATACCGATGATACGGATACTGTCGCGTCCGTATCTGTGGGCGACCTCCGATGCCCCGATTGCCATGCGGTCATTGTGGGCGTATATCAGGTTGATTTCAGGATGCGAGCGCAGCAGCGAGTCTACTGCCGGCATCGCATCTTCCTTGTTCCAGTTCCCGGGTACGCTTGCCACAAGTTTGCCTCCTTTCCCTTCAAATTCTTTTACGAATCCTTCGTGCCTCCCTTCGGCCGGCGTTGAGCCTTTAAGGCCGAAAATCTCGATTGCCGTAGCCTTGTTCCCTAACAGATGCTGTGCGTAGTGGGCGGCAGATCGCCCGAGACCTTCGTTATCGACACCGATACGGGCAGTATAGGTGTCCCCGTTGATGTTTCGGTCAAATATGACAACCGGGATGCCTTTCTCGTACACATCCTTTATAATGGGGGTCAGCGCGGCGGCCTCATTGGGAGAGACAATAATGATGTCGAAGTCATTATCCACAAAATATTTTATGTCCTCTATCTGTTTCTCGTTGCTGTCATCGGCCGAGCGTATCTCGACAACGGCGTCCTCATGAAACATTATCTCACGATTTATCTCATCGTTCATCTTCATGCGCCAGTCATCCTGGCTGCACTGGGAGACGCCGATCTTGTAGACCTTGTCATCCGTGCACGCGGACAGGGCGAGCAAAATTCCACATAGGATTCCGTATAATAATAGTCTTCTCATGATCCATAGTTTGTTTAAGGTGTTGCAAATATAGCCATAATCCTATGAAAAAGAGTGTATAAGGTATTAAAAATTATGCGGCACAACATATTTGATAGACAATGCACGATTTTTTATATTCTATCGTTCGGCTTTTATAGTAGTTTTGCAATACCGGAACGCAATGACCGGCGAAATCAGTGAATCAATCAAAAAATACTGAACCATGAATAGAATAAGAAACGGCATCACGGCCATGTTCCTGCTTGGGACATTGACATTTCCCCCGGATGTATACGCATCCGACGGTGTGGAAGTGAACCACCTTGGCGTAAACAACACTCTCGTCAGAATAACCGGCGAGGGCAAATATCTTCTTATGCCCGTACAGGAGTCAAATGACGATGCAAGGATAGATGTCCTTGTTGATGGAAAATCGGAAAAGACCATCAATGTGAGGCTGGCCAGAAGCAAGGTCGATTACTTTGTCCCTTTCAATCTTGATTCATACAGGGGCCATAAAGTGATTCTCAACATCATGACCACTCAGAGCCGCTCGAATCTTCGGGAGGCCAAAGATGATGCCTGCTGGAAAAACCTGGCGCTGGCAGACACCTTTGACACGTCAGACAGGGAGAAATATCGTCCGGCGTATCACCACACCCCTCTATACGGCTGGATGAACGACCCCAACGGCATGTTTTATAAGGATGGCGTCTGGCATCTGTACTATCAGTGGAACCCGTACGGCTCGAAATGGCAGAACATGACATGGGGACATTCGACCTCAGAAGACCTTGTCATATGGGAACACCAGCCGACTGCCATAGAGGCAAACGGGCTTGGTTCGGTATTCAGCGGAAGTTCTGTCGTTGATACTGAAAATACCGCCGGCTTCGGGAAAGATGCGGTTATTTCCCTTTATACCTCGGCAGGCGTAAGTCAGGTCCAGAGTCTGGCACATAGCAAGGATGGAGGTCAGACATTTGAGATATATCCCGCGAATCCGGTCATTACGTTAGAAAGCGAGGCGCGCGATCCCAATATGTTCTGGGATGACACCAACAGATGCTGGGTACTGGTCCTGGCGCATGCACTTGACCACGAAATGCTGTTCTTCACTTCACCCGACCTGAGAGAGTGGACACTGCGGAGCGCCTTTGGAAAAGGAATCGGGGCACAGGACGGCGTGTGGGAATGTCCCGATCTGTTCAGACTTAAGGTTGACGGAACTGATGAAGAAAAATGGGTGCTGGTATGTAACATCAATCCCGGCGGTCCGTTTGGTGGAAGCGCGACGCAGTATTTTGTAGGCGATTTTGATGGCAAGGCCTTCAGGGCCGATACTGACGCAAATGGTAACATCCCTACAAAATGGATGGATTATGGCAAAGACCATTATGCAACCGTAAGCTGGAGTGATGCTCCGGACAATCGCCGTACCCTAATCGGTTGGATGAGCAACTGGCAGTATGCGGCAGAGGTTCCCACAATGCAGTATCGAAGCGCCAATACACTTCCCCGTGAAGCCGGTCTTTTCAAGGGGGCGGACGGACAGATTTATATGTCCGCGGCTCCGTCGCCGGAACTTATGACATTACGCGACAGGGCGGTCGTTTCAGTCAGAAACAAGTCAGTCGGCAGGAACTCCCGTGAGTTCGCTCTCCCGTCGTCCAATACCGGAGTGTGTGAGATACTTCTTGACCTTGACTGCAAAAAGGCAGACTCAGTGGATATAAAGATTTCCAACAAGGCCGGTGAGTATGTGACATTGAGGTATAGCAGTTCAGACCATACGCTTTCTTTTGACCGGCGCGAGAGTGGTATTGTCGATTTCAGCCAGGATTTTCCGGCAGTGACTGTCGCGCCTACGTTTGATGACGGGAGGAAAGTATCGCTAAGAATATTCATTGACAAGTCGAGTATGGAAGTTTTCGGCAACAACGGAAAGTTTGTCATGACAAATCTCGTTTTCCCCACAAAACCCTACACCACTCTGTCTGTGAATGCCAACGGCGGGAGTGCCAGGATTGAAAATCTCAAGATATACTCGATAAAAGAATTATAAACAATAACAACAGACAATTATGGCTATGACACAATCGCTAGTCACAAACCGCAAATCGTTTCTGCTCCAGATAATCCCTGTGATGCTGTGTTTCTTCGTCATGGGTTTCGTGGACCTGGTAGGAACAGCGTCAAACTATGTACAGAAAGATTTAGGCCTTTCCGACTCTCAGGCAAATCTGTTCCCCTCACTCGTTTTCTTCTGGTTCCTGATCTTCTCGGTCCCTACCGGCATGCTGATGAATAAAATAGGACGTAAGAATACAGTGCTTATCAGTCTTGTCGTGACGGCAGCATCTCTTTTCATTCCCGCGTTTGGCGACAGTTACGCTGTAATGCTTGTCTCTTTTTCACTCCTTGGGATAGGCAATGCCATCATGCAGACTTCGCTGAATCCACTGGTGACAAATCTTATCAGCGGAGATAAACTTGCCTCAACCCTTACCTTTGGTCAGTTTGTAAAAGCGATCGCTTCATTCCTCGCGCCAATAATCGCAGCCTGGGGTGCGACTACGGTTTTCCCTACATTCGGTCTTGGCTGGAGAGCATTGTTCGTGATATATGCTGTCATCAGTTTCCTCTCGATATCCCTGCTTGCCGCGACTCCTATTGACGAGGAAAAGAGCGACAGGGCATCGGGCGTCGGCGAGTGTCTCAGACTGCTTGGGCGACCGTTCATCTTCCTCTGTTTTCTTGGAATAATGTGCCATGTCGGAATAGATGTCGGAACAAACACTTCGGCTCCCAAAATCATTATGGAACGCATTGGCCTGCCTCTGGAGGAAGCGGGATTCGCCACAGGCGTATACTTCATATTCCGTACGGCCGGCTGTTTTCTCGGGGCATTCATTCTCAGGGCCATGCCGGCCAGACGATTCTTTGGAATAAGTGTTTTCATGATGCTGGCAGGTATGCTTATCCTGTTATTTTGCGAGACTCTTGTTCCGCTCTATATCGGTATCGGGCTTATCGGTTTCGGCAACTCTAACATATTCTCGGTGGTTTTCTCGCAGGCCCTCGTATATACTCCAAACGAACGGAACGAGGTTTCCGGACAGATGATCATGGGACTGTTCGGCGGCACTGTTTTCCCGCTGGCAATGGGATATGCTGCCGATGCGGTCGGACAGATCGGCGCCGTTTCGGTAATGACCGTGGGAGTGGTATATCTTATGTATTATACCTTGAAAATAAGAAAAATATAATCAATAACTTAACAAAATCATACCTTATCGACATGAATGAAATAGTAGTAGGAATGGGCGAGGCCCTGTGGGACGTGCTTCCCGAAGGCAAGAAGATAGGCGGCGCGCCCGCCAACTTCGCCTATCATGTATCGCAGTTCGGCTTGCCCGCCTGTGTGGTCAGTGCTGTCGGCGATGACGCCCTCGGCCACGAAATCATCGAGAATTTTACATCTAAAGGTCTTAATCACCTGATTGAGACCGTACCGTATCCGACAGGAACAGTCCAGGTCGAGATTGACCAGGCCGGGGTACCGCAATATGAAATCAAGGAAAACGTGGCATGGGACAATATTCCCTTGACCCCTCGACTCGAAGCGCTTGCCCGGAACACGAAGGCGGTATGTTTCGGATCTCTGGCACAGCGCAATGTCGTGTCGCGCAATACAATCAACAGTTTCCTTGACGCGATGCCACAGACAGAAGACACGCTCGTCGTGTTCGACGTCAATCTCCGTCAGGGATTCTACAACAAGGAGATTCTTTGCGATTCCATGAAGCGCTGCAACATACTGAAGATAAACGACGAGGAACTTGTCACCGTAAGCCGTATGTTCGGCTATCCCGGAATCGACCTACAGGACAAGTGCTGGATACTTCTCGGTAAATATAACCTGAAAATGCTCATCCTGACCTGTGGAATCAACGGAAGTTATGTTTTCACTCCCGGTAACGTATCGTTCCAGCCTACACCGAAAGTCGAGGTCGCCGATACCGTCGGTGCCGGAGACTCCTTCACCGCGGCTTTTATGGCATCGATAATTAAGGGCAAGAGTGTCAATGAGGCCCATTCGCGTGCCGTGCGGACCTCAGCCTACGTCTGTACCAGAAAAGGCGCAATGCCAATTCTCCCCGCGGACCTGACCGACTGAGAGTGTATTACATAACATAACGCGCCGAAAAGGTTTTTCGACCTTCTCGGCGCATTATGTTCTGTAGGGTGGTCGGGATCTGTGCCCGGAATATGTGTCAGTGAAATATCTTTCCGAGAGACCGGGAGGATTTACCTGACAAGATGTTTGCGCGCGGGTGCGCCGGGTGATTTCAGGATGTACAGGCCCGGCGCGAGTGTTGAAAGGGTCTCGGATGTCGCCGAGGTAAGTATCCTGACACCGGCTATGGTATAGACATCGACGGGAGCATTGATGTCGGCGCTGTCGGCGGTGATGTCTCCTAATCCCGCTTCGTCAACTGTTACGGGAACGGTAACGAGTTTGAGATTGGGGAATTTCTCGTTGCTTAGCACACCTGTAACGTGGTTGTCGAAAGTGGTGAGGAAGGTCGTGATTCCGCCGGAGATACTGAACTCCGGATTTTCGGGGTCGTCATCGCTCGAGTAAAGAGCCTCGCCGGTGTAGTCGCCGGTCTCAGAACTGTATTCGATATCGCCCAGATACCACTTGTAGGTTGTCGGGCTGTCCTGAACCATGGCCTGCGATGAGAGGTCAACGCGACCGCCGGCGCATTCGGCGGCAATTTTAGCCTGTGAGCCATAGTAGTAGACACTTAGGCTGGGATAATCAGACTGAACGGGGAGTGTGGCGAAGGTGAAAGCATTGCCGGAAAGGTCTAATGCGCGGATTACGTCTTTAATAGGCGACAGGTCGACGGCCTTCAGCCTGTTGCCTGAAAGACTCATCTGCGAGAGTGCGGGGCATCCGACAAACGAAATTTCTTCCAGCAGGTTGTCGTTGGCCATCAATTCCCAGAGATAGGGGTTTGAGCCGAGAGTGAGCGATGTAAGTTTGTTGCCGGGAAGATACAGACAGTTGAGTGACCGGTATTCCGAGGCGTCAAAGTTTTCGTAGGCGTTGCCGCCCAGAGCGAGTGTAACCAGATTGGGGAAAATTCGGGCGAAATCCAGGGTCGAGAATCTATTGTCTGTGAGATTCAGTTCCTTTAGGTCGGAACGTGACGGCAGTACGAGTGTCTGCTCGCTGAGACCTGCTCCTGCCGCAGTAAAGGCAATCAGTCGTGTCAGGGGTGAGGCGTCCATGTCCGACATGGCAATTCCGCTTATGGAGAACACCGAGATGTCGTCAGCCGATTCGTATGTATAGACCTTGACTTTTGCGCCTGCGTAGGTTGTCTGTTCAGGATACAGTGTGTAAGTCTCGTCTGTGACCGGGTACTGGATATATTCGGTGCCGTCACCGCGCCAGTCGATATAGAGGGCTGTTTTCTTGTGGCCGGTGAATACAACCTGGCCGGTGCCGGAGTTTTCGGTCGTAGTGAAGGAAGCCACTACGGTTGTCGGCGCTCCGGTGACGGTGGTGACGCTTGTCTTGAAGACATTCTCACCGTTCAGTTCGGGGAAGGCCGCATGGGTCATCTCGCAGTAGACCTGACCAAGTTTGTCGTTAAGGAATCTGACGGCCCCATTCTCGCCGGAGTAGTCGACGCCCGGCACAAGGGGCGAACCGTCAGTCTTCTTCCAGGTGAAGACGGTGGATGCGCCGTTAACCTCGCGGTACTGGTCGGAAAGATTTATCGCCGGGGCAAATGCCACGACCTGCAGGTCTTTGAGTGGCGCATAAGTGTATCTGACGTCAGACGGTAAGACCGGAAGATTGCCAAGAGTCAGGTTCGTGTTGCTTATGTTAAAACTCTTAAGTCCTGGCATGTCTACAAGGACCAATGACGATATGGCGTTGCCGCTGAGATCGATGTTCTCGGCTGACGCCTGATATGTGAGGCTGAACTCGCCACTCAGGCGGTTGTTGCTGAGGTTGATGTCGGTCAGGCCATCGAAGTCCTTGAGCAGCATTTCTGTCATGCGGTTGTTGGCAAGGTTCAGCCGGCGGATATGGGAGGTGTTGACAAAAGTCAGGGAAGACAGATAATTGTCGCTTAGGTCAATGTCGGTCAGCAGGTTTTTCTCATAGTCGCCGTATACTCCGGCAAGACTGAACGATGTCAGACGGTTCCGGCTGAGGTCAAGGCTGTGCAGGTTGCGGTTGTATGAGGCATCCACACGCAGCAGATTACAGCCGCTGACCGAAAGCCGGCGGAGTTCTCGTGCCTGCGTGATGTCGATAGAGGTCATCTTCACGTCTTTTATGCCGAAGGCGCTCAGTTGCTCACCCTCAGGCAGCCATACCGATACTGTGGCAGACCCGGAGGCGGGGAGGGCGACTGTGACATTGTCTGTCTCGGTGAAATCGGCGGCCGATGCAGTGAACTTCGAACGCTCGCCGTTGACTTCGACAAAGAACTCGCGCGGAGATTGTCCGGACGCGCACTCAAGTCCGGCACTGAAGGAAATGGTTTTTCCCGCCATTGCCGATGTGGTTGTAAAACTCAGCACCTTGTCGGGAAGTCCCATCGAGGCAGGGTCTTTTATCCTGAAGAGTGCTGTTGAGATGGTATAGTCGGCGAATGCGCTGCAGGCGAACTCGATATACACAGAGTCGGACGGTATGGTGTTAAAGGTTACCTTTCCGTCGGCATATGTGTAATAACTCTGGTCAAGTTCTACCGGCTCGGCATCAGGCGTGTCAAGCATGACGCGGGCATATGTTTCGTAGCCTTCGCGCAAAACGCGTCCGGAAAAGTCGATGGGAGATCCTAAGGCATACGACTTGTCGCATGACATCGGGGCGCGCTGATAGTAGTATTCGCCCCATCCCTGTTGCGGAAGAGGCAGCGTGGCGAAGTCGAAATCGTTGTATGCCAGGTCGACGGCGTAAAGGTCGGGGTTGTTGCTCAGGTCGATTGTACTGAGCCGGTTCCGGCGCAGGCTGAGGTTGATGAGCCCCGGATTCTTGCTGAGGTCAATCTCGCTTATGGCGTTGCCGACAAGATTCAGAAGACTGAGGTTGGGATTGTTGGTGACATCGATTGAACTGAGACGGACATCGGTGTTGATGGTTCCTGATGTGTGCTGTGCGAGAAAATTGGTGAGAGCCGTGTTTTTGCTCAGGTCTATGTCGCGTATTCGTGTGTCCGAGATGTTCAGACGTATGAGATTAGGATTCTTCGAGACATCGAGTGAGGCGACATTTGTGAGTTCGAGCGACATCACTGTCAGGTTGGGGCAACCGGAAGGGTCGATGTTGTAGAGGTCGGTGTTGTGGTATGCGTCGAATGACACCAGTGAGGGATAGTCGCTGAGGTTGAATGACTGGTCGAGATGATCGATGATGTCAAGCTCGAGAATCGTCAGGTAAGGCTTGTCTGCCCCCACCTTCAGGGGAGTCTCGGCTGTGAAGGTGTTGTCTGTGAGATACAGAGCCTGCAGTTTTGTGAACGGCGACAGGTCGAGACGCTTAAGTTCGTTGTGCGAGAGGTCGAGGATTTCGATATTGGTGCATCTGTCCATGTCGATCCAGTCGATGTAGCATCCTTCGGCATCGATGTAGTCGATTTTCGAGGCATCGCCGTATATCCTGACAATTCCTTCGGCCGAAACGCGACAGGCAATTGTGGTACCGAGCATGCTTTGGGATTCTGAGTCGAAATATGCGGGACCTACTTCGTATTCTGCGCTTCCGAAACCGCAGTCGACATCGAAATAGTCGGTCTCGCTTGCACCAAGTACGATGTGAAAAGCGTTTTCGGCCCCGTACTGACTGTAGATATTAGTCTTGAATGTGATAATCGGGGATTCTTCAGATGACTGTGCGGCTGCGCCCTGTACGAATGAGGTCATGCCGAGTATTACAGCCATAACGGCCAGAAATGGCCTAAAAAGGATTTTCATATGAGGTAATATTGAAATTTATACGCTTATTTAAGTAAGAGTTTACTATTCTCAGAACTGTTGACTGTCAGCACGTATATGCCTGCCGGTAACGATGAAAGATCGATGTCGGCCTCATCGCCACCGTATTTTCCGGAGAAGGCAAGGGTGCCGGATGCAGAGTATACGCGGATGTCAAGCGAATTGGCCTCGCCGAGGAATATGTTGAAGTATCGGTTGCCTGCGGGGGTTACAATCAGACGGCTGTTGTGCCCGTCGGCTGAAACTGACTCAACGCCGGCAGCGGCCCTGCGGATCACTTCCTTGAGTCCTCCGAGGGCATTGAATTTGCCGAGTCCCCAGCGGACCGGATCTTCGGAATCAACGGCCTCGTCACGTACGGCAGTCCGTGCTATTATGTCCTTCACATCGTCTACGGTGAGCGTCGGGTCAGCCTCGAGCCACAGGGCGATGCTGCCAGCGACAAAAGGCGTGGACATAGAGGTGCCAACCTCCTGTTTCCAATAATAGGTCTTTCCGTTGACAGTGGCACGTGCCGAAGTCAGGTATTCCTTGTATGCAGAGGCTGTGGCCTCGTCGCTTTCCTGTGTCGCATAGTCGAGATATGGATTGCTCATTGCCGATATTATGGCGGCTCCGGGAGCACATACTGTGGGAAGATTGCGTCCGTCTGCAAGAGTGCCGAACGATGAGAATCCGCTGATGTGACCCGGGTTGAAACCAGCGCCCTCGTATGACCATGCGTTGCCGTCAAGTGTTCCCCATACGTTGCGGGTATTGTATGAACCGACGACAATCACATTGTGACCGACTGCCATGTCGGAGATGGAGCCGTTGCACGTACCGTCATCATATCCCGTGACACCGTAATTGTCAATCCATGTAGTCAGGCCGTCACAGTAGCATTCTATCCTCTGGCCGTCCTTTCCGCTTATCTCGAAGCCGAGCACGTAATTGTCGTCGGCGTTGGTGGTCAGGTTGTTGTAGATGTAGTAGTCGACCATGCCGTAATATCGGCCGCTTTCCTCGTCAATCTTGCCTCCTACGCCGACATATCCGTCGAAAGCACGTTTGAAATTGGCGTCACCGACAATGTCGGTTTCATCCATCCTGTAATCGTCCGAACTGCAGTAGTAAGTGCCGATATTGTCTCCGACAACAGGCATGTTGTAGGAGACTCTGCCGCGCTTGCGATTGAATATCACTGCTTTCATCTCGAATGGAGTCGAGTCGTTGGAGTAGACCGAGATTGTGCCGTAGCGGATGTAGTTGTTGAGGGTGCCTTCCGGCTCGTCCGGATTATGCCGGTAGGCATAAGGATACACCATGGACTTTATCTTATTGTCGGTAGCCGAGAGATTCTTTGAGAGCGCGATTTTCAGGTCACCCTCGTTGCCTGATGACAGGCATACTATCGCTTCCCTGCCAACCATGTCGAGCATTTTCACCATGGAACTTGATGTGTCGTGAGGCCCTGTATTAGAGCCCAGGGACAGGCTCAGTACCATCGGCTCCCTGAGATAGTCCCTGCTGTACTGGTAGAGATAGTCGATGCCGTAGGCTATGAAACCGTCCTGCAGATCGCCGCAACTCACACCTATGTCACTTCCTGTGGCCACGCCGTAATAAGGATTGGGACAGGTCGTGATATCGGCATGCCCGGCCGGGTCAGGGGTGGCGAGGTCTACATTGCCCTTGTAACTGCCGGCAAGTATGCCCAGAGTATGCGTGCCGTGATATGTGCTTCGTGTGTCGGTGGAGAAATCCGATATCGGCGGGGCGTCTTTCACATTGTCACCGTACCAGTTGATTGACATCTGTGTGCCGGAGGCGTTAAGTCCGATGTGCGACAGGTAGCCGATGCGGTTGCGCCCGTTCTCGTCAAAGAAACTGATATGGTTCGGGTCAACTCCCTGGTCTACGATTGCCGTCAGGACTCCTTTGCCTGTATAAGGACGGCCGAGCTGGGAGGCGCCTGCATGTATGTCAGACACTCCGGTCGCGGCGCGAGCAAGATCGGTATGCCTGTGCAGGTTTTTCTGAAGTTGCAGACGCCTGACACATGGCATGGCGGATATTGCCTCAACGCTGTCATAAGGGAGTTTTATCAGCAGGACATCCTCGCGGTCGACAAGGATCTCAGCGCCTGCCGCCTCGAGTTCGGAAGGAGACGCTCCGTCGGCAAGGGTGACGAATGCCAGGGTGACTCTGGCGGAAGAAGTATCGGCGGTGCCGCCGTTTTTCATAAGCAGGCGTCTTGCGCCGGCTCTTCCCGCGTCCTTCTGCTCGAGTGCATGTCGACGCAGTGTCGCGCGGCCCTGGAGGTCGAGTGCATCGCCCTGGGACATGACACTTACTGAAACGGCGAGTGCTACGGTGAGTAGTTTCTTCATATCTCAATCAGTCGGTTTGCTTGGTATAATGAGTATACATAACCACTGACATCGTGACAGAAACATTCCGCAGCGTCACGATGCCAGTGGGTAAATAACAATTAATCAACGTACGACGTATTTCCTGCCGTTTACGATATAGATGCCGGCAGGGAGCCGGTTCATGTCTTTGCTGTCGTCAAGCACCTTGATGCCCTGCATGTTGTAGACGGGACCGAGGTTGCGGCCTGCTTCGCCTGTGACCGAGTCAATTCCGGTCGACCCGGACGATGCGTTTATGCTGACGTTATGAGCGGCAGCGGCAGAGAAAGTGAAAATGCCGTTGTCATCGGCCTTAAGTAGTGTGTCGTCAACCTTGACTGACACAGTGGAGTTGGCGGGAGTGGTGACAGTGAAAACTGTTCCAGCCAGAACCTTGACATCGGTTTCGGCAATATCAGCCACGGGAGTCACCATATCGACTGTGACAGTCACTTTGTCAGCGGCATCGCCTGTCGTTGCCAGGTGTACAGTGTATTCTTCAGGAACGCCGTCGGTGAAGACCTTGATCACATCGTTGAGCCGGGGTACGCCATACCAGTAGAAGTATTGCGAGCCGTAGTCGTTGGCCACAAGTTCTCCGTTGACGTAAGCCACATACGGACTTGACTTTGTGGCGACCTGAACCATGTGCTGCTCGGCGGCTGCAGTGGCGATCCGTACAGTATTATAACCTTCGCTCAGGAGGTTCTTGACGTCACGGTCGCTTTCGGATGACCAGAATGCGTTGAGCGTACCGGTATAATCGGTGTCCACTTCGTTGAGATTGTTGACGAATACTATGAACTGACCGTCGTAGACGCGCTCCTGCGAGGTGACTTTCACATACATGCCTTCCTCGAGAAGGAGGGCGCCGTATGTGAGCGCCAGGGGATTGCCTTCGGCATCGGTGATGGAGACAATGTCGTTGCCGGTAGTTGCCTTTATTGTAATCGCGCCGATTTTCTCGCTGATTGTCAGAGCGTTGTCTCCGGCAGTCAGGTCGATGGGCGAGACGCCGTATGTCGAGGTGCCTTCGTAAACGGCTATACGCGCGGGGTCATCGACATTGAGGGTATAGTTGAGATTGCCATACTGATGGGCGTCAATTTTCATCTCAACCGGTTCAGTGCCGATATTGAATGAAAAATATGTGGTAAGGCTCTGAGGCTCGCCGTTGAGATAGATGGCGTCGAGCATATAGTTCTCGCCATCAAGCTGCACGGTAATCTGGCTTCCTGCATTCACTTCGAAGGGAGCGTTTACTTTCCATCCCTCGACGGTATTGTAATTCGCGGAAACATTGGTTACAATTCCTTTTACCTCTTCGGGGACAGTGATGGTAAAGTCGACCGGAATGGCGGGATAGGCGGCTTCGATCTCGATTTTGGTTCCATCCTTAACGTCGACATCGATATAACTGCTCTCCATGTTGATTGTCTTGCCGTCAACCTCGAGCCGGTAGAACGGGCGGTAGTCGTTGTTCCTGAATGAGAAGGGGCTTTCCTCGCCGGGGATAAATTTAATTTCGTTGTCGCCTTCAGTGAGGTCAAAACTCTCGCCACCGTTGCGCGAAGCCGCAATCAACGAAGGACTACCCACAACCTTGACATATGCAGTGGCAGTGCGCTTCTCGGCAAGATTGGTAGTGGTCACGGTATAGACGTTGCCATCTGTCGCTGTACTGAGGTATAGTGTGATGTTTCCGTAGTTCGGGTAATACTGGTTGTTGTTCTGGTCCACGACATTGACTTTATAGCCGCTTCGGGCGCTGATGTACAGAGAGGGATAATAGTCAGGCTCGTATTCGATAACAATCTGGCTTTTTGCCTCAACCGGGCCAGAAGAACTCAACTGCAGGCTCACGGCCTCGGGATTGTCGATGTTGAGTGTCACTTTGGCCGCTTCCGCAACGAAAGAACACAACATGCTGATGGCAACCAGCATAAAACAAGTGTAAAGTTTTCTCATAATTAATGGATGTGATATAATGGAATTAAAAATAAATTAAAGAAACGCTTAAAAAAATCGCTTTTGAGATTAAATTCAATTAAAAATATGCTAGGCGCATAATGTGATTTTTAACCTTATGGAAACAAATGTTGGGGCAAAGTTATAAAATAATTGCCTAAAAACTCAAAATGTAATAAAAAAATTGATATAAAAAGCCCGATTTTTTGTCATTCCTTAAGGTGTGGTAATAACGGGGCATAGAGTCACGTTGAGGTGGAGGTGCGACTCGGGTGTATTTTCGAACGCGCGTATCACTACCGGGCAGATACATGACGGACCTCCTCAGCCAGAGCGCAGGGGTCAGGCTGAAGTTTGACACATAGGTAAAAATCTTAATCTTGTTTTTAATCCTGAGACGAGAGTTGTAACAGTTTGATTGCGCAATACGTAAAACAGTGTAGGGTGGGGAACGTAACGGCTTTCAGGATCCGGTCAAGCCGACAGGACAATGACGCGCAAGGTAATAGCGCTTCAGGCGCAGAGGGTGTCTGATCGGGCCAGTCTGTGGCACGGTAATGTGTGTTTCATAAATGTTTTGATTGATGACAGGTTAATGGTTTAAGTCTAAACAGGATTAAAAACAAGATTAAGAATTGAGTTAATTATATTTGTCTGTTCCGGAAGTGTGGATTGGTTCAACCTCCCAAAGAACCGGATCCGCGAATCAGGAAAGACATGTCAGGAAATTGTGCCGGCAATAATTCCTGATGCAAAGGTACGACATCAGGAGGGCGAAACGGGTGCGCCGTCTGAATAGATTGGCAAAAAATGAAAAAAATTTTTCTTAGGGAAGATTTTTTTTGAAAAAATGAATGATTCGGAATTCATGAGGGAAAATATTTTTCGTGAGCAGGTCAGGAAAACCAGAGGAACAAGGGTTGTCAGATTACCCGAATATCCGGACAGGAATGGGGACTGGAAATATAAAACTGAAAATCAGAAAATCAGAAATGCAAGTGGGGGCGGATACACATTATTATATATAAGTAACTCTTAAAAATTAGTTTATAATATTCATGAAGTTACTTAGTGGAATTAAGGGTATGGGAGAGAGGTGAGTTTGAGTGATTGGATGCAGTTGGATTTTTTAACTTTTACAAAAGGAATGAATTAACGTTATTTAACTAATGGGGGGGTAAATGTAAAATTGTGTTTAACTTTGCCACGAGATTCAGTGTATAGTCCTTATTGTACCCATACAAAGGCATTCACAGATTCCCAAATCAGACATCAATCACAGATCTGAGCTCTCCGACAAATTGTAAAACCTTAGTATTCAATACAGTTGACTAAATTTAACTTTCCATAAATTATTAACTTAAAAATCTACCAAATGCAAAAGAAAGTACTTGCTTCCTTATTGGTGACTCCACTGGCGTTTAACGCCTTCGCCAATATTACGGTTAATGAAAATCTTGCAGGGAATGGAGAAAACTGGAATCAGACCGGTATCTCCGGTGCTAACCCATTCCAGCAAGGTGGCATAGTTTGTCCGATTGGCTCAGGTGTCCTGACCATGGACCTTGGCGAACTCAATCCCGGTAAATATGTCCTGAAGTTCACAACTCCTACAAATGTACGTGCAACCGTCAGTGATGGTACGAACTCAGTATCCGTTAATGATAAGGATCTTGAATTCGAAGTTGTTGCCACATCCAAATGGACTCTGACTCTTACAGGTGCCAAGGCTGATGAAGCATTCTCTTTGGCAAACATTGCCTTTGAGATTGTATACGAAGTCGAAGATGTTCAGAAAACCCTGACAGCTGCCCTCGATAAGGTTGTAATCAATTCCGTAGTTGAAGGCGATGACTCTGAAGCAGCAAAGAAACTCGGTGAAGATAAAGCCGCGCTTGATAAACGTAAGAGCGACCTTCAGAAAAAGATTGATGACCTGAAAGAGACAAAAGATGACTACGACACGTATGAACTCTGGAAAGACGATAATTTGATCCAGAATGACATTGACAAACTTGCTGAAGACGTTAAGGCCTATAATGACCGAGTTAAGGCAGAGAACGACAAGTATCAGCTTGGCGTAGCCAATGAGCAGGCTAAAAACCAACTTCTCGATCTTATCAATGCTCCGGAAACAGGTCTTCAGGCTCTTCTCGATGCTCAGACAGCCCGTTACAACGAGGAGAATATGAAAGACGCCGACGAGCGGGCATACGTTTCCAAGACCAATGAGGGTACAGCCGCCGGCATCCAAGGTGAAATCACAACTTTCAGACTGGCAATCGAAAAGGCTTATGAAAATATTTATGATCCTGAAATAAAGGCGCCCGAGGACAAGAGTGAGGTTATCAAGGCCAGGATTACCGCCCTTGACTCGCAGATAACTGCTACAATCGCCGACTGGAATGTGTATAAGAAACTGATGGAACTTCAGTCGAAACTTACTGCCGAGACAAGCACTACTCTTGAGGCTCTCTCAGCCAAGGAGTACAAGGGAGCCGAAGGCATGAACAAGTCGTTCGACGCATACGTCGCCGCACAGGAGGCAGAAGTTCGTAAAACATACAGTGACGCTCTTGCCAAAGTTGCAACTAAGCGACTGGAGAATCCCAATGTCCCCGGAGCACTCGATGGCGTCAGCCAGAATCTGGCAGGTGATTCGGAAATCCTTACCACAGCCACTGATAAGATAAAGGGTATCCTTTCTGCTGCTGTCGGAGCCCAGGAGACATACTGGAATAATGTCGAGACTGTCAATGGTGAAGTCAAGAAACTTGCCGATCCTGAGGTTGTTCCCGCACTTCCCGAAGGCCTGCCTGAAGAAGAAGTCGCAAAATACGATGCCCTCAAGAAAGCCGCTGAAGATGCTGTAAACGCACTCAAGACCCAGGTTGACAATCAGTACGACGCTACTCTTGATACTTCCGCAGCAACTGCCGCTTTCACTGCTGTTAAAGATTTCGTAACAGCCTGGCAACCCGTTATCGGTCTTATCAACGACCTCAATGACCTGAAGGCGCATATCGAGAAACTTCAGGCAGACTCCAAAGTTCCTGTTTCCGAATTTGACCTGATGGGTAAATTTGCAGGAACAATTACATCGCTTGACGAAGCCATCAAGGCCATATACGTAGACAATCAGCCTCCGTTTGATGGTGATAAGATTACAGACGTCAAAACGGCCATCGAAGAACGTAAAGGCTTCGCAGATACCCTTATGGAATCTTATGTCGATGCTTCCAAATCGGTGGGCGAGTTCCAGAAACTTGTTGACGGACTTAATAAGAATATAGAAGACAAACTTATTGTTGCCGACAATTCCAAGCCTGCAGCATTTAAGGAAACCGATACATACAAGACACTTAAGGAGAAACTTGACCAAGTTACTAAAGACCTCCTAACCGTTCGCAGCACAGAGACTTCGCCTCAGGTATCATACGAGACAGCGGAAACACTTAAGGGTAATGTCGAGGGTTATCCTGCTCTGGTCGCCGCAGCCGTACATGAGTTTGAAAAGACCTATACCGGCAATAACAAAACGACTGTCAGCACTGCACTTGAAGAACTCGAGGCTTATGCAGCCGAAGGTGAATATTATGGCAAGACAACTGACTTCTCGGCTCTTCAGACCGAACTTGATGGTATCGCAGCCAAGATTGCTGCAGCAGACGCACTTGCCGATGACGCCAAGGATCTCGTCAAGACCTACTCCGATATCGATACTGAACTTCAGGCTCTATATAATAAGATCTCAGACAAGAAGGCTGATGTCAAGGCCCTCAAAGACAATCAGGCCGCATATGAAGAACTTCTCGGTCTTGTTCCCGAAACGGATGTTATCAAGGCTCTTTGGGACTATAACATCGCTAACTCTGACGATCCTGCCGAAACATACTACAAAGACGAGGTTATCGGTCATGAGACTCCTGTTCCCGCTACCGGTTTCTACGAGAAGCGTGAGAGTCTTATCTCGGAACTGGAACTGGCCCGTACGGCAGAAAAGCCTGAAGACAATGCCTATAACAAAAAGCAGGCTCTCCAAGATAAGATTACAGCCTTCAAGAACGAAATCGAGCAGACATACAAGGATATCGATGCCAACAATGCCAACTATGCCGCTCAGAACGTTGAATCGGCACGAGTACGCGAATATATCGACGACCTGATTGACGAAATCAAGGTCAAGAAGGAAGAAGCCGGCACGTTCGATGGTAATAATCCTCTGAATGAGGCATTTAATACCTGGATAAATACTCTCACATCTCTTCGTGACAATGACCTCAACAACGAAGACCTCGTCGCTAACGGATACTATGGCAAAGGCCAGTCCGCATCCAAGAACGACGAGGTGAAAAACGAGTACAAGCGTATCGAAGACGCAGCCAAGGCCATCGAGACAGACTTTAACGACAATTTCTTCAACAAGGTTAAGGAAACCAACGCCCAGACAATGGCAAAAGCCAACTGGGATGCTGCTTATAGTTACACTGACAACGTTTACCGTCAGTCAATCGAGACCTATAACTCGTTCTTCCAACTCAACAACCCGTACTATAGCCAGTATATCCTCACCGTTGTCCAGACCCACCGCGACATCTATGAGTACAGCAAACTGATAACTAATCTTAAGGCTGAAGTCGATGCTAAAGTCGCAAAATACAATGAGGATGGGGATGTATTCACTCCTGAAGAATTCCAGGCATTCTCTGTCGATAAAGCCAACGCGCTTATCAATGAGATGGAAGCCAAGGTAGAAACGATGATGGGACAGTGCAACGAGGCAGCCCAGAAATACTACAATGGCGAAGACTATGTATTTACAGCTACCGGCAATGATGGTGTTACCGAAGAGACTTACACCGCTAAGTTTGTGGATGCTGCAACATCGTATGCCGAGGCAAACGAAACAATCGAACAGGCAAAGGAAACTCTTGCGAATGCCGGTGTAAACCTCATCAACACCTCCAATGCCCTTAAGGTTGCAGAAGGTCATATCAACAGTGCCGTAGATGTATTCACTGCCAACGAGACCAATTCGCTCCTGGCTCTCGATTTCATGAACGGCGTGGCCAATGATCTTGACGCAGTTGCCGGAAGCATTGACCTCGATGCTGCGGCTGTCGCTCAGTGGAAAGAAAATTATGCATATGCATCGGAAAGCCTTGAGGCTCTTAAGGAAAAACTCGAGAAGTGTACTTCCGAAGGGGATGAGTCGCGCGCCCAACTCGCCGCTTACATCGACCAGGCATGCGGCCTGAATGTACAGGCTACCGATATCGAGAATCTCGCCTCGAAGACAAGCAAACTTCAGGTCATCCTCGATGCCGCAGAAGGACTTGTCGGCAAAAAGCAGACTGAGTACGACAACGATCAGGCAAACAAACAGCTTGCCGCCGATTTCCAGAAACGTCTCGACCAACTCATGGCCGACTACTATGCACTGGTTCAGTACGTAGGCAGCATCACAGCCGAAGTTCCCAACAGTATCAATAATATCAACGACGCTATTGAGGATGTCAAAGGCGAACTTGAGAAAGACAAGGCTTCGCTCGTAGCAAATAAGGAAAAAATCGAGAACCGGTTTGTCACAGCCGAGAATCAGATTTCCGGTGCATATGGTCTGGCACAGCAAAGAGAAATTCAGGCTCTCTACGATCTCCTTGCCAAGACAAAGGTCGCTTTCAACAATGCCAAGGTCTACTCAACTACTTTGACAGATGAAGAGAAAGCCTCCTACAATGACCAGATAGACAATATCGAGAAAGGTGAAAACGGTATTGAGAAACTTATTCAACTTTACTCGGTATATACAAAAACTAAAGTCAGCGTAGAAGAGAAAGCCGCCGCTCTCGCAGAATTCCTCACCAATGCCAAGAATATCGAAAGCGAACTCTCGGATATCTATGTCAAACTCGAAAGCAGTTATAAGGCAGAGTTCGAAGGCGAGAACATCGGTGGCGATCCCGTTCCCGGAATCATTGCCGAACTCACAGAGCAGTATGTTGCCCTCGAAAGCGAACTCACTGACGCAGCAGTCGCCTACAACCGTTACGTCGAGTCTGTTCAGAAAAAATATCCCGACGGATACAATAACCTTATGGAAAGCCTCGAGGCAGTCAAAGAACTCTGGGAGGCTGACGGCAACAAGGTTGTCCTCAATGCCGATACATACAAGAACGATATGTCGGCAATCCGTGACAATTTTGAGGACCTTCGCGATAAGATGGAAGCCGCAAACAAGGCAGCACTGGAGAAACAGGCCGCAATGGAAGCCAATAACGCCGCTTACGAACGTCTTGATGCTGAACTTACGGGTTATGTAGAACAACTCGAGGCAATTGCAGAACTTGCAGGTGAATATGATCTCGTGACCTCGTATAAGCAGAATTTTGACATTCTGGGTAACAGGATTGAAGATGCAAGAGTATGGCTTGCCGAAGAACATTCAAGATGTCAGCTTAACGAAAATTCGGTACTGGTTTATCCTTATAATACTATTTCAACTGACCTTCTTTATCTGTCACTCGATATTGAGAATTATCATGTATATGATGTGAGAAGGAACACTTGGGGTATTATCAACGGCGCATACTCAATATTTAGCGACAATACTGTCGTGCCCGAGATTAAGGATGAGCAACTGCCTGTACTTAACGGACTTGCAGAAGAAATGAGCGCCATAGCCACAGAACATAGCAATCTTGTCAACGGATTTAGTTCCGGAAAGATATCTGCTGAGCAATTTGTCGAGGGCTGTCATAAACTTGACGAGCGCTGTCAGGAAATCTGCGCCAAAGCAGAAGCCGTCCAGACTGTTGCCCGTGAGAACATCTTCTTCAAGGGTGATGTCAACGACAATCCTGACGGCATTGTAAACGCAACCGACCTGCAGATGATTATCGGCTGGATTCTTGACGGAACCACCTATCAGCAGCTCTACGAGGCTTCGCCTGTCCAGGCTGCCGCAGCCGACCTTACCGGCGACAAGGACATCAACATCGCCGACGCCACCGACGAGGTAGAACTCATCCTCAACCAGGATAACGGTGTCGAGATCAGCAAGGTAGCCCCGCGCATGGCACGCAACGGTGTGCGCACAAGCGGCAACACCTTCGCCCTGGCCATGCTGAGCTCGGAGAACGGCGAGCGTGACTACGCCCTGACACTGAACAACGGCGACACATTCATCGCCGGCCAGTTCGATGTCAAACTGCCCGTCGGCATGTCAATCAAGGACGTCAAACTTGACGCACGCGCCGCCAACCACGAGGTGATGTTCGCAGACAACGGCAACGGCAACTACCGTATCGTTATCATCTCGATGACCAACGAGTCCATCCAGGGCAACGACGGCGTACTGCTGCACATCATCACCGAAGGCATCGGCAACCCGACTCTGTCGAACGGTATCTTCGCCGACGAAGAGCATGCACCTGTCCGCGTGAACACCGGCAATACCTCGGTTGTCGACACCATCCACAACGGTGCCGTTAACATGAAGGAACGCATCTACGATGCAGCCGGCCGCACGCTGCGTGCCGTACAGCGCGGCATCAACATCATCCGCAAGTCTGACGGTACGACTACAAAAGAATATCACAAGTAATCTGTAGTGTAATCCAACGACAAAGGAAGTGTCCGGGAAGATATTCCCGGCACTTCCCGACGTCGAAGGAACAATGAGAATTAATCATAATTAATAAAATCAATCGCATGAAACAAAATATTTCATTGAAAGGATTGCTTCTGGCCGTAATCGCCCTCTTCGGGGTAGTCTCGATGTCGGCTCAGAACAGACTTTCGATTGAACCTGCGAATTTTATCAGTCACGATGTAGTCAAACTGCAGGTGAACTTTGATAAGGTCAATCCGGTGGCAGGCATGGACTTCCAGGTGGCTCTGCCTGACTTCCTCGAATTCGTAGGCAAATCTGTCGAACGTAACGAATCTCGTTTTACGAGCAACACAACCATCAGTTTCAATCCGAAGAACGGGAAAGTCCTTATCGCCTCGTTTGCCGAGACCGAACTGCAGGGAGAAAGCGGCGCGCTGCTTTATATTCCCGTAAAGGTGAAGGACGGCTATAATACCGAAATGAGCGGTGACATCACAGTAGGCAACATCACCTTCACCACATGGAACGGCAAGGAATCATGGTCGCAGGACGCCTTCCAAGTCGCAGCGAGCTACAATCCCTATAAGATTGAGTTCGCACCTGTGGCCGAGACCGTAGCCATCAATGCCGGAACAAGTTCCGACCTCGGAATCGCCATCAGCGCCGAGTGCGATGTAATCGGTTTCCAGGCTGTCGTAAGCGTTCCCGAAGGTTATACCCTCGGCGAGCGTGCCGTGTTGAGCGACCGCTGCCCCGGTGACGCCAACATGACTCTCAGAAAAGACGGCAACACCTACCGTCTCATCTACTACACCCTCTCGAACTCGCCCATGAGCGGAAACGAGGGCTTAGCGTTCACCCTCAAGGTCACAGCACCCGAGGGCGCTCCCGAGAACGCCACAATCGAGTTCAAGGATATAGTAGTCTCTTACGCCGCAGGCAAGAGTGCAAATGCAAACAACTTTACGGTCAATGTCATCAACGGCACTCCCGCCAACAACCGTCTCACAGAGAAATTAAACGGTCTTGAGAACGAACTCAATGCCGCAGTGGCAGAGATCGCAGAGAAATATCCCGCAGTCAAGGACCAGTTCACCGGTTCGGCTGTCAGCGAGGCTATCGAGACACTCCGCGGTGAAATCGCAACAGCCTTTGCAGACGGATCCCTCATAGGAAAGGAAGCAGGGTTCAACGACCGTTGTGACGCCATCAGCGCCGAAATTGCAAAACTCATCACGGATGCAGCCGCAGCCAACTCCGATCTTCAGGAGTCGAACCGTGTAGCAGCCAATAACGCCGCGTATGACGCAACCAAGGCAGAGATTGCCGCCCTTCAGGCCGCCCTTGAAGCCGCTAAGTCACAGGCTGCCGCAAACTATCCCGGCACCAATAACGAAACTGCGGTCAACGCCGCCCAGGAAGCCATCAACAAAGCAAGCGAAGGAGCCAAAGCCGCCCTCGAGGCTGTCGCAAGCGAAGGCACCTACAGTTATACGGTAGACAGTGAAGGTATCAATGCCCTGATCGCTGCCATTGATGACAGCGCCAAAGCCCAGTACGAGGAGGCGCAGCGCGTAGCCGCCAACCAGGCCGCCTACAAGGCAAGCACAGACGAACTCGCCGCACTGCAGGCAGCTCTCAACGAAGCCAAACTGAATGTCGCCCAGAAATATCCGGGCACAGACGTTGAGGCACAGACAGCCGCCGCCCAGCAGGCAATCGACAAAGCCGGTGAAGAGGCCAAGGCCGCCCTCGAGGCCGTTGCAAGCGAAGGCACCTATAACTATAACGTAGACAAGGAAGGCATCAATGCCCTTATCGCCGCCATTACCGAGGCCGCAAAGGCACAGTACGAGGACGCACAGCGCGTAGCCGCCAACCAGACGGCCTACAAGGCTACTATGGGCGAAATCGTCGCCCTGCAGAACGCACTCAATGCCGCCAAACTGAGTGTCGCCCAGAAATATCCCGGTACTGACGTAGAGGCCCAGGCCCAGGCCGCCCAGCAGGCAATCGACAACGCTAAAGAAGGCGCCCAGGCCGCCCTGGAAGCAGTCGCAAGCGAAGGCACCTACAACTATACCGTAGACAAGGAAGGCATCAATGCCCTTATCGCCGCCATTACCGAGGCCGGCAAAGTTCAGTATGAGGAAGCACAGCGTGTCGCTGCCAACAATGCCGCCTATAAGGCTACCACTGATGAACTCGCCGCATTGCAGAACGCACTCAACGCAGCCAAACTGAGTGTCGCCCAGAAATATCCCGGCACTGACGTGGAAGCAGAGGCAGAAGCCGCCCAGCAGGCAATCGACGCCGCCGCCGAAGCCGCGAAGACTGCTCTGGACGCTGTTGAAAACGCAGGTACATACAACTACAGCGTAGACAAGGCCGGCATCAACAAACTAATCGACGCAATCGTTCCCGCTGCCAAAGCCAAGTACGAAGAGGCACAGCGCGTAGCCGCCAACGAGGCAGCCTACAAGGCAACCTCAGAGGAAATCGCCGCCCTTCAGGCCAAACTCGAAGCCGCAAAGGCAAGCGCAGCCCAGCAGTATCCCAATACTGACACAGAAGCACAGCAGACAGCAGCCCAGCAGGCCATCGATGCCGCCAAAGCCGGCGCAGATGCCGCATACCAGGCTGTCGCCCAGTCGGGCAAGTACAACTACACATTCGATAAGGCTGAAATCAACAAACTTATCGAGGCAATCCCCGCTGCCGCCAAAGCACAGTATGAGGAAGCACAGCGTGTAGCCGCCAACGAAGCCGCCTACAAGGCCGTGACAGATAAACTCGCCGCCCTTCAGGGCGCTCTTGACGCCGCCAAAGCAGAAGCCGCCGAAAAGTACGGCGACATAGATGTCACCTCCGAAGTGGCCGCCGCACAGAACTCGATCAACGCAGCCAAGGCTGCCGCCGACGCCATCTACAAGGCAGTCGCCACAGCAGGTGTGTTCAGTTATGACGTTCCCGTCGCTGACATCGAGGCCCTGATCAATGCAGTCACCGCCAAGGCGGTAGCAGGAAGCGAAGCCAACCGCAAGGCTCACAACAAAGCGGCTTATGACAAGGCCATCGCCTCCATCGACGCACTCCAGAAGGAACTTGACGCAGCAGTCGAGGCCGCCGAGAAAGACTGCCCGCACGCAAACATCACTTCAGTCCTCAACAAGGCTCAGACAGCAATCACAAATGCACGCAACGATGCCAACGTCGCATACATCGCCGTTGACAAGGCCGGTGTCTACAACTACACAGTAGACGAAGCCGGAATCCGCGCCCTTATCGAGGCTCTCAGCAAGTCTGCCGCCGAGCAGGAGGCAGCATACAACGAGGCACAGCGCGTAGCCGCCAACAAGGCAGCATACGAGTCCATTGTTGCCGAAATCAATGTTCTTCAGGCCTCGCTTGAGGCAGCGAAGGAAACTGCCGCAACACAGTATCCCAATGCTGACGTAAGCGCAGAGGTCGCCGCCGCACAGAACGCAATCGACGCCGCCAAGGCTGACGCCGCCAAGGCCCTCGAGGCAGTCGCCGCCGAAGGCGTCTTCAACTACACTGTTGACAAGGACGGCATCAACAAACTGATCGAGGCAGTCAATACTTCTGCCGCCGAACAGGAAGCCGCATATAACGAGGCTCAGCGCGTAGCCGCCAACAAGGCCGCCTACGAGGCTGCAGTCGCTGAAATCGATGCCCTCCAGACCGCTCTTGACGCCGCCAAGGAAACTGTCGCCGCACAGTACCCCGACGCAAACGTTAGCGCTGAGGTCGCCGCCGCACAGAGCGCCATCGACGCAGCAAAGGCTGACGCCGCCAAGGCACTCGAGGCAGTAGCCAATGAAGGCACCTTCAACTATGCAGTTGACAAAGACGGTATCAACAATCTCATCGATGCAATCGCCGCATCGGCCGCCGACCAGAAAGAGGCAGCCCGCGTAGCCGCCAACAAGGCCGCATACGAGGCAACCCTTGCCGATATCGCCAAACTGCAGGAGGCTCTCGTAGACGCCAAGGCTGAGGCTGAAAGCACATATCCCGAAAGCAATGTCGAAGCTCTGGTCGCCGAAGTTCAGGCCGCCATCGATGATATCACCTCCGCCGCCAACCAGTCATTCGACGCTGTAGCCGCAGCAGGTGAGTACGACTACACATTCGACAGCAAGCCCGTCGAGGAAATGATTGCCGGCATTGTACCCGAAGCCAAGAAACAGGCTGACGAGGCAAAGCGCGTAGCCGACAACGAAGCCGCATATCAGGCAAGCCTCGACAAGATAGCCGCTCTAAGAGAGTCACTCTCGACAGTCAAGGATAAGATTGCCGCAGAATATCCCGAACTTGATGTAACAGTTCTGGTCAATGCCGCAGATGACGCCATCATTAAGGCAGAGGCTGACGCGGCAGCAGAGTATCAGAGTGTCGCAGAAGAAGGTGTATACAGTTACGAAGTTCCTGTCGCCGAAATCGAGGCTCTCATTCAGGAAATCCTGACTTATGCCGAGGAGAATGCCGTAGACTCAGTTTACGCAGATGATATCGATGAGAATACCCTCATCTACACTCTCAGCGGTGTACGAGTAACACGTCCGCAGCAGGGCAAGGTCAATATCCTTGTAAGCAAAGACGGTTCGGCCCGTAAGGTATTTGTTAAATAAAAATACTATAAATCAGTTGGTAGAGGCCGTGCCTATTTAGGTACGGCCTCTTTTTTCGTGATAATTATTGTATGAAATCCCGGAGAAGGGATTTGGCAAGGTTCATGGAAATTGGTAATTTTGCGAAAAATATTTATTTGAAAGTAATAGACTATGGTTAAGCATGTGGTAATGTTTAAGTTGAGCGGTACGGCCGCTGAACGTCGCGAGATTGCGATGAGGTTCAAGGATGCGCTCGAGGCCCTGCCGGAGCAGATTGAGGTACTAAGGTCGATAGAGGTAGGCATTAACGAGAATCCCTGCGAGACCTGGGACGTTGTGCTGACTGCGATAGTTGAGACGATGGCGGATGTCGATGTCTATGCCAGGCATCCGGCACATGTCGCGGCGGCAGGTCTGCTTGCCGGTCATAAAGAGGCCAGGGCCTGCGTGGACTACGTTTGTCAGCAGTAACGTTGATTCAGGTCGTACGCCGCATCAGGGTCCTGAAGGCGGATCGTGTGCCGATACAGGTGAATATGTCGCCGGAGGCAACTACGGCGTCCTGTGCGTTTGTGTCGAGTAAGACCTGTTTCTCGGACTGAAGGTTCAGTATATTGGTGTGCTCATGGGGGCGAGTAGCGGCAATCAGTGTCAGGCCATAGTTGTCGAGACCTATTCTTGAATAACTCTCGCCACAGAAATACTGTGGCGCCTTGAATTTGACGATAATGTTGTCGCTGTCGACGAGCATAGTTGTCACCTCGCTGCCGAACATCATCTCGTAAGCCAGATCATGGGCTGCCCGCTGTTCGGGCGTTATTATTCGCTCGATCTGGAAACTCTCGAGTATCGACCGGTGGATCTCGTCTATCGCCCGGGCATAGATGTGTTGTATATTCCGCTTTTTAAGCAATGCGACAGTCTTGACAGAAGCGCCGAAGTTCTCGCCGATTGCGACGATGACAAGATTTACGGTCTTCAGCGGGAGAGCGTCAAGAGCGCTTTCGACAGTTGTGTCAATAATGTAGACTGCAGAGATATAATCTTTGAGGACTTCAGTGGCCGAGGACTTGATGTCGACTCCAATAACCTGGTGTCCCATGTCAGTGAGGTCGCGGGCGAGATTTGTGCCGTAGATGCCGAGTCCGATAATCAGGTAACGCATATTCTTGGGCTTAAATTGGGATTATGTTTTATTTTTGGCAGGAGGCGTGAGATGTGGATTAAACGTGTTCAGGTAATCAACTGATGACAATGTTTTCGGACGGGTAGTGCTGTGTTCGGTCGGGACCGTGGGAGAACATGCCAGTAAGGAGTGAGATAAGGCCAACGCGACCGACAAACATTGCCACGCAGAGAATGTATTTTGAGGCCACGCAAAGCCCCGGGGTAATTCCGAAGGATGAGCCGACGGTGAAGACAGCGGATATTGATTCAAATATCAGCGCTTTAGTCGATATGGCCGGCTCAAGAGCAATGAGCGTGCAACAGACCGTGAACGTGAAGATGAGCGAAAGGGTGATGACTGCGTTCGATCGTCGTACAGAGGGAATAGCGATGTTGCGGTCGAAAGCCGAGACACCTTTGCTGCCCCGGATGATAGAGCGGAGATTAAGAAGAAGGACGGCCAGCGTATTGACTTTGATGCCACCAGCCATGGACTGGGACGCCCCGCCGATCCACATCTGTGCCATGACGAGCATCAGTGTCAGGGGCATGAAGGATTGTACACCAATCGAGACAAATCCTGCCGAGCGCGGTGTAAGGGAATTGAATATGGATTGGGATATGCGCTCGTACAGGCTCATGCCACGCATAGAGTTTCCGGACTCTATGATAAAGAATAGCAAAGTGCTTATGGCCAATATCGAGAGGGTGGAAATCAGTACAAGTTTGGTGTTTAGGTCGATGATATGGCTCCGGCGCGGGCAGTGTTTGCCTGTCATGACTCGGGTGAGGAACCTGCGAAGATGTGCGACTGTCATTTCTCGGAAATTTACAAGTATAGGGAATCCGATTCCGCCGGCAAGGACTATGAAGGAAGTCACGAGATAGATGCCCTGTCCACTTCCCATCAACGCCGGATTGGCCATGCCATCAGGAAAAACAGAGAACCCCGCGTTGCAGAATGACGATGTGGAGTGGAAAATGGCTGCCCAGATCTTTTCGTGCTGGTCGAGTCCGAGAGAATCGGGTATCGTGAAATATATTGCCACGGCCCCGACGAGTTCGATTGATAGCGTAAAAAACAGGATGGTAAGCAGGGTAGGGACCAGATCGCTCATTGATTTGGTGTATACGATGTCCTTGATGAGCAACTGGCTGTAGATTGACTGGTTGCCGCTGTAGAAAATGGCGAAGAAAGAAGTGAATGTTATGATGCCGATTCCACCGACCTGAAGAAGGAGGCATATGACAATCTGCCCCATCGGAGTGAAGGTAGTCGTAAGATCGAGAGTCGTGAGGCCGGTGATGGATACAGCGCTTGTCGAGACAAAAAAGGCATCCGTGAAGGAAATCGGCACCAGCCGACATCTGGGCATCATCAGCACAAGTGAACCGGCTATTATGAAGAACAGGAAGGTCGTCCCGAGCAATAGCGAAGGGTTTGTCCTGCGTGACATAAGCCGCATCAGGCCATAGCATCCGTCTACAAGCGAATAGGCGCCCATCACAATATATATATATCGGTGGGAATAGAGCAATTGCTCAAGCCACCTAATCCATGGGTTTTCCGGGTGGGGGTAGATCAACGGCAGCAGTGTGGTGAGCATCGCTATGTCGACAATCCATTTCAATGTGCGCGTAGAACTGATGGTGTACCGGAGATTGAAAATAAGGTTGAATAGAATGGCGAACAGGAAGATGCTCTGTATGACTCTGAGGGTCACGGCTATAGTATGCAGGGCGGAGGGATGGTGATCGAAGCCTACCATTACGATGAGGACGCCGATGCAGATGAAAGAGCAGATGCCTGTCGTGACGCTTAATGCCTTGGATATGTTACGTATGTTTGATGCGAAATGAAATGTAAAGGCAGAGTAAGCGGTTCTGGCCTTCCTGAAACGTATTTTAAGAAGGCTTGCAAAACGGGCATTTTTCTGTTTTTCGGATGGCATAATATTAAAACGTACATGCGGGAAAAATGTTAGTATGTTAGGTTCCTGTATGGAGATTATGTAGTTTCTATGAAACCACCGATGTTCTGGTTAAAAAACTGTAACGACTTTGGAGCATAATATAGAATTAGTATTTTTGCATGAATTATACCAACTATAAGACTTATCATAGAACATCAATATGAGATATATTGTAGCAGCATTCCTGATTGCACTTTTCGGAGGCTCGACCCTCGCACAGTCCAGAGGGCCGGAACTTAAGGTCCCGGAATATGCCAAGATCAAGGCCGAGGCGCTTGCCGATTCCACGGGTTTTGAAGAGAGACCGTACTTCATTCTTGTAGATGAATCAGAAAAAGCCCTCAAGGACGGTAAGTATGACGATGCCGCTAGGCGTCTTGTAGAGGCCATGGGCATAGAACCTGATAATCCCCTGAATGTAGCCCTGATGTCGAACCTGGGGATGATCTATTACTATAACGGACAGGATTCGCTGGCGCTGCGATGTCTCGACGAGGTAGTGAGCCGGTCGCCACGATTGATTGCCGGACATGAGAACAGGGCAAAGGTACTGGTCGGAATCGGCAGGGATAAAGAAGCTTTTGATGAGTACGGCAAGGTGATAGAACTTGACTCACTGAATACAGACGCGCATTTCTATCATGGGATGATGGCCCTGCACAACGGAAGGCTTGCTGATGCAGAGAAAGATTTTGCGGTGCTGGAGGAAATCGTTCCTGTTGCGCGAACCACTTATCTTGCTTTGGGCACACTTTATGCCATGACATCGAGGGAGACGGAGGCTGCAACCTATCTGCGCAAACTTGTCGACGTTGAGCCGGAGCCAGAATACTGTGTCATGCTGTTCGACTGCTATATGGTAAGCGGAAACTATGCCGATGCCTCGGACGTAATAGGCAAAGCCATCGAACGTTATCCAGAGGATGGCGAGTTATATATATGCCGGGCAAGGCTTAATAAAGCCAGGTATGACAATGAGGCGGCGAATCGTGATGCTGAGACAGCCGTGAAATATGGAATCCCGAGGTCGCGTGTCGAGGCATTGTTCAATAAGTGATTCCTATGACGGGACATAATTTATGATATCCAGCAGGAGTGAAAAAATCAGCCATGAACCATCGCTCAAGAGACAGATATCTAAGTTCGCCATATCGTTCAACAGGATTGGCCCTTGTAGAAATGTTATGAATGTTATTGACAATAAAAGTTAATTATGTAGAAAACTTTAAATGAATATAATTGGGTCTGGTCGAAAAAATAGAACTATCTTTGCAGTATGAATATAACAATACGGCACTTGGAATATCTTATCTCTCGTCACGATTGTGTAATCGTGCCGGGGCTTGGTGCTGTGTTGGCTCAAAGTGTCTGTGCCCAGAAAGTTAGTGGCTCAAATACATGGCTTGCTCCCCGGCGCAATTATTCATTCAACGCTATGTTGAGCGTCAGTGACGGATTACTTGTCGGGTCAGTTGCCCGTGCTCTGGGTATTTCCCACGAGAATGCAGCAGGGATGGTGGCGGACGAAGTAGCCGCTATGCGCCGTCAACTTGATCATGACGGTACGTTAAGTCTAGGACGGGTAGGAACTTTGTCACTCGATGAGGATAGAATCATGATATTCGAGGCCGCGGAGAAAGATACCCTTACACCACTGTCAGGATGGTATCCGGAGATATGTTTGCAGGAGTCTGCGGAATTACCTCCCGTGGCGGAATATGATGAAGAGACAAAGCCACGTGTCAGTGCTTTCGGCAGACTGATGCGAGTGGCAGCCTCGGCCGCAGTGCTTATTGCCATAGGATTAGCCGTCTCGACGCCAGTAAGCATTAAGGATGCCCAGTATGCCTCACTCGGTTTGCCGGAGGTAAGCATGTCTCATGGCATCAAGGCTTCCGGCCATGGCAAAACCGATAAATATGAGGTTGAGACCATAGAAACGCCGGCAACTCCTGAACAGATATCTGAAGTCAAGATATGCGAGGATGATTCAGAAGCCGGAAAATTGGCCGGTAATGATGCTGAATCCACGGAGAAAATACCGCCTGTGAAAAAATCCGTGTATGCGCCAGTGCATGCCTCGCCGAGGCTTAACGATTTTGACGACTACTGTCTGGTCGTAGCCTCACTTAATTCCAGCGAAGCCGCAGACCGCTTTATACTTGACGAGTCGCGTCTCAATCCCGGACTGGTTATGGGTGTGCTTGAGCAGAACGGACGCTATCGTATATATGCAGCCACAGGCAAGACCAAGGAACAGGCCATGGCTGCCGCATCCTATCCCAAGATCTCGCGCTACAAGGGAGTCTGGGTGACAAGACGCTGAAAAAGGTTTTAGTAAAAGCGTCCAACGCGCAGATATACATATATAAACTAACACATTGAGACATGCACATGGATGGCTGTTTTCATGACCTGTTGCTTACGCGACACTCAATACGCAAATATAAGGATCAGGAAGTAAGCCCCGATGATGCGAGAACCATCATCGAGGCCGCTTTGCTCTCGCCCTCCAGTAAAAGCAAACGCCCGTGGCAATTTGTTATAGTCGACAACCGCGAGAAACTCAAGGCCCTGTCGAAAGGCAAGACCTATGGCGCGCATGCACTTGAGACAGCCGCGTTCGCAGTCGCTGTCATAGCGGATCCGGGGAAAAGTGATGTTTATGTGGAGGACTGTACTTATGCGGCCGCGCTCATGCAGTTGCAGGCACATGCCCTTGGTCTTGGTTCCTGCTGGATTCAGGTGCGACTTCGCGAGGCACCTGACGGCGAAAGCGCCGGTGAGTATGTCCAGCAGATTCTTGGAATACCCGAATACCTTAAAGTGGAGTGTCTGGTTACTTTCGGCTATAGCGACGAGATACGCCGACCGGTCGATCCTTCGAAACTGCTCTGGGAAAAGGTGCACATAGATACATGGAAGGACAACGGCGAAGAAGAATAAGTATTGTCGGTGCGGGCAACGTAGCCTCGAATATCGCTCCGGCGCTCGACCGGGTAGCAGATGTCGTGCAGGTTTACTCGCGTGACATTTCCAGGGCGCGTGAAGTCGCGTCAATGCTCAAGTCAGCAACCGTAACCGTTTCGCTGAACGAGGTAAATACGGATGTCGATGCCGTGATAATAGCGGTTTCTGATGACGCCGTCGCAGAGGTCGCAGCCTCATTGTCTAAAGGTCGTGCCGTTGTGGCACATACTTCCGGAAGTGTCCCGGCCGATGCGATTCCTGGTCCGCGAAATGGGGTATTCTATGCATTACAGACTTTCTCCAAGGGAAAACCGGTGGATTTTGACGAAATACCATTCTTTATCGAAGCGGCTGACGCGCAGTCCCATAAGTTACTGCATGAACTAGCATCTGCGCTTTCGTCAAAAGTCTATGATGCTGACAGCAGGCATAGGGCCGCGTTGCACGTGGCGGCTGTATTTGCCTGTAATTTCGCGAATTGTCTGTGGGCAGACGCCGACAGCCTGCTCCGGCCATACTGTTACGACATAACTGTCTTCGGGCCGCTGTTGCGGGAGACACTTGACAAAGCCCTGAAAATAGGACCATTCGCGGCACAGACGGGGCCTGCCATGCGTCGTGACAGCAATGTGATCGCCTCGCATAAAGAAAAATTAAATTCTGAACTGGAAGAGATTTATGATCTTATGACACGCCGTATCATAAGTACTCACTTCCCGGAGGATAAAGTTTAGCAGATTATGAGCAAGACAGACTATGACCTTACAAAGGTCAAAGGTGTGGTTTTTGATGTTGACGGTGTTCTTTCGCCTTCGACCATACCTATGGATGATAATGGTGTGCCAATGCGTATGGTGAATATCAAGGACGGATACGCACTGCAACTGGCAGTGAAAAGCGGCGTTAAGATCGCGATAATAACCGGTGCCAATACAAAGTCGCTGGAAAAACGTTATAATGCGTTAGGCATCAGGGATGTATATATAGGCGCTTCCAGAAAGACTGAGGTACTTGCGCAATGGCTGGAAAATAATGCTCTCGTTCCGGAAGATATCGCTTATGTTGGAGACGATATTCCGGACATGGAATGTATGCAGGTGGCAGGACTTGCGGTGGCCCCCGCTGATGCTGCTGTCGAGATAAAAGGACTCGCGCGCTACATTACAGTCGCAAATGGTGGATACGGTGTGGCTCGCGAACTTCTTGAGCAGATTCTTGCGGCCAGAGGTCAGTGGCTTGCGAGTGCCGATGCCTTCGGGTGGTGAATTAAAAACAGAATGTATATGTCAAAGAATGCGTTTGAAGACAAATTCGAGAGATGCCGCATAGCCTCTCCGCTTAGCGGGCGTGTGATACTTGCGAGCAACTCCCCCCGGCGTCGCGAACTGTTATCAATGATTGTACCGAAGTTTGAGATAGATCTGCCTAATCACGTAGACGAGTCCTATCCGTCGGATTTACCGTCAGCGAAAGTGCCGGAATACCTCTCGCGTAAGAAATCAGAGGCGTACAGTGGTCATCTTGGCTGTGGGGATATTCTTATCACCGCTGATACTGTTGTGATAGTCGATGGGGATATACTAGGCAAACCTCGCGATTATGACGATGCAGCGAACATGCTACGTCGGCTCTCTGGGCGCACACATGATGTTGTAACAGGTGTGACACTTCGTGGTCATGACCGTACTGAGTCATTCTCGTCGCTTACAAGAGTTAGTTTCGCAGAACTCGGCGATGAAGAGATAGATGAATACATTCGCTCCTACAAGCCATTCGACAAGGCAGGTGCCTATGGTATTCAGGAGTGGATAGGTGCTGTCGCGATTTCAAGGATTGACGGGAGTTTCTATAATGTAATGGGGCTTCCCGTGCATGCGCTTTATCGTCGTATGCAAGCATTCCGTTAAGGCTCGGTGAACCAAAATGGCGGGTATTTGATTTTAATATAGGTGATAGAAGAATCGACTATAAAAAGAATCAGGAAAATGCGCCAGATCATAAAACATTTTACAGATGATGACCTCTATAAATTCACAATGTGCTGTGCGGTGATTGACAATTTCCCGAGAGCACAGGTGAGATATAGTTTTGTAGACCGGGACAATACCATATACCCAATCGGTTTCGCAGAAGAACTGAAGCGCCAGATAGAGATGCTTGAAGAAGTAGTCATAACCGATGAGGAGATTTCTTTCATGCAGCGCAGGTGCACGTATATCCCGAGATGGTTTTACAGTTATTTGAAGGGTTTCCGCTATGACAGGAACTGGGTGAAGGTATCGCAGGATTCGGAAGGTCATCTGTCAGTGACATTCGAAGGATGCTGGTGTAACACGATACTTCTGGAAGTCAAGGTCCTGGCCATAATATCAGAATTATATTATATTATGACAGGGCAGGCTGAGACGTTTGATTATGCAGGTTTTGCCGAAACAAGCATGCGTAAGGCAGAGCGAATGATTGAGGCAGGATGTATGTTCAGCGATTTCGGTACAAGGAGACGGGCTTCCTTCCGTGCGCAAGAATTGGCCGTGTCAACAATGAAGCAGTGTCAGGACTTAATGAAGGGACCGGGAAAATTCATTGGCACGAGCAATGTATATCTGGCCATGAAATATGATCTGACCCCTATTGGGACCATGGCGCATGAACTGGTTTGTGCGATTGGCGGGATTTATGGGCCTCAGATGGCCAATCATCTGGCAATGGAAGCATGGACCCGTACATATCGGGGTTCATTGGGAACCTTCTTGTACGATACATACGGTTGGCGCATATTCTCATTGAACTTCTCCGAGGATTTCGCGAATATGTTCAAGGGTCTGCGTGTGGATAGCGGAGACAATTTTCATGAACTTGACCTTATAGTCGATAAATACCGCAGTCTGAACATTGATCCCTCAACAAAGCAGGTTGTATTTAGCAATGGTCTCAATGTTGACAGTGCGATAGAGATACATAAATATGCCAAGGGAAAATGTATTCCCTCTTTCGGCATAGGCACGCATTTCACCAATGACTTTAAGCGTGTCAGTCCCATGAACATCGTAATAAAACTGCTTGCGGTTAAAATCACTGAGTCATGGCCCTTCTATATGTCGACCTGCAAACTCAGCGAAGATCAAGGTAAATATACAGGCGATTCCGAAACGGTGCGTCGCTTTCGTGAGGTCCTGCATGTCCAGTGACCGGAATGCGCATTAAAACATCAACCGTCCGAAACAGCATTTCGCTGTCCCAGACGGTTGTGTCATTCAGGCGGATGTACCCTTGTATTATATTACTTGTCTGTGGTAAGGGCGACAACGAACTCTTTGGGGTCGGCGGGATCAACATCAATCAGGACCTTGCCTTCACGGGCAAGCCATCCGAGAGCGGTGAAGACTTCTTTGTCTTTCAGTTTGGTGACTTTCTTTAACTGTTTTACGCCCATGGCGTCTGCTTCGTTAAGAGCATTCCAGATTGTGCCGGCGTTTGTGCCGATGGTTTCTGTATTCATCTTTCAATAAATTAAAATGTTAGACAGATATAAATTAAATTTACTTTCATTATAATCGCGAGGCAGTGAAGACCCCGAATATATTAAGGTACCTGATGTTCAGGCATATGTTCCTAAGTGTTTTAATATCGCAAATTTAATGATTTTTGTTAAATAATTCTACAAATACATAACAAATTGATTTGCTTTTTTGTTGTGTCATTGGTAAGTTTTTGAATAGCAATGAGATATCAAAGAAGTATTCGCGCTTGCAGAAACAAAAAAAAGTTGTAATTTTATGCCATTGAAAACAAATAACGGCAAAACACATGACGATATGCAAGGACGTGTCATAATCAACACTGGGTCAAGTTATATAGTCGAAGGCGAAGATGGCCGCCAGTACAACTGCAAGGTAAAGGGGAAATTCCGTCTGAAAGGAATACGGACGACCAATCCTGTGGCGGTAGGCGACCGTGTCACAGTCCTTCCTCCCGGTCCGGGCAGCGATACATCATTCATAACCTCAATATCTCCCCGTCGCAACTATATAATAAGGCGTGCATCGAATCTGTCAAAAGAATCCCACATCATTGCCGCAAACATAGATCTTGCTGCCCTGATAGTGACATTGAAGCATCCTGAGACATCGTTGACATTCATCGATCGTTTTCTGGCGACAGCGGAAGCCTATAATGTGCCGGCTGTTCTTGTCATAAACAAGGTGGATCTTCTGGATTCTGCCGGGGATAGGGAGTTGCTTGACGCAGTGGAATATCTATACAATTCAATAGGCTATAAAGTACAGACTGTCTCTGCCCGCACCGGCGTCGGTCTTGACGAACTGCGTGGCCTGCTGAAAGATAAAACCACCTTGCTTTCTGGTAATTCAGGAGTAGGAAAATCCACGATCATCAATGACCTTATTCCGGGAGTTGAGATTCGGACCGGCGATTTGTCAGAATCGCATGACCAGGGAATGCATACAACGACCTTCTCATCCATGTATCCTTTGCCTGGTGGAGGATCTGTTATTGATACTCCCGGAATACGAGGTTTCGGTACAATAGATTTTGACCGTTTTGAGGTGCCTCATTACTTTCCGGAGATTTTTGCCGAGAGTAAGGGGTGTCGTTTCTCGAATTGTACCCACACTCATGAGCCGGGCTGTGCGGTTAGGCGCGCTCTCGAAGAACAGCGAATATCACAGTCGCGATACAATTCCTATCTCAGCATCCTTGAGGATGCGGATCCGGAAAAATATCGTGCGCCGTACTAAATAAAAATTTGGGTGCGGCAAGGATTTCCCGGATAAATGATTTATTGCTTAAACTTTTTGCCGTAGAGATTGTCTACTATAATGAATTATTATTTAGTGCGGCCGTGGCCGGCATGATGTCAAACTTAAAAAACGATGAAAATGATGTCTACGCGTTATATACTTCCAATAATAGCCATTTCGTTGATTACTAGCAGTTGTTCTGTATTCGGCGGATCCTCAAGAAATTCTGCTCAACCGGCAAAAAAAATAGAGACCGCCACCCCCAGTCCACAAACGTCTTCTCATGATCTTAGTCAGAGCCTCGCGGGAGAATGGGTGATTACCGCAGTTGACGGAACAGCCTTACAGACAGAGGAAAATATCCCATACATAAACTTTGTGCCTTCGGATAAACGTTTCTATGCCTCGAACGGCTGCAATGTGCTTAATGGTGATTTCAATATTACACAGGGTGGAATACTTACTTTTGGATCCGTTGCGTCTACAATGATGTTTTGTCCCGATGTTCCGTATGAAAACGCGATAAATAAGGTTATTGCAGACAATCGTCCTGTGTCATTGAAGTTCGAGAAAATCGGCAATGAGTCATATCTGTATATGATGGGCGATGGCAAGGTCCTGCTTACATTGCGGCGAGCAAATATGGAATATCTGAATGGCAAATGGCAGTTCACGGAGATAAATGGTACTGGTATCGATGACCCGGAGGCCAACATATTCTTTGATGTGGCCGAACATAAAGTTCATGGAAACACCGGCTGCAACTACTTTAATGGTGAGATCATGTTTGATCCGAATGTCGCGAATTCCATCAATTTCACCGGTATGGGTGTAACGAGAATGTCGTGTCCAAAAGCAGATCAGGAACGCAACCTGCTGGTTGGTCTTGAGGAAGCGACCACTGTTGTGCGCGGCAATCATGATACGATCATGCTTCTCAACAATACCGGTAAAACGGTCCTGACGCTAAAACGCGTTGCGGTAACAGATCAAGAATAACGTGTAGGTACATAACTGCATAAAATACTTTAAGGGCAGCGTTTTGGCTGTCCTTATTTTGTTGCCTCCCTAAAAAACGCACACACAAGAAACGTGTTCTTGGCTGGTTCGTGAAAAATTTGTAACTTTGCCCAAATTTACAACCCCTCCCAGTAGTTAAGATGCAAGATGTAACATATGACGGCATGACTTTTGAGCCGTATATCAAGAGAGAGACCATAGATGCCCGCATTAAAGAGTTGGGTAAAGAGATTTCGTGCGAGTATGCCGATAGAAAGCCCGTGTTCATCTGTGTGCTGAACGGGGCTTTTCCTTTTGCCAGTGACTTGTTCCGGGCTTTTGAAGGAGACGCCGAGATAGACTTTATACGATTAAAGAGTTATGAGGGCACTTCGTCGACTGGTGTCGTCAAAGAAGTACTCGGACTTCAACGATCCATCGAGGGCCGAGATATTATAATAGTGGAGGACATTGTAGACACAGGCCATACTATTTGCAAACTAGTTGATGACCTAAAGGCAAAGCGTCCCGCAAGTGTTAAAATCGCCACTTTGCTTTTCAAGCCGGAGGCTCTTGTAAAGGATGTGCATCCCGACTATGTCGGTTTCTCCATACCCAAGAAATTTATAATCGGGTTCGGGCTTGATCTGGACGATCTTGCAAGAAACCTCAATGATATCTACGTCCTTAAAGGACAGAACTGATGGTGCGATAGGCGCAGGCTTAGAGCCAGTCATTGCAGTTTTGCCTTTTGAATTACGGTAAAAGGTATTTCTGCGTGCGGGTGTCTGTGCATTCACTAAGACTTTTCTAACATAAAAAGACAAATGCTGAACATTGTTATTTTTGGTGCTCCCGGTAGCGGCAAAGGCACCCAGAGCGAACGACTGATAGATAAATATAATCTTTATCACATTTCCACGGGCGAACTGCTGCGCGGTCATATCTCCCGAGGCACGGACCTTGGTAAAGTTGCTGATTCGTTTATTTCACGAGGACAGCTTATCCCGGATGAACTTATGATTGACGTACTTGCTGACGAACTTGACAGTAACAAGGACAAGACCGCAAGTGGTGTCATTTTTGATGGCTTTCCCCGCACCATACAGCAGGCTGAGGCTCTAAAAAAGATGCTTGCTGACCGTGGCACCAAGATTCATGCCGTGATTGGTCTTGAGGTTCCTGAAGAAGAGCTTGTAGACCGCATGTTGCGCCGTGGCAGAATCGAGGGACGTGCCGATGACAACATAGAAACTATAAAGAAACGTCTTGACGTTTATCACAGACAGACCAGCCCGCTTCGTGAGTACTATCTGAGCGAAGGCAAGTACAAGTCTATCAAGGGTCATGGTAGTGTTGATGACATAGCAAACGACATATCAGACAAACTTGATAGCATTCCTCAAGAATAACATACTCCGGACTTTTTCATGCCCCGAAGCGAGGTGTAGGCCTGAGAGTCCCATATCTTTATGGTGAGAATATCCGTTGGGCTTCGCTCCCGCATAAATGTCTGTCGGGAGCGAAGCATACTATGATTTATTAACCTTGATTTGATACCGCCTGATGCAATTTGACTATAATTTAATTGAAACCTATGCAGCCTCGTTTCGAGATAATTTTGATTTGCCTGCCCTGACAGACTATGATACGGACCACCCGACGTTGACTTATGGCATGATGGCGGAACGCATCGCCGGTCTGCACCTTTTATTCAATTCACTGGATATAAAACCCGGAGACAAGATTGCTATTTGTGGCAAGAATTCCTCGGAGTGGGTTATTGCATTTATGTCCACGCTTACATATGGAGCCGTGCTTGTACCAATACTACATGAATTTTCGCCAGATGACATAACATCCATAGCCAACCATTCCGACGCGGTTCTGATGTTTGTATCAGACTCTATTTTCAGTCATCTTAATTTTGAGAAATTTCCTGAGACAAAGGCTTTTATCTCTCTTGACGATTCTTTGAAGGTCCTTGCTGAGCGAGGCAGTAAAAAAGCAAGTAATATCATTGCCGGACTTGCCAAAGAAATGCGCCGATGGTTGTGCGGGCGAGAGTTTGGCGCACGAGACATCAATTATAAGTCAATCAGAGGCTCGAATACGGCTATAATCAATTATACGTCCGGAACGAGCGGTTTTTCGAAAGGTGTTATGCTGACCATGGATAATCTTGGCGGCAATGTTAAGTTTGGTGTTGACTCCCAATTGCATTACAGTGGGTCACGATGTCTTTCATTCCTTCCGCTGGCACACGCCTACGGTTGTGCTTTCGATCTGCTTGTGCCCTTGGCGGTCGGTACACATGTAACATTCCTTGGCAAGACCCCTACGCCGAGAACTCTCATCAAGGCTTTCGCCGAGGTAAAGCCGAATCTTGTCCTGTGTGTGCCCCTGATACTTGAGAAAATCTATAAGAAACTGATTGTGCCGGCTCTCAGCAAACGGAGTGTGCGCGCCGGTCTGATGATTCCGGGCGTAGACCGTCTTATCTATAGGCAGGTGCGTCAGAAACTGAACCGTGCTTTTGGAGGTGCTTTTGAAGAAATCATAGTGGGAGGCGCTCCCATGAATTCGCAGGTCGAGGCTTTCCTAAAGAAAATCGGATTCCGTTTTACCGTAGGATACGGCATGACTGAATGTGCCCCTCTGATCAGTTATACGCCTTGGCGCAAATATAAACTTTATTCTTCCGGCCGTACGTTGCCCGATCTGATGGAAGCAAGGATATCTGTTGATGAAGCCGGTCGGAAACGTGGCGAGAACACAGGTGAGATACTTGTGCGTGGTGTCAATGTTATGAAAGGCTATTTCAAGCGTCCTGACCTTACCGAGGAGGCACTTGAGAAAGACGGCTGGCTTCATACAGGAGATATGGGCTATCTGGATGAGGATGGAGTCACCATCTTTATTCAGGGCCGTTATAAGACCATGATTCTCGGACCGTCCGGTCAGAATATTTATCCTGAGGCAATTGAGAACCGCATCAATGTACATCCTTATGTCACGGAGAGTATAGTTGTCGAGCGTGATGGTAAAGTATGTGCGTTGGTATATCCTGATGATGATGCCCTTCGTGCGGACGGCGTCAGCGAGGATAAATATCAGGCTGCCCTTGATCTTGCCATCAGGCAGATTAACAGTACTCTGGCACCATTTGAGCGAGTCGGCAGGACGGTGTTGATGAGTGAGCCGTTTGAGAAGACTCCAAAGAAATCCATTAAGCGCTATCTTTATAAGTGAGACTTTATACTATGCCTGACACATATTCTTTCGTATTGCGTTAGGTGTTATAAAGACTGACGGCAAAACCATCCTTGAAGCGACGGAAATGGCTGTGCTTTTTGGTGAATGGGGCTTTGTCATGCTTTAATTGTGCGTGTAGTGACTTTGTTTCATTATGGCGTTCATCTGTCTGACGGCAGCAAGGTAATGAGGTTTGTGTATTTTTAAGGTGGTAAAGAGATTGGGAATCAGGAAAAATCATTACCTTTGCGGAAATGTTTCCGGACCATATGCAGTTCCGGGTCTTTTAGTACGTCTGTTATGTTGAGTAAGTATCAACGGCACTTAATCCAGAAATATTATCACGTCATAAAGCATTGATATGAAACGCTTTCCCGAATATTCCAACTTCAATCTCTCAGACATCAACAAAGAGGTCCTCGCTAAATGGAACGAAGCCTCATTGTTTGAGAATACCGTTAAGGCCCGAAAGGGTGCCCCTTCGTTTGTCTTCTTCGAAGGACCACCGTCTGCCAACGGAATGCCTGGCATACACCACGTTATGGCTCGTACCATAAAGGATATCTTTTGCCGTTACAAGACCATGCAGGGTTTTGAAGTCAAGCGCAAGGCCGGATGGGATACCCATGGGCTGCCTGTTGAACTTGGTGTGGAGAAAGCGTTGGGAATAACAAAAGAAGATATCGGCAAGAAAATCTCGGTTGATGACTACAATGCCGCTTGCCGCCGGGAGGTAATGAAATATACCGGCGAGTGGGAGAAACTCACAAGTTCGATGGGCTATTGGGTTGACATGAATGATCCGTACATAACGTATGACAACCGTTATATCGAATCGGTCTGGTGGCTCCTCGCCCAACTCTATAACAAGGGTTTGCTATATAAAGGATACACCATTCAGCCCTATTCTCCGGCGGCCGGAACCGGTCTCTCTTCGCATGAACTCAATCAGCCAGGATGCTATCGCGACGTAAAGGACACAACATGTATAGCCCAATTCGTTATCCTCGATCCTAAGGAGGAGATGAAGGGGTGGGGGACTCCATACTTTCTGGCATGGACGACTACCCCATGGACTCTTCCCTCGAACACCGCATTGTGCGTAGGTCCTGCGATTGATTATGTCGCCGTGCGCACGTTCAATCCCTATTCGGGAGAGAAAGAAACTGTCATATTGGCCGAGGCCCTGTTGAACTCAGTGCTCAATCCCAGGGGATGTGACGTTGACCTTGATTCCTATGTCAAGGGTGACAAGATCATACCTTGGAAAATTGTAGGCAAATGGAAAGGTCCGGAACTTGTCGGCATGCATTATGAGCAACTTCTGCCCTGGGTGAATCCAGGTGAAGGCGCTTTCCGCGTGATACCTGGGGATTACGTTTCGACTGACGATGGTACCGGTATCGTCCATATCGCCGGAACTTTCGGTGCGGATGACTTGCGTGTGTCAAAGCAGAGCGGCATTCCTCCGCTGCATCTTATAGACAAGGATGGCAATATCCGTCCTATGGTCGACATGACAGGTAAATTTTTCAACATCGATGACCTTGATCCGGATTTCGTTTCACGCATGGTCAATGTCGACTTGTATAGACCCTGGGCAGGAAAATACGTAAAGAATGCGTTTGACCCCAAAAAGGGTGAGAACGATGAGACTCTGGATGTCGAGATCTGCCTTTACCTCAAGTCTGTTGGCAAGGTTTTCAAGATTGAGAAGCATACGCACAATTATCCTCACTGCTGGCGTACTGATAAGCCTGTGATATATTATCCACTGGACAGTTGGTTCATCAAGTCAACGGCCGCACGCGATAGAATGGTCGAACTCAATGAGCAAATTCAGTGGAAACCTGCATCGACAGGTTCTGGGCGCTTTGGCAAATGGCTGGAAAACCTGCAGGACTGGAATCTCTCTCGTTCGCGTTATTGGGGAACTCCGTTACCCATCTGGCGTACAGAAGACGGATCGAAAGAGATAATAATTGATTCGGCAGAGACTCTGTATAAAGAAATCGAAAAATCGGTGCATGCAGGTGTCATGGACTCGAATCCCTTTAAAGAGAAGGGATTTGTTCCCGGAGACTACAGCAAGGAAAATTACAGCAAGATTGACCTTCATCGTCCGTATGTCGACGATATTATACTGGTTGCGGATGATGGTCGTCCGATGTATCGCGAACTTGACCTCATCGACGTTTGGTTCGATTCGGGTTCGATGCCTTACGCGCAAATACACTATCCTTTTGAAAACAAAGACGCATTAGACAATAAGGAGGTATATCCTGCCAATTTCATTGCCGAGGGTGTCGATCAGACGCGTGGATGGTTCTTCACTCTCCATGCTATAGCAACCATGGTTTTTGACTCGGTCGCTTACAAGGCCGTTATTTCCAATGGCCTCGTGCTTGACAAGGATGGCAACAAGATGTCAAAGCGACTGGGTAATGCCGTCAATCCCTTTGACGCTATTGAGAAATTTGGTTCTGATCCTCTGCGTTGGTACATGATTGCAAACTCCTCGCCGTGGGATAACCTGAAGTTCGATGAGGCTGGAGTACGCGAGACTGCACGCAAACTTTTCGCCACGATATACAATACATACTCGTTCTTCGCCCTTTATGCGAATGTCGATGGCTTTGATCCCCAAGCCACGCAGGTCCCCATTGCGAAACGCCCTGAGATTGACCGCGGGATAATTTCCTTGCTCAATACTCTGGTAAAGGACGTTATTGGGGCCCTCGATGACTATGAACCGACCAAGGCGGCACGTGCCATAAGTGAATTCGTTAATGACAATCTGTCCAACTGGTATGTCCGACTGAATCGAAAACGTTTCTGGGGCGGTGAGATGACCGAGGATAAACTCTCGGCGTATCATACTCTATATTCCTGCCTGAAGACTGTTTCGTTGCTTATGGCGCCTATTGCTCCATTCTTCGCAGATAAACTTTATCGCGATCTCAATGGCAGTGATGATTCGGTGCATCTGGCTGAATTCCCGATTTGCAGTAATAATGTGATTGACAAGGCTCTTGAAGAACGCATGGCTTTGGCTCAGAAAGTGACTTCGATGGTCCTGGCTCTGCGCCGTAAGGTTAATATCAAGGTCCGTCAGCCGCTTCAGTCAATTATGATTCCTGTGACAAATGATGGTCAGCGAGAACAGTTGCTGGCAGTCAAGGATCTTATACTAAATGAAGTTAACGTCAAGGACATGAAGATCGTGGCATCCGACGAGGGTATGCTTGTTAAGCGTGTCAAGCCTGACTTTAAGAAACTTGGACCGAAATTCGGCAAGCAGATGAAGGCCGTGGCCGCCGCGCTGACTGCGCTCGATACTCCTGCGGTAAGCCGTTTTGAGAAAGACGGTTTCATAGATCTTGATCTGGCAGGTGTGCCTGCACATGTCGAACTTGCCGATGTTGAGGTTATATCGGAGGATATTCCAGGCTGGCTCGTTGCAAATGAAGGGGCTGTCACTGTTGCTCTTGATGTGACAGTCTCCGCCGAACTCAAGGCAGAAGGCGTTGCACGTGAAATCATAAACCGCATACAGAATATCCGTAAGGGTCGCGATTACCTTATTACTGATCGCATAAATCTCTTATTCGCTCCGAACGCGCTGACAGATGGTCCCGTTGCCGAGTTTGCCGAGTATATCGGCAGTCAGGTTCTGGCCAACAGCGTTGCTGTCGGCGAATTTGTTGAAGGTCCCGATACTGAGCATCTTGACCTGGACGGTACGGATGTTTGCGTAAATATAACCCTGGGATGAAAACTTTTTGCATCTACGGCCGTTAGAGTCTTCGAAAAGACTTCATCACTTTAATTGCTACATTATGTCAGAAAAACTCAGATATTCAGATGACGAACTGCAGGAGTTCAAGCAAATTATTCTGGAAAAACTTGAACGTGCTACAGCCGAGTTCGAATATTACCGTTCTATAGTCATGAACAATGACGGTAATGGCGTGGCCGACACATCGCCAACATTCAAAGTCCTAGAAGAGGGTGCCGGAACCCGGGATAAGGAAGAGGCTGCCCGGATTGCCGAGCGTCAGCGCAAGTTTATCAATCACCTGCGCGCCGCATTGGTACGTATCGAGAACAAGACTTACGGTGTATGCCGTGTCACTGGTAAACTTATTCCAAAGGAGCGCCTACGTGCGGTTCCTCACGCTACCCTTGCCATCGACGCAAAACTTGACAAGCGCTGATATTCAATCTAATTTCCCGACCATTGAAACTTAGCAAAGGACAACTGGCCGTCATAATCTGCGCGGCCGTAATCATAATTGACCAGATAATTAAGATTGTGGTCAAAACCTCGTTCTACTGGGGCGAGGATGTAGAGATATTTCCGTGGTTCCATCTGAGGTTCATTCAGAACAACGGTATGGCTTTCGGTATGGAATTGGGCAGCAAACTTTTTCTGTCCCTGTTCCGCATTGTGGCTGTGTCAGCCCTGGTCTGGTATATGACGCGTCTTGCGAAGAATCCGGCGGTTACCAAGGGCTATATGGCATGTATATCGTTGATTACGGCCGGTGCGGCGGGTAATATTGTAGACTGTATATTCTATGGCGAGATTTTTACAAATCCTATGCCTACCGAAGTCGCCACTTTCGTCCCCTGGGGCGAAGGCTATTCAACGGTATTTCAAGGCATGGTTGTTGACATGTTCTATTTCCCGCTGTTTTCTTTTCAATGGCCTGAATGGATGCCCTGGGTCGGGGGAGATACATTCTCTTTCTTCGATCCGGTGTTCAACTTTGCTGATGCCGCGATAACATGTGGTATTTTCATACTCATTTTCTTCTATTACAAGAATCTCTCCGGAATTGCCGAGTCCGGTGTTGAGGAGAGTGTCGATTCCGAAAAGAAAATTTCTGCAAAAGACAAATGAGTCTTACGCTGAGAAACATAATCATTCCGTTGGCCTTCCTTGGCCTCCTTGTTGCCTGTAACCGGGTACCTGATTATGTCATTCCTCCGGACGATATGGCTGAGGTGATGGCTGACCTTAACGAGGGTGAGAGTTATCTGGAACTTAATTACAGTAAGTTCCCGGATGATTCGGCTCGCATGGCTTTCAAACAGTCTATCCTTGCCAAGCATGGATATGATCTGGCTGTGCTTGACACGTCATTGGTATGGTACGGCGCGAATCTTCAGGAATATGATAAGGTCTGTGAAGCGGCGGTGAAGATTTTGGAAGGGCGCCTCAATGAATCTTCGGCTGTTGCCTCGTCGTCCTCCACGGTTGCTGTTGCCGGCGATTCGGTTGACGTCTGGTCTGGCTCGAGGGCGTTCCATCTAAACCAGAGGTCGCCGTCTACGTTACTTTCCTTTAATCTGGAGAGTGACAGGAATTGGCGTAGTGGAGATCAGTATACTTGGCGTGCCAAATTCCTGAATAACCGCAATGACGGCAATTTCTTTATTGTGGCTGACTATACTGATGGTACAACGGAGTATCTTTCGTCACGTTTTGGTGGTGACGGATGGAGGGAAATGACATTCTTCTCCGATTCCACGCGTACACCCATGAGGATTTACGGTGTTATGACGGTTCAGCCTAAGGACGGGACATCAGTCTATCTGGATTCTGTACAGTTAGTTCGCAAACGCCTTAATTCGCAGGAATATCCGTTACGATATCGTCAGCGAACTTATAAAATTCCCGGCCAGAAATGAAGCGCGTGCTTGCCCGAAATGTAGTCTGCGACGGGGTCCGTTATGGTCTGTCGCTTGTCACGGTTGGTATTGACGGTAGTGTCAGAATTGACCCGTTCGTGCATGAGACTCATTCTACAACCTATGTCGAAGGCATTCTTGAAATCACTACTTGCCCCGGTGCCGAACCGTTGTTTTTTCTCAATGGAAGACCATATAGCATTTCTCGAAACAATCTATGATATCGATAAACAATCTTTCTGTCGAATTTAGTGCAAAATCTCTGTTTGACAATATTAATTATGTCATAAATCCTCGTGACAAAATAGCCCTCGTTGGGAAGAATGGAGCAGGTAAGTCTACTATGCTCAAGATTATTGCAGGTCTGCAGAGTCCTACTTCGGGCACTGTTTCTGTTCCACGCGATGTTACCATAGGCTATTTGCCTCAGCAGATGCGGATTTCTGACACTGTGAGTCTGATTGAGGAAGCCTCGAAGGCCTTTGCGCATTTTGATGAGATGAAAGATCGCCTTCAGCGGCTGAATGACGAACTCGCAGCCCGTGATGATTATGAGAGTGCTGATTATACGGCCCTGATTGAAAGAATATCCACCCTTACCGAACAACTGGCAATGTCCTCTGCTGAGAACGCGATTGCTGAAACAGAAAAGACTTTACTTGGCCTTGGTTTTATGCGTAGTGACTTTGACCGTCCCACTTCGGAATTCTCGGGCGGATGGCGTATGCGTGTTGAGTTGGCGAAGATTCTTCTTCAGAGGCCTGATGTGCTACTCCTGGACGAGCCGACTAACCATCTGGATATCGAGTCTATCCAGTGGCTTGAGAATTTTCTGATTTCTAAAAGTAAGGCCGTGGTACTAGTTTCACACGACCGAGCTTTTATAGATAATGTAACAAACCGTACTATCGAGATTTCGTTAGGCAAGATATATGATTATAATGTGAATTACTCGCATTTCGTGCAATTGCGTCAGGAACGCATTGAACAGCAGATGCGTGCCTATCAGAACCAGCAGAAACAGATTGCAGATACCGAGCAGTTCATCGAGCGGTTCCGCTACAAGGCTACAAAGGCAGTTCAGGTTCAGAGCCGCATGAAGCAACTTGCGAAAATCGAGCGCATCGAGGTGGATGAAGTCGACAACTCGCGTCTAAATTTGAAATTTCCACCGGCGCCACGTTCGGGCGATTACCCTTTGATTCTCGATAATGTGGGTAAGGCATATGGCAATCATCAGGTTTTCGATAATGCTACGTTCACAATTAAACGTGGCGAGAAGGTGGCTTTTGTCGGAAAAAACGGAGAAGGTAAGTCAACACTTGTCAAATGCATAATGAATGAGATTCCTTTTACAGGAAGTCTTAAGATCGGACATAATGTAAAGATCGGTTACTTTGCCCAGAATCAGGCACAGTTGCTGGATGGAGAGTTGACTGTGTTTGATACCATTGACCGTGTGGCTGTCGGTGACATCCGGCTGAAGATTCGTGATATACTTGGCGCTTTTATGTTTGGTGGCGAGGCATCGGACAAGAAGGTCAAGGTCCTTTCCGGAGGCGAGAAGACGCGACTGGCTATGATTCGCCTCCTGCTGGAGCCCGTCAATCTGCTTATTCTTGATGAGCCGACCAATCACCTTGACATGAAAACCAAGGATATTCTCAAACAGGCAATCAAGGATTTCTCAGGAACCGTTATAGTGGTTTCCCATGATCGTGAGTTTCTTGATGGTCTTGTCGAGAAGGTATATGAATTCGGTGGGGGGCAGGTACGCGAATGTCTTGGTGGAATCTACGATTTCCTCGAGCGTAAGAAGATCGCGTCTCTTGATCAACTTCAGTTATCTCAGTCGCCTGTTTCGAAATCAATCCTTCAGAAGAAACAAAAGGATGTTACATCGGAGAGGCGTCATGAATTTGTTGAGCCTATTGGAGAAAAACAGATCAAACGGGAGACTGGTGGTGATGGCACCAGGCCCCGGCTCTCTTATGCTGAACAACGCGAGCGTGAAAAAGCCATTCGTCGTGCGGCTAAGAAGGTCGAGATGGCAGAAGCCGAAGTCTCTGCTCGTGAAGCCGAGGTGAAGGCTATTGAGGAGCGGCTCAATAATGGTGAGATTTCTGATGAACTTTTTGCAGCCCATGCCGAGGCTACAAAAAATTTGGAGAACGCAATGTCATTGTGGGAATTGGCGACTATGGACCACGAGGAACTACTGTCGCGATGAATATGTACGTATAATATTATAGTTTCCGGAAAGAGTATCGTATCAGAGGCGTGGCAAGTGTCAACTTATGTTAACCGCGCGGGCGATTGTGGCGCCTATATGTTAAATTAGAGTTAAATTACGTCCTTGGTATTGCCGGAGTGAAAAAACTCCGTACCTTTGCACTCGCTTTTCGGGGCAAGTCCCACGGAGGCGACCCGCGCAGAGGCGCGGCGGACAGCATGACATACCGTTTTCCGGTGCGGCGGCAGCCGCCGGAGGGCGTGGCCGGCAGACCGGCGCGGCGCTCCGAAAAAACTTTCAAAAAAAAGTTCCGGAAAATTTGGCAGATTCAGAAACTCGCCGTAACTTTGCATCCGCTTTCGGGTCCGAGACCCGGGCGCTGAAGAGAACATTGAAAGACTTACAATAGACAAGAGTAGTACAAGAGCAAGCAAGTCGAGGCGGCCAGCCGCCGAGACGCTCAAGTCAATTCACACTCGATAAAAGACCAGGCGCAAGCCGTGAGCCGAGCGGAGGCCAAGCCACCGCCGAAGGACAGACAGCAGACAAACTAAGATTCGCTGTCTTGGGACTTCCTTTT
>CALKRW010000001.1 GCA_937989585.1 uncultured Porphyromonadaceae bacterium | reverse complement strand
CAAAGTTAGAACTTATACAGGCAGGCTTCAATACGCTATCGCGGACGGTTGTACGTAAGAACAGCGCGCTCAGGGTAAGTTTTTTTATTTTTATGAAACTTCCGCCTTACAATCAGCCGCACATTTCGGTTGCCGACCAAATAAGACTTCTCAAATCGGATGGTCTTAATTTCTCTAATGAAAACAAGGCACAACACATTCGGGAAAACATAAGTCTTTTCCGAATGAAAAGTTATCTTATGCCTTTGCGCCAACCACATTCACGCCGGTTCAAATACGGAGCCAAATTCGAGGATGCATATTCTCTATATAAATTTGACTCGGCATTGCGAAAGATGATTTGTTCGGAACTTGAAAAAATCGAGGTTTATATCCGCACACAATTATCATTGATAATGGGTGATGAAGCGGGTATTAGGATTTTGCGAAATATTTTTGGGGATGGGGCTTGCGGAGGAAGGAAAAATGGGCTAAATTGCAGACGATTACATTTAATTTTGGCGTCATGAAGAAGTTTCTGGTTTTAATTCTTATTATCTGTTGTGTTTCAGTTTTTTGTACCGGTTATAATCGGGGACAGGCAGAAGCATGTCATAACGGTGCGATGGATTCGGTATCGACAACTTTTACGCGCGATAATGTTACTTATCGTGGCGTTTGGGTATGGTCAAAGGTGAATAATCCGGACAAAACGTATCTGTGCCTTAACGTGAATGATACATTGTTGATCGTAACGGACAGTGATGCGCTGTTCAGTTCTCCTCTCTATTCTTTAGGGCGAAAAGAGATGTCTAAAGAATTTAAGCACGCGGACGTCATTCATGCGGATGAAGCGCTTCCCATCGGGGCCTTTGTCATGTCGGAAGGAGATACGCTGATTTACCGAAAGACTCCGGTCCCCGAGGCTAATTACCAGTTGGCAAGGGGAATCGTCAGGAATAATAAAGTCAATCCCAACAAAAATCTTTTGATAGGCGAAAGTTTAGACAAGTTGTTTAAGCGGATTGGATTAAATGATTCGGAAGTGTTGCATTTCGCCAACAAATCGAATTGTATCGTATTCGTGAATTCAGAATCAGTTGAATATCATGCACGACTTACTGAGGGTTGCCCCATCTCGTTAGACAGTGACATAGATGCAATTTTCCTGACAATGCTTGATAGTAGGACTCATTCAGTTGAATACGGCGGATTTGGAAAACATGGAATGAAATTAGACAATCTAAGCATTAAGGAAGATATGGAATTATAATACGAGTCAGTGTTGATCGAATGGAAGACGGAGGATAAGCCGTTGTGGGTGGGGTGCGTTGTGCCATCCGGCCAGGGGGGATGGAGGGATGGGCGGGTCCGGGTCAGTAGGTTGGGGTATTGGGGTGTTCGTTTCATAATTATTTGTGTCGCAAAGGTTTGTTGTTTGGGTTAATGGAAATCAGGGCCCTGATTAGGTGTTGGTGATTGGGTGGTTGGGGTGATTGGTGGGTGCGTTCGAGGGAGATTGGGAGATTTAGTTAATGAAGAATTTAGAATGCATAATGCATAATTAGAATGTGAGATGCTGGAAGAGAATTTTGGGGCGGTCGTGAAGAATCGACGTCCGTACACAAGCAGGGAGCGCCAAATAGGCGGGAGATTCCCGAAGTTCCCGAGATGCCCGAGAATCTCGAGATTCCCGGAAAGGAGCAAAGGACGGGATTTAGGTCGGAAGTCAAAGTTACAAGGTATTCAAAGCGGACGTGAAGAATCACGTCCCTACTAACAGGGAGGATTGGATCGCGGGGCGGGGTTTTTGTTTTTGGGGGTCATAGTCGATTAAGATTTTAAAGATTAGTATTAAAGGTTTATACTCACGGGGGCTGTTTTTCACCAAATCACCAACTGAGGCCAATCAGCCTCGAACGCTGATGCAAAGGTAATATATTGGGATGGTAAAAGCAATAACTTGATATGAATTTAACTAAAATTTAACATAGTATGGTGAATAGATTGGCAAAATTAATAAGGTTTTGGGGGTTAAGGAAGGGGATGTGGGTGAGATTTATCGAGAGTAATCACGATTTATCGCGAGAATCGCGATAGTGGGAGGGTATGAGGTGCGTGCGTGGGATTAGGGCGGCAGGATGCCGCCTTTCCCATGTTAGGGCGAGGTTGAGAACTCAACGGCCCATGTCATCAAGCGAGAGGGCGACGTATTCAATATGCCAGCCCTTGCGTTTGGATACAATGTCGCGCGATTTCTCTTCCAAGACATGCATGTCAATCTTGCGTGGATTGCGCTTGACTTCTCCTATCACAATCTCACGTTCAGCCTCGTTCACAGCAATCAGGTCAATCTCGTTGCTGCCGTCTTTTTCCCAATAATTGGTCACAATATTGTAAATTCCTGTCTCACGGTACATCTGCCGGAAATAACGTTCCAGAATCCATCCGGAGAATGTGGAATAATCGGCAAGCACTTTCTCTCGCACATAAGCGATGTTCCCGATCTCAACAGCGCTTCGGTACTTGTAGATGAAGCGGAACCAGAAGTTGAGAAAATTATCCTTGATTCCATAGCGAACGTTACGGCTGTTCTCGCCCGCAAGATAAGGACGACAGCGATAAACGAGGTCATATGTTTTCTCAAGTTTGTCGAGATATCCTCCGGCTTCTATGCCTGTGTAGGACTTGATCTCGCCACGCTCGTTGTAACCACCGGCTATGGCAGAAAGTATCGAAAAGTAATTACCATAATCCTTGCCGAACTCGTCGGAGAGCAATTCCTTGCCCTCGTCGATGAAATAGGAGCCGAACGACAGGACAGCCTCAATAATACTATCCCTGGTGAAAGCCTTCTGCATAGAGAGTTGCTCGACATACTTGGCGACGCCACCGGTAATCATATACATTGCAAGAAGGTCATCGGGAGAATAATCTGGATTGTTGTCACGCATAATCTCACGGAGAGTGGCAAGGGGAAACTCGCGAAGCCGAATGCGCGAAGTGGCACGGCCATAGAGGGGTTCCTTCCGGTCGTCAAAGATCTTCGTCATCATGGAATAGAGCGAGCCGCAGACGACAAGATTTATACGCGCATCGTTCTTGTTGCTATCCCAGATGTTCTGCATATCGCTGAAGAAGGACTCGTTGACATATTTGAAATTCTGGAACTCATCGAAAACCAGTGTGAAATTACGCCGTCGGGCAATCTGCATCAGCGCCGCGAACAGGCGAGCCATACTGGTAAATTCGCCAATGTCCTCGCCGAGAGTTTCGCGTACAGTAGAGACTAGTTCATGACAGAGCAAAGCCTCGCTTTTGCGTGCCACAAAAAAATAAATCATCTCGGCCTCATGATAAGCGTGTTTGATTAGAGTTGTCTTACCGATTCGGCGACGGCCTGTAATGACAGTCATCTGTGCATATTCATGCGAAGTCGCCTCAATACGCCGTAACGTTTCGGTCTCTATTTCTCTGTCGTAGAATTTCATATTAATGCAACGGCTGTTACTGTAACCGCTGTTGCAAAAATAGTAATTTTGGTTTAATTGTGCAAAAATAATTTAGACTGTTGTGGGAAAGGAGAAAAAAAATTCTTTAGTAAGATTTTTCTGACTCTATCAGAGAAGGTTGAAAAAATCTTGGGGTTTGGGGTGATTGTGGTGTATCAGAGGAATCAGAGTCATTAGTTGTGTAAATTTCGGTAATTTGATACAATTATTCGGATTAAAGGAGGGGGGTGATTTGCTTGAAGGCGTAGGGGTGGAGGGTGGAGTCGGCGTGGCGGAGGGTTAGGATGCCGTCGGGGGCGACGTCGACGATGGAGGCGTCGATTATCTCGCCGGTGGAGGGGTCGCGCCAGCGGTGGAGGGCGCCGTCGTTGCGCCAAAGGCGTGAAAGATAGGTCTGGTGGAGGGGGTTGGTGATTTGGGGAGGGGTTGGTGGATTGGGTGATCGGCGGCAGGATGCCGCCTTTCCATGATGGGATGCCGCCAGCCAGGGTGAGGAGGCGGGCGGTGAGGCGGTCGAGGAGGGGTTGGAGGGGGGTCTCGCGGGCGGTGAGCTGGATGATGGAGACGGGGTTGGGGGCGTCGGAGTGGAATTCGCGCTGGTTGACGTTGAGGCCGATGCCGACGACGGATTTGTCGATGTGTGTGCCGGTGACTGTGTTCTCGATAAGGATGCCGCAGATCTTGCGGTCGCCGACGTAGATGTCGTTAGGCCACTTGACGTAGACGGGGTCGTCGACGCCGTTACTGCGCAGTTCTTCCTCGACGGTTTCGGCGACGGCGAGGGCGACGGCCTCGGAGATGCAGAACTGTCGCACGGCATGAAGGTCGCCGGGACGCAGGACGATGCTGAAGGACAGGTTGAGTCCGGGCCCGGACTCCCAGGTGTTGCCGCGCTGTCCGCGTCCGGCGGTCTGCTCGCGTGCGGCCACGACGAGGCCGTGCGGTGCCTCGGGGTCGAGTACCGCAGGGTCGGAGTTTGTCGACGGGCAGGTGTCCCTCCAGATTATCATGCGCCGGAAATGGGGTCAGTCGAGTTGGGAGAGGGTGACGGTGCGCGAGCCGTCCTCGTTGGGGACGATGTCGACGCGGACAGCGTCCCCGGGCATCAGGTCGACAACCTTGTCGGGCCACTCGACGAAACATAGGGCTCCGGAGTCGAAGTAGTCCTCGATGCCGATGTCCATGGCCTCGGCCTGCGACTCAAGACGGTAGAGGTCGAAGTGGTAGATGAGTTCGGCGGTTGTGTCCGAACGGTATTCGTTGACGATGGCGAACGACGGCGAGGAAGTCTCGTCGGGGTCGACGCCGAGGCGGCGTGCTATCGCGCTGATGAATGTGGTCTTGCCGGCTCCCATGGGGCCGAAGAATGCGAAGACGGTGGCCTGGTCGATGGCGTTGACAAACTCGCCGGCGGCGCGGTCGAGGTCGTCGGTCGAGGCGATGGTGATTTTTGTTTCAGACATATTGTACAGTTATGTTTGCTGAGATGCAAAGTTATAAAACATTGAGTTTATAGGCAAATTTAACATTAACTTGCCGACGCTATGAAATTATTTGGCTAAATTTGCGTCCTTATAAGCGAGGTCCTTTTTTTCGATATATTTCCATCACGGACCGAGCGCTCACGAACCAAAGAAGATATCACAATGTCCACTCCAAACGAGAATACCCAGTCCGGGGGCCAGAACCGGAATTCATTCGACCGATTCGTCAACGATATCAGGAACCGCTGCAAGCCCGTCAAGAAGACACGGTGGTGGCGCTTCGGCATAGTAGCCTTCGTCTACCTGCTGTGGGTGATCTGGCTCAACAACTACTGGTTCCTCCTGGGTCTGCCGCTGCTGTTCGACATTTACATCACGGGCTACATTCCCTTCACATGGTGGAAAAAGTCGAAATCGAAGACCACGCGCGCGGTCATGTCGTGGGTCGACGCGATAGTCTACGCGCTAATACTGGTGTACTTCGTGTTCAACTTCGTGGGCCAGAACTACCAGATACCGTCGCAGTCGCTCGAGCGCACTCTGCTGACCGGCGACTACCTGTGGGTGAACAAACTCGTCTACGGCCCGCGCGTGCCTATGACGCCGGTGCATTTCCCGCTCGTACACAACACGATGCCTGTGCTCGGCACCAAGTCGTATCTCGACTGGCCGCAGAACGAGTACCGCCGTCTGCCGGGCCTGCGCAACGTTGAGAGCGGCGACATCGTGGTGTTCAACTTCCCCGCCGGCGACACGGTGGCCGTGAAGTACGAGGAATCGGGCGAAGGCACGTACTATGACCTCGTCGAGCGCTACGGACGCGAGGCCGTCCACAACGACAAGGAGCACTTCGGCGAGATAATCTACCGCCCCGTCGACCGCCGCACGAACTATGTGAAACGCGCCGTAGGCATGCCCGGCGAGCGCCTGAAGATAGTCGACGGCGACATCTACATCAACGGCAAGAAGCAGGCGCGTCCCGAGAACGTGCAGTTCAACTACATAGCATCGACAAGCCAGCCGCTGACCGAGGAACTTGTCCACGAGTATGAGATCAACCCCGCGGACGTGACCGTACCGGACGACCCCGAAATCAAGAGCCGGATGCACGAGATCCTCACCAAATCGTCGCCCACCAACAACTTCTACATCATGCCCCTGACAGCCGGCGGCATCAGGCGCCTGGAGGCCGACGGCATACTCACCGACTACGTTCCGGCCTGGCAGTACCGCCTGGACGGCCACGGGATGCTCTTCCCGAAGCCGCTGTCGGACAACTGGACGCTGGCCAACTACGGCGGCGCCAACGGCATACTCATCCCCAAGAAGGGCATGACCATAAAACTCACCCCGTCGACATGGCCCATCTACGAGCGTGTGATACGCAACTACGAGAACCATCCCGACTCCTACGTCAAGGGCAACACCGTGTACGTCGACGGCAAGCCCGCGAAGACCTATACCTTCGCGATGGACTACTACTTCATGATGGGCGACAACCGCGACAACTCGCTCGACTCGCGCTTCTGGGGCTTCGTTCCCGAGGACCACATCATCGGCACGCCGATGTTCGTGCTGATATCGTTTGACCGCGACCGCTCGATATTCAACGGCGGCATCCGCTGGAACCGCATCTTCAAGGACGCCAACCCCGACAAGTAAGGCGTGGAGGTCAACGAGGGATAAAAATGCAGACCACGGGAAGCATCGTACTGCCGCCGCTGTATTTCGCGCCGCTGTCGTGGTACAGGGCGCTGGCGCACGCCGAGCGTGCCGTCATAGACACGTCGATGCGCGCCGACCGACGCTACAAGGCCGTTCACCGCACGCTGATCGCGGGACGCGCCGAGGCTGCCTCCCGCCTGAATCCGGAGAAGGAGGAATGCCAGACACTGACGGCGGCAATATGCAAGTTCGCGGCACACACTCCGCTCTCGTCAGTACTGATTTCGGAGCATGACCGATGGTGGGACAAGCATGCGCGGACGATAGCCACGGTGTACGGGCGGACGCCTTACTACGAGTATCTGTGGCCGCGGTTCGGGGCTCTGCTCAACAACTCGCTGCCTGGCACGCCGCTGGTGGACCTGACGCTGTCGATCGATGCCGCAGTGCGCGAGATTCTTTCGATTGACACTCCGGTGAGCGTGCCTATGGATGACAGTTATGACGATTTCGTGCGACCCGCCGTGTCGGCGTTCCGGGGAGGGGAGTTTGAGGGGATTTCAGTACTTGGGGCATTGTTCACGCTCGGACCGGAGGAGACGCGGGAACTGGTTTATCGGGGGTAAGATTTTTACGCATTTGGATGCGCGGTCATTGATAATATGTGGACGCACGAGCCGTGCGTCCCTACAGAGGGCCGACGCGAAGAATCGCGTCCCTACTTTTTGGGCCAATGTTGATTTAAAAAGGAAACGCCCGCGGGAGTGCCGCGGGCGTTTTTGTGGTGCCGTCGTGGTGATGACGGCGATGGGGTTATGGTTTACTTGACGACGACTTTGGTCGAGGTCTTGCCCTGGACTTTGACGTAGACGCCGGGAGTCATGTTTTCGGCGTCAACCTGGATGCCCTGGAGGTTGTAGTAAACTGCGGGAGCGTCCTGCTGCTCGAGATCGGTAGCGATGTCCTCGATGCCGGTGGTAGTGCCGGTGATGACATACTCAGCCTTTGCGGGAACAGAGACTACGGGGTTCTCCTGTGCGAGAGCGTAAGCGTAGTAGGTGTTCTTGTCGCGGTTGTAGACATGGAGGTTGCCAGCGTAGTCGAAGCGTGCGGTGCTCCAGCTCGATGTCGGGGCAGCGAAGTTGTAGCGGTAGGTGAGAGCGGGCTTGTTGCCGTCCCATGCCACGTCATAGACGAAGCACTTGCCACCGTTTGCGTCGAATACGGCGAGGGTCTTGCCATCGTGCGAGATTGCGATACCAGAGTTGCTGCCAGTGAGGAGAACAGTGTTTGTCTCGGGATCATTGAGTGTGGCAGAGTTGAAGGTCTCGGCGTTATTCTCAGCGTCAACGTAGATGAAGGCGGGAGTACCGGTGTTGTTGTTGCCGGCACCACGGACCTGAGATGCGAAGAAGCCGTTGCCATAGGATACAAGGTCAACGTTGGTGTTGGCGAGACGGCCGCCGAAGCCTACTGCCGTGGGCTGTTCGGTGATCAGCCAGCCTGCACCGAGGTTGTAGCGTACGATGTTGTTGGCTTTAACGATCGACGAGGGATGATCCTCAGAGAAGGAGTACATTGCGGTATTCTCGCCTTCGCCGAGGAAGCAGATACCTGATGTACCGCCGCCGAGGCCGAGTTCGTTGTAAACGAAATTACCGGAAGCCTCTTTCTCACCGGCGAAGAGAGTAGCGGGTTCCTGCGAGGGATCGAGAGGATTGACGCGGACAGCGCCGTAACCCTTGTCGCCCCATGTAGCGAGGACAGCCTCGCCGCGGAGTTCGTTGCCACGGAAAGGATCGGACTGGTTGGTATCATTGGGACCGCCGAACATTGCGTGACCCTTGAAGATCTTGTTCTGAACCTGGTTGCCTTCGGGATCGTAGACGTCGATACCCTGGTTCTTGCCATGAGCGGTGAGGACATAGCCGAACGAGTCGTAGCGGGGATCGGTGAAGGGGATTACGGAACCGCGGGTAGGGCCTGCATTGGTTTCCTCAGCGCGGTATGCGCCCGATACGGGGTTGGTCTTGCCGTGGAGGACGACAGCCCAGTTGTAGTTAGCGTCGGCTGTGAGGTCGGCGGGGTTGACTGCAACGGAGGTTGTCTCGCCCTTGACGGCGGGAACAGCGATTGTGACTACGTCGTTTGCGTCGGCAGTGTTGGTGAGAACGATTTCTGCGTCAGCATCGCCTGTAGACTTGAAGGTGAGATTGTACTGGCCTTCGCCCTTCTCCATACCCAGAGCGTATGCCAGAGGCACGGGAGTAGCGTTGACGGTGACATTCTTGGTGGTGAGGTGCGAAACCTTGCCGGGACGAACGAGGTAGAGGTTGAGGTATGCGTCGGTGATGTTCTCTTCGGCATCCTTGACGGGAACTACGGAGGCGGCGACTGCGCCGATTTCGCCGGCGGGGATGGAAGTGTTGACAAGACCTACGGACTTGGCGTTGGCGAGGCCGTCGGTGATGTCGGTCAGGCGGAAGCCCACAGTCACGTCAGAAACGGTGGTCTGGCCATCGGAATCAGCCGTCTCGAAAGTGCCGTTTTCGGCGGTAAGCATGTAGGCGTGCTTGTTGTAGCGGAAAAAGCCTGCGGTGGCCGAATTGTCAGCGAGGCCCTTGGGCATTGTGACGGGCGTCTTGACGTTGGTGAACTCGAACTGTGAGGGAGACAGCAGAGTGCTGTTGACGATGAACGACTCCTTGTCAAGGGGAGAAACGTTGAACGAGTACTGGCCGAGTACCTCGGGAGCGAGGAAGTCGGGGTTAGGACCGTTGTTGAATGTAGCGGAAGCGAACTCGCCGTCAACGATGGTATAGATGTTGAAGAAGAAACGGTGGTTGGTCGACTCGTACCATGAGTATACGGGAACGAACGCGGTGCCTTCGGCGATTGTGCCGGAGTAAACGAGTGCAGAGCCTACGTAACCGCGATACATGTTGGCCGAGAGAGCCGAGCTGCCCATCTCGATGGGATCGCCTGTGGGAAGACCGTTCTCATCGTTTGCCCAGCGATAGATGCGGTTGAAGCCGCGAGTCTCGCCCTCGAGCATCTGCTCGGTGCTGAACTGGTTGAGTGATTCGTTGGTTGCAACGAGGACACCGTCGGCAGAAACCTGGATGTCGCCGATTGCGTTGACAGTACCCTCGGCGCCGTTGGTGGAGACGGTGGCAGCGACAGCCTTGGCTTCGGCGTCGTAAACGAGGATGGTGGGAGCCTTGGCCTCGTCACGTGCGAAGACATAGAGACGGTTCTCGCGTGCGATGACGCGTTTCACTTCCTTGCCTTCGAGTTCGGGGATAGCCTCGTCGAGGTAATCCTGTGCGAACTCGTATTCGTCGGCGGCGTAGGTGCCGGGAACAGAAACATCAGGATAGTTCTCGTATGTCACGAGGGGAGCGGTCCAGTCCTTGTCGACGAGGTCGATGGTGGGATAGACGTCGGCGTGAGCGGCAACCTCAACCTCGAGGGGAGCCTCCATGGGCAGGTACTGCCCGTGCTCGGTCTCGATGGTGTATTTGCCGGGTTCGAGTTTGTTGAATACGAAAGCGCCGTTGTAGTAGTCGTCGGTGGTGTATGTGGCGACTTCCTTGCCGTCCTTCTTGAGGATGACCTTGACGCCGTTCAGGGGCATGTAGGCGTCCTTGGTGGTTGCGTTGCCGTGGTATGCTGCGTCCTTGAACTTGGTGTTCTTGTCGCGGATGATACCGTAGATGGTACCGGTCTTCTGCTTGTCGAGGCCGATGTAGTCGAGAAGGCCGCGGGCGTAGGCGTTACCCTCAAGGCGGCATACATCCCAGTTCATTGCACGGTGGCGTGCGGGCTGGTAGGTGTGGAAGTATCCCTCGACGAGGAAGCCGGGCGAGTGGTGCTTGAGGACGCCGAGGTAGCCGACTGCGCCGGTTACACCTGTGGAAGAACTGCCGTAGAAGTTGATGTCACCACGGAGGTTCTTCTTGTCCATACCGTAGGCAGTCCATGCGGCGTGGGTGTTGGCGTAGGCATAGGGCCAGCACTTGTCGGCCATGGCGCGCGACTTGTCCTGGAAGTCCTTGGAAACGGACTGTCCGTCGGCGGGCGCGTCGTAACCGCGGTAGAGGAAGAGGGGATAGTTGGTGTTAGTACCCTCGGTAGCGGCGTTGGAGTGGATTGAGATGAAGTAGTCGAACATGTTCTCGTCGACTTCCTCGCAGATCTCGCCGAGAAGACGGTTGTAGGCGTAGATGTCGGCGGGGGTGGCGTCGCCGAGCTGGTTGGCGGTGCCGTTGTCATCGTGGTAGGGACCGCACTTTACGTGGGACATCACGATGTTGTTAGACATGTCGCGAGCGGCACCGATGCTTGCGCGGTCGCCCTCCTGGTTGAGGGTGCGGTCGAAAGTGAATCCTGCGTCAACGAGAGCCTCGAGCAGACCGAATCCCTTGCGGAGGTTGGTGTTCGACTCGAAGAAGGACAGTGTATCGGTTTTTGTACGCGAGTATGCGCCGTGGCCCACGAGTGTGGCAGGACGGTCGTTGGGGGTCCAGGAGCCGTGGCCGGGGTTGATGTAAACGCGGATTTCAGAGGCATCCTGTGCCTGGAGACCCATAGCGGCCGCGCCGAGAGCGAGAGCCGAAAGAATGATATGCTTTTTCATGTTTTCGAGTTTCTATGGGTTATTTTGTTAAGTTGACTAGATAAACGCGGCCGTTGGCGTCGGTGTAGGCGATGCTTGAGCCTTCGGCATTAGCGGAGGGGTCGAAAGCGAACACGCCCTTTGCGGTAAGGGTCTGGCGTGCCTTGTCGCTGATACGGCAGATGACGAGGTCGGATTTCTCGATGACCTGGTCGTTGCCCAGCTGCTCGCAGCCGACAACCATGTCGTTGCCGGCGAATACGGCGGCGCGGAGGTTGCCGAGGCTCTGAGCGTCGCTGCCGTCAAGGTTGGCGACGAAGCAGCCACGGCCGACGAGCCAGTAAACCACTTTCTGACCGTCGGGCGAAACCGAAGCCCAGAGGTATGAGCCGCGGCCCTGCGGGTCGATTGTCACGGTCTTGCCGTCCTTGGTGATCTGGAGGTGACCGAAGGAAATGGAAGCGAAGGGAGCGGAAACTGATTTCTCACCCTTGACGAGGGTCTTGGTGCGGACCTTGCCCTTCTCGACGGCCGAGACAGTCGAGCCGCTGAGGGCGACACCATGGCTGAGATTGCGTGTGGGCTTGACAAGAACCTGCACCTTGCCGTCGGCGAGGGAAGCAGCCTCGAGCGATACATGGCGCATGTGTTTCTTGTTGTAGGAGGGACGGGTGAAGACAACGTTCTGCTGGTCACCGCTGAGGCGGACATTGTAGAGGTCCACACCCGTTGCGACGCTCTGGCTCTGGCCTGATGCGGCGTCAATCTTCACGATAGCCTGTGACGCGGGATTATAGCCCACGACAAAGGACCCGTCAGCGCTGATAGTGGCTTTCTCGACACGTGCATCGCCGGGAACGGCGTCGATCGACTTGACCGACACTACCTGTGCTGAAACCGTGAGGCTTGCCAGTATCACCGCTGCCGAAAGTAGTAATTTTTTCATGACAATGATGATTAGGTGAATAAAAGAGTTGGTTTATAGATAATTAATTAAATTCAAGGTATGTATAGGAAATTGCGCGTCAGCCTAAGTCTTTTCATGGTTGAATCATGCAGATTCTTATAAATCGCTCAAATTTACAAAAAAATTTCAACCGTGGCGCGCAATTAAGAGTTATTAACATATTTTTTAGGGTTTTTATAGTTCGCGGCATGTTTTCGGTCAGAAGCACCCCGGGAGAGACCTTTGAGATTTTTACATTGGCTAATGTATTCAATTTTTCGTACCTTTGTCGCGAATTAATGCAATTCACCAAATACACATTAATATATATGTCAACCAACACAACAGACAACAAGCGCAAGGTCACTACCCTGCGTCTTGCCGAAATGAAACAGCGGGGCGAGAAGATCGCAATGATCACCGCCTACGATTATACCATGGCCAGCCTTGTGGACGGCGCAGGCATCGACGTGATACTTGTAGGCGACTCGGCATCGAACGTCATGGCCGGCAACGCCACGACGCTGCCCATCACCCTTGACCAGATGATATACCACGCCCAGTGCGTGACACGCGGCGCCAAGCGCGCCCTGGTTGTCTGCGACATGCCCTTCGGCTCGTATCAGGGCAACTCGAAGGAGGCGCTGTCGTCGGCCATCCGCATCATGAAGGAGAGCGGCGCCGAGGCCGTGAAACTCGAGGGCGGCTCGGAAATACGCGAGAGCGTGGAGCGCATACTCTCGGCCGGCATTCCCGTGATGGGACACCTCGGCCTGACACCCCAGTCCATCAACAAGTTCGGCACATACGCCGTGCGTGCCAAGGAAGAGGCTGAGGCCGAGAAACTGATTTCGGACGCAATGATGCTCGAGGAGATAGGCTGTTTCGCGCTTGTGCTCGAGAAGATTCCCGCCGAACTCGCCCGCCGGGTTGCCTCGCAGGTCTCGATTCCCGTCATCGGCATCGGAGCCGGAGGCGGTGTCGACGGCCAGGTGCTTGTGCTCCAGGACATGCTGGGGATGAACGACGGCTTCTCGCCCAAGTTCCTGCGGCGCTACGCCAGCATAGGCCGCGACATAAACAACGCCGTCGGCAACTATATCGGCGACGTCAAGTCGGGCGACTTCCCCAACGCAGACGAGCAATACTGACAGCGCCGGACCGCCGGCACCACGCACAGGAAGAATCATGAACACCACATCCGCACCCCACACCGGGACCGTGGCCGTGTACGCGGCCTCATCCCCACACATAGACCCCGTATACTTCGATGCCGCGCGCGAACTCGGCGCGCTGATAGCCCGCGCAGGCTGCACGCTCGTAGACGGAGGGGGCTCCTCCGGGCTGATGGGCGCCGTCAACGACGGCTGTCTGGAGGCCGGAGGAACCGCCATTGGCGTGATTCCGCGTTTCATGCACGAACGCGGCTGGGGCCACAGGAGCCTCAGCGACACGCTGGTCGCCGAGGACATGCATGACCGCAAGGCCACGATGGCGCGCATGGCCGACGCCGTGATAGCCCTTCCGGGCGGTGTCGGCACCCTCGAGGAGATACTCGAGATAATCACCTGGCGCAAACTCGGCCTTTTCGACGGGCCGGCCGTGTTCTGCAACATCAACGGCTACTACGACGACATGGCCCGCATGCTCGAGAAAGCCGTATGCGAGGGTTTCATGGACGCCAATCCTCCGCTGTATTCCGTGGCCGCGTCTCCCGCCGAGGCCATGGAAATAATTCTCAACCGATAGTCTCCACAAGACATAATGCCCGACAGCCTGAACAACGAAACGCACGTGACAGCCGAGTCCGCACCGGTCCCTCAGCACGACGCGCGCGCCGACCACGAGACAGCCCTGCGCGATGACACCGTCACCGTCGCCACCGACTCGCTGGCCGTCGACTCGCTGGCCGTCGACTCGCTGCGCGCAGACTCCCTGGCCGCCGCCACGCCCGTTGCCGTGAAACCCGTCGCGCCTCCGGCGCCTCCGGCATGGCATTCGGGACTCGAGCCCGTGACGCGGCCCGTCGACGCGGCCCGCGACCCGGCGGTAGCGGGCATCTTCCTGCTGCTGTTCCTGATTCTCGCCGTCAGCCTCCGCCACTCGCGCAGGCTCTTCGCCATGCTCTGGCGCGACCTCACGAGCATACGCTCGCGCGAGAAAGGCTTCGACGAGCGCACGCCGGCGGACAAGCGCCTGATAGCGGTGTTCTACATACAGCTGGCGGCGTTCCTGGGACTGCTCACGCAGAGCGGACTGAGGCTCATCGCGCCGGGAACGGAAGCAGGCACGCCGTCGGCGCTCACCCTTCCGCTCGTGGGGATGTGGGGCGCCTACTACGTCTTCGCGCAGTGCGCCTACCGGGTGACGGGCTACACCTTCGCTCCGTCCGAGCAGGCTGCCTCACAGTGGCTCCGGGGCTTCAACGCGTCACAGGTCCTGGCGGGCTTCGTGCTTAGCGTACCCGCCATATGCGCGGTGTTCTGGCCCGGTTCCACAGCCTGCGCCCTGACAGCGGGCGCAGCCATCTATGTCGCGGCAAGATTAGCATTTATCGCCAAAGGTTTTAGAATTTTTCACAAAAATTTAGTGTCTTTGCTCTACTTTTTTTTGTATCTTTGCGCCCTAGAAATTGTTCCTATGGTTATCTTATACAGACTCGCTCTTTCCATGGCTTCAGACGGGGCCGTGTGACCGTAAGGTAAACCACCGTCAGCCGCGAGATTACACTCGCCTGACAGCAAAGGACACTTTCCTGACAAACCGATATTCCATTTACTCCACTGCGGTTTTCTCTCCGCGTCGGAAAAGATTTTATTACAGTGAGCATAAAGAAAGTACTGGTTTCCCAACCCAAACCCTCATCCGAAAAATCGCCTTACTATGAACTGGCCGAGAAATACGGCCTGGACATTGTTTTCCGTCCCTTCATCAAGGTCGAAGGACTTTCCGCTCGCGAGTTCCGCCAGCAGAAGGTCTCCATACCCGACTTCACAGCCATCATCTTCAAAGCCAAGACCGCAATCGACAACTTCTTCCGCCTGTGCGAGGAAATGCGCATCAATATTCCCGACACGATGAAATACTTCTGTACGTCGGAGTCGATCGCCCTCTACCTGCAGAAATACATCGTATTCCGCAAACGCAAGATTTTCTGTGCCCAGACCGGGAAACTCGAGGACCTGATGCCCTACATCCTCAAGCACAAGAAGGAGAACTTCCTTCTGGCGGTGGCCGACGTCAACAACAACTCGGACTCGAAACTGCTTGACGACGCCAAGATCAAGCACACGCGCGCAGTAATGTACCGCACCGTCTCGAACGATTTCACGCCCGACGAGCCGTTCGACTACGACATGCTGGTTTTCTTCTCGCCCCAGGGCATAGAGTCGCTGACAAAAAATTTCCCTGACTTCAACCAGGGCGCCATCTCCATAGCCGCCTTCGGCACCAACACCGCCAAGGCCGTCACGGACGCGGGCCTGCGCCTTGACATCGACGCACCCTCGGCCAAAGCCCCGTCGATGCCCGCGGCCATCGACCTCTACCTCAAGGAACAGAACACCCCCGTCATCGCCTGAATCCACATTTCCGATAAATTGCAGGGCCGCCTTTATAAGAAAGAGAAACTTTGCGGCGACACAGCCGTCGAAGCACTGTTCGCCCCCGGAGCCACCGAACGTGGCGGCGGGTCAGCCCTCGTCTACCCCCTGCGCATGGTGTGGCTTCCCAACCCCGGGCGCCACAACGACGCCGACATACGCTTCGCCATCACCGTTCCCAAGAAAAGACTGCGCCACGCCGTCGACCGCGTGACCGTACGCCGCCGCATACGCGAGGCCTACCGCCTGAACCGGCCGAACGACCCCATCAGGACCAACGGCGGCGAAGAGACGCGGCAGCACGCCACGCGCCGGCTGGACGTGGCCTTCGTCTATGTGGCCAACAATCCCGAGCCATACGCCCGCATAGAGCGCGCCATGCGGCGGCTGCTCGACAAACTCCCTAAGACATGCGGCGGGGACTGATCATCATACTCTCGCTTCCGATACATTTCTACCGCATGTGCATCTCGCCCATGCTCCCGCGGTCGTGCCGCTTCACGCCAACCTGCAGCGCGTATGCCCTCGAGGCCCTGCGCGTACACGGACCCGTGCGCGGATTATGGCTGTCGGTCAGGCGCATATGCCGCTGTCATCCGTGGGGAGGGTCAGGCTACGACCCGGTGCCTCCCCGCAAGTAATATTTCACAAGGTTTAGGCTTTTTTGACCAACATTTTTTTGGTTTTTTTTGTTCTTCCGCTACAACAAATCAGAAAAAAATACTAATTTTGCACTCGGATTACAAGGATTATTCCTTCAACCGTCCAACAGCCGACATCTCAGGCAAATAAAACACAACAGACCCCAAGGTACACCAAACGACAGGAACACGATACGCACTTCTTGAAACGCAGCGTAGAAACTCTATCCACCGCCAACAGCACATCAAGCAAAAAACAACATAACAATCATAACCTGATAAAACCAAAAACTTAAGAATTATGACAAAAATTGGTATCAATGGTTTTGGCCGCATCGGTCGCTTCGTCTTCCGCGCCTCTACCAAACGTAACGACATCGAAGTAGTTGCAATCAACGACCTTCTCCCCGTCGACTACATGGCTTACATGCTCAAATACGACACAATGCACGGCAAATTCGACGGCGAAGTCTCGTACGACCTCGAGAAGAGCGAACTCATCGTCAACGGCAAGCACATCCGCGTCACCGCATGCCGCGACCCGAAAGAAATCAACTGGGCAGCCGTAGGCGCAGAATACGTTGTAGAGTCCACCGGCCTCTTCCTGACCAAAGAAAAAGCACAGGCCCACATCGAAGCCGGCGCTAAATATGTTGTCATGTCCGCTCCCTCGAAGGACGACACCCCCATGTTCGTATGCGGCGTAAACGCCGACACATATGTAAAGGGCACCCAGTTCGTATCGAACGCTTCCTGCACCACCAACTGCCTCGCCCCCATCGCCAAGGTCCTCAATGACAAATTCGGCATCGTAAACGGCCTCATGACCACCGTTCACTCGACAACCGCAACCCAGAAGACCGTTGACGGTCCCTCGATGAAGGACTGGCGCGGCGGCCGTGCCGCTTCCGGCAACATCATCCCCTCGTCGACCGGCGCTGCAAAGGCCGTAGGCAAAGTAATCCCCGAACTCAACGGCAAACTCACCGGCATCTCGATGCGTGTCCCCACCCTCGACGTTTCCGTAGTTGACCTCACCGCCAACCTCGCCAAGCCCGCTACCAAGGAAGACATCTGCAACGCCATGAAGGAAGCCGCAGAAGGCGAACTCAAGGGCGTACTCGGCTACACCGAAGACGCAGTCGTTTCGAGCGACTTCCTCGGCGACACCCGCACCTCCATCTTCGACGCCAACGCCGGCGTATACCTGACCGACACATTCGTAAAGGTCATCTCCTGGTACGACAACGAGATCGGTTACTCGAACAAGGTTCTCGACCTCATCGCAACCATGGTCAAGATCAACGGCTAATCCACGCGAGCATAAGCAAATTCCCCATAAAACGGTGTGTCCGGCCGGACACACCGTTTTTTTGTTGATTTTAAAATTAAGTTGTATATTTGCCCTCTGCATGAATAACGCAAAGATCACACTAGCCGAAGCACAGGCCGCCGTCGACCGGTGGATAGGCACCACCGGAGGCGGTTACTTCTCGCGCCTCACCAACCTCGCGGTCCTGACCGAAGAGGTGGGCGAACTCGCGCGCATCATCGCGCGCACCGACGGCGACCAGCGCGCGAAGCCATCGGACGACATATCGCAGGCGGCCCTGGCCGATGAACTCGCCGACATACTCTGGGTCACTCTCGCCATCGCCAACCAGTCGGACGTCGATCTTCAGCAGGCATTCGTGAACAATTTGGCCAAAAAAAACATTCGTGATAAAGACAGGTTCCGCACACCTGCCCCTACGAGCGAAGAAAACTCATAACTGATTAACTAACATACCCAACACCGCTTCCTACCATGGCAGACAAGTATCATGACAAAATCGCGGCCTCGAAAGTCACCACCGATGACGCAGCCGTAGCCGCAGCAGTTAAAGACATCCTCGACAAGCACCTCGCCGAGAACATGAACAAGGAGGTCTACAAGTTCCTGTTCAACACCATAGACCTCACCACCCTCAAGGCCACCGACTCCAATGCCTCGGTAGCCGCCTTCACTCAACGCGTCAACGACTTCGACGCCGAGCACCCCGAACTGAAGAATGTGGCCGCAATCTGCGTGTACCCCAATTTCGCCCAGGTTGTCCGCGCTGTCCTCGAGGTTGATGCCGTAGACATAGCCTGCGTGTCGGGCGCCTTCCCCTCGGGACAGAGTTTCCTCGAGACCAAGATCGCCGAGACCTCGCTTGCCGTTGACGGAGGCGCCGACGAGATCGACATAGTGTTCAACGTGGGCAACTATCTCGACGGCGACTACGAGGCCGTCTGCGACGAGATCGCCGAGCAGAAGGCCGCCTGCCGCGACGCACGCCTCAAGGTCATTCTCGAGACAGGCGCGCTGAAGACCGCCGAGAACATACGCAACGCCTCGATACTCTCGCTCTACTCGGGCGCCGATTTCCTGAAGACCTCCACCGGCAAGGAGTACCCCGGCGCATCGCTCGAGGCCTGCTACACCATGTGCCAGTGCATCAAGGAATACGCCGAAGAGCATAAGACCATGGTCGGCTTCAAGGCCGCAGGCGGCGTAGCCACCACCGAGGACGCCGTCAAGTACTACACCGTCGTCAAGGAAGTCCTCGGCGAGGAGTGGCTCACCAACGAGTTCTTCCGTCTCGGCGCATCGCGTCTGGCCAACAACCTGCTCTCGAGCATACTCGGCACCGAGACCAAGTTCTTCTGATTCCGCTCCGACAATATCCCGGGGCCGGACGTGCCCGGCCCCGGTTAACATACACCTCCCTCCAACGCCATGCCACAGGACCGGAACCCTGCGGCAACTCACATTTCTCCCACGCTCCAAAAATGGAAATATTCATCTACAAAAACGGCTCCCAGCAAGGCCCCTACTCTATCGAGCAACTCAAGGACATGAACCTGAGTCCCGGAACTCCCGTGTGGTACAGCGGCCTCGCCGACTGGACCCCGGCCTCCGTGGCTCCCGCGACCGCCGGACTGTTCGGCGGCAGCGCATACGGCGCCGAGAGCGAGCCGTCCTCAGCCTCGTCCTCCGGGGACGCCTCGCAGAATCAGGGACAGCAGTCATCGGGCCCGCAAGGCGGCTACAGCCAGACCAACTTCAGCCGGCAGGACACCAGTTACGGCGGATACAACAACTTCGGCGGGTACAACTACGGACCCCAGTACGCTCCCGGACAGCAGGGTCCCTACCCTGACGGACAGCCACCGAAATCCTATCTCGGCTGGGCCATAGTCTCGACCATCTGCTGCTGTCTCCCGCTGGGCATCGTGGCCATAATCTTCGCCACGCAGGTCAACAGCAAATGGATCGCACACGACTACGCCGGATCATACAAGGCCTCGCAGCGCGCGCAGCTGTGGACCATACTCGCCATCGTCCTCGGACTGGTCGGCGGATTCTTCAGCGGCATCATCCAGGCACTGACTTTCCCGGCGTCCTTTATAATGTAACGCAAACCGCCATGACTCCTACCGGGCGACGCGTACTCATCGCGTCGGCAATCGTTGCCGCCGTCGCACTCGTTGCGGTGATTTTCGTCTTCGATCCGTCACAAACGCCAATCTATCCGCGCTGTCCGTCAAAACTCATCACGGGCTACGACTGTCCCGGCTGCGGAAGCCTCCGGGCGGCTCACGCCCTGGCACACGGAGACATAGCCGCGGCCTGGGCGTTCAACCCCGCGCTGTTCTTCGCTATTCCGCTTGCCGTGCTTTTCTTCTGGGGCGACAGCAAACGCTCGCCAAAAGTCGTGTCGCGCATCGTCCACCATCCGCTGACCCCGGTCATGCTGCTGGTGGCCCTCGTGGCATGGACCGTAGCCCGCAATCTGTAATCTTACATTTATATTATCAGTGATATCGCAAAAAATCACAAAAAACCGCAACTCGATTGGCATTTCTCAAAAAAAAGCAATACCTTTGTGAATTGTAAAGATTTGAATCAATCATACCCTGTATATAGACAATGCGCGTAAAGATACATCACGAAGGTACCAACATATTGCTGCTGCTGTTCCTGCTGGTGGCAGTCATCAACGTGCCGCTGTGGCTGTGGGTGCGCCCGCTGACCGTCGCCATTGTATCGACGGCAATATGGGGAGTCCTTTATCTGCTTGTAGTCAACTTCTTCCGCTCGCCCCGGCGCCGTTTCCGCGGCGATCCGCTCCGTGCCGTAGTCTCAAGCGCCGACGGCAAGGTGGTCGCCGTCGAGGAAGTGTATGAGCCGGAATACCTCAAGCGCCGCTGTATCCAGGTTTCGGTCTTCATGTCCATCTTCAACGTACACGCCAACTGGTTTCCCGTCGAAGGCGAGGTCGTGTACACAAAACACCACAAGGGCCGCTTCCTGGCCGCATACCTCCCCAAATCCTCGACCGAGAACGAGCGTTCGTCCGTTGTCATACGCACACCCGACGGACAGGAAATCCTCATGCGCCAGATTGCCGGCGCCATGGCACGACGCATAGTCACCTACGCCCACCCGGGCATCGAGGCCAGAATCGAGGACCACATGGGCTTCATCAAATTCGGCTCGCGCATAGACCTCTACCTCCCTGTCGGCTCGGAGATATATGTTGCCATCGGCGACAAGACCATCGGAGGCGTCACACAGGTGGCTCTACTGCGCCCCGACGCGGACCCCGACCTCAAATAACAATAACTCACGATGAACAGAATCGTAAGCAAAATACCCAACTCCATAACTCTCTGCAACCTTCTGTCAGGTTGCGCAGCCATCATCATGGCCTTCAGGTGCAACCAGGTAGTCGCCGCCGGCCTCCAGGGCTGGCAGTGGTGCTGCATCTTCATCTTCGCGGCCGCCGTCTTCGATTTCCTCGACGGTTTCGCCGCCCGTCTGCTGAAAGCCTACAGCGACATAGGACGCGAGCTCGACTCCCTGGCCGACCTCGTGAGTTTCGGCGTCGCTCCCGGCCTGATGATATTCAACATCATGAGCCACCACAACACCGGGGCCGAGGCGTGGCTCAACTATGTCGCCCTGCTCATCCCCGCCCTCGGAGCGCTGCGTCTGGCCCGTTTCAATGTGGTCGACGCCGGCAGCACGTCGTTCCGCGGCCTGCCCATTCCCGCCAACGCGCTGTTCTGGACCGGCATGGCCGGATGGATATCATCCTACCGCTTTCCCGACCTCGCCGTCATGGTCGTGCTCATCGTGCTGATGAGCGTAACCATGGTCTCGCGCCTTCCGATGTTCTCGCTGAAATTCAAGACATGGGGGCTGCGCGACAACTTCCGCCGCTACGTCATCATACTCGCGGCCATATCCTTCGTGTGCATCTACGGTCTCGCAGGCTTCGCCTGGACCATACTCCTCTATCTCCTCATCTCCCTGTTCTGCCGCCAGAAAGTCTGACCGGGCCATGCGCCCGCGTCCCCACAGGCAGTAACAGCGGGTAAAAAAACACCGCAACAATAAATAATGGATTTATTTTCTTTGTTATTAATATTCATTCTCGTTTTCTTTATTGTCATCCCCCTGTTCCGCGTCGGCATGGCCGTGTACCGTGCCCGCAGACAGATGCGCGAGTTCGCACGCCGCGTCAACAACTTCGGCAACAATCCATACGGCAACAGGCCCGGCGGCGAGACACCCCGCCAGGAAAATCCCAAACCCCGCAAGAAAATCGATCCCTCGGTCGGCGAATACGTCAGTTTCGAGGAAATAGCCGTCTCACGTGTCACCACCGGTGACACCGGCTCCAAGGGCAAGACCCGTCAGGCCACCAAGACCGAATCACAGATTGTCGACGTAGAGTGGGAAGACATCTGACCCGGCTCAGCCTCCCCCGCACAAAACACAACCCATCACATCAAGCACATAACCAGAAACACAATGAAAGCCCTCAGGACCGCAGTCCTCGCCGCTGCCGCAGTCATCCTCGCCGCATGTTCCGGCCAGCAGGAAAAAGCACAGCCCGAATCCATACTCCAGATATGCGAGGACACCGCAAAACGCGTAAGCGCCAGCCCAGGCGAAAAAAACTTCTCCGATGCCATCGACGTGCTCGGCCGAGCCCTCGACACCCTGGCAGTGAGCCCGACACCCCAGTTGCTCAACGCCGCCGCCGGCCTGATGCAGGCCCTCGACTCGAACGAGGCCAACTTCAGCGACGCCACGTCAAGAAAATACTGGAACCTGACCCAGAAATGGAACGCCGACTCCGCTCGCCAGCAGGTTCTGATCAATGTCCAGCAGACCACCCTCACATTAGGCATGACTCCGGAGGACATAGAGGCCATGGCGGAGGAGACAACCCTCGCCAACCCCGCCTCGGCGTCCGACCCCGTGGCAATCGACGACCCCACCGCGGACGAATAAGTCTGAACCACAGCGCCCCCGCATTGTTTTATACAGAGACAGGCATTTCGCGCCATCCGGAGACAGCACGTTCAGGCTCGTAAAACAGGATAAGGCGTTTTTCAAAAAAAATGCGTAACTTTGTCCTCCGAAAAATCCACGACACGACTACTCTTATAGCAATCACACCGAAAAGACAATAAAACCAGACGCTATGGCAGATATCAGAACAATAGGCATCCTCACTTCCGGAGGCGACGCTCCCGGCATGAACGCCGCGATTCGCGCCGTCACACGCTCCGCCATCTTTGCCGGACTCAAGGTCAAAGGCATCTACCGCGGATACCGCGGTCTCATCGCCGACGAAATCGTCGAGTTCCGCACCCAGAACGTGTCAAACATCATACAGCAGGGCGGCACCATCCTGAAGACCGCGCGCTGCCCCGAATTCATGACAGCCGAAGGCCGTCAGCTCGCCTATGACGTGCTCAAGCGTCACGAGATCGACGCCATGGTCGTGATCGGCGGCGACGGCTCGCTCTCCGGCGCACGCGTCTTCGCCAACGAGTTCAACTTCCCCATCATAGGCCTCCCCGGCACCATTGACAACGACCTGTTCGGCACCGACTGCACCATCGGCTACGACACAGCGCTCAACACCATCATGCAGTGCGTCGACAAGATACGCGACACCGCCACATCGCACGAGCGCCTGTTCTTCATCGAGGTCATGGGACGCGACGCAGGCTTCCTCGCCCTGAACGGCGCAATCGCCGCAGGCGCCGAGGCCGCCATCATCCCCGAAATCTCCACTCAGGTCGACCAACTAGAGGAACTCATCAAGAACGGCTTCCGCAAGAGCAAGAACTCGTCGATTGTCCTCGTCGCCGAAAGCCCCGTCACCGGCGGCGCTATGGGTCTGGCCGAACGCGTCAAGAACGAGTATCCCGGCTACGACGTCCGCGTGTCTATCCTCGGCCACCTGCAACGCGGCGGCTCGCCCACGGCATTCGACCGCATCATAGCCTCGCGCATGGGCGCGGCAGCAATCGACGCCCTCATGGAAGACCAGCGCAACGTGATGATAGGCATCCGCAACGACGAGATCACCTACGTCCCCTTCTCCAAGGCCATCAAGAACGACAAACCCATCAAGTCCGACCTCCTCGACACGCTCCGCCGCCTCTCCATCTGATTCCGCCCCGAAATCAACGACATACACCCGCCCCTGCCTCATCCCGAAGCAGGGGCGTTTTTTTTAAGAGCCGGGAGACAAGAGTTCGGTTAATTGGCCTTATATAAACACTGCCGTAAAAAAAAGATTGTCACGAATACATTCTTAACATAGTATTTATTCGCGGGGAGGAGTCACGAACTTGATGCCGGGGTCGGCGAACGGACCGGTGTTCTTGTGTAAATCCTTTGTCGAACAACCCGTCGAATCGATTATGTCATATAATTTATATCTTGAAGTATATTTCAGGGGATGGATTTTCAGGGAATTTAAAATTTGTTTTGTCTCAGACAGTTTGTCTTCTGTCACTTTAAATGCACTCAGGTCAAAATTTATTTCCGGAATGTAACGGTCAAGAAAATACGTCGAATCCGCGGGGTCAAAATAAATTGACTCTAAAGAATCAGAAGATAGAGACAGACAGTCTTTACACATGCTGCCGGGGCCGGCACTATAGTGAAATATTTTCCTTGTGCCCCATTCCACAAAGAAAAAATTGTCTTTAGTGTAATTTCCTTTTAACAAATAGAAAAGGTTGCTCCCCGGATAATAATGACTGCTCCATAAGTGATAGATATGATAACCTTCGGGAACTTCTAACGAAACTTCTTTATCTTCTGCATAAAAAAAGTATGTTTCGTCGGTCGAATCCGACAGGCAATATACACTTCCCACAAACGCTGCAATAATAAAAAAAATCTTGCGAATCATATCAAATTATTTGCTATAGTAATTGTTTTTTGCTTCGTTTTCAGCCTCAATAATACGATCTTCCAATAGTTGGTTCGTTTATAGGTTCAATATCCGGGAGGAATGTGTTTGCCTTTCTGCCCGGGCTGTCATTGTATCTGATAATCCATTAATGGCAGCACAATTGTATCTGACTGAATATTCAGATTTTTTATTACCGGAAATGCCGAAACATGCGAAAGATCTCTTTCGGAAACAATCAACTTCGAGAGTATTGATTCTATTTCGGTAGAGTACGGATATATGATTATTAGGGTGACTGTGCTACCTTTCCTAATAAGTTTGAAGAAACTGTTTGGGAAAACCGGAGTTAAGTCCTCGTCTTCGTCAAATGTAACCTCATCAAATAAGAGTTGTGGTTTGGCTGTTAGCCAGTAATTTCTTACTTTGGCAAGTTTATAAAAATATAGTATAAGGTCTGAATCTGTGGCTTTCAATGAATATTGCGCTACCGTATATTTGGGCATGCTGTCGGTCTTTTGAGCTGAGTCAATATCAATGGTACGGTAAGAATATTTTGTCACAAGATTGACATTCTTGCCGATACATTCCAGAACAGTCTTTGATTTCGATAAAGCATTCTCCCAGGTAAAAATGTTTAGGAGCAAAAAAACAAACATCACTATTCTATTTGTTTTTGTTTTGATTGTAGATGATTTCATTTACTATTTTTATTATGTGATTAGAAAGTTTTTTGGGTGGATTTATATACAGACAAAGAATGCCTCTGAAATTATCCACCTCATATTCCTTGAAATCAAAAAAATGACAGACTGTTGAGGGTGGCTTTATTATAGAAAAATCCTTTTGGGTATAGTCATAATCCTCGCCATAAGCAATGTGGGCTAAGCCGCACACTGCAATAACGGTTACGGATAAGAAATTGGCAATTCTGATTTTCATGGGCTGGATTCAAAGTATAATTCGACTGGTGTCAATGCGTTGTATGCAATTCTGCTGCAGTGTGACAAAAGAGGGGCTGTTATAGCATGACTGTGCGGCAACAGAGTTGGATTTCGGAGCGATCGATTCGAAATTCGAGTTGATTTATTCGTGTTCGCAATTTAGGGAATTTTAACAATATTTACAAGTTAAAAATATAAAAAAAACGCAAATACTTTTGAAGGGGCTTTCGACCAACAATATTTGACAGACAATTAAAAAATAATTTTGGGAAATCGTATCTTCAGTCTGATTTTTTATGAGGGTTAGGAGCAGGTTTGAGAAAAATTTTTGCTAAATTTGTCGTTTAACATCGGCGCATGGCGGAACTTGGCGCCCGCCGTCCCTTTTTTTCCACAATCTTGCAATCGGAAACCACTATGGACCAGTCAACTAACCTTCCCGCAAACATTCCCCAGATGCCGGGTGGCGACTCTGCCGCCGCCCGTGAGGATGCTATGATCGACGCCGCATTCCGCGAGATGCTTGACGGCTATCTGGCGTCGAACCACCGCAAGAAAGTTGAAATCATCGAGCGCGCCTATCATTTCGCGAAAGAGGCGCACAACGGCGTGCGCCGCCGCTCGGGCGAGCCTTACATCATGCATCCGATTGCAGTGGCCCGCATTGCCTCGCGCGAGATCGGCCTCGGCTCGACATCAATCTGCGCCGCGCTGCTCCACGACGTCGTCGAGGACACCGAATACACCGTCGAGGACATACGCAGCCACTTCGGCGACAAGATAGCAATGATTGTCGAGGGCCTAACCAAAATCTCGGGCGGCATCTTCGGAGACAAGGCCTCGGCCCAGGCCGAGAACTTCCGCAAACTCCTGCTGACGATGAGCGAGGACATTCGCGTCGTGCTCATCAAGATGGCCGACCGTCTCCACAACATGCGCACCCTGGGGTCAATGGCGCCGAACAAGCAGTACAAGATTGCCGGCGAGACGCTCTACATCTACGCTCCCCTGGCCCACCGTCTGGGCCTCTTCGCCATCAAGACCGAACTCGAGGACCTGAGTTTCAAGTACGAGCACCCGAAGGCATACGAGGACATCACGCGCCGCATAGCCGAGTCGGCCGCGCACCGCGACGACGTCTACACCAACTTCGCTACACCCATCGAGGCTAAACTCGACGAGATGGGCCTGGTCTACGAGGCCAAGGCGCGCGTCAAGTCATGCTTCTCGATATGGCGCAAGATGGAGTCCAAGCACATTCCCTTCGACGAGGTCTACGACCTGTACGCCATGCGCATAGTTTTCGAATGTGACGATCCCGCACGCGAGAAACAGATATGCTGGCAGATTTACTCCATCATCACCGACCTGTACAGACTGCATCCCGAGCGCACGCGCGACTGGCTCTCAGTCCCCAAGGCCAACGGATACCGTGCCCTTCACCTTACGGTGATGGGTCCCGACGGCAACTGGGTGGAGGTGCAGATACGCTCGCGCCGCATGGACGAGATTGCAGAGAAGGGCTTCGCCGCCCACTGGCGCTACAAGATCGGCGAGGGAGAGGAAGAGTCCGAACTCAACGTATGGCTCAAGACCATCAAGGACATTCTCGACAACCCCGAGCCTTCGGCAATCGACTTCCTCGACACACTGAAACTCAACCTTTTCGCCTCAGAGATCGTGGTCTTCACGCCCCGCGGCGAACTCATAACCCTACCTGCAGGCGCCACAGTGCTCGACCTTGCCTTCCACCTCCACTCCGAACTTGGCCTGCACTGCATCGCCGGCAAGGTCAACCATAAACTCGTGCCGCTGTCGCACGTCCTCAGTTCCGGCGACCAGGTGGAGGTCCTCACCTCGCAGAGCCAGAAGCCTAATCCCGAGTGGATGTCCTTCCTGAAGACCGCGCGCGCCAGGACACGCCTTGGACGCGTGTTGCGCCGCGAGCGCCAGAGTGTCGCCACCAAAGGCCGCGAGATCTACCACAAATGGCTCGACGAGAACGGCTTCCCCAAAACCACCGAGACGACGAACCGCGTACAGAAACTCTTCACCGTCGAGACCCGCGACGAACTCCTGCAGCGCATAGGCTCGGGCGAGATCACCCTCGACGAATCGGTGGCCCAGTCGCTGCGTGCCCCGGCGGCGAAAAAACGCCGCGGCCGAATGCGCAAGATATTCGACGCGACCGTCGGACTCATCCCGGGCGTCTCGACCAAGACCGACAAGGACGAGGATGCCACCGAAGAGACACCCGTAGAAAACAAGGAATCAAAGCCGCAGAAAATCGACACAAAGCAGACCTACGTCCTCCGCTACGACAATGACAATGGCTCCAACTTCAAGATTGCCGACTGCTGCTGTCCCATTCCCGGCGATGATGTCATGGGCTTCATCGATGACGACGGCCAGGTAGTGGTCCACGCGCTCAACTGTCCGCGGGCCCTGGTCCTCAAGGCCGGATACGGCAACCGTATCGTCTCTACCCGCTGGGCCTCCTCGACCGGCAAGTTCATGGCCCACATACATGTCGTAGGCATAGACCGCCACGGCATACTCCAGGAAATCACGCGGACAATCGCCACACAGGAGGAAATCGACCTCCGGCGCCTCGACATCGAGGCCGACAACGAGGTCTTCCATTCCGACATCTGGGTGCGTGTGCTCGACGTCGCAGTCGTATCCGACCTGTGCCACAGACTGACATCCGTCCAGGGCGTAGAATCGGCCCTGCGCATACTTTAGAATACCCGACTTATCAGGACGGCCTTCCTGCCTTCCGAAATCATCAATAAAAAATCTTCACCCGCGATGAAGAACAAACTCCCCCGACTGATTATCCTTGCCTCGGCTCTTGTCGCGCTGATGGTCTATATCTATCCCCATCCCACGGTCAGCCACTACAAGTACGAGCAGGGCTCGCCGTGGAACTACGCCGACCTGATGGCGCCCTTCGACCTCGACATCATGCTCGACTCCGTCACGCGCAACACCAAGATAGACTCCGTACAGCGCGAGTTCATTCCTTTCTTCTCGACGCACAGCGTCAACATAGACTCGCTCACCAGGCTTGCCGCCGCCGCGCTCACTCGAGCGGCCGACAACACCGAAGGCGGCGACGGATTCATCTCTGTGCCGCGTACGAAACCCTTCATCGAGCAGATGAAGCGCACAGTCAGACACGCATACGCCGTAGGCATCATCAGCGATGCCGATGCCGCCGACCTGCAGACAATACGCGTGCGCAAGTCCGAGACGGACATCGAGAAATGCCCCGTGGCCGACCTGTACACCCCGCGCAGGCTCTTCGCCGAACTCACCGACGAATCCTCTGAGTTCTCATGCCGCAACGTCCTCATGAACTCCCATATCGACAACCTGTTCCCGCCATCGCTGACCATGGACGAGGACCTCAACGAACTGTACCTCGAGCAGGAAAAAAGCAAGTTCATAGCCCCGATAGGCCGCATCATCACAGGTCAGAAAATCATCGGCAAGGGTGAGATCGTCACGGCACAGAACTACACCAACCTGCAGAACTACGAGAAAAAACTCGCCAGGGAGAGCGGCATGTCCTCTCGCTCAGACCTGCTTATGACCCTTGGCCAGCTCGTGTATATCGCCCTGCTCACGCTGCTTTTCATCCTGTATGTCTATATCTACGAGCCGCGTGTCTTCAATTCCTTCAAGACCATGGCCTTCCTGCTCGGACTCGTCGCCCTGTTCTTCGCCATCCAGGTCGCCGTCACGTGGCTTGTACGCTCCGACAGCGGGGCCTACCTGGTTCCCCTGGCCGTAGTCCCCATTCTCATACAGGTATTCTTCAACGGACGCCTCGCGCTCGCCGCAGGCACATACCTGATACTTCTTTGCGGAGGACTGACGAACTATCCCCTGGAATTCATATTCGTCCAGACCGTGGCCATGGTGGCAGGCGTGCTCTCGCTCAAGGACCTCACCGAGCGCCTCCAGTTGCTGAAGACCTCGGCGATAGTCACCGTCACCCTATGGGCGGCCTATTCCGGAATCAACATCATGACCAACGGCTCGTTCGAGGACTTCTCGCTGCGCATGGTCGGCGCACTCACCGTCTCCGGCGCACTCACCGCCATGGCCTACATACTCATGTCGCTGGTGGAACGCACCTTCGGCTTCATCTCCAACGTGACCCTGGTAGAACTCGCCGACACCAACACGCCGCTCCTGCGGCAACTTTCTGACGAATGTCCCGGCACATTCCAGCACTGCGTGGCCGTCTCGAACCTCGCCGGCGACGCCGCCCGGCTGATCGGCGCCAACGTACTGCTGACACGCGCCGGCGCCCTCTACCACGACATAGGAAAACTCACGAACCCCGTGTTCTTCACCGAGAACCAGCACGGAGTCAACCCGCACGACGGCCTCGCCCCGCAGAAGAGCGCCGAAATCATCATCTCGCACGTAACCGAGGGTCTGAAGCGCGCCGACCGCGCCGGACTGCCTTCGGTAATCAAAGACTTCATCTCGCAGCACCACGGTGCGGGCAAAGCCAAGTATTTCTACATAACGGCATGCCGTCAGAATCCCGACAGCGAGGTCGACCCGGCGCCCTACACCTATCCGGGCCCGAACCCGCGCACACGCGAGGCCTCGGTGCTGATGATGGCCGACGCGGTCGAGGCGGCCTCGCGCTCGCTCAAGGACTACAGCCCCGAGAACATACGCGAACTCGTCAACCGCATCATCGACGGCCAGATTTCCGAAGGCCTGCACAATGACTCATCCCTCTCGTTCCGCGACGTGTCCATCATCAAGGACGCGTTCTCACGCCGCCTGATGACCATCTATCACTCGCGCATAGCCTATCCCGACGCACCCAAGCCGGCCTGATTCCTCTTTCAGATGCCCTTGGGCGTGAGCGTAATCAGGGGAATCAGCATTTCCTCGAGCGAGATGCCGCCGTGCTGGAACGTGTCCGTATAGTACTGCACGTAGTGGTTGTAGTTGTTCGGATAGGCGAAGAAGTCCCTTCCGCGGCAGAATATGTACGTCGTCGACACATTGGGCGCGGGCAGTCCGTACATGTGGGGCTGCTTGATTTCGTACACCTGCTTCGGGTTGTACGCAAGGTTCTTGCCGAGCTTATATCTCAGATTGGTATTCGTATTCTTGTCGCCGACCACCTTCACGGGGTTGGCGACACGTATCGTGCCGTGGTCTGTTGTCAGCACTATCCTCGCCCCGGACTCCGCTATCTTGCGGAACAGGTCGAGCGCCGACGAGTGGCGGAACCACGACTCGGTGAGCGAGCAGTAGGCCGCCGACGATGACGCCAGCTCGCGTATCATCTTCGACTCGGTGCGCGCGTGCGACAGCATGTCGATGAAATTCAGCACCACCACATTGAGTTCGTTCTGCTGGAGCGACTTGAATTCCCTCAGCAGTTTCTCGCCGGCCGCCGAATCGTTTATCTTGTTGTACGAGAACTTGCACTGGCGGCGATAGCGTTTGAAGAGGGTCTCGATCAGCGGCGACTCGTTCATGTTCTTTCCCTCCTCGGCATCCTCGTCGACCCACAGTTCGGGGAACATCTCGGCTATCCTGTCGGGCATCAGTCCCGAGAAGATGGCGTTGCGCGAATACTGCGTGGCTGTAGGCAGAATCGAGGTGTAGAGTTCCTCGTCGAAGGTGAAGCAGTCGGCGAGCAGAGGCTTGACCGCACGCCACTGGTCCAGACGGAAGTTGTCGATGACCACGAGGAAGACCTTGTCTCCGGCGTCAAGCAGAGGGAAGACCTTTGTCGGAATGATTCGCGGCGACATCAGGGGAAGGTCGTCGGGAGTCTCGCCGTGCAGCAGGGCCGTCACCCAGTCATGATAATGGCGTGTGACATATTTGTTGAAGGCGAGGTTGGCCTCGTTCATCTGCATCTCGAGCATCTCGCCCATGCTGGTCTCTGCCGAGGCCAGTTCCATCTGCCAGTAGACGAGGCGCGAGTACAGTTCCTTCCAGTCGTCGAGCGACGAGGCCTCGCCGGTCATCTGCGACAGGCGCATGAAATCCTCGCGGTAGTCGCGCGCGGCGGTCTCCGAGACAAGCTGCTCGCCGTGGAGGTGTTTCTTCAGGGCAATCAGAATCTGGTTCGGGTTGACCGGTTTTATCAGGTAGTCGGCTATCTTGTTGCCAACGGCCTGGTTCATGATGTTCTCCTCCTCGCTCTTGGTAATCATGATTACGGGGATGTGCGGTGCGGCCTGCTTTATGCGCTGAAGGGTCTCCAGTCCGGTAAGTCCGGGCATGTTCTCGTCGAGGATTATGAGGTCGAAATGCTCGTTCGACACAAGTTCCAGCGCGTCATAACCGTTGTTGGCGGTCGTCACGTCATAGTCTTTCTTGCGCAGGAACAGAAGGTGGGGCTTGAGGAGGTCGATTTCGTCATCGGCCCATAGTATGCGGGGCATGTGGATATCTGTTTTATGGTGAGAGGGGATTATTCGAGCAGAGGGTCGTCGCCTTCGGAACCGGGGTCATATGCAGGCAGCGGCGACGAGGGCACAGGTTTCGGAGCCGGTTTCGGAGCCGGTTTTGTCTCAGGCTTCGGCGCAGGTTTGGTTTCAGGCTTCGCGGCGGGAGTTGCGGTCGGCTGTTCTGAGGGAGCAGGTTCGGGGGTCAACTCCGGTTCCGGCTCGGGCTTGGCTGTGGGAAGTTCCTCGGGAGCGGGAGCCGCCTCGTTTCCGGAGGACTGCGAAGCCGCTTCCTCTGCGTCGTGTTCCTCACGCTCGCCGAGTTCCTCTATGGCCTCGTAGGGCAGGATGTCCGACTGGGCGTCCTTGTAGTTCTGCTCCTCGAGATAGCGGAAATAGGTCTCCAGCGAGGCGCCCGACCTAAGAAGTTCGTCGAAGTTGGCCTGCGAGATTACTACAGGCATAACGCCACGGGGCAGCCTGAAGTTCGGCGACGAGGCCATGACACGGCGGTAGTGATTGAGTTCGCCGAGGTTGTCGAAGGATTTTACGACTATCATTCCTAGCAGGCCGAAGTTCATGGGCTCGAGATCGAAATCCTGGACTACGAACGAACTGAAGTTGAATCGTGCCAGTTCGTAGAGAAGTTCGTTCTGCGACACGCGGTCGGTGGGGAACACGAATACGAGATACTGCCGCGAGTCATTGTCGAGGCTGAACTGCGGTCCGTTGCCGTCTCCGGCATTGGCTGTCGAGTCATTGCCGAGAGAAATCTCCCATAGCATGCCGCGCATGTTCTGTCCGCCCGTGCCGGTCTGCAGCTGACGTCCGGCGGCAAGGCCCTTGACCCATGCCGAGGCTATCGGTGCGACATCGGTGTCGGGGTAACGCTCGAGCATGTCGCGCAAGGTCTCCTGGAACTGTTCGGGCTTTTTCTCGGTGGCGTAGGCCAGGGCGTGCAGGAACATGAACTTCGGCATCAGTTTCGACATCGGGAAGCGCCCGGAAATCTCATCGTACGCACCGTGGACGGCATTGTTGTCATTGTCGAGATAGGACTGCCATGCGCGCTCGTACAGCGCCTCCTGCTCGGAGTCCATGCGCCTCAGGTTGTCGATGTAGTCGGGGTTGCGCAGTGCCTGACCGTACTTCGAGTCGGCGAAGTCCTTGAGGATGAGTTGGCGATACTCCTCGGCGCGTGCCTTGTCGCCGGCGCGCATGAATATCAGGTAGAGGTTGTAGTATGTGTCGAGACGGTACACGTTGTCGGGATAGTCCTTGAGCAGTCGGTTGAACTCGCTGATGGCTGCCGACGGGTCGTCGAGTTTGTCCTTGAGTATGACGCCCATGTTGTAGAGACCCTCCTGAATCACATCGTTGGCCGTGACCTTCTGCTCGGGAGTGTTGGGAATCTGCTTTAGATAGAACTCCGGATAATGCGGGTCGTCGGCGCGCTTGGCCGCCTCGGCGTCCTCGGGACTCTCTTCCTCGGCAACATCCCCGGCTCCGTCGCCCTCGCCCTGCTCGTCTTCCTCACCCGGTGAGTTGTCGTCCAGCGAGAACGACGACTTGTTACGCCGCCGCCAGTTGTCCTCGAGTTTGCGCGAGCCCCAGCGGCGCTGGAACTCGGTCTTGCCGGCATTGCGGGTCTGCGTGTTGTAGAAGTACCACGAGTTGTCGGTGTTCATGGTGAAGTTCGACGGCGTGTTGTTCTGCTGAAGGTTCGAGCCCTGGGCGGCCTGGTCGGCGAGATATGCCTCGCGCCGGGCGGCGTCTGCCTCTTCTTTTTCCTTCTTCTTGAGTTCGTCGATTATCTTGTTCACGACTGCGAGTTGCTGCACCGAGTCGAGTTGCGACAGTCTCAGCAGCGAGTCCTGCAGGGTGACGTTCTGCGAGTAGACGGCCAGTTCGTCAAGCACGTCCGAGCGGCGCTTAAGCGTGTCCAGGCCCGGGTAGTCGTCCGGCAGCAGAGGAACGGCCTCGGCATAGCACGGCTGGGCGAGTTCATACTGGTGTCGGTCGTAATACAGCGTGCCGAGTGTTATCTGCGAGATGGCCTTGTCTATGCCCGAGCGGGTTGACTTCTCGGCGGCCAGGCGGTAGTTCTCGATGGCCTTCGTGGTGTCGCCGCGAGACAGGTACAGGTTGCCTATGGCATAGTATATCTGGTCGAGATACTCCTTGTTGCGGTCGAAGCGTGTCATGCGGCGAAGGGCCTTGACCTCGCTCTCGATATTATTGCCCTCGAACACCTCGCTCTGCTTGATGCGGGCGTTGAACTTTGTTCGGTAGGTGACGCTGTTCGCACCGCCGACCTTCTTGAACTGCTCGTAGGCCTCCTTCTTGCGGCCAAGGCGCGCATAGACCTGGCCTAGCAGAAAGCGAAGGCGCGTCTTCTGGATGCCCGAGGCATGCCTGACGGACTCAACGAGATAGGGCACGGCCTCCGCATAGTTCTTCTCGCGCAGGCGCAGGTCGGCATAGTCGAAATTGTAGAGTTTCACCGCCTCGCGCGAGTTCAGCTGGTCGGGCTTGATGCGGTTCATTATGGTCTCGGCCTCGAACAGCCAGTCCATGGCGAGATACGAGCGGGCCTGCCACAACTGGGCCTCGACGACAGTGTTGGGCAGCCACGAGAAGTGGCGCGATGTGTAGAAGAATGTCGACGCGGCGCCGAGATAGTCGCCGTTCATGTACTGCGAGCGGCCCATCATCATCCATGCGTTGTGCAGGAATGGATTGTATTCGTCGCGCTTGAGCCACGCCTTGTACTCGGGGTCGTTGCTCTTGCCGGGCTTTCGCTTGGGCTTCTTGGTTATCGAGCGCAACTGGATGGCCTTCTGCGCCTTCTCGATCGAGCGGTTGAAGTCGCCCGACGGCTGAGGGGCCTTCTCGTGCGCCTTGGCCTCGGCGGGATGCATGAACAGTTGCGAGGTGTAGTCGTCCTCGTAGTTCTTCTCCATGTCGGCCAGGGTCTCGGTGTAGTGCTTGTCGCCGTTATAATAGATATTGTAGCGCGTGATGAAGGCGGTGTACTGGCGTGCGGCGGCAGTGTTGTTCTTGCGGGCGTTGCAGCCGCATACGCCGAGGGCCATGACCACCAGGGCCACGGCGTACCACAGATTGCCTGTACGCAGACTGCTTCTTTTCACTGCTCGTTGTTTTCTGACGGGGACACACTTTCCCCGGCGGCGGGACATACCGCCGCTGACAATAATAACGCGCACGCCTTGTCTTTTATTGCCCCGGGGCGGAGGTCAACAGCAGTAAAAAGTGCGGAATTCCAAACCATACGCAATTATCCTACCGTATTGACATTACGTTAAAAAATCGAGGTTCCGTTTGACGATAATTAAATTTTATTGTACCTTTGCAGCGAGGAAAAGCGAAGGACACGAATGTGTCCGACGGAACACGGTGAGAATCCGTGACAGTACCCGCTGCTGTAAGTCCCGTTTACAAGGCCCGTTACCTCCCGCCACTGACCCCATCGCCGGGTTGGGAAGGCGTAACGAAGCCGGGATAAGTCAGAAGACGCGCTTGACTCCTCGCGATAATTGCGCCTACGGGACTATGGGCATGCAACTTTGTCGGCTTTTTGCCAACATTGCGGCGTCTGCCGCTTGCGAAAAGTTTATGAAGCAGTACGATGTGTCTCGATGCGTGATTGTCGCACCGAGATTTTTTATTAACTGCTTTTGTAAACCGATTCGTTTTGAAACCCCGTTTTATTTCACTTATATTATTGTCACTGCTGACCGCCGGCGATGTCTGCGGTAGTGCCGCGAACGCCGAAGAGAGCGATAAGATCGACACCGTATACGACATGCGCAAGGTCGAGGTGATAGGTCACCGAAAGCCGCTGGCAACGGTGCAGACCCTCGCCGGCGACAAACTCCAGGCCCTTTCGTCAACCTCCATCGCGGACGCGCTCAAGTACTTCGCCGGTGTCCAGATCAAGGACTACGGCGGCCTCGGCGGCCTGAAGACCATCAATGTGCGCTCCCTGGGCTCGCAGCATGTGGGCGTCTACATTGACGGCGTGCGCCTTACCAACGCGCAGAACGGCACCATCGACCTGGGAAAGTACTCCCTGTCTACACTCGAATCGGTGTCGCTGTACAACGCCAACCGGCTGGAACAGTGCCAGTCGGCCTCCGAGTATGCCTCGGGGGCGACCGTCTACCTGCAGACACGCCGGCCTGACCGCGACTCGCTGACTGTGCTCGGGGGAGTCGGCTCGTTCGGACTGTGGCGCGCGCGTGCCAACGCCCAGTTCGCCCGCAAGGGCTGGAGCGGATTCCTCGATGCCGAATACCTCAACTGGAAGGGCGACTATCCATTCCGCTACAAGAGCCAGTGGGAAGACACCGTGGGACACCGCCGCAACTCGGACATAGAATATGTACGCCTTGAGGGTGGCCTGTTTAAAGGCGGATTCTCGTCACACGCCTATCTCTACATATCGGAGCGCGGATGCCCTGGCGGAATCGTGCGCCGTCTCAGTGACAAATACACCAATGTGGGCCGCGAGTGGGACACAGACTTCTTCGTACAGGGGTCGTGGCAGAAGAAATTTGACGGCATCCACAACTTCAAGGCCGTAATGAAATACTCGCACGAGTATCTCAGATACAACACGGACTATCCCGATAACCAGAATACGGCGCGCGCCGACAACCATTACTGGCAGAACGATGCCTACGCCTCGGCTACCTATGCCGTCAGGCCCTTCCGATGGCTGAGCCTGAACACCGGCTACGACGCCCGCATGTCATGGCTCGACTGCGATGTGAAGCGGTTCAAGGTGGTGCGCCGCCTCGACCAGAAGGCGGTGCTGGCAATGGAGGCCAACTGGCGCGGGTTCAGCGTGGCCTCATCGGTGCTGTACCAGCACTACCGCGACCACACGCAGGCTCACGTCGGAGCCGCCGACCCGCTGCAGAAATGGACTCCGGCATTTATCCTTGGCTATAACTACCGGGGATTCGCGGCACGCGCATGGTACAAGTGCATCTTCCGCGCCCCTACCCTCAACGACCTGTACTACACCCAGGTCGGCAACCGCAATCTCAAGCCTGAATATACCCGTCAGTGGAATATAGGTGCCGAATACCACTACGACTCACGCCTTTGGGCGGCGTCGGCCCAGGCCGACGCCTACATCAACCACATTGACGACCGCATCGTCTGTCTGCCGCTCAAGGGCACCTACATGTGGTCGATGCTGAACTACGGCAAGACCTATTGCCGCGGACTCAACGCCACGGTCTCGGGACGATACATGCCCCGCGACTGGACCTTCTCGCTCCTTATGTCGTTCACGCTGCAGCACGACGTCAACCGCACCGACCCCGAGGACGAGGACACCTACGACATGCCCATCTGCTACTCTCCAAAATTTTCCTGCGGAATAACCGGCATTGTGGCCTGGCGCACTTACTCGCTGACGGTCAGCGACCTCCATGTGTCGCGCCGTATGTGGTCATACGCCGACCCTGATGACATCCTCTCCCCCTACGACAACGTCGACGTAAAACTGTCGGGTACATGGCGCCGGCTGACGGCCTCGCTCGAAATCAACGACCTGTTCGACGTCCAGTACGAGCACGTTCCGCGCTATCCCATGCCGGGCCGCACATTCCGCTTCTCGCTTTCGTACACCATAGGCAAAAATAAAACAAAATGATACTCAGAAAATTAGCATCTCTGGCAATCTCGCTCGCAATAGCGGCAACCCCCGCTGTAGCCAAGGAGAAACTCATCATTGTCAACGAGGGAAACTGGCAGGCCGACAACGGCCAGCTTTCCTATTTCGAGGACGGTAACGTCACCAACAGATGGTTCCGCGAGAAAAACGGATTCAAGATCGGCGACACCCCGAACGATATCATCCAGATCAACGACAACCTGCTCGCCATCTCGATCAACTGGTCGAACATCATACAGTATCTGCGTCCCGACGGCACGGCGGTTGCCGCCACCGAGGACGTCCCCAACAACCGCAAACTGTGCAGCGACGGCAAGTATGTCTACATCAGTTCCTACGGCCACGAGTGCATGGTCAACGGCCGAATGGAATATTTTACCCGCGGCTATGTCGCCAAGGTCGACCTCTCGACCTTCAAGGTCATCAAGGCCGTTGAGGTCGGCTATGAGCCGGAGGGCATCGCCCTGTACAAGGGCCATCTCTTTGTCGCGAACACCGGCGGCTACGCCTTCCAGGAGGACCATCCGTACGAGCACACTGTCGATGTCATCGATGCCGAGACCATGAGGATAGTGCGCAGCGTCGAGACGGAGACCATCAACCTCTATGGCAAGATGTCCCAGGTGGGTCAGTACCTGTGCATAAACTCCCCCGGAGACTATTATGACGTCATGGGCGCGACTCTGATTTTCGACTGCCAGGCCGTGCTCGACGGCAAGGCAGACCCCGACTGCTTTGTCAAACTGGAATGTGCCGCCACGTACAACTGTCCCACCACCGACGGCAAGTTCTTTGTCATAGGCTCGCGTTTCTCATACTATACCAACGAGTACACCTTCAATTACCTGACCATCGACCCCGTCAGGGTGATGGAATACAACGGCACGAGCGGTGTCGACGAGGAGTTGCCCGGCACCGTGCTCGAGGACCTGAAGGCCCTGAAGATGCCTTACGGCATATATGTCAATCCCTACACCGGATACATCTACGCCACCGATGCCGGCGACTATGTCGCCGCCGGCACGCTTCTGCAGTGGACCCCAGAGGGCAGGTATGTCGGCAAGTGGAAGATCTACATCAATCCCGCGCACTTCCTGGCCCTCCCTCCCGACGGACACTTCAATGGCGTTGAGGACATCACCGCCGGGCCAATGATAACCGACCCCGACCCGAATGCCCCTATATACAACCTCCAGGGTATGCGCATCACACAGCCCACACCCGGACAGATTTACATCCAGAACGGCCGTAAGTTCATTGCAAATGAACGATAACTCATTTATAACTAACCAATCAACTCAATGAAAAGCAAATTTCTATCACTGACACTGATTGCGCTGATGCTGACGCCCATGTCGGTATCGGCCAACAATCTGACGGTGAAGATGAACAGGACGTCGACCACAATGACGATTGAGTCGAAAGCCACCGGCAAGAAAATCGAGACTGGTGAGCCGACGAACTTCATCTACACCTTCGAATGTGAGCCCGGCGACTACATCATCACCGGCTATGCGAAGAACGGTACCGTCAACAACGGTACCATCGAAGTGTGCGTGGGCGACTCGGCACAGCAGCAGATCACAGTGCTCACGAATACCGCATACGCACGCAACAAAGGCTGGACCGTCAGCAACGGCGACTACACGATCAAGGCCAGCGTCAGCAGCCGCGAGGGTGTGAACCATCCCATCACCCTGGGCGAAAGCACGACAGCCGACCGCTATTCGTTCCTGGCGCTGAACGGCGACTCGTACCGCGTGGAACTGATTCCGTCCGACGCACACAAGGCCGAGGGCTACATGACCCTCTACCTTACGGCGACACTCACAGCCGGAGTCACCGCCCAGGGCGAGATTCCCATGGGAACGGACTATTCCGTCACCTTCCCTGCCGACGCAACGATGCAGATCGGTCAGAAGTACGGCTACAACCATTATGTCGACTTTGCCCCCGTCGAACCCGTTGACCCCAATGGAGAGACCGTTGAAGGCGGCCTGAAGAAACTCACATACCGCCTTGCCATGGGCCAGACGTACAACTACCGCACGTTCAAGGAAGGCGGACTGACCATGGCCGGATACTTTAACGTCAACAGCGACGAGGCCAAGCGTCCCGTGCTTGCTTTCAACGAGAGCGACTACAAGGCCTTCGATCCTGCCAGAATCAATCATGACGTGAAAAGCAACGACGGTTACGAGACAGGCGACATATTCGTCAACATCAACCGTCAGGGACACCTGAGCCTAAACGTGGGCGACACATTCAAGGCACACGCCCTGCGCTCATGGGAACTGACAGACAACTCCACAAACAACTACTTCATCGAGCCTGACTTCCACTACACGGTCCTCGGTCTGGACGGCAAGCCCGACAATTCAGTCATCACCATCGACCGGAAGGCCGGCTCGCCATGGGCCGACATCACGGCCAAAAAAGCAGGTACAGTGATTGTTCTTGTAACCTACGATGCAATCGGACTGAACTACTACGCCTCGAGCACCGGCGTCAAGACACCGTATCTGGGCGGCGAATACTGGGGCGCCATCTGGCCCGAGAACACCGCCGCATACGTCGTAACCGTCGGCCAGACACCCTCGGCAGTCGAGCCGGAGATGAAAATAAACGAGGAATACAACAGCGGTGCCCTTAAACGCGCAGGCGAGTATGTCGACTCGGAGCATGACGTGTTCTACTACCTCGACACCGAGGAAGGATTCCACTACACCTTCACGCCGAAGAACGCCGAGAACGTCACCATGGCCTATCCGACAATCGGCGAGCGCATGGCCACATATACCGGCTTCGGCAATGACGGCGTCACAAAGAATGCCGACGGCTCATACACCCTGCTGCTCAAGAAGGGACGCCAGATTGTCCGCCTCACCGACGCCGCCGGCAATTCGTGCTACCAGGTGCTCACCGCCAGGCCATGCCATCGCGAGATTGTCAACGTAAGCCGTCCCGGCAGCAAGTTCTTCATTCCCGGCGACCAGGCCAAGGTCCAGTTCTCGGGTCTGTTCCACCCCGCCAACAAGATGGCCGGCATCTACAACATGTCCGCATACGTGACCTACAACGGCGTTCCCAACGGCACCGCCCTGATTCTCGGCGCAGGCCAGTACACTTTCGGCTCGGTGCCCTCGGCACAGGCTGTCACAGTCGACATCCCCGAGAATACTGACGTCGTGGCAACTCCCGAGATTGTCATGAACGAGGGTGTCATCCAGGTCAACGGTTACGGCGACCCAATCGGCAACCACCGCGACATTGACTACCGCTACGGACGCAACGCCAACTTCACCGCCGTTCCCCACAAGACATACTTCGGCGCTGTCCCCGAGGCACGCATCCCCCTGACAGCCGCCAGGCAGTTCGGCATCAAGGTCGAATATCCTGCCCCCGATTCCACCATCATCGTATCGTACAAGGGCAAGGAACTTACTCCCGACGAGAACGGACAGTACACAGGCTCATACGGCCAATATGCCGTAAGTTCCTGCGCTCCCGGCTACCGTTACGAACGCATGACATTCACCATAGCCGACGATGCCGAAGGTACACAGACCTTCACCCTTCCCGCCGAAAAGATGGCAGTTGCATGGGACGGCACGACAGCCACTGAGCCTGCCGCCAACAGCGAGGGCAGTTACGTAATCACCACTCCCGCCGAACTGCAGTGGTTCGCCAACAGAATCAACAGCGGCACAGCCGAGGAGCGCAAGTCCAGGGCCGTTCTCGCCAACGACCTCGACCTCGGCAACTATGCCTTCACTCCCATCGGCAGCAACACCAAGGTATTCAACGGTGTCTTCAACGGCTGCGGCCACCGCATCGACGGCCTCTACATCAATAACGACAAACAGTATCAGGCTCTCTTCGGATACATCCAGGGCGTATCGGAGACCGAGCGTGCCGCCGTTACCGGCGTGACCGTCAGCGGCGAGATTACCGGCAAGAACAACTCGGCAGGTATTGTAGGCTATCTGAACCAGTACGCCGACGTTGACACCTGTGCCAACTACGCTACCATCCGCGCCACCGCAACCGGCAGTTACTTCGGCGGCATTGTCGGCGTCATGGGCCGTAACACATCGACCGTCTCGAACTGCTATAATGCCGGTACAGTCATGGGCCACAACTACAATGGCGGCATCATCGGCAACATTGCCACCAAGGGCGGCGCAGCCAACGTCAGGAACGTATTCAACGTAGGCGAAATTGGCGACGGCGCATCCAATTCGTCGATAGCATGCAGCTCGACGAGCGCCTCGGAACTTGACCAGATACAGAATGCATACGCAATCAAGGACTATAATGTAGCCAACGGCTATGAACTTGTCACCACAGAACAGATGGCTTCCGGCGAGATTGCCTACAGACTCGGCAAACCCTTCGGCCAGACCATCGGAACCGACGCGCACCCCGTATTCGGCGGAAAGGAAGTGTTCTACGACGCCGAGAACGACTCTTATTACAATGAGAAAAAACCTGTGGAGGACAACGACTATACCCTCCGCGTACTGACCTTCGAGGACAACGACTATAAGGGCGAGCCCAACTACCTTGGCCAGTCGACATGGTCATCGCTTATCGACGATCCGCAGTACGGCGGTCCGCTGCTGTACGGCCCGGACGGCATGGGTGTCACAAACAAGAAGGACGCCTACCGCTGGTTTGACAACGGCAACACCATGCTTGGACACTACATGTGTACCGAAAACGGTGTTCCGGGCTGGTCTGACGGCGAGGCTACCTGGTGCTACTGGTCGCACGGCCACGCCATCTCCAGCTACGGCACCTCGAATGTCGAGGAATACGGCACATACGAATCGCAGCTGACCGTACTTGACGCCAACGCCTCCGACGAAGTCACCCGGGGCGGCCATGGCCACAACGGCTCCGACAACTTTGCCGTCCACTTCGGATATGCCGACAACTCGGGCTATGGCCTCGGCGAGGAATATCTCCCCGAACTGTTCTTCACTGACAGACAGGCCCGCGTAATCGACCACATGTGGATTGCACCCACAACCTACGCCATCTTCTGCTATGTCAACGGCAACGACCTGACCGCAAGCATCGGCGAGGACGACTGGGTCAAGATTGTGGCTATGGGCTACAAAGGCACCGACAAGGTCGGCGAAGTCGAGCACTATCTTGTCAACGGTCCTGAGAACATCCAGAAAGGCTGGGAGAAATTCGACCTGTCAAGCCTTGGCGAGATAACCAGTGTCAAGTTCAACATCAAGGGCTCAAGCGACAACGGCTATGGTTTCTCACAGCCCGCATACTTCGCCTACGATGACGTGGCTGTACGTTTCCCGAAAGTCTCCACAGGCGTCGATAACATAAAGACTGAAGGCACCGATGCCACTGTTGTAGCCTACTACAACCTGCAGGGTGTTCAGTCCGAGCGTCCCTGGAAGGGTGTGAACATTGTCCTTTACAGTGACGGCACGACCCGCAAGGTCTTTATCAGATAAAGAATTTTTCTGCAATAACTACGATTTATATCAAGAACAGGCGGTGCCGTGAGGCATCGCCTGTTTTATCATCAAGAGCGAAATGGGATTTGTCTCAGGCTGGAGACGCCGGGTAAACGGGGTCAATAGTCCGAGAAGAGCGTTGGCTTGATGACGATGCCGAAACGCAACTGCGAGTGGAACTTGTTGTAGTCCAGAAGACCCTCGCCGTAGCCGTTGTAGTACTGCATGAAGAGATACTGGTTGTCGCGTTTCCACAGCCGGTAGGAGAGTTCGAGTATCGTGTTGTACGAAAGTCTCCAGCCGCGACGTTTCACCAGTGTTACCGACCCCGTGAAGCGCCGGTTGCGGGAAAACATCTGCATTCCCACCTGATAGATGCCGCTGTAGTCGAGGATATCCTTGTTGTTCTGGCCGTCGACTATGGGTATCCAGAATTTGCCGTGAACCATCAGCATGGGGTCTATGATGATATTGGCGCCGAACGAGATTTTGTTCCACGAGCGCGAGGCATCGCCGTCGCGGCCGTTGCTCTCGTGCTCGAGACACAGTTGCGCCGTACCTATGTAGCGGTTCTTCACGAACAGGGGCTTGCCGAGACCTATGCCGGGATTGAAGTTCAGGTCGGTCATGGGCATCGAGTTCTCGAGCACGTTCCAGAACACTTTCTGGGTGTAGTACAGATAAAGGTAGGTGTGACCGGGAAGCACCGACTTGGTGAGTCTCTGCGAGATTGATATCTGGAACTTCACATTCGTGTTCTTCTTCGTGATCTTCTGTCCGATGGCGGGGCCGAAGACAAAGTAGTTGTCCTTGTACAGGCCGAAGTAGGGGCGTTCGTCAAATGCCCTGCGCACCGAATCGGCATTAAGGGCCTGTTCGCCCGGCGAGGCCATGATCTGTCCGACAGACGGTGTCGCGACCGACAGCAGGCACGCTGTCGCAAGCGTCCTGAGCAAGACCGGAATGTGAAACGCTCTTTTCATTGAATCAGTGGGGGAATCAGAGCGCAAAGTTAGCGATTTTTCCCTACCGCCACCCATCTACGCAGACAAATCTGCCAACATTTTTCCCAAACGGAACAAACTATGGCCTCATGCCTGCGTATGGACGCATGGAAACCGCCCTCATGACAGAGGCCGGCACCCCTTGGACAAGGTGCCGGCCCGGGAGAGAGGGCAGTGTGTTTCCACAAGTTGAGAGAAGAGTATCTTTCTTACGAAGAGTAACTGGACCAGGGAGAAAAAGAAGAGAATGAGTATCAGAGGTCAATATCCATGTCGGGAGCAAAATCGTCGTTCATGGCCAGCTGGTCGCCGAGCGTGTCGTCAGCGGGCAACTGTCCGCCGCCTTCGGTCATGACACTTGCCACGTCGGTCATGGTAAGTCCGGTGCCGCTCATGTCGACGATCTCATCCTCGGTGATGACGCCGTCATTGTCAGCGTCGATGACAGCCACATCCACCGTGCCGTCGTTGTCATGGTCTATGAGTACGGCCTTCACGTCGTCGACAGTAACCTCGGCATGCGTGATCACGTTGCCCTCGCTGTCCATGATGACGCCCATGCTCTCTACGCTTACCTCGGGAACAGGCTGCACGGGTGTCACGGCTACCTCCTGTCCGTCGATGTTCACCGTGACGTTTACGTTCACGGGGGCCTGGGCGAGTCCCGGCTCCGTAACATCCTGCTCTACGGCAACGGGAACTTCCTGCTCTACGGCGGAAGACGGCGTGCTGTCAACAAGATTCACGTCTGCCCTGCCGTCACGCACAGGCTCGCTGTGACGGTCGGGATTCAGCAGTACCTCACGCTCGGCACTGGCTCCGGCCGAGGCGATGGAGTCGGCACTGTGTTCCTCGGTGATGTTCATTTCGATTTTCTCCTCTTCAGGAGCGATCGACGGGTCGACGATGTCGCTCTTGGCAAGTTCGTCGGCGGTCTTCTCGTCATCGGGGGTGGCGGCCTTCGAAAGTCCATCCGACTTGCTGCCTCCGGCAGCCATGGCGCTCACGCCAAGTCCGGTGCCTACGCCTACTGCCACGCCTGCTGCGGCGAAGGCGGCGTTGCGTCCTGCCTTGCTTTCTTTCCCTGCTTCGGGAGCGGCCTTCTCCTGCGACTCATCCTCGAGGATGGTGGTGTCCGAGGTATTCATGCCGGTGTTGTCGATGCAGTTGGTATCTTCGGAGATGAGAGAAGTTTCTTCGTTGATGATGCGGGTCTCGTCAGTTTTCATAATTCTTAGTTTTTAAGTTATATTATTATTTTTATTTTCAACTTGATACTGTCATTTTCGTTTGACACCACAAAATTACGTCCCACGGAACCCGAAAGCAAACATCGGGCGCCAAAATGGACAAAACCCCCACTTTTCTCCACAAAACGCCAGCGAGGCCATCACAAAAACCACCCTCGGGCCTTTTTCCTGACGGTTGTTCCTGACAGGGGCCGTTTTTATCCGGACGGAGACAGGTAAAATGGAGCCAAAATACATTTTTTTGGATGAAAAGTTTAATAGTTGGTCAAAAGCGGAATTGACCGGACAACGGATTTCAATAATTGATAAATTTGCCGACGCAATAAAACTTATGAGAAGAGGAGCCTAAACTTTCCTCAATATTCGTCCGTTATAAAATATACTGACTCAGGAGCGCCGCACGCTCCCGGATACATTCGAAATATATAAAACACGTTTCACCTTCCTCTGATGATCCTAAAGACCATGAGACTATTTATCTCACTAATAACCGCCCTGTCAGTAATCCTTCCCGCCGCAGCCCGGGCCACGGAAGGCTCCGTGACGCCACAGGGTCCGCTGACGCTGCAGGAATGCCGCTCGCTGGCCCTGCAGAACAACAAGCAGCTGATGATCGCGCGCGCCCAGATTGACAAGGCGCACTATCAGAACCGCGAAGCCTTCGCCGCCTATCTTCCGGCCATAGACTTCGCCGGAGGCTATGTCTACAATCAGAAAGAAATCAACCTGCTGTCACCCGGCGACTACCTGCAGAACATCTCCCCAGCCGTCCTCGGACAGATAGCGCAGCAGTATCCGGCCCTGGGGCAGATCCTGCAGCAGCCCGGCATGGAGCAGATGGCCGGTGACGCCCTCAAGGCCGCCAACGGTCTGGTCGACCGCACCAACAACACCCTGCGCAAGGCCACGAGTTTCGACGTTCACAATGTTTTCTTCGGCGCCGTGACCCTGACGCAGCCCATATTCATGGGAGGCAAGATTGTCGCCATGAACCGTCTGACCCACTTCGCCGAGGACCTGGCACGCGAGATGCACAACAACGAGGCACAGAACGTAATCTATGCCGTCGACGGCGCCTACTGGCAGGTGGTGTCACTCAAGGCCAAGCGCGACCTCGCCGTCAGTTTCGTGAACCTGCTCGACTCGCTCGACCGCAATGTCCGCCTGCTCGTGGAACAGGGAATGGCCACCAAGGCCGACCAGCTCAGCGTCGACGTCAAACTCAACACCGCCCGCGTAGACCTCACCAAGGTCGAGAACGGCCTTGTGCTGTCGCGCATGGCCCTGGCCCAGGTCTGCGGCCTGCCGGTCAACTCGCCGATGACTCTCGTTGACGAGGAGGCGCAGGGCATACGCGAGCCCCGGGCCGTCACTCAGGAGGACATAGACGAGGCCTTCCGCCGCCGTCCCGACCTCCGCGCACTGCAGTACGGCATCGACATAGCCGAACAACAGAAGAAGGTGGCCCTGTCGTCGATGCTCCCCAACGTGGCCCTCATCGGCGCCTATACCTTCTCCAACCCCAACATGTTCAACGGCTTCAGCCGCAAGTTCGACGGCCAGTTCTCGGTCGGCGCCATACTGAAGATTCCCCTCTTCCACTGGGGCGGCAACTACAACAAGTACAAGGCGGCACGCGTAGACGCCGACGTCATGCGACTTCGCCTCGACGATGCCCGCGAAATGGTGGACCTCCAGATATCCCAGGCCGGCTACCGCAGCCAGGAGGCCATGAAGACCTACACCGCCACTCGCGCCAACCTCGCCTCGGCTGACGAGAACCTCCGCGTGGCCACTCTCGGATTCCGCGAGGGTGTGGTCACCTCCGACGACGTCATGGCCGCGCAGACCGCATGGCTCAAGGCCAACAGCGAGAACATCGACGCCATGATCGACATACACCTCTGCGAGACCTACCTGTCCAAGGTCCTCGGCACTCTTCCCGTCTCCGCCGAATAAGCCGTCCGCCACAACAAGACAACATTCTTCGAAAACCCAACATCACAACAAAAATATGTCTCAGACAAATACATCTCCCGCCCCCGAGCAGAAGCCTCAGTCAGCCCTCTATCCCATGCCTTCGCGTGACGAGGAGCGCCGCGCATCCAGGACACTGCTGATATCCATGGGCGTAATCATCGCCGCCGTGGCCGTCATCGCCGTAATAGGCTTTGTTTTCCTCAACCGTCCCGACAACCTTCTCGAAGGTCAGGTCGAGGCCAACTCCGTACGCATCTCCGGCAAACTGGCCGGACGCGTCGACCGCATCTATGTGCACGAAGGCGACACCGTACACGCCGGCGACACACTGGTGCACATCCACTCCTCGCTCGTCGAGAGCCAGCTCAGCCAGGCCGAGGGACTCCGCCAGGTAGCCGAGGCCACGTCATCCAAGGTCGACGCCGGCACCCGCAGCCAGATAATCCAGGGCGCGCGCGACCTCCTGGCCCAGGCCGAGGCCGCAGTGACGATAGCACAGAAAACATATGACCGCGTGAACCGTCTCTACGAGGAGGGCGTGACAACGGCCCAGAAGCGCGACGAGGCCAAGGCCGCATATGACGCGGCAGTGGCAGGACGCAACGCCGCCCGCTCGCAGCTCGACCTCGCCGTCTCCGGCGCCCAGAAACAGGACAAGGAGGCAGCCGCCGCTATGGTCCGCGCGGCCGGAGGAGGTGTCGGCATGGTCGAGGCCGTACTCGACGACTCGTACCTGATCGCTCCATGCGACGGCACCGTCGACCAGGTGTTCCCCGAGGAAGGCGAGCTCGTCGCCATGGGCTCTCCGATAATGAACATCCTCAAGAACGACCGCTACATGATTTTCAATGTCCGCGAGGACCTGCTGAAGGACCTGACCATGGGCAAGGAAATCAACGTGCGCATCCCCGCACTCGACAAGGAGGTCAAGGCCAGGATATACTATATCCGCGACAAGGGCAGTTACGCCACCTGGCGCGCTACCAAGGCCACCGGCGACTGGGACTCGCGCACATTCGAGATCAAGGCCCGTCCCTCCGGAGATGTCCCCGGACTACGCCCCGGAATGACAGCGCTGTACAAGGATTAACCTCACCCGCAACCATCCACCGAAAAGAAACAAAATGAATCCCCTGTTGTCGACAATCCGGCGCGAATGCAGGCGCCTGTGCTCACGGACAGTCTACCTGTTCGCCATGATTGTCGTGCCTGTCGGTTGCACCATATTCTTCCTCTCGCTGCTGCGTCCCGGCCTTCCGACGCGCACGCCGTCGGCCGTCGTCGACCTCGACCACTCAACTCTCTCGCGGCAGATAACCCGTGAACTCAATTCAGAACAGGCCATCGAGATCACACGTCATTACGACTCATATTCCGACGCCCTGGCAGGAGTACGCGAAGGCAGGATTTTCGGATTCTTCATCATCCCCGAAGGTTTCGAGCGTGAGGCAGTGGCCGGACGCAGTCCGTCGCTCGACTACTACTGCAACATGACCTACTTCGTGCCCGGAACCTTTGTCTTCAAGGGCTTCAAGACCATGGTCGTAACCACTACCGCCGGCATGGTCCGCATGCAGCTTTCGTCTATGGGCGCGGACTCGCCCGTGACCCCGGCCCTCATCCAGCCGGTCGCAATCAACCTGAACAGCCCCGGCAATCCCTGGCTCAACTACTCCTACTACCTCACCCCGTCGTTCATAGGCGGCCTCGTGGCACTGATGGTTGTGCTTGTCACAATCTTCTCCATCACCATGGAGATAAAATACCGCACGTCGATACAGTGGCTGCGCGGAGCCGGCGGCTCGATAGTCGCGGCAGTCACGGGCAAACTTCTCCCGCAGACCGTGATATTCACCATCGTGGGCTGGTGCATCCAGTCGCTGATGTTCTGCTGGTTCCGCTTTCCTGTTGCCGGAAGTCTCTGGGTCATGGTGCTGGCCATGCCCCTGTTCATAGTCGCCTGCCAGGCATTCGGACTCTTCATATGCTCGATAATGCCCAACCCGCGGCTCGCGTTCTCGCTCGGCGCCCTGACGTGCATCCTCACATTCTCATTCGCCGGATTCTCTTTCCCGGTCGAGGACATGTACGGCCCGATCGCGGTCTTCTCGTACCTCGTGCCCGTCCGCTACTATTTCCAGATACACATCTCCGAAGTGCTGTGGGACGCACCGTTATACTACTCGCGCCTTCACTTCGCCGCGCTCATCATCTTTCCTCTCGTGGCGGCGATTCCCCTGCCCCTTCTCAAGCGGGCCTGCCTGAAACAGACTTACTGTCCGTAATCCGCATCGACCGACTTTCCCCAAACTCATAAATTCTCAGAAAAAATGCTTATACGCTGGTTCAGCAACGCCGCCCGGGCCATGACCGCCGAATTCCGAGTCGTCTTCCACGATGTCGGCGTCATGCTGTTTTTCTTCGTGCTGCCACTGCTGTATCCTGTCACATACACCCTCATCTACAACCCCGAGATTGTAACGGACATTCCCGTGGCCATCGTCGACCGCTCGCAGACACCCCAGTCACGCGAACTCATACGCAAGCTTGACGCCACCCAGAGCATGAAAATCTATACCCAGGCCGCAAGCACCGACGAGGCCCGCGACATGCTCTTCGACCGTAAGATCCACGCCTACTTCGTCATTCCCGAGGACTACGCCCGAAAGATAGGTACCCTCGAGCAGCCACAGGTCGAGGCCTACTGCGACATGTCACTGCTGCTGCGCTACCGCCAGATTTTCTCCGCTGTCACCGAAGTGCAGCTGAACCTGGTCTCCGACATCACCGCCGAGCGGCTCGGCGCCACGGGACTTTCGGGAGCCGTATCCTCCGTACCGGTGCAGAGCACGCAGAACATCATGGGTGACCCCACACAGGGCTTCGCCTCGTTCATCATGCCTGGCATCATAATCCTCATCCTGCAGCAGTCCATGCTCCTGGGATGCACCCTTATCGGCGGCACACGCCGCGAGCGTCGCCTCAACTACCAGGGCTACGACCCTGTGGAGGGCGACCTGCCGGGACATTCGGCCGTGGTGTTCGGCCGCGCCATGTGCTACGTCCTCTGCTACGTCCCCATGACCCTCTATGTGCTGCACTGGGTTCCCGCCATGTTCGACCTGCCGCATTACGGCGACTTCACCCATGAACTCATTTTCTTCTTTCCTCTTCTGCTGGCGACGGCCTTCCTCGGCCAGGCCTCGGTGTTCTTCTCCCGCAAGCGCGAGATGTGTTTCATGCTCGTGGTGTTCTCCTCGCTGGTGTTCCTGTTCCTCAGCGGCCTGACCTGGCCCCGCTACGCCATGGCCAAGGTCTGGATATGGTGCGGGGACCTCGTTCCCGCCACATGGGGCGTCGAGGGCTTCATACGCATGAACTCAAACGGCGCGACGATTCCCGAGAACACCACGCCGTACATCGCCCTGTGGGTTCTTGCCGCCGTCTACTACATCCTCGCCATCGTGGTCTCGCGCTACTTCGCCCGCGTCGACAGACGCCTGCGTCTCCGCGCCTCGCGTCTCGGCATTCCCGTTCCGGCCCCCGACCCGACCGCCTCGCCGGCCAACCCTGTCCTTCTTCCCAAATAGCCCTCTCCACCCGCTGCATTTCCACGACATACACTTTTCAATAACGTTCTACGCTCCCACTGGCACCCAAAGGTACGGAATTCACAATTAATTTCGTACCTTTGCGGCAACAATAACTTATGTCAGCCAGAACTCCCATACTTGCCCTGCTCGCGGCCGTCCTTGCAATCATCATGGCGGCCTGCGCATCGATAGGCCGCCCCGAAGGCGGTCCACGCGACTACAACCCTCCGCAGTTCGTCCGGTCCAGTCCCATGCCGGGGGCCACGAACGCCCGTCCCGGCCGCATGGAGATATACTTCGACGAGAACGTCGAACTCGAGGACGCCTTCAACAAGGTCATCGTATCGCCCGCCGGAAATTCCACTCCGGTCGTTCGCTCGCTCGGCCACCGCGTGACCGTAGAGTTCCGCGACACCCTGCAGGAGAACACCACCTACACCATCGACTTCGGAGACGCCATCAAGGACCTGAACGAGGGCAACATCATCGACGGTTTCGCGCTCGATTTCTCCACAGGCGCCGAAATCGACACGCTCCGCATCTCGGGAATGCTCTTCGAGGCCCGCACCCTCGAGCCGGCACAGGGCATGACCGTGGCCGTGACCACCAACCTCTCCGACACGGCATTCACAAAAGTTCCCATGGAGCGCGTGGCACGCACCAACCAGTACGGCCAGTTCACTGTCCGCAACCTCAAGCCCGGCACCTACCGCGTCTACGCCATCAACGACGTCAACCGCGACCGCCTGTGGGACCGCACCGAGGACATCGCCTTCTACGACGTCACCGTCACACCGACATCCGAGCGCGTGAACGTCAGCGACACACTGCGCTCGTCCGAGGGCACAGACTCCATCGTCTCGCGCGAGGCCACACACTTCATGCCCGACGACATCATCATGACCTGGTTCAACGAGGACTACAGGACTCAGTACCTCAAGGACCACGACCGTCCCGACCGCCGGCGCATCACCCTCGGCATGGCCGCGCCCTCCGACAGCCTGCCGCGCCTCACCGTCGCACGCGGACCCCTGGCCGGAAGGCCGCTCGACTCGCTGGCGCTGCTCGCCGCCTCGGCCACACGCGACACCCTGACATACTGGATTACCGACCCGGGACTGCTCGCGCAGGACTCCATCTCGCTGAGCGTGAGGTATCTCGCGACAGACACGGCCTCGCAACTCTCATGGAAGACCGACACGATAGCATTCAACTACAAGGCCCCCAAACCCAAGAAGAAGGACAAGAAGGACAAGGACGAGAACGCCCACACCGACTCCGTGCCGACCATCCAGCCCATCGACATACAGACTCTCACGGCAACCAACCAGGAACTGAGCCGTCCGCTGGTCTTCCGCTTCCCGGAGCCCATCGCCTCGCTCGACTCGACGATGTGGACCTTCGAGAAACTCGTCGACACCACATGGACAGCCGAGAAAATGCCCCCGATCATAACGGTGCCGGCGGCGCCGCTCACCGACCGACGCATCGACTACGACTGGGAACCCGGAGCGAAATACCGGCTGCACGCCGATTCCGCCGCCGTCATGTCGGTCTACGGGACTCCTTCATCCACATACGAGGTTGAACTCAATGTCAAGAAACTGGAGGAGTACGCCAACCTGATGTTCACGGTCAACTCCGACGACACCACGGCCATGGTCGTCGAACTGCTCGACGGTCAGGACAATCCCGTAAGGACTGCCGCCGTCGACAGGGACCACCGCGCCATGTTCCCTCTGGTGATTCCGAACGTCTACTATGCCCGCGTTTTCTTCGACCGCAACGGCGACGGCGCCTGGACCACCGGCAACGTGGCCGAATCACTCCAGCCAGAGGACGTCGCCTACTATCCCAAGAAGATCACACTACGCGCCAACTGGGACAACGAACTCTCATGGAACCCCTACGAGATTCCGCTTGACCAGCAGAAGCCGTCCGACATCAAGAAGAACAAGCCCAAACTCAAGAAGAACGAACAGCAGCAGACCAATCCCGAAGACGAGGAAGACGTCGACGAATGGGGCAACCCCGTCAACGGCTCCGGCGGCGGCAACCGCAACAACTTCGGAGGCTTCGGCCCCGGCAGCCTGCAGCAGTCATCCGGTACCTCCGCCACCCCGCGTCCCACCCGCCGGTGAGGCCCCTCGGTTTTTGCCGTATTGCAACACCTTACACCGTCAGACACGATTTTTTATTTATCTGACCAACCATTTTTACCGGTTTTTGAGATTTTTTTTGTAAACTTCAAACTAAAACAATAATCATCTGAAATTTATATGATTATGT